>CAZUFC010000014.1:0-104640 GCA_964619725.1 uncultured bacterium | reverse complement strand
CATAAACGGGCGAATTTATCTTAAAGCAATTAAGACAAGGATTTGCGAGGTAGGGGTAATGCATATACGTTGACTGAGCAAATCCGCAGCCTGACGCAGTATTGGGGAAAATTCGCCGTTTATGGACAAAAACTAATTACTTTGACGATACCGTGCCCCGACCCCGACCCCGAAACAAACTGTCAAACGTTTTGAAAAAAGTGTAAATGCGGTTTGAACAGTCCTGATTTCCTCCCTCCGGGTCCGCTCCGTCCGCCATGTCCGCTAAGTCCGCTGACCGAGATGAAAACACGTTTATTTTTTTTTAACGCTTTTTCCTTTGAAGTTAATGACATAACGAATTCAATAAAAAAAAATTCAAAAAATTCTGTCTCGTCATGCCGTTTTTTTCGTTTGTTTATAGTGAGGCAAGAATTGAAATTTTATTTTTGGATTGGAGGCATGGTGTATTTGTGCATTCGTATGTGCAGAAAAGCGTTTAAAAACAAGCAGGAAGCACTGCTTTTTATATTGAGAAAACTGAATATTTTGAGTTTTTCACAAATAATGGTAAGGGAGGAGCGACACATGAGTAAATTTTTACGAATCACGTTAATATTTTTGTTTTTTATCAGCGTATTAGCTGTTAATGCCGAGAAACCATCAGTTCTGAACGATGAGGTCAAACAGTATGAAATCGAAGGCATAAAAACGAATATTTCGGTTGATGAAACGGCTTCAAATGGATTGCTGATATTCAATTTTACAGAGAGTCCAGGAAAGATGAGCGTCAAAGGTGTAGAGGACGGTAAGGAAATTCTTGAGGAGTTTAGATGGTGGGACTGGTCAGGTTCAATAGACATTCCGGACGGACCTGACGGCGATTGGACTGGAATTAATTGTAATGCGCCAAGTGGGATTCCTGACGGTTCATATGTAACGAAAGTCAGAGTTCATCATGAGATAACGCATAGTTACATAGGGGATTTGGAAGTAAAAATTTACAATTCCAGTCATACATGGATGGTGAGAGACAACGAAGGGGGCTCTGACGACGACATAAACGAGACGGTAACGGAGTATAGTCTTTTTGACGGTGATGATCCTGCTCAAAATTGGTATTACAGGGTCAGGGATACGGCTCAGTACGATACCGGCACATTGGAGGTTATGCAGCTATATGTGTATTACGAAGTTCCTTCAGCGGCAGAGCTAACGATTGAGGACTGGGATTGCGAGAATGAGCCGTGGTATTGGGGAGGAACTGCGCAAGTTGATCTTGATGTATACAATTCAGGAGGTACCGCAGCGGATGCCTGGTTCAAAATAATCGCATCGAGCGACACGATATTATGGGATGCCGACGATCATATTATCAGGGACTGGCATGTAACGATCGATCCTGGCGATCATTATTACTTAAATAATTATACCTGGACTTTGCCTTCAACGCCTTACCCGAATATGCCGGAAAGCGGCCTGGTTTATTACTACATACATATCGGCAATCCTTTTGATTTGAACGATTATGACATGGTGACGATGAACATGCTTCCGGCGGATTTGTCGGTTCAGTATGTTCATGCTTCAGACGGCTCTTACAACCCTGGCGATTCGATAAATATAAACAATCTGACCGACAATATAGGAGCAGGCGATTCTGAACCGTACACCGTCAGTTTTTACGCTTCGGAAAATACGATCATCTCTGAACAGGATTGGTTTATGCAGGCTTACAACCGTCCTGAGCTGCCGAGCGGTTCTTCACACAGTTATAATTCGACGCCCGGATTACCAGGGGACATTGATCCGGGCGATTATTACATCGGAATGATTGTAGATTGTCCCAATGATGAAAATGAAACAAATGATGTCGGTTATGACGGGGTTCCCGTATCAGTTCTGACCGATTTGTCTTTGAATTCTTCAGGATGTTATGTGAATCCTTCGACGATTGCCCCAGGCGGTCGTATCACCGTCTGTTATCGGATTTGTAATCCTCATAGCGGCGCCGTATATGTCGGCCTGGGATGCTCCATCAGAAAAAACGGAACAGGCGGTGACTGGATAAGCGATTCCGACGACGACGTGTATGTTGATGCATCGCATGGGACAAGTAATCATGTGAGGTATTTCGATATTCCGTCAGATGCCGATCCGGGAAGTTATGATGTCGGATGGGGACTGTGGGAAACCATAGGCGCCGGGGATTACTGGGATTATATGGAAAAGTATAATCAATTCACCGTCCAGCAGGCTTACTCCGATTTGTCTGTGCAGTCGGTCGATGCGGCAGACGGCATTTATTGTCCTGGAGATACGGTGGACGTCGACAACGTTATAACGAACATCGGAGATGCGTATTCTGATGCATACAGAGTCGATTTCTACGCTTCCTTGAATACGATAATTTCCTCATCCGATCATCACCTGGGCTATGTGCAAAGGTCAAGCCTGGCGCCTGGAGCGACTCATTCCTACGTCTCTCATGCTGATTTGCCTGCCGATATTCCATACGATGATTACTATATCGGCCTGATCGTCGATTGCGACAATGATGACAATTCCGATAACGATACCGGCTACGATTCGACGCAAATCACTGTCGAGCCTCCAGGCGGCTCATTGCATGTGACCGTCAATAATATCGGCGATGCACCCCAGGAGGGCGTGCAGGTCTATCTTTACGACTCTGACTGGAATCAGATCGGCGATCCTGAAATGACGGATTCCAGCGGCACAGTTTACTGGTCCTACGTGGAAGAAGGCAATGATTACAAGCTGGAGGCTTATTTCAACGAAGAATTCTGGTGCAATAACGTTGATGTGGATATAGCGGCAGGAAATACGACCAACGTCGTGATGGACAGAAACATGCCCTACATATCCGCCGTAAGAATAAAAAACGCGTCCGGACAGGAAACCACGGAATTCGCCGTAGGAGAAACTGTAACCGTAGAAATCGACGTGAAACATCCGCTGTTGACAGGATACTATAACAGCAAAGTCAGAATCCTTATAGACAAAGACCAGTCAACGCCCTACGACTTCGAGTCACCGCTAAGCGATTACCAGACCATCTGGCCGGTCGTTCCCACAGTCTTCACATTCGAATGGACAATCCCGGAAGAAGGATCATACAAAATCAGACCTTTCTGCTACACCGACTTCTACGGAGATTGGCCCCTTACAGATCATTGGGATTGGGGGCATTCCTTTAGTGCCGGCGTCGCCGAATGGACTTTTATGGTCTTTCTTAATGGGGATAATAATTTGGAAGCTTTCGCTATACTTGATTTTTTGGAAATGTCAGATATTGGATCAACGAACAAAGTTAATTTAATTCTTCAAATAGATCTTTTTGATGGAAATGATAATCCTTATGGTTCATGGTCTCATGGAAAGAAAGGTCTTATTAATATAGGGGATATTCCTGATGATGATTGGGGAATGGATATTTTACCTGACCCGGATATGGGTGATGAAAATGAGTTGATTGATTTTGCTGAATGGGCAATAGATATTTACCCTGCTAATCATTATGCATTAATTGTCTGGGATCATGGAAATGGTTGGTACAAAACAAAAAGGGGAAGTTTTTGGAAAAATAAAGGCGTCAGCAGTGACAGTACGAATAATAATAAGATTAGCATTGCTGAAGGTGAATGGGAAACGGCAATAAGCGCTATAAAAACCCATTTAGGAAAGAAAATTGATATCATTGGATTTGATGCCTGCTTGATGCAGATGCTTGAAGTTGCGTATATCAACAAGGATTATGCTGACTACATGGTTGGATCGGAAGAACTTGTAAAAGGACAAGGCTGGTCCTATGACAGTTTTCTGGACGATCTTACAACAGATTTTGGCATGTCGCCCTCAACCCTGGGAGAACTGATAGTATCAACATCGATAATTGATTCCGGTCAACGCACACAATCTTTAGTTGATCTTTCCAAAATTGATGAAGTTGTTTTAACGATAGATGCGTTTTCAGATGAACTTATTAATGCAAATGTTAATAGCCAATCAGATGAAATAGAATCTATTAGAGCAGCAGTTCAAAAATTTGACTTGGTGAACGATCATGAAATCAAAAATATTGATTTATATGATCTTGCTTTAAAAGTGTATAATAATACCTTATTCCCGCAATCTCTCAAAAATTCTGCTAATGCTCTAATTAATGACTTGAATAACGCCATTGTTCTTTCTATGCACGATCAGTCCGGTGATTACGATCATTCTTACGGTATGGCTATTTATTATCCTGAAAATCCACCTTGCATTCCTCATGAAGATTACTGTTTTGACGAAAGCTACAATCAACTGACATTCGCCGAAGATACGCACTGGGATGAATTCATTTCCATGCCGTATCAGCCGAATCTTTATGATGACGGGGAGTATGGGCGAAGTTTTTCACCGCGTCAGGCGACATCTGGTGAGGCGGGACAATCTTTTGAAATTCACTGCAATATCCGCAACGGGGGAGAGGCGGATTCAGGCGGTTTTTCGGTGCAATTTTATGCCTCGCTTGACGAAAACATAAGTTCTGCCGATTACTTCATAGGTGAGGAAGGCATGCCCTCAATTTCGGTGGGGAATTATGACGATTGCGATTGGTCGGGTTATTTCCCGACTGATATCCCCTCAGGAACTTACTGGATAGGATGGATTATCGATGCTGATGAAGAAGTGTGCGAAGGCGATGAAACGGATAATACAGCCTATAAGGAAGGTTATCAGCTCAATGTAATTATTTCTGACGACACCGATCCGCCGACCCCGGACCCAATGACGTGGGCTACCGTCCCTTCGTCTCTGGGGACGACTGAAATAGGAATGTTAGCGACGACGGCATCAGACGGTTCGCCTCCTGTAGAGTATTATTTTAATTTTTACGGCAGTCCGACCGGCGGTTACGGGGGCGACGATTCTGATTGGCAGATAGGCGTTTCTTATGTAGATGACGATTTGGTCGCCAATCATCAGTATGGATACAGAGTGAAAGCGAGGGACAGCTCTCCTTCGCAGAATGAAACGGCGTATTCCGGCGTCGTATACTCGTTCACGGACATAGAAACGCCATCAGGCATAACTTTCGGTTCAGTCACAAAAAACAGCATAGAAGCGAAATCGACCAATACTCCTTCGCGACTGACTGTGGGATCGTCCGGATTAATAGTGGAAAACGTTACGCAGGGACCGGATTCAGGATGGAAACAGGATAATGATTTTTGGGAATGCGATTCGCTTTCGGTCAATACGATATACGAGTTCAAGGCAAAAGCCAGGAACGGCGACGGCATCGAAACGGATTACTGTTCAGTCGATTACAGGTATACGCTTGCAGAGAATCCCGGAACAGACGATTTCAGCGATATCACTCATACAAGCATACGGGCGAACTGGACGCATAACGGAAATCCCGGCCATACGGAATATTACTGTGAGAACACCGATACGGGGGCTGATTCCGGATGGATCACCGGGATGAGCTGGAACTGCACGAACCTGGAACCTGATACGACTTATCATTTCAGAGTGAAAGCAAGAAACGGCGATCAAGTCGAAACCGCCTGGACAGACCTGGGCAGCGCTGCGACTCTTTCAGGACCAGTACCGACGTCAACGGATACGCCTTTGATGACGGCGACGCCTGAAGCAACGCCTCGGCCGTCCGCTACTCCTGCTCCCACCGGCATTCCCGGACAGGTAGTCATTTCTCTCACCAGGGGCTGGAACATGATTTCAGTTCCTCTTGAACTTGACGATCCTGATCCCGAATCCTTTTTACCGCCTAATTCATTCATCTACAGATGGAATCCGCTTACATTTCAATATTATCCGGTTACTGAAGTGCAGGTGGGACAAGGATACTGGGTTTCTGCGGATTCGGCGGCAGATATCGTTCTGGAAGGCCATGCTCCTTCTTCGTACGTCATGGACTTGTCTCGAGGATGGAACATGCTGGGTTCGCTCATAGACGATCAGGATTTCTCAGACCCGAACGATGTGCCGGACGGATCGGTTCTCGTGCCTGTTTACTGGTGGAGCCCGGAAACGAAGTCTTATGATTTCTCTACAATCATCGAAAGCAAGAAGGGTTATTGGACGGCTGCGGAACAGGACTGTGTTCTGTGGTTGCCCTGAGAGAATCTGTTTTTGTCGACTTTAACTAACTTAAATGAGATGGAAAGGAGAAAAATGTGAAAGGAAAGATTATTTTTCTAACGGCGCTTGTATTAATTTTAACGGCATGGATTCATGCATCACGATGTTCAGCCGATTATTGGGTTACCGAAATCGTTGAAGACGAGAATACTTTCGGTCAACACTGTTCTCTGGCGCTGGATTCGTTCGACAGGCCTCATTGCTGTTACAGTTTCGGTTATCCCAGTCTTCGTTATGCGCGATTCAACGGCGACGAATGGGTAAAGGAAAGCGCCGACGATGTAAGTTCTTACTGTACGAGCATTGTTCTTGACATCTACGATAATCCGCACATCAGCTATTATTACGGTTCGGAAAAAGATCTGAAATACGCTCACTACAACGGTTCGACATGGCAAGTCGAAACCGTCGATGCGCCGGGATATGTCGGCCAAAATACTTCCATAGCGCTGGATGGATATGGACGTCCTCATATAAGCTACTATGCCCACGACGATCCCGGTAACCCTTATCCTCACCTGAAATACGCTCATTATACAGGCAGCTCCTGGCAGGTAGAAACAATAGAGGATCCTGCGGAATACAATTACGGCTCATGGACGGCAATTAATGTCGATTCCCAGAACAGACCTCACATTATTTACAGCGAATTTCGGTATGGCGCAATAAAGTATGCTTATTACAACGGTTCAAGCTGGCAACTGCAGCAGGTCGATACGGCAGGCAGCGATGCTGGATACATATCAATGGAACTCGACGAATATGATCATCCTCACGTCAGTTATAAATGGGATTCAAACACATTAAAATACGCTTACTACAACGGCAGCGCCTGGCAGAAATTTACAATTGAAACAGAAGGGCCGGGTTATTCATCATTGGTTATCGACGAGAGCAACAGACCATTGATCAGCTATCAACATAACGGCTGCCTGAAAACGGCTTACTATACCGGCAGCTCCTGGCAGAAAGAAACCGTAGATTGCGACGGCAATGTAGGGAAATATTGTTCTCTGGCGCTTGACAGTGAAGGGAAACCCCACATTTGCTATTATGACGACACAAATAAGAACCTGAAATACGCCAGGAAGGTTTCGGGAGAACCCACAGCAACGCCGGAACCGACTTCGACACTCGTTCCTCTGCCCACGATAACGCCGACGTCTCAATCTTCCGGCGTTCCGCCCGCGATACAGCATACGACGGCGACATTCATTCAACCTGCAGTCACAGCTTGCGACATAACCGCGATCATAACCGATGTAGACGGCGACCTGGATACGAATGCACTTTTCGTTTATTCCAGCACGGATGAAGGGTTTAACTGGACGAACGCTCTGATGGAATGGACGGGGTATCCCGATGAATTTGCGGTTTCCATTCCTGAACAGGAACTGGGTACAGTCGTATGGTATTATATATCTGCAAGCGATCTTCAGAATCCGCCCAATACAAGTTTTGATCCTGAATTCGCTCCTTCGTCTCATCATGAATACGCTGTCGGTTGGCTTGAGCCTGTTTTGATAACAAGCGACGATCCCATAGTCGATCCGATCGACCTGGAATGGGGAGTTCATCCGGAAGGTTCGGAAGATTACGACAGCGGACTTGATATGCCTTTGCCGCCGCCGGGAATGAATCCGCCTCTGGATGCGTTCTTTGACTGTGATGATCCGGCTTTCAATCGTCTGCGGCGAGATATCAAAAATATTCCAGACTGGGACCTGGTAACCTCCTGGCTGTTGGGGGTCGACTCGGATGACGGATTCACGCTCGAATGGAACGTCTCCGATATACCGGCTCTCACGCAGGACGGAAGATTGATTCAGATTATGCTGGATACGGGAACAGAAGTTATCGATATGAGGGCCCGGAATTCTGAGATTTTCAGTTCAGGGTACTATGAAATGTACATTGACGTTTATTCCGAACTGACTACGCCCACACCCGGACCTACGAACACTCCGATAACTCCGACGAATTCTCCGCCTCCTACGAATACCCAGACCCCCGAACCCACCGCCGCCGAAACGCCGGTGGAAACGCCGACGCCGACGATAACGCCGGAAACGACGGCGCCTCCTACCGCTACCCCTTTAAGGCTGTATCAATTCCTGTGTGAATTCGGGTCATTGGGATCGGGGCCGTGTGAATTCGGAAGCGATCTGGGTCCGCGAGGGATCGCATTGGACGATTACGGTTATGTTTATGTGGCCGATTACGGCAATCAGAAATTGAAAAAATGGGACATCGACTGCAATTGCGTACCCGAATGGATCGTGAACAGCGGTTACGGCGCTCAGCTTGAATATTACGCAGACCATCTTTACCAGTTGGTTCCTCCGGGCGGCATCAAAAAATGGACCCTGGACGGACAGCTCGTCTGGAGCGTGCCGGTATCCATACCCTACTGGTCGGCGGGAATGACGATGGACAGTGATCATAACCTTCAAATAAGCATTGCCGTCGATCGAAAAGTCGTTGTTTACAATACGGAGGGTCAATTCGTCAGGGAATATATTGTAACGGATACCGGGCAGGCCGGCGGAGACATTCATGCCTCACCAGACGGATACATTTACCTTAGCGTCGGGGGGGATGAGTTTGCAAAATTTACTAATGCCGGTGTCGATACCGGCTGGAGAAGACCCGCTTATGGCGAATCGCTTCTGTTTATCGACGATGAAGGTAATTTTTGGACGAGAACTGAATACAAAGCGCGAAAATATGATTCCGCTTGGAACCTTGTAACGGAAATAGGGTACGATTACCAGGGCAGCGATCCGGAGGAATTTTACTGGCGACCGTCTGAAATGGCTGAAGCTCCGGATGGAAGAGTGTTCCTGTCCGACGGCGGCAACGGCGGAAACTACAGAGTGCAGGCATTCGTTCCCTATTTGCCGACTCAAACGCCGCAGCTTCCGACTTGTACCCCAGTGTCGACGGGTACCCCTGCTATGATGAGTTGTGATTGGGAAGAGCAGTTTCCCTCGACCTCTCCAGATGCAAGACATGAGATTAAGATCGTCTATGATGATTATCGCGGCGTATGCGTTTTGTTCGGCGGCGGTTATGAAGGCGGAACTCAATCGTATGCCGATACCTGGGAGTATAACGTCAGTACCGGAACATGGACAGAAAAGAATACTTCCGCTTCACCTTCAGCGCGGATCGCCTACGGCATGGCTTATGATTCCACAAGAGACGTCGCTGTGTTTTTCGGCGGCAGCACGAACGGTTACGGGGGGTATTACAACGACACCTGGGAATATGACGGAACGAACTGGACCCAGATTTCCCCGGATACGAATCCATATCCCCGTCGGCATCACCGGATGGTCTACGACAGTTGTCGGGGAGTCGTCGTGATGTTCGGAGGATGGAACGGCGGCGGTTACAATAATGAAACGTGGGAATGGGACGGGTCCGATTGGACGCTAATAACGACGGTTGGTTCACCCGGTCCGCGTGCTGAGCCCATGATGGCTTTCGATGAAGAACGTTGTGTGACGGCGCTTTTTGGTGGTTCTAATGGCGGCGTGTATTTAGACGATACCTGGGAATATGACGGAAGCGATTGGCAGCAAAAATATCCGACAGGCTCTGTTCCGCCGGCCAGAAACGACGGCAGAATGATTTACGACTCGAACCGTAATTTATGCGTGTTGTTCGGGGGAACGACCGATAACGGACCGTCTAATGACACCTGGACCTGGGACGGCAATACCTGGGTGGAAGAAGAACCGGCGACAATTCCTCCCATAAGAACGGATTTAGGATTAGCTTATGATTCCTGCAACGAGATAATGATGATGTTCGGCGGTCAGAACAGCGTTAGTGATATTGGGGACACCTGGGAATACAATTGCGAAGCGCCGACGCCGACACCCGCTCCCACGAATACTCCAACTCTTATACCGACAGAGACGGCAATCCCGACCCCATTCCTCTGCGACTTCCAAAAATACGACGATTTTACCGACGGCGACTGGACATCGAATCCATCATGGGAATGCATCCAGGGTTGTTCATACTGGAGCGCATCTTCCGGGGCGCTGCGATACAACGGGCCAACACCGAATCCGGGAGCAGGGATACTTCAGATTCCGCAAACAGCGGCTTACGGATGCTGGAAATGGCGCACCAAGGTTGAGGGCGACGGGCATTATTCCTTCCGTCATGTCCATTTCATTCATCTTGATTCCGACAACTTTTACGAACTGGTTCACGGCGAACCCTGCGGTCATCAGGATTGCTGCCGAACCTGGTTTTTACGAAAGAAGGTCGGCGGCGAAACGGTTGAACTGGATTCCTATTACACCGGTGAAGGCTTCGATCTGGGAACCTGGCGGCATTGCAGAATTGAAAGGACTTTTGACGGAAGCTTCTTTGTTTACATCGACGATGTCCTCTGCATGTCGGCGACCGATAATGAATTCACGACATCCAATTACTTCCGGCTGGAATTCCAGGACCATATCGGCGGCTGGCAGGAAAAATGGATTGATGATATTTATGGACCGGCAGAGGCGTCTCCTACACCGACATATGTACCCACCGTTATTCCCACACCGACGGGAGTCCCGACCCCATTCCCCTGCGACTTCCAAAAATACGATGATTTTTCCGACGGGGACTGGACGTCGAATCCATCATGGGGATGCATCCAGGGCTGCTCATACTGGAGCGCGGCTTCCGGGGCGTTGCGATACAACGGGCCGGCGCCGAATCCGGGAGCGGGGATACTTCAGATTCCGCAAACAGCGGCTTACGGATGCTGGAAATGGCGCACCAAGGTTGAGGGCGACGGGCATTATTCCTTCCGTCATGTCCATTTCATTCATCTTGATTCCGACAACTTTTACGAACTGGTTCACGGCGAACCCTGCGGTCATCAGGATTGCTGCCGAACCTGGTTTTTACGAAAGAAGGTCGGCGGCGAAACGGTTGAACTGGATTCCTATTACACCGGTGAAGGCTTCGATCTGGGAACCTGGCGGCATTGCAGAATTGAAAGGACTTTTGACGGAAGCTTCTTTGTTTACATCGACGATGTCCTCTGCATGTCGGCGACCGATAATGAATTCACGACATCCAATTACTTCCGGCTGGAATTCCAGGACCATATCGGCGGCTGGCAGGAAAAATGGATCGATGATATTTACGGACCTGCCGATCAAACAATCTACGACTGGCATCAGATTTTTCCAGACCAGTATCCCTCCGCAAGAGCTGAGAACATTCTGACGTATGATCAGGCAAACAATGAGTTTCTGTTGTTCGGCGGATCGGTTGACGGAATCAACTCACTTAACGACACCTGGGTATTCGATACGGCGGCTGAAAACTGGATACTTCTCGATGGTTTGAACGAATCGCCTGCCTGCAGACTCTGTGCTGCCGCTGCTTATGATGCATCAAAAGGCGTTACCGTGCTTTTCGGGGGAAGCATAACGGGGTATGGCGGTTACTACAGCGATACCTGGGAATTCGACGGTTCGTCCTGGCTGCTGAAGCAACCGAACACAAGTCCCTGTGCACGCAGACACCACAAAATGGTTTATGACCCGAACACCGAAACCGTTATTCTTTTCGGCGGGTGGAACGGAGGCTCCGCTCTGAACGATACCTGGCAATGGGACGGCACAAACTGGTCTCTTATCGATACGGAGGATTCTCCTTCACCCAGAACTGAACCCATGACGGCCTACGATGAAAATCGTAACTGCGTCGTTCTCTATGGAGGTTGCGCAGGTTCAGAAAAACTGGACGATACCTGGGAATTGCATTGCAGCTATGGTGACTCAAATGCCGCCGATTGCAACTGGGTATTAAGAAAAGATGGTTCATCGCCTGGTCCTCTCGCTAACGGCGCCATGTCTTATGACGATGAACTCCAGAAATGCATATTATTCGGCGGTTCAGACCAGAACGGCGATTTCACCAACCATACCTGGACCTGGGACGGAGTAAATGCCGAATGGAATCAGGAAAGTCCCGAACATTCTCCTGAAGTAAGATGCGAAATCGAAATGGCGTATAATCCTGAAATGAATTACACATTGTTATTCGGCGGCGCCGGCGAAGGCTGCTACTTCGATGATGCCTGGAAATACTCTCAGGACGGATACAATCCCAATCCCACGCCCGTTCCCACTTTCACTCCCGCTTCAGTTCCCGCCGCAAAACCCGCCGGACTCCTGCTGCTGATTACGCTTATTGCATTTTTGCTCGTTAAAAGAAGAACGGAATCGCTTTAATAGTCAACCTTAAGCCCTGAAAACAGCGCCGTGCGTCGATCCGGAAGGAAAGATGCACGGCGCTGTTTCTCTATTGGCTGAAGAGAAATCAGAGCCCTTCGTAAAACATTTGTTTCCAAGTCATTTTTTTCTGCAGTGATTGAAAATATCAGGAGCTTCGAATTTCAGTTTCGGACCGACGCTGCGGTTTCTTATCCATATTCGAGTAAATTTTTCTACTTGTTTGCTCATAATCCGTTTGAAATAAGAAATCCAAAATTGTATACTCGAAAATGTGGACGGTCAAAAGGTTTGATGTTTCAGTGGATTTTTCATTTAATTATTCACGCTTGTTCAAACACGGTTTTCTTTTCGATAAACAACCGAAAAGGATTGCCAGCCTTTGTTCAAAAATAAAAACTAATCAGAAAGGAAAAAAAATGGATGTCGCTAAAAGGGATTATTTAAACAAAATCCGTTCAAACACAGCTTATCCGACTTATCGAAGCATTATAGGATTAATCGCTCTGCTGGGATATATTCTCGCTGCACTCAGCGCATTAGGCGCTCTTATCAGCGGATTTGGAACCATGGGCGATTCATTTCTGGCCGGAGCAGGAATTTTGATATTCGGGCTCATCGGCGCCGGCGCGATTTTTTTGGGCGCCAGATTCTGGAAAGAAGCTGCGATTATTATTGCCGATATCGGCGATTCAATAACGGACGCTAACTCAAAAGGTTCAGCTGCCCCATAGAGAAGTTACAGAAAACAAAAAACGGACTTAATTTTTCCGGGGCATGATGCATTTATGCTTGTTGTTCGGGGGCACGACAGACGAAGCGCCGGCCAATGATGCCAGGAAAATGGACAGTCGGGTACGTCCAGTGATGCAGGGTCCGCCTTAGTGTAATTGCACCAGTCGTAAAAGTTTGAAGAAGTCTGTCATTCATTTTCGCGTCAGCAGCGCGGCGCCGAGTGCGCCGATGCTTTGCGGGTCGTCCGGCGTTAATATTCTGCGCTTCAGCGTATTTTGCAGCAGAATGCGCATGCATGGGTTCAGGGCGACGCCGCCCGTGAAAACTATATCTCCTTCGGATGATATTCTTCTTATCATAGCGGCGGTTCTGCGGACGATGCTTGCATGCAGTCCGCCGGCTATATCCGCTGGTTTTTCACCTCTTGCGATCAATGAAGTGACTTCTGATTCAGCAAAAACAGCACACATGCTTGAAATGTTGATATTCTTTTCGGCTCTCAGCGCTTCAGGACCGAAATCTTCTATAGGGTAGCCCAATGTCCTGGCTGTTATTTCGAGAAATTTCCCGGTCCCTGCAGCACACCGGTCGTTCATTTCAAATTTTTTCACTTTACCGTTTTTGAACAAGGCGATGGCTTTGCTGTCCTGACCGCCGATATCCAGCACGGTTTCAGCGTCAGGGAAGTAATGCCTGGCGCCGGCAGCATGCGCTTTTATTTCGGTAACGGTGGGCGCATCACAGGCAAGTTCAAATAAATTACGGCCGTAACCGGTAGCGGTAATGCTGTCGAAAGCGACTCCATCCATCAGCTTGAAGGCTTCCCTGATCGGATCGAAACCTGTATCGGTCTGCAGATTGATTATAATATCACCCTGGCCGTTTATCACGGTCAGTTCTATCGTACGAGAGCCGATGTCGATTCCCGCGAAAAGCATAGTTAAAGGTCTCCCTGATTTTTTACTGCAGTTGCTCGATAAAAGCTTCTATCCGCGTCTTCAATTGGCCGACATCCTCCATGCTGTAATCAGTTTCAATGCGCAAGACGGGTATTCCCTCTTCTTCCAGTTTTTTTTCGAAGGGGATGGATTCCATGAGATACGGCTGACAGAATTGTAGAGTGTAATGGATAATCCCGTCGGCATCATATTGTGAGGTCATTTCCCTGATATGCTCCAAACGTTCAGGGTTTGGAGTAAAAATTGCGCAGTCTATTTTAAAATGCCGATCGACGATGGCTTCCATCATTTCTTCAATTGTTTCGCCGGACTCATCCGTTAAATTTCGTGCGCCTCTTTCGCCGACGCAAGATTCTTCACCCACTATAACGGCGCCGGAGTTTTCCACGAGGTGCGGCAACTTCCAGTTGGGGACAGCCTGAGGACAACCTGAAACGATTATTCGTGGAGCTTCTTTTGGGAAAACGCCTGTTTTGTTTTCAATACGTTTTTCCAGTTCAGCGCATATTTTTTCAACGGCATCGGTAAAGCGTGCGGGATTGTCGTAGAAGAATACCTGGTTGATAAGAAGGGCATCCAGGCCTGAAATGGGCGCTGGAGACGCATTGCGAAGGCTTGCCAATCTTTGAACGGCCTTTCGCTTGGCGTTGACCGTTTTGATCGCCTGTTTTAATGATTCTGCGGTAACGGCGGTTCCGGTAAGGCGTTCGACTGCGGTTTTGAACCGGTCATATTCTGTTTTGAGAAGTTTTCGTCCCTGTTCGGATTTAACCTGCGGCAGGTCCATAACATATAAGTTTCCGACGAGATCATCCAGCGTTTCATATGCCTTTTTCTTGCCGTCGCAAGTGTTTTCGCCGACAATCATGTCAGCGCTTTCCAAATAGGGGCATACTCGTCCGAGTTGAAACCCGAATGACGATTTGATTAGAGCGCATGTATTGCGAGGTAAAAGTTTTTCAACTTCTTCCCCGGCGAAATCAGCGCCCGAACACAGTCCCACTAGAGAAGCATTGGCCGCCAGGACGATTTCTTCAGGTACGAAAACACAATATGATCCGATGATTTTTCGCCCTTCCTTCTTCTCATCCAGAAGCTCTTTTATTCTTAATCCATGAACCTCGCTCATGACAAAATCAAAATACTTCATGCCCTCCGGCCGCATTTTCTGCGACAGATAAGTTTCCGCATAACCTTCGCCCAATACTCCCAGCAATGCGTCATGGGCTTCCAGATCAAGTCCTAAATCCTTCCACATGCTCCGATATTCATTACTCATCATTTCCTCCTCTCATAAGATTGAAATTTCGTAACGGAAAACTGCAAACCCCCGATCCTCCGACTCCTTCCTCCTGTCCTTCCAGACTGTGCGTCTTCCGCTCCGAATATTTACGAGGTCACAGTCTTTTACAGAACTAAAGAAATCCTTCCCGGTTAGTAGTCTTCAGCCTGTAGATTGACCTGCTGCAGTGCGGGAGGTGACCTGTATTTATTTATCTTTCAAGGGTAAAAAAAGATAGGCAGGATCGGTTCTGGCTTGCTGTTTCGTCTAACAAACCCGGTTAGCTAAACGATGTAACCTCACGTGAAACCAAAACCTTTGATCATGAAAAATCCTCTCGAAATAAGAATTCATGACTCAAACGACAAATACGCTATCCGGAAAATCCTGTCAAGGAACATATTTATCCAGATTTTAAGCTTCGATTCGGCATCCGTCCTCAATACAGATCGAATTCCCATACGGTCAGATTGCTGACCGCTGATTCATGTGAGAAGGCATTGGGTTCGAACATCATGGCGTAGAAGGCGGCATATGCCGGGTCAGTCCGGGGCATTATAAAATCTTCTATCAACATGAAATCAAAAGGTTTATATGTGATGGTCATGACGAGATGATCGATTTCCGGTTCGGTTTCGTTCTCCTTCGACAATCTTCAGCACGCCGTCAGGATATCCGCTGAGACCGGAATGCAGCGACAATGCCGAGACCAAGACGGCAAAAAGAGTCAAGAATATTGGTTTTCCAACTCGCAGCATGCTCATTATTATTCCTTATAGTGTCAGGTAAATTTTCGCTTCAGTCGCCGGTTACCGTGCGATCAGATGTTGCCGACTTCTGATTCAACAATTCCGGAAATCACCATTTATCAACCCGAATGCGTTTTATTTTATGCCCTGGTTTTTAAACCTCACAACCTGCACTCTCTGATTATCTCAGTCAGTTCGTTAAGGATTATTTTTTCCTCCTGGGGACCGGTCTCAGCTTCCGTTTCACCTGCAGCTTCATCACCTGGAATCTCCGCCATTTCCAGACGAACGGCAGCCATGGAATCCCTGGTCTTTTCCAGTTTGTCATACAACTTGATGACTCCTGCGAGACTCTGCCGGATTTGTTTAGCCAGGTTTTCCGTCAGAAGCAGGAGAAAGGCCGCTGCTCCAGGGTCTTTATCTTCCAGCAGCTCATCCAGAGCTCTTGAGTTCAATTCAGCGGTCAGAACAGCCCCTCTGGCCGAACAGGCGGCGGTTCGGGGCTTTTTGCCGAGTAAAGAAACCTGGCCGAATATTTCACCCTCGCCCAGGTGAGCCGACACGTCAAGTCCCGCTTCTCCGCTGAATATCCTTGCTTCTGCTTTGCCGTTTATGATTATGAAAACCGAATCTGATGCAGCCCCTTTTGAAAATATCTCCTGCTTGTCGGTGAATCGTCTGTATTTCATTCTGGAAGTCAATTTCAGCAATTGGTCATCGGTCATTTCTTTCAGTAAACCAACCTTTTTCAAGGCAGCCGGTGTGACTTTCATTTTAAATGCCTCCCCATTGTTCACTCAACCATGACAAAATGTATCCTGAAATGGAATCGGTCGCTCATTTTTTGCTCCATGAACTGAAAATAAAGCAGCCGTTAAAGTTTTAACTTATTCAGGATGCCTTGTAATATGCCCTCTGACTTTTCCTGTTCGCCTTTCTTGTCAGACGCTGATGCTCCTGTCGCTCTTTTTAGCTTACGCGCCGCCCTCTCCATCCTGTCATGCAGATCGCTCAGCCTCTCCGCCATCAGTTCACTCATGTATCGCAAAAGACGCAGCGCCCCTGTATCCTGCTTATTCAAAAGTTCCAGAAAAGCCTCTTTTTTCAGCGTAAAAAATGTAACGTCGGTTGTGGCGACGGCCCCCGTCAGACGGCGACCGGGGTCAAAAAATGATATTTCGCCGAATACTTTTCCAGGACCAACCGCACCCAGACTCATATCGCCGCAAGGTATCGTCAGACGCACCGCGCCCGAAAGGATAACCGACAGCGAGGTTCCTTCATCCCCTGACTCGAAGATCACATGATCCTTATCCATGTCCATGCGACGACATTTTTCCGCTAAAGGTTCAAGCTCATCCGCAGACATTCCCTTGAAAATGGGTCCTGCAGCCATGATATCCTTTAATTCTCCGGTTTTCATTTATTCATCCTTCCTGTTGAAACCCTCTTTGACTATATTAATACTACTAAACCGCTTACACATTTTCAAATAATCCCAGGCAGGCTTAGCTGAACCGATTCAGGCTGCTTGACAACACCTTATAAAAATTTTATAATGCTTCTGAAAAGCAACTAATTCTGCTGGGGCTTGAAATTTATATAGTAAGGAGAACTACAAGGGGAGCAAAGTTTTGAATTCTGTACAGTTGGTTCCGCAGGTGCATTGGGTGGGCGCTCGGGACCCTACATTGCGTAAGTTCAATCTCGTACAGGACCTCCAGCGCGGTACCATGTACAATGCTTATCTTGTGCAGGCGGAAAAAAACGTTTTGATTGATGCTGTGGGGAGTTTTCACCGTGATAAGCTGTTAAAGAATTTGAGATCGCTGATCGATTTGAGAGAGATCGATTATGTGGCGCTTAATCGCTTCATGTTCGATCAGGTGGCATCCTGGTTGCCGATCATAAACCAGGCTTCCCGTGCGAAGATTATCCTCGCTGAAAACGCCAGACACGTCCTGAATAATTCTTTCAAGGATTTGTCTGTGGTCATCAAGTTCGTCGGCGATGGAGAAAAATTAGATTTAGGGGGGAAACATCTCTCCTTTTATCATTCGCGATTCGCCCCCTGGCCGGATTCAATGATTACATATCTGGATGAAGAGGCTATTCTTTTTTCTTCGGATGTCATGAGTTCACATTACAGTCCGGAAAGGCTGTTCAATGATGAGGCGCCGGAGTTTTCGACTGCGTTCCGGCGATATTACAACAACGTATTCCGTTCCAAGACCGATTATTTGATGGGAACGCTGAATCAGGCGGCAAAAATGAATCTCAATATGATAGCGCCGGCTTACGGCCCCGTCATTCGTCACAAGCCTGAGACTTACCTGTGCAAGTATCTGGAGTGGTCGAAGCATTCACTGAAGAATCAAAAAAGCGTAGTTTTGATTTCAGCGTCGGTTTACGGTTTTACCGAGTTGCTGTCGAGAGGCATCGTTGAACAGCTCAGGAGCATGGGAATACACGTTTACGAGCATCATTATCCTTTCAATATAAAAATGGCTTTAGAGCACATTGAAGAATCGTCAGGAATTATTATCGGTTCGCCCACGATGGACAGGAACGTCATTAAGCCGATATGGGATATGCTATATTCATTGAGTAAAATTCGGATGAGAGGAAAAATAGGCGCGGTTTTCGGATCGTACGGGTGGAGCGGAAACGCTGCTTCGATAATAGAGAATATGTTCAGGCAGCAACAAATTATCGTTCCCCTGCCTGCTTATATAATAAAGAATTTACCTTCCGACCCCGATATGAACAGGGCAGCGATTTTCGCTGAGAAAATCGGAATAGCCGTCGAGAAGGTGACCGAGTGCAAACGAGATAACGGGAGTGTTTTTCCTCAGTGCGAATCATGCGGCTATATCTGTTCTGAAGGAGTAACCGAATGGGGGGAGGAAATCAGCGTATTTCCACCTTATCCCGAATTGAAGTGTCCCTTTTGTCGTGTCGAGTTGAAGGCTTGAAGGCATTTGCCGAGATGACAGAATAAGTGAAGAACGACCTTTTAATTTTTTGGAAATAAAAGACAGATGCTCACAGCGCCTGCATCGGCCGGCTGATGCGGAATTTATTTGTCATCTTGAGTCCGATTCTTTTTTCCGGCTGTTTTATCCGCGAGCGCGGTTATTCTGTTGAGTTCGTTTTCCAGGATTTTTGAGTATCTTTGAACGTCCTGAGGGGAGCAGTCGGCCGGCACGAAGAGAGGGTCACCGTAAACCAGCACGCCTGTTGAGAAGGGACAGGGAACCAGAAATTTATCCCAGCTTTTAAGATATTTAGCTTTGCCCGATGAAGTCGACATGGGGACGATCGGTTTCTGCGTGCGTGCCGCCAGAGCGATGATGCCGGGAGCGACTTTACAGGCGGGTCCTTTGGGGCCGTCGGGAGTGAAGGCGGCATAGAAACCTTGATCTGTAACGACGTTTATCAGTTCCTGATAAGCGTCAGAACCCCCTCGAGTGGTTGAACCTCGAACTGTTCTGTTTCCTCCGGCGGCCAGAATTCTATGAATTATTTCTCCGTCCCTGGAGCGGCTAACCAGCACATGGACTTTCCTATGAGCATGCGTGTAAACCAGCAGGAACTGTCTGCCGTGCCAGAAGGCATAAATGGCGCTCCCGTATTCCCGTTTTATTTCCTCATCAATTTTTTTTCTTAATACTGTCCATCGAAGCGACTTAGCGGTAAGGAAAATAATGCCGTAACCCACACGGCCTAGAATCCGCCACAGAATTTCTTTCCACAGCGCCATATGAGCATATCCGACCAATGCTGGAGTCAGGAGAGTTCTTTAAGGAGATGAGATTCGATTTGATCGGCCAGGTTACGGGCTTTTTCGAAGAGTTCGCTGCTTTTTTGTTTGAATTCCCGTTTGAACTGAAGGTCGCTAATCGAACCGAGATTAATAAGCACGTTGTAAAAGGCTCCTTTTGCTGCTGCTAATCCCGTCAATCCGGCTACGCCCGCATCGCTGAGCGAGTTTTTATTTCCTTTTTCTGCGGCTTTCAGAGCATGCTGAAGGGCTTTGACGCTCTCTTCCAGCACGGTGAAAGGAACCCGGGCGGCTTCTTTATTGGCTGATTCCATCGCTTTTTCTCTGGCTTCTTTCTGTTCCGGCGTTTTTCTTTTCATTTTCATTGCTGCCATAACCCGGTTGAAAGCTTCTGTATCCTTATCGACCTTATCCAGAAACATATCCTTCAGTTTTTGAGCCTCAACAGCCAGCGATTCCATTTCTTCCCACACATTTTCATAGTTTTTTTTGCCGTGAGTCAGCGAGGCGACCATTGCTGACAAGCCGGAGGAGAGAGCGGCGTTCAGTGCGGCGACGCTGCCGCCGCCAGGCGCCGGAGAATCGGAGGACAATTCGTCGACGAAATCGTCTATCTTCATTGCAATCAACGCGTCTTCTTTGTTTCTGAATTGATATTCGATGATCTTCTTGTTCGGATCGAAAGGAGAGACAGAATCCAGGCCCAGGGATTGAATCGCTGTTTTGACTAAATCCTTTTCCGGAACGCCTGTATTTTTTCCCTGTTTTTTTAAGTAAAATCGTCCCGCTTCCAATACGGCTTCGAGAGGAACCAGTCCCACTATCTCGCTGCCTAATGCCAGCAATCCCAGGTCTTCGGCTTCCTTGCGTATTTCTTCGTAAGCTTTGTGAGGAGGAGTAATTTTATAATTTGTCAGATTCATGCTGACCTGAGCGACCTCATACTCCGGTATGACCCATCCTACGCCTCGGCATTCATCTAACGAGCCTGGTATCCGAACGATTTTGCCCTTTTCGTCTCTCACTATTTTACCGTTTTCATCCCGTTTCGCTTTACCGCCCTGTCTGACACGCTTGGCAATTTCATTCGCCGCGTTACCGTCCATGGTGTTTAAATTAACGTTATAAGCGATGAGAAATTCCCGGACGCCTACGACAGTTGCTCCCGAACGGGCATTGAACGTCGATTCGCCGAAATCAGGTTTCCATTCGGCCTGCTTTAATTTTTCCTCTAAAGCTTCATATTCGCCTTTCCTGATGTCAGATAAACTGTTGCGTTCCGGACGCGATGCCGCCTTTTCATACAAATAAACCGGTATGCTCAGCTCCTGAGCAACCCGGGCTCCCACCTCTTTCGCTATCTCGACGCATTCCTCTGTCGTTACCCCCGATACGGGAACGAAAGGACAAACGTCGGTCGCTCCCATCCGGGGATGTGCCCCGGAATGCTGACGCATGTCGATCAACTCCGAAGCGCGCTTTATAGCCTGAAACGCCGCTTCTTTTACTCCGGCCGGCGACCCGACGAAAGTCACAACCGTTCGGTTCGTATCGGCTCCGGGATCAACATCCAATAGTTTAACGCCTTCTGTCTGCGAAATTTGCTGGGTTATTGAATCGATTATCGAATGGTCTCTTCCTTCACTGAAATTGGGAACACATTCAACTAATTGCATTTTCCGTAACCTCCTGGCTTGAGCATCGAAAAAAATTCGTTTAATTATTGTTGCAGACATTCAAGCCTTTCTCAAGTAAAATATGCAAAGGCAGCTTGATTTGAAACCCGCAGGCCGCTATACATGACCAGGAACTAAATATCGGGTTCAGCTTGATTACAAGGAGGATGCCATGCCCCAAAAGGAAAAACCGAAACTCACTCTCCTGGGATCAAAGAAAACGGTAATTCCTGACCATCCCGACAACGCCAAATTAGAAGTTTTCGCCGACAGTCATCCCGAAAGGAAATATGAAATAACCTTCGTCTGCCCGGAATACACATCTCTGTGTCCCATTACCGGACAACCGGATTTCGCCGAAATAATAATCCGTTACGTGCCTTCGAAATGGTGCATAGAAAGCAAATCGCTGAAACTTTATATCATGTCTTACAGAAACGTCGGAACCTTCTTTGAAAAAGCCGTGAACAGAATTTTGGATGACCTCGTCGCAGCCGCTCGACCCCTTTCAGCCACAGTCATAGGAAAATTCAACGCTCGCGGCGGCATCAGGATTGAAGTTAAAGCCGAATACGTTGCAGAAAAATGACTTTTCCCTCGCACCCGATTATTCCTTATCGAAACGCCCCTGCAATCCCCTTAGATATTCTTTGAACTGAGTTCCTATTTCCTTATTTTCCAAAGCGTATTGGATCACGGTTTGAAGGAAAGTCAGAGGATCGCCGGTGGTGTGCCATCGTCCGTTCTCAACGGGTTGAACCGTTACGATGTCATTTTTCAGATAGGCATCCAGCGCATCAGTCATCCATTTCTCGTTGTTTTTCCCCAATGGCGTTTTATCTAATATCTCCACGACTTTGGGGAAAAGCAGAAAACGTCCGAATACCGCCAGTCTGGACGGCGCGTTTTCTATGGAAGGCTTTTCAACGATGCCGTCAAGCTCCATTTTTTCACTTTTGTCCTTAAGCCGCAAAATGCCGTATTTCACCACATCCTCTTTGGGGACTTCCTGACCGCCGACCACGCAACTGCCGTATCGATCATAATTATTTATCAGCTGCTGCGTGAAAGGCGTCTTCGATAAGATCAGATCGTCACCGAAAGCATAAATAAAAGGTTCGTCCCCTAAAAGTTCCTTGGCGCTTAAAAGAGGCGTACCGTTGCCGTAAGGTCCTCTCTGCTTGACGAAAGATATGCAGCATTCGTTCAGAATTTCCCATAATTTTTTTGTGGTTTCGTTCAGATTCTTATACTTTTTGAATTTGTTAATGTCGAAATATTCTTCGATCACCGCATTATTTCTTTGGCCGGTCACGATGATGATGGTGCGCAGTCCCGAATCATAGAATTCTTCGACCGTGTATTGTATAATGGGTTTGTCGATAATGGGCAGAATTTCTTTCGGCATGGCTTTGGTGGCCGGCAAGAATCTGGTGCCCAGGCCGGCTGCAGCGATGATTCCTTTTTTTACCTTCATTCATAACCCCTTTCCGCATGTGAACTTTGCATATGCAGCAACAAAAGCAGTTATTATCAGACGATGATTATTCCAGTCAAGCACGTAAAGCATAAACTTTCGTCTCCGAAGCGGGTTGGACCGCAAAAGGTGAAACATGTTAATAAAGAACGCAAGCCGTAATATTATCCTGGCTGAAAAAGCCGAATATGCGGACGATTTTTTTTCGCGTGCCGCCGGGCTTCTCGGCAGGTCCTCCATGAGTCATAACGAAGCGCTCTGGATAATACCCTGCGGTATGATCCATACTTTTTTCATGAGATTCGATATCGATGCGCTTTTTCTGGACAGGCGTAACAGGATCGTCAGGATTAAGCGGAATATTCCGCCCTGGCGCATCTGTTACGGAGGTATAAAATCACATTCCGTGGTTGAGTTTGCCGCCGGCGCGACTGCACCAGATGCAGCCGCGCCGGGAGACGTTATAGAAGCCGTAGAATCGCAGAAATAAACGGCAAAACGAATTAGTCTGTTCGTTGCGGCATGCCGAGTTTAAAATGACATTGCGGACAGGCGCTATTTAACTATGTCGCCGGTCTGAAAATCGCTTCCTTCCACAATTTCAGCGATTGCATATTTTGATTTTACTTTGGTGACTTTCAGCGAGCCGATTCTTTCTTCCTCGGCTCCCAGGACGGTTCCAGTGTCGGGATCGACGATTTCCTCGCCCTTGCGGTATACGCTGTAAGAATCGCCCTCTGATATACCTTCATCTTTTCCAGCGTTAAGCCACACTTTATCGCCCTCTACTTTCGCTACTTTAAATATGCTCGGCTTGGGCGCAGCAGCTCGCGGTTGAATCCCGGATGCCTTGTCCCCGATCTTTTTCGCCATTTCCTTAACGGCATCACGCAACACATCGCTCGCTATTTTCTCGTCGTAACCCTTTCCGCCGCCGTAACCCTTTACACGTACGCGCACATTGGCGCTCGATCCCTTCGCCGTATCCGCCCATATGATCTCGCCCGTATTGACCCTGATCATACGCGCATCAATGACGCCGGCGTAAGTGTCTTTTTTGATGTTGAGAGCCCAGCCGCCGCCGCCTGCTTCGCTTTTGCCGAATTCAGTGACCGCTCCCGTTACGATCACATCCACGCCCAGAATTTTGCCGATTTTGGCGGCCGTTGACGGATCAACCCGTCCGGATTGACCGAGATTCTGCTCTTTTAACACCGCATCAAGCTTCTCCCGTTCCATTACCGAATACTTGTCGGTCTTTACTATTTCTGTTGTCAGCATATCCGCTGCCTGGTTGCCCAGGCGCCAACCGCCCCATCCGCCGGCCTTGTTCTCAAAATCGACTACCGCGATGCGAGGCTTCGCGTAAGCCGAAGGCAACGACGTCAAGAATAAAATCGCAGCCATGCTTAACAATACCGTCAGTAAAAATACTTTCCTCATCTGTTGCACTCCTTTCTGTATCCTGCACACTACAAAACGAAAAAAAATCCCGTTTTCTCTTCCAGGACAATTAAATATAAGTCTCTCCAATTGTTTTGTCAACTTCAGCGCCGCCAACCAGGACGCTCTTGTCGCACGACTCTACGAAAACTCTTGCGGTAATAAAATAATTATACCGCTCAAATGCTGGCCGGCTCACCCATAACGACTTTCCGGAAAATCAGCCTTCCAACCGGTGTGTCTCTTAACGTCGCCCCTGTCATATAGTCCAGCAACTCAAAATGCCTTCGCACGGAACCGGCCCCTTTGCACCTTTATGTTCCTCTACTAAGGACCGTCGCTTTTGCCGAACATTCCGCTGCAACAATGTTGCGAAATGGTTTCCCTTATAAACCTGACCACCTCAAGGTTATCAGTGAATCGATCAATGAATCGCGTTCCCTTGCAATTCAATGCCGGATTCTTCCTTTTGTCGCTCTTCTCCGAATCACCGCTCGTGAAAATAAAAGGTATTTCCCGATTATAGTTCCTTATCTCAAAAAATAACTCCGATCCGTCCATGTCGCCCAGATTCATATCTGAGAATACCAGCGTGATGCCCCGCTCGCCCCTTTCGAAATAAGATAAAGCCTCGTAACCGTCACGCGCAGGAAATACCCTGAATCCTGCATTCTTGAGATTCGCTATGGTGAGATCGAGCAAGCTTAAATTATCTTCAACCGCCAGAATTCCTGCGGGCGGCAAATATATCTTAAATTCAGTTCCTGTGCCTGGCCGGCTTTCAATGTCGATTTTACCGCCCAGTGAGTTCACTATGTTGTAAACGTTTATCAAACCTATTCCCTTGTGCTTCGCATGCTTTCCCGTCCCCTTCGTGGAATAGGCATGTTTGAACAGATTCTCCACTTGAACATCATTCATCCCGCAACCGCTGTCTTTGATCTTCAGCACAACAAACACCTGCTTGTCCTGATTCGCTCCCTTCTCTTCCTCCAGACTCGCCTCTTCAATGGAAGTCGATATCTGAATCGTCCCGTTACGCTCTATCGCCTCCACTGCATTCATCAGAAGATTCTGCAGTATCCGCTGAAGCTCTATGTTGCTCATCAGCACCAGCGGATCAGGGTCCGAAGGCTTGAATTCAAAATCAATATGAGGAAAATTGTTTTTTAATAATTTAATGAAATATTCGATTATGCCGTTGACCTTGGTTATTCGGCAGGAACCTTCAGATTTGTCGGGCGGATTTGATAATAAACCCGCCAATATGCTGGCGCGACGAGTCCATACCGATAATTGACATATCCTTGAATAATCAGCATTATCCTTGAATAACCGCTTTAAATCCTCCACGTCGAGATAAAGCAGCGTTATCATATTCGTCAGATCGTGCATCAATCCTTTAACGAAATTATATCCGCCCTGTTCCTCCTCCTCTTCCTCGCTCGCACATGAAGGCTTCCTGGAAATGACCCCGGAATGCTCCTTCCCGTTTCCGTTTGTCCCCATAGGCCGCCGCACATCCGCCTTTACACGCAAATTACCTCCTGAGCTCCCGTTTCGGCCGTTCAGCTTCGCACCGGAAACTCCGTGGCCGTTTCCATTCGAATTCACCGAAAGTCCCCTGTCAACCTTATCCCGACGAAGTCGACTCGCAGGATCAGTCATCTGATAAGATAACCATTCATAAGGCTTCGCTCCCTCCGATGATAATATCCCACCGTTCCGCTCCGCAAACTTGAAAAATTCCGTCATCCCCATCATCAAGCGCTTACCCGCGCTTCCACTTTGCGATCTCCCTGACTGATCCGTTGAATTCCCCCTCAACTGATCGAACATCTCAATTGCCCCCCTTTTTTCAGTAGCCAAAGTGATTGATCTTTTCCATTTTCCCAATGAAAATCAGCATCCCATAATTGCATAAAAAAAACTGAATGTTTCTTTAGAGATTCCCCACTCTCATCTCTAATGTCTTACAATTAAAATAATAAAAGGATTTCGAAAATTATGTCAAGCAAAATGACAAAATAATAATAAATTTACATTTTTTTTCTTAAGTCTTCACAGCTCTTTATAAAATTTGTTTGATACTCGATTATCCCTCAAAGCAACGCTTATTCGGACCATTAAAAGTATAAGTCATTCCGTTTCGCAGTTAAATTCACATTCCTTCCGTTTAACGCAACCCCTTTTTGGATTCGCAAATCCCGAAAATTTTCTTCAGTTTTTACAATTAATTAAAAAGGAAGGTGATTTTTTTTGTAAAAAAAAAGATAAATTTTGCAATTTAAGATAAATTTTGCAAGTTGCGGGAGCGGAAAAAGCAAGAACTTTGTCGCTGCTAGTTTTTTTCATTCATTACCCTGCAATAGGTCGGCAAAGAGGATGGAGAAAATTCTCTCATAAAAAATCGCTAAAAAAGGAGCAGCCGGTGCGAGATATTTCGTTTGAGTAATTTTGACAAACGATGAAATAACGGTAAGAATATGAAAGGGATGATTTTCGCTATCAAATAAATTTTTCGACATCGCCGGAGGAAGAGTTGATGAAAAGGTCTTTAAAAGATCTTTTGATTCACAGGATACGGAAACAGGATATACAGTCTTTGCAGACGGAGTCGGGGAGCATAGGGTTCGTAATACTGATGAGGCGTTATCCGGAAGTGGTGATAGAGCCGGCGCCGTGGAAGGTTCTTCCGGCGAAAGGGGAGCTGATAGATTTTTTTCGAAAGTTTACATTTCGTGAAGGCGGATTTCAGGAGAAGACAGAGAGCGGAATGCGGCTGACGGTAGAGCTGGTATGGCGCGATAATGTGTATTATGAGTTACGGATCAGGCGTTGGGGAGGCATACAGGATGATGAGGAGTTGAGGAAGTAGTGCAGTCGTGTTTTCCTTACTAAGTTGGTCAGCGGAGTTAGATTGAGATAGGGGCGGATGAGAAAGGGGCATTAATTTCATTCGAATCCTGTGGGCAGGAAAGTGAATCAAAAGAGGATGCGGGAGCTTGTAATGGCTCCGGTTTTCTGCGGGATGTGGATGAAGAGGCGTAATTTTCCCGGGATAGCGTTCATGAGGAATATTCATTTTCATCTGTAAGGAAAGGCCAAGAGAGACGTTATGCGTTTGACGAAGCAAGGATTTATTTTCGTATTGTTATCGGTAGTGGTTCTGTCTTCGGCATTCAACACGGGTAAGAATTTACTGTATTTAATTTTTTTAATGCTGGCCGGATTGAGTTTTATTTCGATACTTTATGCGATTTATGCGTTACGCGGAGTGGAGGTTGAGCGTCGATCTCCTGCGAATGTGTTTCAAAACCGCCCGATAACGATCAGATTAACCGTCAGAAACAGTAAAAGATTACCTGTTTACGGTTTGAAGATAAGCCTGGAGCAGGAGGAAGAGATTGTTTATCTGGAGTATTTGGGCGGAGGGGAGACGAAGGAGCAGGAGATTGAGCAGGCGTTCAGGAGACGCGGTTTGCACAAGTTGCGCCCTGTTTTGCTTGAGACGGATTTTCCATTCGGATTTTTTCAGGTTCGGAGGAAGGCCGAAGCGGAGAAGGAAGTCGTTGTATATCCGGAGTATAAGCCTTTGCAACGGATGCCTGCGCCGGTATTCAGTTCTGTGCAGTCTTCCGGTTCAGCAGTCAGACGCAAGGCGGGGATGGGAGACAATATTCTATATTTGCGGGAGTATCATTACGGGGATGAGGTAAGAAAAATACACTGGAAATCGACGGCGCGTCTGGGAAAGTTGATAGTGAAGGAATATGAGAAGGAAGCGGAGCCGTCCTTTGTAATAATGAATGACCCTGCATCGATCGGCGCCGACCCGAACAATCCTGATGAATTGTTTGAGAAAAGGATACGCATGACCGCGGCTCTTTGTGATTATTTCCTGAACAAGGGGCATGCTTGCAGTTTTCGTTCCGTAACAGGCGGCAGCGGGGATATGCTTTTGTTAAAAGATTCCAAAGAGTTTCTTTTTCCTGAGTTAAGGCGGCTGGCGCTGGAAATGCCGGCGCCGGGCACAGACCTGCAGTCCGAGATCAAAAAGACATTGCCCTTTTTGCCTTCTTCAGCAATCTTCATCATCCTTTTTTCTCACATATCAAGGCAAACTCTGGAATTTTTCCGGACCCTCGGCAATTCCGATATCCGTTTCATGCTTTTAAATGTAGAGAATGATATGAAACGGGGTGAAAGGATGATGAACCGGATTAGAAACTACGGATTAAACGGTCATCTGATATATGATGAAAGCGATCTGGAAGAAATTTCAGTTTTTCGCGAGCGGAGCATTTAAATGAAAAAAGCATGGTCATTTTTCTGGGCCGGGCTGATCGCTAACATGGCCATCATTACGGCTGAGATGGAAGCTGCGGAGAATCCCACGATTTCTTTATCCCTTACTGCGGTTTTCGTCCTGAGTCTGCTGGTTTCAGAATTCAATATATCAAGACGGGGAATTAATTTTGCTGCTTTGACCGCTTTTATGGTCTTCGCAGCAGAGGGACTGCTCAGGGCGGACATCCGAATCCTGGCTTTGACGCATTTCCTGATGTTCATTCAAGTCGTTTTGTCGGTAAAAAAGAAAAATACCAAGGAATACTCCTACATTCTGATTATTTCGCTCATACAATTCCTGGCGGCTGCAGTTCTGACCGAATCCGTCACTTTCGTTCTTTTCCTCCTGGCTTACGTCGCCGCCTCGGTTTATTCTCTTATTAAGTTAAAACTCATTGCAAATAAAGAACAATTTCGGGAATCCCCTTCGCATGAATCGCCTCAGCATGCCGATTACGCCTTTGCCCTGGCCGTTACATCCTTCGTCATTATTTTTGCCGTTTTCCTCTTTCCGTTGGTTCCTCGTACGCCGCCAGGCTTTATCGGAGCCTTCGATGATAATTATAAGCAGACGACGGGATTCTCCCGTTCGATATTTCTGGGCGATTTCACGGATATAATGGAAAGCGACCAGATTGTTTTTCGCGTCAGCGGTCCCCGGGTGGACTATTTTCGAGGACTCGTTTTCGATCATTATGAAGATTTTGTTTGGGAAACCGCAAAAAGACGGTATCACAGAGCCGAGCGCATTGCGGAAGAGGTCTATAAATTGGAGGATATCCCGCTGCAGTCGGGGGAAACAGAGTCAGGAGAAATCGATGAACTGCAGCATATAAAGATTACGGCAGTCAATCATGAAAAAAGGGCGCTTTTTATTCCTTACGGCGCCGAAATTATCAAAACGGACGACGTTGTAGTGTCCCAGGATGAGCAGGGCGCCGCTTTTCCGACCCGAAGCGTTCGTTCAGGTTATTCATACAGGCTTTATCTGAACAGAACGGACATTTCCGAGGTCCCTGAAAAAATATATCGGAATGGACAGCAGCGCGGCGCCAGAAAGGTTCTTTCGAGAGACCTTTTTTACAAATACACGCAGATGCCGGCGACCATATCGAGTCGAGTGAGTCGTCTGGCCGGAGGGCTTGTCGACGATTCTCAGAATGTCTATGAAAAAGCTGTAATCATAAGAGATTACCTTCGGGATAATTACGATTACAGCCTGAAAAGAAAAGCGGTCGGACGAGGCTATGATCCTGTCGAGGATTTTCTTTTTCATAATAAAAAGGGTCATTGCGAGTATTTCGCATCAGCTTTCGTTTTGCTTATGCGAAGCCTGGGCATACCTTCCCGGCTCGTGAACGGTTACCTTTCCGGAACGAATGCAGGCGCCGGGGTCAGGATCGTCAGAAACAAGGATATCCATGCCTGGGCCGAAGTTTATATTCCCGCTTTCGGATGGTTACCTTTCGATCCCACTCCTCCCCGAACGGACCTGGACGACAGAGGGGCGGACGGTTGGTGGTTCCAGCTGAAAAGAAACCTGGAATCGAAATGGCGCCGTCGTTTCATCGATTTCTCAAAACATCAGCAGATCATCATTATCAGCAACCTGAAAAACATTATACATGTCATTGCGCTGAAAACGGGAAAACTCTTTTTCGATTTGTCGGTCACATTGAAAAATAACTTGGCTTTTTTCCTTAAAACTGCTATGATCATATCACTCATGTTGAGCGTCCTTGCGATTTTCGTTTTCTACGATGGGATTAGCCTGGTGAGATATTGGATACGTTTAATGTCTGCTGCCGAACGATCTGAAGGACAGATTTATGCAGTGAATCTCTACAGTCGGTTTTTACGGGGCGTTGAACCTGTTATTGGCCCGAAATTCAAGTACGAAGGTCCCTGGGAATATCTTGAAAGAATCAGAAAAAAACGTCCTGAATTCGCAGAGTTGCTGGAACCGATTATTGATGTGTATTGCTTGACCAGATTCGGCGGAAGAATTCCCGCAAGGGAAACAAGAAAAGAGATGATCGAACGTTTGAAAAAGTTTAAGAGGAGAAAAAGGCAATGAGAGGAAAATATTTCTTTATCCCGGCTTTAGTTTTTATTCTTTGTGCGGTTTTTACTGTCGCCGAGGCGCAGGAACCTATGGAACCTGCAGTTGAAACAAAAGCCGATGATCCCCAGACGGAACAAGATAGGGAGGATAATCAGGTTTCGGATGTTGCGAAAGAACCGGAACAGAAAGAATTAACGGGCGCCGAAAAATTCAAAGCCTATGTGGATTCTCTGAATCTCGTCGGCATAGTTTCTTCCGGCGAAGATGAAATAGCGGTCATAAGATTCAAGGATTTCACTCAGGAATGGTTCCGTTTGAATGAGTGTATAGAGGGTACTGACATTTGCATTCGCCGGATATCAGAAGAGGGTGTACTTCTGGTGAAAAAAGAGATTCCTGAAGGGGAATCACGGGAGGATTATCAGGTTCTTCTGGAAATATGAATCCGGATGCAGCTTAAAAAGCCGGCTTCAGATATGATGAGGGGAATACTGTAATTTCATAAAAACTGAAGACATATCAAATTTTATCCTCTTTTTCTCAACGGATCAAAGGGAAAAAGCGAAGTTTTATTAATGGCGTCCAGGTCGACTTTAAAACCTTTTTTTATAGTTTTCTCCGGTTTAATCGTTGCTGCAGGCATCTATTTGGGCGAAATGCTGTTGAGCTCCTCCGAAAGATCATCAAACCTGAAACAACTGTACAGCATGCGTGTGCCCGCCGGATCGCCCGATAATTATTTTCCTGCTCAAAATAAAGATAAACGGATCAATGAACTGAATGAAGCTCTCATAAACGGTCGCGCCGGTTTTGAAGAAATCGAGGAACTGGCTGAAGCTTACGTTGTGAGTAAGCGAATCCAAGGCGGGATCGAACGTTTAACGGAGTTGAGTGAAAAGGTTGAATCCGACAAGACGCGTCTGCAGGCATATTACGGACTGGCGCTTCTTAAATACAGGGCAGGACGGTACGGGGAAACGCTTGAGGATGCATGCTCACTGATTGAAGAGCATCCTGATTCCGAATACCTTATGAAGCTGAAGTCAAACTGTCTGGCCAAAGAAGGGCAAGCATCCAAAGCCCTGGATACGGCACAGAAAGCTCTGGATGTCGCAAGACAGAATAAAAACGAGGCATTAATCGGCGATTTGCTCAGCAATATAGGGACTTTTCATCTTATGCTGAACGATACCGAAAAAGCGCTGAACTATCAGAAAAAAGCCATAGAGCTGCATGAAATGCAGAATTCGATCTCCGCTCTTGCCCTCGACCATCACAACCTGGCGCAGATTTATCTTAAAACGGGAGAATTCGAAAAGGCTGTAAAAGCTCTTGAAACCGCCGTCGAATACGGGGAAAAAGCGGAAGATTTTCGATTGCTTTTCACCGATTATGCTCATCTCGTTTCCCTAGCCCAGAAAATGGGCGATCAACGATTATTTAAGCGCTGCTACGAGAAAGGCCAAGAGTTGTCGCGTCATTTGGGCATCGAATCTTCAAAATTTGGAAGATGAAACTGAGGGGATGATGGTTTTGGTGTTTTATGGCAGAGTGAAGCGGCTTGGCGTTGGTGAAGGAATTATGTCGGTATTTAACCACGAATCTCACGAATCGGACGAATAAGAGGTTCGCCATTGCCGAGACTCGTATGTTTATTGAGTTTTCGTCATGATGGTTTACCTTTAAAGCGTTCATCGATGCCTTTATTGAACCCATCGCTCGTAACGTGATCAGCAAACGTAAAAATTTTTCCTTCTTCTCTTTTCGCGTAAATTCGCGTGAATTCGCGGATGATAGTGGAGTCAATCCAGCATCAGGCAACGGCCTTCGATGTTCAGCATTTCCAGTTACCGGGAGAAAATCACCTCATGCTGCCGGCATTCGTCATCATGAATTATCCTCTTTTTGCATTTTAAGTACAGGATTTCTGGCTGCTTTTGTTTCATCCAGTCTTGTCCGTTTGGTCAGATGAGGCGCAGAATGGAGAGCATCGGGATTCTTTTGAGCTTCAGCGGAGATGTCTTTCAGGGCTTGAATGAAGGCATCGATCGTTTTTTTGCTTTCATTTTCAGTGGGTTCGATCATGAGGGCTCCGGGAACGATGAGGGGGAAGTATACTGTCGGCGGATGGAATCCGTAATCCAGGAGTCGTTTGGCGATATCCATCGTAGAAACCCCGAATTTGCTCTGTTTTTTATCATTCATTATGACTTCATGCTTGCAGAGGACGTTATACGGGATGTTGTATTCCTGTTCCAGGCTTTTTCTGACATAATTAGCGTTCAGGACGGCCATTTCAGAAATTCTTTTTAAACCGTCTTTACCGAGTGATTTGATGTAGGTAAGGGCACGGACCATAACAGCGAAGTTGCCGTAAAATGTGCTGACTTTGCCGATTGATTTCGGTATGTCCCAGTTGAGTCTAAACTTATCGTTTTCTTTAAGGATGCCCGGCATGGGAAGGTAGGGTTCTAATTTTTCATTCACCGCTACCGGCCCGGCGCCGGGACCGCCTCCTCCGTGAGGCGTGGAGAATGTTTTATGGAGGTTGACATGTATGACGTCGATTCCCATATCTCCGGGTCTGGCTATTCCTAGCATGGCGTTCATGTTGGCGCCGTCACAGTAAACCAGCCCGCCGGCATCATGAATCATGCCGCTTACTTCACAAATATCCTTTTCGAATATTCCGAGAGTATTCGGATTGGTAACCATTATGGCGGCTATCTTGTCATTCAACTTGCTTTTCAAATCCTCTACATCCATACAACCGTCGCTTCTGGTATCGACTTCAACCGTTTTGAATCCGCCGGTCACGCTGCTGGCCGGATTAGTGCCGTGAGCAGAATTGGGAATCAAAACGATATCTTTGTCCGCCGCCCCGTGATCATTCAGATATGCTCTTATTAGAAGCAATCCGGTTAATTCTCCGTGCGCTCCGGCAGAAGGTTGAAGCGAAACCGCATTAAATCCGCATATTTCTTTCAACGCTTCTTCCAGTTCATACATAACCTTGAGACAAGCCTGGGAATATTCTTCAGGTTGCATGGGATGCGCTCCCCTGAAAAAAGGAAGGGAAGCCGTCATTTCATTGACCCGGGGGTTGTATTTCATGGTGCAGGAACCTAAAGGATAGAATCCCAGGTCTATGGCGAAATTCCATTGCGATAATCGAGTAAAATGTCTGACGACATCGAACTCGCTCACCTCCGGAAAATCTTCGATCTCATCACGAATTTCCTCCTCGTTGAATAAGGATTCCAGAGGTTCCACGGGCGTATCCGGAACGGGTATGTCCGCTCCCTGGCGACCCGGACTGCTTATCTCAAAAATCGGAGGTTCCTCGAAAATTAATCCGGAGGTCCCCGGTCTGCTGTATTTTTCATTACTCATGAGCTTTATTGATTCCTCCCGGTTTGCAGGAATTGTTGTTTTTTTGTTTACGGAAAAAGCATGCAAGCCATGTCGATGTGAAATGGTCCCGAAAAACAGCCGGTCAGGTTCGGCAGCATGCCGTGCAGTCGAGACGAACGGCTAATGTCAGAGTATTTCTTCCAGGGCGTTCGCCAGACGGTCTATATCCTTTTTAGAGTTTAATTCCGTAACGCATAAAAGCATTTCGTTTTTCAATTCGGGATATTCTTTTCCGAGATTGAATCCGCCTATAATATTTTTTTCCGCCAGTTTCCGGTTTATAGTATCGACGTCTTTATCGAAGGAGAGGGTGAATTCATTGAAAAACGGACGCGGGTAGCGTTCCTTGATTCCCTTCAGATTTTTAAGTTTATTCCAGGCATAGTGAGCTTTCTGAGCATTCAGGACGGCCAGTTCTCTTATGCCTTTTTTTCCCAGCAGGGACATATGAATGACGGCGCTGAGTGCACACAGGGCTTGATTGGTGCAGATGTTTGATGTGGCGCGCTCTCTTCGGATGTGTTGTTCCCTCGTGGACAGGGTGAGTACGTAACCCTTGCGGCCTTTGGAATCCACTGTTTGTCCCACCAGGCGTCCGGGCATGGTTCGCAGAAATTTCTTTTGAGCGGCCATGAATCCGACGTAAGGTCCGCCGTAATTGAGGGAGTTGCCGAATGATTGAGATTCTCCCACCACGATGTCGGCGCCGTATTCTCCCGGCGGTTTCAGCAAACCCAGCGATAATAATTCGGAGACCACGGAGACAAAAAGCGATTTTTTATCTTCAGTCATAGCGCGTATCTTCTTCAAATCTTCGAGCCGTCCAAAAAAATTAGGCGACTGAACGATCACTGCTGCCGTGTCCTGATCTATTTTGTCGGACAGCTCTTTCATATCCGTCGTTCCGGATTCCGTAAAGCCTATTTCTTCTATTTCGCCGTCGTTAAAGGCGAAATAGGTTTTCAATACGCTTCTGTAATAAGGATGCAATGTGCGAGAGCATAGTATTTTCTTTTTTCTCTTCTTGCGGACGGATAGCATCGCAGCTTCAGCAACTGCCGTCGCTCCGTCGTAAAGTGATGCATTGGAATAATCCATTCCCGTCAACATGCAAATCATTGTCTGAAATTCAAAAAATGCCTGCAGGGAACCCTGGCTGACTTCCGGCTGATATGGTGTGTAAGCCGTTAAAAATTCTCCCCGGTTGACCAGTTGAGAAACCGGAGCCGGCACATAATGCGGATATGCTCCGGCGCCCAGAAAATAACTGAATTTATCCGTGCAGGCATTTTCGGTTTTAGAAAATTCATTGAATTCTCTGACGACATCCTGCTCGGACTTGGAATCGGGAAGATTAAGCTCACCTTTCAACCGGACATTTTCCGGAATATCCGAGAAAAGCTCTGCCGGAGAAGCGACGCCTATTTTTTCCAGCATCTTTCGAATATCTTCATCAGTATGAGGAATATATCTCATAATATCCTTTTCCTATAGATTAATCTTCTTCGTCTTCAGCAGCGAATTCCTCGTATTTGTCCACGTTCATCAGTTCCTCGGATTCATCCATATCACTGAGTTTTATTTTTATTATCCACCCTTCTCCGTGGGGGTCTTCATTAATCAGTTCAGGTTCGTCCTCCAGCTTGTCGTTCACTGCGACGACTTTTCCCGACATCGGCGCATAAACGTCTTCAACAGCCTTTACCGATTCGATAGTCCCGAAAGGTTCTCCCGCTTCTACCGAATCACCGACTTCAGGTCTTTCCACATAAACGATATCGCCTAAATGAGATTGCGCATGATCCGTTATGCCCACTTTTCCTTCATCATCATTGATCTCGATCCATTCATGACTTTTCGTATATTTAAAATTTGAAGGATACATGTTGCCTCCTTTATGGTTTTTCTGGCGGAAAGTTCCGGCTTCGCCTTCTTTCCGCCCGTTTCAAGTTATTCTGTCCGTATCGATCTCTTTTTTACCTAAACAACAAATTAATTCCATGGAATATAAATGATAATCCGTTGCTGAACTACTGGTTCGTTTTTTTGTTGTAAAACGGCAATGCCGTAATTTCCCCGGCGACTTTCCTTTTTCTGATGCCCATTTCCACTTTCAAACCCGGATTAGCCAGGTTACGGGGAACATACGCCATGCCTATGCCTTTTTTCAAAGACGGAGAAGATGTGCCGCTGGTGAATTCGCCGATCTTTTCGCCTTCATAATAAAGAGGATATCCGGGTCTCGGTATGCCCCGCTCCAGCGCCTCCACTCCCATCAGCCGCCTTGTCGTGCCCTCTTTTCTTTGCTTCTTTAAAGCCTCCGAACCGATAAAATCGCCTTTTTTCAACTTGACTATCCAGCCCAGTTTCGCTTCATAAGGCGTCGTCGTATCGTCAATGTCGTTGCCGTATAGAGGCATGCCGGCTTCAAGCCTCAATGTGTCCCGGGCGCCCAATCCGACCGGTTTAACCACAAATCCGTCCTTTGCGGCATCGAATATCGCTTCCCATACTTCAGGACCGTCTTCAGGAGATACATAGCACTCATAACCATGCTCGCCCGTATATCCTGTCCGGGAAATCCTCGCCGTCCTGCCGGCTACTTTTCCCATTACGGACCAGTAATAGGGCAGTTCCTCCAGTTTCGTTTCCGTCAACTTCTGCAATATGTTCTGAGAATCGGGGCCCTGCAGCGCCAGTTGAACCACCTGATCGCTTATGTTTTCTACAGATACGTCCCCCTTGACGTGCGATTTTATCCATTCATAATCCTTGGATGTATTGGCCGCATTGACGACCATCATATAATGATCGTCTTTGATTTTGTATACGAGTATATCGTCGACGAACGTTCCTTTCTCATAAAGCAAACCGGAATATTGAGCCTGTCCGTCTTCCAGCTTTGAAGCATCATTTGATATAAGATTCTGCACTGTTTTCAAGGCATCAGGTCCGATAAATTCAATTTCACCCATGTGACTCACATCGAATAGTCCCGCTTTTCGGCGCACGGCGTTATGTTCATCGATTATTGAACTATACTGTATCGGCATCAGCCAACCGGCGAAAGGCACTATTCTTCCGCCGTATTTTTTATGAGTTTCGTATAATGCGGTTTTTTTAAGATTCTTTGACTCAGAATCGCTCATTGTTCCTCCTGTCAGCGAAAAATTTCATTCAGCGGCGATTTCCAATGAATATATCCGATTGACCGACCCGTTCTTCGATCATGGAAACCGTCGCCGATGAAAACAGCTTCTTGTATTATTCAGAATAAAGACTATTTTTCCAATACTGCCATCTTAAGGGGTTTGCCCGGTTTAAATTTTATCGTTTTCCCCTCTTTTATTTCAGCAGGCTTTCCCGTTTTGGGATTACGGCCCATTCGAGCCTTGCGATGCCTGACTTCGAAAACCCCGAATCCGCCGAATTTTAATTTTTCTTCTTCTTTCAAACACGTTTTTAAAGTATCGATAAGAATATCGACGGCTTCTGCCGCCTCAGTTCTCGTTATGTCCAGATTATCCCAAATCCTGTTTACGATATGCTCTTTAGTCATGTTGACCCCTTTCTCTCTTGCGAATCGGATTCACTGTCGGACAGAACTGCGTCCTGTGAAAATCGCTGATTTTATTAGCATAACTCGATTCAAGTTGTCAAGCAGCAGATTGAAATCCGGCAGAATGATGCCTGACGGTATACTCATTGTAAAAAAATGCGTCCTGACGCTGAACAATCATGCGAGGTTTTTTTTCAATGTCCTTTTTTTGTTCCAAAGAACAGGAGCGCTGTGACGCTCAGGAGCAGGACCAGCAAGGAGGCGAGACCGGTAGCGGGCAGAACCTGATCGTTGGAGAAGCCCATAGTAATTTTATCTGGTCCGACATTCTGAAAATCGACCTGGCAGACGTCTGTATCGGAGCCGTCGGGGAGTCGCGCCAGCGTTTTTCCAGATTCGGGTTCAGGGGCGGGTGATTGCCCATAGGGGTCTCCTGCATCGCCCTGGATGTCGTTGGAATTGGGTGAGGAATAGATCACGGTATCGACGACCATGCCTCCTGAGGGGCATCGGAGACGGAGACCTTCCGAATGACTGCCTCCGTTTTGCATGTCAATGTTGAGTCCTCCGCTGTCCATAGGTTGATAAATCGAAGTCGTTCCGGGAACCGAGGAGACGTCGACGCCTGACTCGGCTATGAGCATGTATTCGCCGGGATTAAGCGTCATTGAGCCGGCATCGTCGGGCAGGACGAAACTTTCTTCAAAAGCGTCATTGCTGCCGGTTGAACTTTCCACAATAAAATTTGAAAGGTCTATGGCTTCATCGGAAAGATTCACAATTTCCAGCCATTCCCGGCCATCGTCTGAACCGTCAGGATTCGGCATCAACTCATTAATCACGACAGCGCCCGCTTCGATGAAACAGGTGGGGGTCGCGGTCGGAGTCAACGTAGCTTCCGGCGTATCTGTCGGCGTGGGGGTGACGGACGGCGGCACGCATATGTTCGGACCGTTCTTGGTTATATCCGCGGGCGCTACAGGCCAGAAGTCAATCGCCGAATTATTCGTATCGGAACCTGATGAGGGACAACGGCCCAGCGCCCAGCCCGCATTTACAGGAGGGGCAACCTCATTATCCGGGGCGGGATCGTCATCGTCATCGGGCAATTCGCTGCCGTTGTTGTCGGATGCATAAAGAATCGTGTCCACGACAACCTGGAAAGAATCCAGCAGCCTTATGCCGTCCGCGACATCCTCGCCGTTCTGGAACTGCGGATCAAAATTCACCTGGAGTTTGTTCGGTCCTGCAGGAGGCGAAACCAAACCTTCATAAAGGAAAAAGTAACCGTTCGCCGGAATAATCCCTTCCGTAATGGTCACATTATGAGCAAACGTCGTTCCGCCGCTTTGTATCGTGCAGCCCGCCAGGTTCACGTCTTCATCCAGAGTGTTGTAAAGCTCCAACCACTCGCTGTCCGTGTCTCCGCCGTCGGGATTGTATATGACTTCGCTGATTAAGACGGCGCCGGGATCGATGGGGTATACGGGATACGGCGTCGGAGTGGGCGTTCCTGTAACGCCCGATTGGGGGTCCGGGTTCGCCAGCACTTGAAAATCAAGCCTGCAGTTTTGAGAATCGATATGGGATGCCAACCGGGATAAACTCTGCCCTTCCTCCACATCAGGCGCACACTCATCGTCGTCCGCAGGAGGCCCGTTAATGTCTTTCGGAAGATTGTTGCTGTTCGGAGTTCCATACAGCACCGTGTCGGACCAGGTGAAAGGGTCCAGATCATTGATTATACGCACGCCGTCTGTTTCTGTACCTGAATTCTGGAAAGGAGGATCAAAATTATGAACTATATCGGGCGGTACGCCGAATACCCCGTGCACATTAGAACCTCCGATCAAAAAATAACCGCCCCCCTCAATCCAATAGTTACCGGTAATCTGATATTCCGCATGCGTGAAATCGGTCCCGGCCCATTGAATGCGCCAGCCGTCCAGATTAACGGCGGATGTTCCGGTATTGTAAAGCTCGACATATTCATAACCGAGGTCCGTGCCTGGGTGATCGTAATACAATTCATCAATTAAAACATAGGCTGATCCCGTACTGCTGAAAGCTAAGAAAAATACAGGAATTACCGAGAACAATATCCCAGTTACTTTCGAACGTCCCGATTTTTTCAATTTAAACCTCCTGTTTTTTGGGTTGTCGACTCATAATTTCAACGCCGTTCATTTTAATAATTTTTTTTTATTTTTCAAATTATTCGACATTATTATTTTCGGGACTGATCGAACCGGGGTTGCGCTTTTTCATAAAATATTTGACTGATTGCAATAACCATCAGAATGCGCCCCGAACACGCAACTGTCTGTTTAATGAACTTAATGCTGTTTATTTCACCCAGGGACGTTTTTATGAACAGCTCGATCCGGCTTCTTTCATGCCCGCCAGGAGAAATTCGAAGTTCAAATTCTTCGGACCGTGAAGAATGAATTTGTTTTTGTGAACGAATAAAGTAGAATAAGAGATCGATAAAATTTAACGGAGGTGAACAGATGGCGGAAAAAGCGAAAAAAAGCGAAGAGGAAAAAAACGGTAAGACATTAAGAAGGACGATAGGGGGGGCAATCGGCATCATTTTTCTGGGATATGTGATTTTAATGATATATTTTTCAGGGATGCCGGAGCAGTTCAAGGTTGAAGAGAAGGAGCCGGCGGAGCGTGGAGCTGTTTTCGTTACGGTATTGATGCGTTTGATGGAGCAGGAATTGAACAGCGACGGGGGATGGTTGCCGAACGACATTATTGTGTCGCCGGGATGGTGGATCGACAATCGTCCGAATTTTCAACTCGGCGTATTGGAAACCGTGCGATATTCCAGTCGGGTATTGAAGGAGAATCTTTCCCGTTCGCGAACAACGGACAAGATCGATGAAGACGCGTCCAGGGCTTTTGAATATTTCAGCAACGATGCATACAAATGGTGGCTGCCGTCGGCTGAAGGCAAATTCGAAAAAGGAATTGAGGCTCTTAAATCATTTGAAACAAGATTATCACTGACTGATTCCGCTAAAACAGCTCAGTTCTACCCCAGAAGCGATAATCTGATCCAGTTGCTTACTGATTACGCCTCTCTTCTGGGAGGAATCAATACGCGACTGATGAACGCGGGTGGAGGCGACGTTTTTTCGCTTCAACAACGAAGTTCTTCCAAAGCGAACAAGGAGTTATCCTGGTTTAAAGTGGACGATGAATTTTATTACGGTCTGGGAGTCGGATACGGGATAAATCACATGATGAAAGCTGTTTCCATTGACTTCAGCGAAGTGATAGAAGACAAAAATGCGGAAGTGATCATCAATGAGATTATTTATTCATTGGACCAGTCCTTTTTCAATCCCCTGATCGTTCATAACGGCAGCAAAGGCGGTTTGTTCGCCAATCATCCCAATAATCTCAGGGTTTTCCTTGATAACGCCCGGCAAAAGATGAATTCGCTGATCAGCATCCTGGACAAAGGATAGATTCTTTCGAAAATCGATCATTCGTTCTGTCTGAGAATCTTTGCTCGCTGCCCGCATGGACGTATCATGAAAAATCTTGACAGGCAACGGGAAATAAATTATTTTCCTCCTTGATTCGGCATCTCTGCGCCGTAATGAAAAAATGGCTGAAAAGGAGTATTCAATATGACGTGGTTATTAGTGATCTTGCTGATCGCAATCATCATCGGGATTCTGCGCAATTATTTCAAATCCAAGGGCATCAGTGAGGAAATCGACTATATAAGAAATTCTTACATAGACCTGAGCAATGATCTGAAAGAAGCGCGTGAAGAATCAGCAGCATATTATCATAGGTTGAACCTGGAGCTTTTGCGTCAGAAAGGCGAAGTCAAGGCCAATTTGGTTCCCTATCGCATTAACGGTTCATGCATAGCCTGCGGCAATTGTCTGGAAGAATGCCCGGCAGACGCCATTTCCGAAGGCGACCCGATTTACGTGATCGATCCTGTCAAATGCACAGCCTGTAAAAAATGCGCTTCTGTCTGCCCCGTGGATGCCTGCGTTCCGATAATCCCGGAAAAAACTGAAACCGAATAAGCGACTCGTCGTATCTGGAAGTAAACAATTTATTGAATTGATGAGTGAGCCCAACAGGAGCAGGCAGGGCAGGAACATGCCGGCAAAAGCGGTGATCATGCCGGTGTTATTCCGTCAGCCTTTTAGATGAGCGAAGATCAGAAGGCCATATACGATTTTAAAGGATATCTTCGCGTCATTGATCTGGCGGAGATTTTTCACCTGCTGGAAATGGGCGGGAAGTCCGGGATGCTGAGGATAGAGCGCGAACCGGATGTTGTAGAGCTTTACGTCCAACAGGAGGAGCTGATCTGGATAGAATCCTCACGTTTGAACCGGACGTTTGAAAATTTTATTGCCGAAAGAAGTCTCCTGGAAGGAAACGAACTTTTCGAAGCCATAAATATCTGTCGTGCGGAAGACCGTTTCGCAGTATCTTCAATCCTCGAAGCAGGTTATCTGGACCCTGGAACTTTAATCGAACTGTCCAAGGAAATATTCCTGGATGAAATAGCATACCTGCTTTCATGGAAGGACGGACATTTTCAGTTTCTGGAAAATCACCCGCTGCCCGGGCGGATACCGTTGCCCGTTTCCCTGGGACTGAACTTTCTCATCCTTCACGCCGCTCAGAAAAGAGACAACCTGGACTTTGAGGAAGACCGTCGCGTGGACAGCGTCGTATCGCCTCCGATCCCCTTCACCGGCAAATTGGTGCAGGTTCAAAACGGAAGGATAATCGAAAATTTTTCGCTGAGATTCGGGACCAATATTTTCGGAACAGGAGATGACGTCGATTTTCAATTCAACCCGGAAAGCCGACTGGAAGAACGGCACGCAAGAATCTACCTGACAGGTCTCTTCTACTACCTGGACGACATCAGCAAACAAAGCGCGGTATATGTAAACGGAGAAAAAATAGACAGGCAATTGTTGAAAGACGGCGATGAAATAAGAATGGGCGCTTTGGTGTTCTATTTCCACCGCATGCCGGCGCTGTCAAAAAAGGAACCATTCGAATAATAGCCGGTCATGATGATCACAGAGAGTGAAAAGAGGGATGGAAGGATTGGAGGACTGGAAGAATGGATGGGGAGAAAGACGGCAGTGTGGAAGACTGGAAGAATAGCTATTGGTCGGTCATTGGTATCAGCGGGTAATGGAGATGTTTCAAGTTCAGAGCTCTTAACAAGCATGTCACAATTTATTGAAATATTTTGATTTTCTTGTATTACAACACGGCATAATAATTGGGCGGTTTTTAGCCCCCACTAAATCCCTCCGCCAGCGGAATACGTATTAGGATAAGCTTTGCTGCATTACTTTTCAATATGTTAGCTGATGAATTGTCGTCGTTGTCTGAATACTGTGCAAAATGACTTTTGAATTCAATTTCGCCTGAATGGCGTCATGTTTAAATTCGACAACGACAACGATCACGACGACGAATGCATTTTTAAAGTTTTTTGGGTATTCCTCAAAAATGCTTCTTTTGAGGTTTCAATTTGACAGAATCTCCCGTCATTTTGTTTCGATTGCGATACCGATACCGACCCCGACCCTGATTATTGAAACAACTGTCAAAAGTTTTGAAAGAAGTGTATTATCGGTTTGATTCCGGAATGGGGTCAGAGCCCTTCGCAAACTTTTTATTGACGGACGTCACGAGACTGCAGGAGGACAAGGCGTCAGCTTGCTCCGCGGTTTTCACTCATCATTGTTCATCGTATCGTTAGTCGCAACAATTCCGTTGGATTTCATCACCCTGTATTCATGTTCAAAGTTCGGCGTGAAAATTCCTGTATCCAGGTTTGCGTCTATTTCATCGACCGACCAGAATTTTCCCTCTTCTATTTCTGCCTCAGGGTGCGTAAAGGGACCGTTGGAGAAGCCGCGAAAAGCGATGACCAGTTCCGATTCAATATCGGTGCGCCAAAGGTAACGAAAAAGCGGTTCATGAGGCAGGCGCTGCATTCCCAGTTCTTCTCTGATTTCTCTTGTGAGCGCGTTTTCAATTGATTCGCCCCTGACTACATGACCGCCGACTGCCGTATCCCATTTCCGGGGTTGTACGGTTTTATTCGGGGACCTTTTCTGCAGATATATCCGTCCTTGAGAATCAATGACGTGCAAATGCACGGCCTGATGAATCAAATTCGGATTCTGATGACATACTGATCTGGGCGCTGAACCGACGGTTTTTCCCTGCGAATCGACTATATCCAGCCATTCTTCTGATTTGTATTTTCTCTTCATAGCGCCCTGAGAAATTCTTGCCTTGATAAATTCATACAGCAATGCGACCCCCATAAAGATATAGAAAAGTCCGCCGCTGATAAACGCCCACATTTCACGACTCAAATAAAAAGCGGCGTAGACGATAAGCGCAGTATGAATCAGCAAACAAAAGAAGAATGTCCGCATCATGCGCCGCATAGATTCGATTTGCGCCTGGTTGAACCGGACCTCTTTCATATACCGGGAGGTCATTTTCAACAACATATCGCTGGTTGAAAAAGCCGTCAGGCCGATTATTATGAGCAGGATAGCTTCAATAATGGCGGGTTTTAATTTAAAAAAGATGTCCTTCTGCAAAATGAGCGATATCAGTCCCATGACCAGAAGCAGCCCGGTGTCCGCCAATATGAAAGGTTCGGGTTTTCCATCGCGCGCCCAAAAATATATGAATTGAGCCGTGCCCAGGATCAATGCCGCACCCAGCGCTAATTTCAAAGAGGTCGTTTCATCATAAGCGTTTTGCGCCCAGGCATCGACGATGACGAATATGATGAGAGGCGCAAGCCCGACAGCCATATTTTTCAGCATTTGAACACGAGAAGGCATTCCCGGTACCGGTCCGGGTCGGTCCGGTGAATTGTATTTTTCCGGCATCATTTTCGCTTCTGGCGCCCGCCCTTTATTTTATTTTCGTATTCGTTCAGGATTTTTTGCGCATCTTCTTCTTTTATATGAATGACTTCCGGTCCTTTTTCATTTTTGTTGCGTTCTTTTTCGGTTTTCTGAGCATCGCTTTTTTTCCGGTTTTCGTGAGACGAAGCTTTTGAAGCGCCTACGAACTGACCGGCGGCTGTTTTTTGAACGTATTTTTCCGCTCTTACCGCCGGCGTTTTCTTTTCTTCAAAATCAAGAGAATCAAATGCTTCCCTGGCCAGTCCTGAAAGATGAGAATCGGTTCCGGAGAAACATTTGTATTTTTCCGCCAGCATGTCCGCTGTTTGTTTCAAATCCTTGCAAAGTTCATATTGTTTCGTGAGTTTGCATTTTTCGGTGAGTTTATTAAGAACGAGCAAGCCTTCATAAACGTCGCCGGCGCTGCAATATAATTCGGCCAGGCGGGAACCGATCTGGACCGCTTTGGATAAACTGACGCTCTTGCTGTAATACAGCAGGGCCTGCGACAGATATCGCATTTCATTACCTTTGTCGTTCAGCCCTGAAAAAATGCCGGCCAGGTCTTCGTTGAACATCCCCAGATAGATGTATTCCCGTTTGTTTTTTAATATTTTTATCGCTTCCTTTAAAGAGGTCACGGCAGGTTGAACCTGGTTGTTGCGCATTTTTATCAGTCCCTGCTGATGAGCTGTCAGAGCGATGCGGACAGGATCGTCGATTTTTATGGACAGTTTTCTGGCTTTCTTCAGCAGTTTTTCGCTTTTGGCGATACGTCCGGCTGAGGCAAACGCTGGCGCCGATTCAATGTACAAATCAATCAGCGCCTCTGAAACGAAGTATTCCTCCGCTGTTTCGAGCGCCTTATCGTAATATTTAGATGCCTTGTCGTATTCATGTTGTTTGTGAAAACATTGAGCTATCCCGATGTAATCCCTTATCTGTCCGAGTTGGGAATTTGTTTTTTGATGGTAGGACAACTTCTGCTGCAGAATATGAAAACGTTTCATATGCTTGTTCGTAATATTGTAAAGTTCATCCAGGGCATCCAGAGGTTTTTCCTGCAGGTGAGGTTTATTCCGTTTTTTGCTTTTAAATATTTCTACTGCCTTTTTGAATTGCCTTTCCGCTTTTTCAAATTGATGAGCATCCCAATAGTAATGGGCCGATTTCACAGCCGATATGCCCGAAAGCTCCCATATCCCCAGGAACTCTGCAGTTCTGGAGGAAATACCCATGAGGATTGCCAAAGCCGAATTATAATTGATTTTTTCCATTTTAATCGCCCCCGGTCAACGCCGCTTATAATTGAACTATATTACGGATTTTTTTTCAAGTTTGTATTGCTGGGCGCTTTGAAATCAGTTCAGGATGCAAGATGGGGCTTCTTTTCCGGCGCCGGTCTTCTGCAAAGGAGTAGGGCTAGAAACAGGGCAGACCGCTTCGTTCCGAAAAGGACCATATTTTCTCCGGCGATCAAATCAGCGGCGATTTCTTTTCTGTTTTGCAGGACTGATTAATACTCTTCGCAGGTAACCGTCCCCTTTGCTGACCGTTTTAACAAGGGGGTCTTTCTGCAGGGCGAGGTGGATAATGCGCCTGTCAAAGGGAGCATAAGGGGGGCAGGTCAGCGTTTTATTCTTTTTTTTGGCTTCTTCGGCCATGCGCAATGCCATGGACGTTAATTTATCCCGTTTTCTTTCCCTGTAGTTCTGAGCATCGATGATGAGGATCATTTTCTCGTCGATGCGCCGGTTGACCATTCGATTGACGATGTGCTGCAATGCATCGATGGTCCTTCCTTTTCTGCCTATGATGCGGTTGTTCTGTTCGCTTTTTATGTCGAGATGAATTCTGCCTTCTTTTTCGAAGGCTTCGGCATCGGCCTGGATGTTCATTTTATTGAGAATGGTCAGCAATATGTTTTTTGCCTCCTTCTGGGCCAGGTCAGCCGGTTCATAACTGACCTTGACGCGCGCCTCCTTTTTCCCGAATCCCAGCAGTCCTTTTCTGCCTTCTTCCAGGACTTCATATTTTACATCTCTTTCATCCAAGTTCACATTTTCCAGGATTTTTTGTAAAGCCGATTCTGGCGTTTCGCCCGTTTCTTCAATTTCAATCATGCCCATCACCTCATTCCAGCAGGGGACGCCGGCAAATTTATTCACGGCGCCGGATTAATTTCGAGTTACCCCTTTTTGCTGCTTTGTCGGGAGTCTTTTTTTGAATTTTCATGGTTATGACTTGTTGTCCGATCGTCAGCAGATTGTTCGACAACCAATAAATGACCAGACCTGTAGGAAAGTTCAGGAAAAGGAAAGTAAAAATCAGAGGCATGAATTTGAGGAATTGAGTCTGGCTTGATGCCCCTGTTGTCGGGGTCATGTGCTGCTGTATGAACATGGAGGCTCCCATCATAATAGGGGTTATGTAATAAGGGTCTCTCGCCGATAAATCATGAATCCAGAAAAAAAAGGGTGCATGCCTCAGCTCGATGGAATTCAACAGGACCTGGTAAAGCGCGAAGAATACCGGAATCTGAACTAATACCGGCAAACATCCTCCTAAAGGATTGACGTTATGCTCCTTATACATTCGCATGGTTTCCTCGTTCAATCGCTTGGGATCGGATTTGTATTTTTCCCTCAAACGGTTGATCTCAGGCTGCAATTGCTGCATTTTGCTCATCGATTGCATCTGCTTGCGGGACAAAGGAAAAAATAAAACTTTGATCAGTATCGTAAGGATAATGATGCTTACTCCGTAATTGCCGGTGAATCTGTAGGTAAACTTCAGTATATCAAGCAAAGGGCGGGCAAGAAAGCCGAAAAAACCGAAATCCACTATCCTGTGTAATTGATGTCCGATCTCCTTCAATCTGTCCAGGTCCTTCGGGCCCATATACAGGGATAATTTGCCGGTCGTCTTCCTCCGTCCCGGCAACTCCGGCGCACCGAGCACGTATCCTATCCTGTAATTCTCTTTGTCGACGCCCGGATAAACCTTGATCATTTTCCTGGAAGGATTTTCAGGTATGAGCGCCGAACAGAAATAAGCATCCGATACTGCAGCCCAGGGAATATCGCCTGTATAAGGAGTCGGCAGGTCCAGCTTGCTCACTTTGATTTTCTGAAGCTCTTCATTCTGATACGCCATAGGTCCGCTGAATGAGCGCCGCCTTGTGGCCGCCTCCTCTTCGCCTTCAGCCCGCAACGGGCCGCCTATATTTAACGTATAGCGCCCTCCGACAGGTTCGTCGTCTCCGTTTTCAAGCGTCGTCGAAATGTCAACCAGATAGGAATCATAATGAAAAACCAGGGTCTTGATGAACCGCCTGCCCCTGGAATCACGGACAGTCAACTCAATCTGCTCTTCAGGATTCCTCTCGTCCAGAATGATATCCCTTTCTGAATCAAATCGATAAAGCCTCTCCTCGAAGGATTCCTGTAATTCCCCACTGTCGAAAGTCACAAGAAGAGGATAACCTCCCGTTAAACTCTCATCCTCAGGCAACATCTCAAAACATTCTTCTCCTGTATATCCGTTGCCGTACTCCTTCAGGCACCAACTCCTGATCGTTCCGCCGAGATTGCTTATCTCGGCTTTGTAATATTTCGTTTCCACTCTTATTATGCGTTCCTCGGCAGCATATCCCGACAGCGCCGCTTCCGTGAACGATTCCTCTGCGCCTTCAGCAGCAGCTTCCTTTTCGCCGGTTGATGCTTCCTCTTCAGGAGGAATATACTCCACCATCCCTTCCACGTCGGTTTCTGCAAATGGAATCGCCGTCGGAGACCTCAATCCCGTCTGCTCCTCCGCCGTCGTCTGCTGACGGCGCTGAAGCTCCTGTTGCTGGGGCATTAGAAAAAAATAATAGTATCCCACCCATAAAAGCATGATAAGAACAAATGTCAACATCGCACGTTTTTCCATGAGGAATCGTCTCTCCTTATTCTGTTATACTCGATTTTTCCGTAACAATTCTCTTTTTCGGTACTGGATCGTATCCGCCGGGATGCAAAGGATGGCAACGCAATATCCGTTTTATTCCCAAAAAACTTCCCCGAATCGTTCCATGCTCCTCCAAAGCCTCTATAAAAAATTCCGAGCACGTAGGACTGAATCGGCAAGCCCTCGGCATTAAAGGCGATAATACTTTTTTATATATCTTTATTGTCCCGATGATCAGTTTTCTCAAAATATCTCTTTATAGCAATCCGATTTTTGAAAAATCCCGCTGCAATTTTGTACATATCCGGGAAAAGGCAACGTCTCTCAATCCGCGCTTAGCCACAATCACCACATCATAACCGGCGATCTCTTCATGCTCTTTTAACATCAATCTTACTGCCTCTTTTAATCGCCGGCGCACCTTGTTCCTGACGCAAGCCTTGCCAATCTTTTTCGATACCGTAAACCCGAATCTCCGCTTGCCCTCAACGTTCTCCAAATAAAAAAGCACCCACAGGGAAGAATTTAACTTTCCTCCCTGCTTATAAGTTCTGACGAAATCGCTTCGCTTTTTTATTGTCTCCAGTTCGCTTCGCGTTCGGTATCACTCCCCGGTGCGTCTTAAACCGTCAATCTTTTCCGGCCCCGCCGACGGCGCCGGTTCAGTATTTTCCTTCCTCCGCGAGTTTTCATCCTCGCCCGGAAACCGTGCGTCCTCTTCCGTTTTATTCGACTGGGCTGATATGTTCTTTTCATTCCGGTTTCACCTCCTCAATGCCGGTTTTCGCTTCAACCCGGATTCCAACCGGAGTAGAATTTATTCATAATTCAATATGAAGTCAACACATTTTCAAGATTAAAACTGAAAATATACTGCCTTCGAAACCAGGATCGCCTGATTCTGCTGGAATCTGGAGTTTCTCATGACCGTAATTTATGAGAAATTCGCTCCATAACTCTCTCAATTCATCTCTTCCATCAGCCGCTCTTTTCTTCCGCCCATCCATCCACCCATTCTTCCCTTCTTGCAAGCCATCGGTAAAATTTTTGAAAAAATTCTTTTTTTTCCGAGTAATTCTTGATTTTCATCGTGAAGTGATTTAAAAAGTTGTAGACGGTGAGAGCCGGAGCGCTGGAATTTCAGTAGTTTAATTTGCAAGAAAATGAGGTCCCGGATTGAAACAGACAGAAATAAAGAACGAAGAGAAGACGACAGCCGCAAGGCAGAACATGGAATATATTCGCTGTAATTTGTGCGAAGCGGATAATACGAAAATTTATTACCACAAGGACGGCATGAATATTGTTGAGTGCAAGGAGTGCGGGTTGATATACGTCAATCCTCGCATCAACGATCCCAATCCCAACAATATTTACGATTCAGAATATTTCGATTATTATTTTCTGACTTCTCACGCCAACAAGAAGACTTTTGCGCATCGGCTCAAATTGCTGGAGAAATATTATCCTCAGAAGGGAGATATACTGGATGTGGGTTGTTCCATAGGGGATTTTCTTGAGGTGGCGAAGAGCAGGGGTTGGAATCCGTCGGGGATTGATGTTTCTCCGTTTCTGCATGACTGGGTGAAGGAGAATCTGGGATTTGAGATACAGATAGGGGACTTTCTGGAAGCGCCGTATGAGGATGATTCATTTGACGTAGTGCACATGGGTGATTCGATTGAGCATATGCTTGATCCTTCGGCCGCGCTTGAGAAGGTCAGACGTGTATTGAAGAAAGATGGGATCGGTTATGTCCGGGTACCGGATGCCAAAGCGATTTCACCCAGGATATTCGGAATAAACTGGATTCAGTTGAAGCCGACGGAACACCTGTTTTATTTTACACGCGCCACGATGAGGAAGATGCTGGAGCAGAAAGGATTTCGGGTTCTTAAAATGGGAACGTCCGGGACATATTTGACGCTGAACATTTTCCTTAACAGGCTGGAACATTATTTTTCGGCAGACAGACTGAATGCGGTAATCAAATTTTTTTCCGAAACGCTGCGTCTGGGGAAGTTAAGATTTTATTTTGATGTTCTGGAGGAGCTTGAAGTAGTTTTCATAAATGAAAAGCATCAGGCATAAGCTTTTTTCAGTAAAGCGGAGCCTAATATTATACATTTCGGTTCCAATGTATCTTGTCGTTTTATGGACGTCGTGTGATTGGGGCGAGTCGTTGCGCGAGGAGGAAGCTGCGGAGGCAACGACGGTCAGCTTACGTTTCATAGGTCTTGACGGGGCATCCTGGGACATTCTTCATCCTTTGATGAGAATGGGCAAGACCCCGAATCTGACAGGATTGTCTGAAGCGGGAGCGTGGGGGACTCTGGAGAGCATAAAGCCTATGCTGTCCCCTCGGATATGGACTTCTGCTGTTACGGGAGTTTCTCCGGAGAGGCATGGGATAGAGGATTTTGCTGAGAAGATAATAGTGGACGGCGAGATTCGCAAACGGCTGATAACCGGAGATAAGCGTCTGGTGCCGGCATTGTGGAACATTTTCAATTCGTATGATTTGAGTTCCTCTTTCGTGGCGTGGTGGGCATCGTGGCCTTCTGAGCGAGTCAAGGGTACAACGGTATCCAGCCTGGCCTGGCCTTTCCGGAAGAAGCTGGCGTTGAGAGAATTGAGTCAGGATGAAAGGGAGAGTCTGCCTTACAGGACGTATCCGGCGGAATTAATGCAGGAAATAGAATTTCTCAACCGTACCGGATCGAATATACCGGAAGAGATCATGAATTTCCTGCAGCTCATCCCGGAAGACTGGTTTTATGCCAGGGACCAAAGCTATGCGAATCATGCGAAATACGTCCTGGAGAAGTACCAGCCGCAGGTTTTCGGTTTGTATCTCCAGGGCATCGACGCCTGCAGTCATCCATACTGGCCCGATAAAATAAAAGTAAGCCGCTACTACAGATACTCCGATTCCCTTCTTGAATCTTTTATCAGTACAGCGCAGTCTCAGACTCACTTCATGATCATCTCGGACCACGGCTTCCAGATGACTCCGGGATACCTCGAAGCCCTGGAAGCCAACGAAAACGCTTCCAAAAAAATAGACGCATCGAAATGGAGAATGCCGTTTATCCTTCTGCCGACTCCCGGAACCCATCATCTTCAGGGCATAATTCTCGCCGCGGGTCCGCAGTTCCGTCAGGGAAGAAGAATTCAGGGCAATATTCTACAAATTGCGCCCACCCTGATGACCCTGTTCGATCTGCCGACAGCGGAAGACTGGAGCGAACAGCCCCTTTATTCGCTTTTCTCCGGGGAAATACTGCGGCAAAAAGAGAAGCCGACCGTGGCCACTTACGGAAAAAGAACCGATCTGTTCGACAGCGATTCCCTTCCTCGACCGCCTGATGAATTCGAGCTGATGGATGCATTGAAGAATCTCGGCTACAAGATATGACCCGGGTCTGTGATGGGAAGTGGGTTTCCTGAGAGTTTTGCCCTCTTTTCGATAAAAGGGCGAATTTTTTTTAAGGCAAGGAAGGCATGGTTTTTCGAAGCGGGCTATTGTTTGTAGATTCACTGGGAAAAGCAGCAGCATGACGCACCAATAGGGGTATATCGCCGTGTTATGGATAAAAACAAATGGATATTTAGAGTTATAGGGTCAGTTTCTGAACAGGGTGGATGCTTCTGTTTTCAAATGTTTAAAATCGATCAAAAAAAGATGAAAGAAAGGTTGACTTTCTTGATCTGATCAGTATAAAGTGCATGGAAATTATTCTGATGAGACTGAAGCGATGATGCTTCGAGTAGGGTTGAGTTGAGGAAAAGGATTTTGGGGAATGAAGGAGGTGGTCGTATAAGAGGAGGGCGATAATTGATCTTTTCTGAGAAGAAAGTAGCGTGTGAAGGAAATGATGACGGAAAATTTACAAAAAATTTCAGGAGGTAATGGATGGAAGTGAAGAAGGTTTTAATTCCTTTAATGTTGGTAATATCGATAATGGCGTTGCCGACGGTATTCGCCGGAAAAGTTGATTTGACGGCGAATGCAATCAATACGGTAAAAACGACGATCGATAAGAACAAAGTAGAAAATGTTAAATCGAATTCAATAAAGGCGAGTCCGGTTAATCCTGTGACTGCAGGATTGTCGAAGCCCGTGACGAAGGAAGAGAGAGCGAGACTGCAGGAGAAGGGTTATGACATGAACGGACCTCGCCAGGGCGGCGACACATGTGCGGAAGCATTGGCGATAACGAGTCTGCCTTACGCGGATACGGGGACGACAACCGGATATGTTAACGACTACGACGAAGTATGTCCATATACAGGTTCGACGGCTCCGGATGTGGTCTATGTGTACACCCCCGCTGCCGAAGTCATTGTGGACATAACGCTGTGCGTCGGCGATACGGATTATGATACAAAGCTGTATGTTTATGAGAACACATGTCCGGACCCCGGCAACTATTTCGCCTGCAGCGACGACGCCTGCAGCGCTCCTTATTATTCGAGCTATGTTTCAGAAGTGACCGGCGTGACTTTGACGGGCGGAAATTCCTATTATATCGTAGTAGACGGTTTCGGAACCAATTCCGGAACGTATACGCTCGAAGTAACGGAAGGTCAGGCCTGGGACCCGCCGATGCCGTGTCCGCTTGATTCGCTGTATTCGCAGCCAGTGGACGGGCCGGATGATGCCTGGTCGTTCGCCACGAGCGACGTCTCACCTGGATATGTCGTGTATGACAATTTCTCAGGAGTGGAATCGCCTATATGCGATATTCACTGGTGGGGAATGAACCTGGCTTATGACGCTGGTTGGACGACGTGCTACAAAGACCCGCAGGTGTATGACGTAACGTTTTATGCCGATGACGGCGGAGTTCCTGGGGCTGTAGTGTGTGAAACCACGGTTACGCCTTTGGTTGAGGATACGGGGTACCTGTATGCCGACGTTTATCCGCTTTATTATTTCAGCGCCGGCATACATCCCTGCTGTCAGTTGAGCGCCGGTTGGGTATCGATAGAAGGCGCGGGCGATTCAACGTGCTGGTTATTGTGGGGAAGTTCACCCATAGGCGACGGCGATTCGCTGCAGTGGGACGGAACGGTTTTGGATTCAACGCTCCGTGATCGTTCGTTCTGTTTGACGCCTGAGTGGGTTGATCCGACAGGGGCCTGCTGTGACGATTCCACGGGAACATGTAATGATCTGGTTGACATGTCAGCGTGCCAACCGCCGTTGCGTTTCGCCATGGATACGCTCTGCAGCGAACTTGAACCTGCATGCGGACTGGGCGCGTGCTGTGATCCCAATACGGGAAATTGTTATCCGGACACGACGGAAACGTGGTGTTTCACGACATACGGCGCCGGCAACTGGCATCCCGGCGTAACGTGCGATCCGAATCCCTGTCCCTGCATCGTCAATTGTCCGATCGGCGGCATTCAGGAAGGCGAACCTTGCGGCGACGACACTAACGGCGGCTGCAATGCCTCACCGCCGGTGTTCACGAGCCTGCAATGCGGCAATTTATACTGCGGGAAATCTTATGCGAGTGAAGGAACGCGTGATACGGACTGGTATGAAGTAGTAGTGACGGAGCCGACCTCATTCACATGGACGGCGGAAGCCGAACTTCCCGTGGTCATCGGTATGATAGAAACCGATCCTCCGGGCAGCGGCGACTGCGCTGATTCGACGGGATATCTCAATCCTTATACTCTCGGCGAGCCCTGTGAAGAAATATTCGTAGAAGTCGACGTTATGCCGGGAACTTACTGGTTCTTTGTCGCTCCTTCGGTATACGATGGATACGCCTGTGCGGACGGTCCCTGGGATTACAAGGCTTCGTTGACGTGTGAGACCATAACGGACGGCGCCTGCTGTAATCCTTCCACCGGCGAATGTTCGGTTACGGACATAGCGACTTGCGACGGACTTTACGGACCCGGCAACTGGTTGCCCGGCGAAGTCTGCGATCCGAATCCCTGTCCGCAACCGCCTCCGCCCAATGACGACTGCGACGGCGCTATCGACGTGGGAACGCTTCCTGCTTCGGTGAGCGGCGACAACACCTGGGCCACGGACGATATAGCGGAACCTTGCGGAGTGTATTCCGGACCTTACAAGAACGTCTGGTATACGGTTACGGGCACAGGAAATACCATAACGGTGACCACGTGCAACGATGTGTCGGAATTCGACAGCAAGATCAGCGTATTCTGCTATTCCTGCGACTACCTGATCTGCGTGGGCGGCAACGATGACGACTGCGTTGATTATGATTCATTGCTCTCCACTTATTCGTTCTGCTCTGATTTGGGCGAAACTTACTACATCACTGTCGGCGGTTTCAGCTCTTCGTCATACGGGGTCTTTCAGTTAGACGTTTCTGATGACGCAACGGCTTGTCAGGACCCGCCGAATTGCGAACCGGCCCTGGGCGCCTGCTGCGTTGATCAGGTTTGCACGGCGACCAACTTTGAATTCGAATGCGATGCCCTGGACGGAATGTGGTTTGAAGGCGAAACATGCCCGGAATTCCAGTGCCCCGATCCTTCGGGAAATGATTGTGCGACCCCGATAATGGTGAATATTCCTGCAGACTTGGATTACATGGATACTAATTTCACCTGCGGCCGGTTGAATGATTACGAAGAAACCTGTCTGGGCTCATACGACGGCGGCGAAGACATCATTTACATGCTGAACGTGACTGCAGACACTTATTTACAGTTCTCATTAGACCCGTTGGGAACGACCTGGACCGGTTTCGCTGTCGACGACAGTTGTCCGCCGGATACTGAATGCATCATTAATGAGAATAACAGCTACCTCAGCGATCCTTACTCCAGCGATTGCATGAACTTCACAGCCGGAACCTACTACCTGATGATCGATACATACCCTTCTCCTGATTGCATCCCGGAATTCGACTTAACCATTGCAGAATGCATACCCTGTGTAGTGCCTTGCCCGATGGGCGGACTGGATGAAGGCGAAGCTTGCGGTGAGGACACCAACGGCGGCTGTAACTCGACGCCGCCCGTATTCACCTCGATTCAATGCGGAGACATTTACTGCGGCAACGCTTGGGCTGAGGACTCGACCAGAGACACCGACTGGTATGAACTGGTGTTGACGGAACCTTACACGGTAACCATGACGGCCGAAGCCGAATTCGACGTGATAATCGGGTACGTTCCGACAGACCCGCCGGGCGCCGGCGATTGCGCCTATCTGTTGGGGAGCTTGGACCCTTACGCTACAGGAGAGCCTTGTGAAGAGATCAGCGTTGAGGTCGACCTGGGAGCCGGCACGCACTGGTTCTTCATCGCCCCCACCGTGTTTGAAGGCTATCCATGTGCCCTGGGTCCTTGGGAATACGCATTCTCGCTTGAATGCACCGCTCCGCCAACAGGAGCATGCTGCGTAGACTCGGTATGCGTTGAAACCAATACGCAACCTGAATGCGATGCGATGAACGGATGGTGGTTCGAAGGCGAAACATGCCCCGAATACACCTGTCCCTTCATGGGCGGCGATGACTGTACCGATCCTTTCCCTGTGACCATACCGGCTGAGATGCCCTTTGCGAACCAGAATACCACATGCGGACGCGTGAACGATTATTCTGAAACCTGTCTGGGCAGTTATGACGGCGGCGAAGACATCATTTATCAGATCACCGTGACGGAAGACGTGTCAGCGTGCCTTTCGCTGATTACAGACGCTTCCTGGATCGGAATGGCGATAGATGACGAATGTCCGCCGGCTGATCCGTGCCTGGATTACAACACAAGTACTGGAAGCAATGTCGGATTCGACTACAGCTTCACCGCAGGAACCTATTACGTAATGATCGACACCTGGCCGTCGCCTGACTGCATCAACGACTTTATTTTCTCCATCGACGAATTGCCTGCAAACGACGATTGCGCCAATGCCACGGCCATTAATGAGGTGGTCGATATGCCCTTCAACACGATGTGCGCTACTGCAGACGGACCGGGCGATTACATTACCAGTCCCAATGTCTGGTACTGCTACACGCCGACCTGTTCCGGAGATTCGGTACTTGCCACAGTGAGTCTCCTGGGAAGTATGTACGACACGAAACTGGCCGTTTACGAAGGTTGCACGTGCGATCCTGTCGGGGAGATAATAGCGAGTAATGATGACTTTGGCGGAGAGTTGCAATCTCAGGTTACTTTTGTGGCTGATGTAGGTCAGACTTATCTGATCGAAGTCGGCGGCTACAGTTCCAGTACCGGTATGGGTATTCTGAACGTAAGTTGTGAAGGCGTGTCGATTCCTGCGACGACGCCGCTTGGCATCATAATGCTTCTCGGCGGTCTCGGATTCGTCCTGAGACGTTCATACCGCAAAAATCGCTGATTAAAAACCTTATAAGCCTTTAAAAGCTTCCGCTCGCAAGAGCGGGAGCTTTTTTTATGCAGAATTCCGTGCATGGAGTATTGATCAATCCAGAAGTTGTTTTGATTACTTTTTATTCGGCGCTCTTCTGTCAGCTCGATAAAAATGTTTTCATTCGTAAAAAAACTCGACAACTTCATATCAGTCCATTAGTATCATGACGTTTGATTCAACTTTTGCGAAGGAGCGACGGAAAATGATGCAGGAGACGATAAAGATTGGAAGTGCAGAATACGTAATGGAGACAGGCCGCATCGCCAGACAGGCGGACGGGTCGGTCGTGGTAAAGGCGGGCGAGTCGGTTATTCTGGTGACAGCAGTATCTTCCAGGAAGGATGTAAAGGAGGGGATGAATTTTTTTCCTTTGACCGTGGAATACCGGGAAAAGGCGGCTGCAGCGGGCAAAATTCCCGGGGGATACATCAAACGGGAGGGCCGGGCGTCCGATCATGAGGTACTGACGTGCCGGATCATAGACAGGTCGATCAGGCCTCTGTTTCCGGAGGATTATCTTCAGGATACGCAGGTAATCGCTACGGTGTTGAGTTCGGATGCTGAAGTTGATCCCGACATTTGCGCTTTGAATGGAGCTGCCGCGGCTTTACATTTGTCCGATATACCGTGGGCCGGACCCGTGATAGGAATGCGCGTGATAAAAACTCCCGATGAGGAGTTGATCGTAAATCCTGCGCGTTCGCAAAGAGAAGGGGCTTTAATCGATATAGTCATTTCCGTGGGTCCGGACGGAATGATAATGGTTGAAGGCGAGGCTGACGAGGTTTCCGAAGAGGATTTTGCGGATGTTCTTCAAGCTGCTGAAGAAGCGGCGGCGCCGGCGATAAAGCGGCTGGACGAATGGCGCGGCAAAGCGAGCTGTGAAAAGAGAGAATGGACACGGGCGCGGTGGGATGAAGAGCTTGAAAAGAGGGTGAAGGAATTTGCCGAAAGCAGACTTCGAGAAGCCGTGACAGAGCCTGTGAAAAAGGAGCGGTACCTGGCGCTGGACAATTTGTTTAAAGAGATAGTGGAGCATTTGTTAACGGAAGAGGGGGATGCCGGCGATGAAAAAAAGATAAGCGATATTTTTTCAAAGATGAAACATGACATGATCCGTAAAATGATAACCGATGAAGGAACAAGAATAGACGGCAGAAACGCCGAGACGGTCCGGCCCATTGAAACGGAAGTAGGCTGGCTTCCGGGAGCTCACGGTTCCGCGGTTTTTACTCGCGGGGAAACTCAGGCGCTTGTCAGTTGCACTTTGGGCGCGACCCGTGATGAACAGAGGGAAGATACCCTGTTTGGAGAAGAAGGGCATCGTTTTTATTTGCACTATAATTTTCCGCCTTATTCGGTGGGCGAAGTCAGGCCCTTGAGAGGCGCGGGACGTCGTGAAATAGGGCATGGGAACCTGGCGACCAGGGCCGTGGAAAAGCTGATGCCGGGTGAGGATGATTTTCCTTACACCGTCAGAATAGTATCCGATATCGCCGAATCGAACGGTTCATCATCCATGGCGACTGTTTGCGGCTGTTCGCTGGCTGCAATGGATGCCGGCGTTCCCATAAAGAAACCCGCTGCAGGCGTGGCTATGGGGCTGATCAGAGAAGGTGAAAAAACCGTTATATTGACTGATATTCTGGGAGATGAAGACCATCTGGGCGACATGGATTTTAAGGTGTGCGGCACGGCTGACGGAATAACCGCAGTCCAGATGGATAATAAAATCGGAGCGCTGCCGGCTGAGATTCTTAAGAAGGCGCTGGAGCAGGCGCGAGAGGCGCGTCTGCATATTTTGGCGGAGATGGCTAAAACCATTTCAAAACCGAGAGAATCGTTGTCCAGCCATGCCCCCAGAGTGGCTCAGGTAAGAATCAGGGAATCACGGATCGGCAGTTTGATAGGACCCGGCGGTAAGACGATACAGGAAATACAGGCGGTAACGGAAACGGATATTGAGGTGACGGATGAGGGCGTAGTCAGAATATACGCTAAAAACGAGTCCGATATGGAGGAAGCGAAAAAACGGGTGAGATATCTGACGGCTGAACCTGAGGTCGGTAAAATATACCGTGGTACGGTCAAATCCGTTAAAAATTTCGGGGCTTTTGTGGAGATTTTCGCTGATTATGAAGGGCTCGTTCATATATCGGAATTGAAGCATGAGCGAGTGGAGAGAGTCACGGACGTTGTGACGGAAGGTGATGAGATTGTAGTGAAAGTTCTGGGCGTCGATCGTCAGGGCAAGATATCGCTCTCCCGCAAGGATGCGATGAATGCGGACCCCAGCGATATAGAAAACTGAAATGGCTTGTCGACGGGTTCTAGATTGAAATTTCTCATAAAAAAAACGGTTCGTATTTTCAGCTCTACTTACACTACCGTCGTTCTGCTGATACTTCTCGCTGTCGCAAGCGTACCGGGGACGGTCATTTTGCAGGAACCCGTCTATGATGCCGAATCCATAAGGCAGGTTTACAGCGAAGAAGTTTTCAAATGGCTGAACCGTTTCGGACTCCTCGACGTGTATCATTCTCCTCTCTTTATCGCGCTGGTCCTGGCGCTGACGCTCAACCTGTCCGTTTGTACGGTCCGAGCCGGCAAAAGCGTCGCAAAAAGGCTCGCCGAACCAGGGGAAATAACGGCTGACGATCAAATTTCCAGGCAGAGGTTTTTCTGCTCTCTTTCCCCCGAAGACCCCGGACTGGCTTTCGATTCCATCAAGGCGCTCCTGAGTGAAAAACGCGTAAAATTGACCGAATACAACGACCCCGTTGCACAGCGCAGGGCTCTTCTCGGGGAAAAAGCGCGTTATTCCGCCTATGCGTTTTATCTCGTTCACCTGGGGTTCCTGATTATCCTCCTGGGGGCCGTGATATCCGGCATAACCGGAGTCTCAGGTTCGTTCCGGCTTCCCGTCGGCGAAAAAACCGATATTTTTTTTATGAAAAACGGAGTCCCGCGAAAATTCGGATTCACCGTTCATTGCGATTCGTTTGAAATAGAAAAATACGCCGGGGATTCCGTTAAGCAATATAAGAGCGAGCTCAGAATTACAAAAGACGGCAATACCCTGAAAAAAGCCCTGATCAAAGTCAATCAGCCTCTCGATTATGAAGGCTTCCGTTTTTTTCAGGCGGAATACGGTATTAAATTTAAAGATTTTATACTGACCGCCGTAAAGTCAGAATCAGGTGAAGAAATCTTAAGAGAAGAAATGCGAGAGGGCGAGGAATTTTCGCTGCAGACTTCAGACGGCGCTTTGTCGATATACGTTGTGAAGCTTTTTTCGCATCTTGTAGTAGGCGACGATCGTGCCTTCATCAACCAGTCGGAAGAATTCGAGAATCCGGCCGCTCATCTGCTGATCCAAAACGGCGAAGCGGTCGAAACTTGGGTCTTTGAAAAACACGACTTTCATGGCGATGTCCTTCCGAGAATCAAGTTCGGCCTGGATACATCTAATGCTGAAAGCATCTACTTTACGGGAATCCAGGTTTCGAAGAATCCGGGCGTGTGGATCGTATGGGGCGGCTGTTTTACCCTCATTGCCGGATTAGTAATATTTTTCGCTGTTCCTCACATTCGACTTTGGTTGATACAAACTCCCGGTTCGGTTATGTTTTCAGCAAAAAGCGGTCGCCGCAGTCATTCTGCGGAAACTTTTTACGTCAATTTCAAGAGTGAATTGAAGTCGGTTTTACAGGATCAGCCCAGGAAACGAGCATGAGCAAATTATTATTCGAAGTCGCTATTCTTTTGTTATTTGCATCAGGTAATCTTTACCTTGTCTTTTTCCTCACTGCAGGGCCTAAATGGGGAAAATCCGCTTCACTCACAGCTCTTGTCGGATTCATAGCGGAAACTCTTGCCTTCGGATTTCGCTGGCTTGAATCATACGCTCTGGGTACAGGTCATGTGCCGCTCGTTACTACTTACGAAGTGACGGTATTTTTCTCCTGGTGCCTTCTGCTGGTCTACCTCCTTTACGAGCGAAGATACGAAACGAAAGCCCTCGGCGCCTTCATCATTCCTCTCAGTTGGCTGTCCATCCTCCTGGTTCAGCTTATACCGGGAGTTACCGATGAAATAACTCCGCTGATGCCCGCTCTTCAGAGCCGCTGGCTTCATATTCACGTTCTGAGCTGCTTCCTGGGTTACGCCGGATTCGCTGTAGCTATGACGACCAGCATCCTTTACCTCTTGAGAATGAAAACAGAACAGCGATTCTCCGGCTTCGCTTCCAGGCTCCCGGACCTTCAAAAATTACATTATATCTCACTCAGGGCCGTTTTTCTCGGTTTTATCATGCTGACCATAGGGATCGTCACTGGCGCTGCCTGGGCAAACAGAACCTGGGGAAGATATTGGGGCTGGGACCCCAAAGAAACCTGGTCCCTCATCACCTGGCTTATCTATGCCGCTTACCTGCATACCGGGTGGACTAAAAAGCGCAAAGGAAAAACAATGGCTCTCCTCGCAATCATCGGATTCATTGCCGTTCTCATTACCTTTCTTGGAGTTAATTACCTGCCTTGGTTTCAAGGATATCATACCTACGTCGATTGACTTTCATATTTGATGCCGTCATCCGGAAAGTTTCTTCAAAATTGCAGCATTCATCGACCCGATAAAACTTTTGGCATTGGAAATATCCTTCCAATCTTGACATTTTCGCTTATCCGCTTTATAACTTTTTGAGCGGCTGGAGGAGATACGGCCTCGCCAGGAGGATAAAAATTCACTTGATACATCAATTTTTTATACGGTTCGATGATTAAATCTGCCTTTATCGCAGGAGGAAAAACATTATGAAAAAGGTTTTCAATATTCTGGCCGTCGCAGCTACGGCTTTGACAATCATTGCCTTTATGTCCTCTCCCATACTCTACTGCGCGGAAGAGGAAGCGGAGCAGACTGAAATCCAGGAAAAGCAGGGCGGCAAAAAAATGAAGCGGGAAAGAATGTTCAAACACAGTAAAATGATGGATGAACCGCTGGAAGTTTTCATTGATGGCAATCTATTTAAAAAATTCACTCATGAAGAATTCGCTGATCTGGTGGAAAAAAGCGTACCGCAAGAGGAAGAAAAGGATACTGATAAGGAGCCTGTCAGAAGAAGGCGCCGGTTCGGCAGGGAACTTGAATTGCAAAAAATGCTGGAATTATTGGAAATTAAAGAATTTAAAGAAATAACTCTGCATGGAATTCGCGAACGGAGCATTGCCTTGTCTCACAAAGAAGTTATGGCCGATGATGCTGAATATATGATCAGAGTTCATCCCAGGGGGCTGATATCATTCCGGTCCGGCGCGCGTTACGGAGCAGGAAAAGGCTGGCAGGAAAGAGGAAGGAAGTCCGGGAGCGAGGGTATGGAACGCAGGCGCCACGAAAGGATAGCCAGACTTGTCAAAATAGAAGTTATTCAAAAAGATGAGTTAGTGAAGAAGGATGAGGCGGTAAAGAAGGATGAAGCGGTAAAGAAGGATGAAGCGGTAAAGAAGGACGAGGCGGTTAGGAAAGACGAAGCGGTGAAGAAGGATGAGGCCAGTTAAAGAGGCGGAATAGAACGAAAGATAGAGGCGCTGAATTTTGATAAGGAGAAATAAAAATCAAAAAAGAGATGATGTGGGAAAGGAGAGGAATCCGGACGGATAGATGAATTTTCGTATAAAAGGCATAATACTGGGATTCCTGTTCGGTTTTGCCGCAGCTTACGCTGTTTTCAAGTTATCTCCTTTTGTGTTGGAGGAGTTTGAAAACGCAAAGAGCGAGATTGATGAAAGGGGAGGATCGGAGGTTTTTCAGTCGGGGTCAATGTTGCAGCGCTTTGAGGGGGTTTTATGGATAGGCTGGGATGCTGCAGACTGGAATTTGTTGGACCCCTTGATGGAGCAGGGGCGGATGCCTCATTTCAATGCTCTGAAGAACCAGGGAAGCTGGGGATTGTTGAAAACGATACCACCGGCATTATCACCGGTGGTATGGACGAGTATGGCGACGGGAGTATCGCCGGAGCATCACGGGATACTTGATTTTTGGGTAGCCAGTCGAGTCAGCGGCAACCGGATACCGATAACGTCGAACATTCGTCAGGCGCCGGCTTTATGGAATATTCTTTCCGAGAGCGATCTGAGTTCCATATTCGTCGGATTCTGGGGAACGTGGCCTGCGGAGCGGGTCAAGGGTGCGATGGTTTCCGACAGGGTAGCTTATCAGTTGTTCCGTTATGATACGATAGAGGAGGAAGAATCGCGTAAGGTTTTTCCAGAGCTGCTGTATGATGAGCTGGGCAATTTCAAGAGTTCGCGAGCGGGGATAAGACACAAGGATACTACACGATTCTGGGACCTGAAAGAGGAAGATTTTTATGCCGGCGCTATGCGTGATCCGGGTTTGTTCAGGACTGTGGATGATTTTAAAGGCATTCTTTCATCCACAATAACTTATTATGAAATGGCCCGGTACCTGCTGGCGAAGTATTCGCCGCAGTTTTTCTGTTTGTATTTCGAAGGTACGGATACGATATGTCATCTCTTCGCCCGTTACAGGCCTCCGGCTATGGAGGGAGTTTCAGAAGAAGAGGTTCGGCGATACGGCGAAACCATCGAAAATTATTATATTTATCACGATGAGTTATTGGGTGAGCTGCTGAGCATAAACGACGGCAAAAGGAAAGTGATGCTCTGTTCGGACCATGGTTTCAAATTCGGAGACGACAGACCCATTACCGATCCGAGAATCGGCATAGGGCCTGCCGCGGACTGGCATAGAAAATTCGGCATTGTCCTCGTGGACGGCGACGGCGTTAAAAAGAACCGGGACATAGGAGTCGTCGGAGCCATGGATATCGCTCCAACCTTACTCGCCATGATGAATCTTCCCATACCCGCCAATATGGAAGGCGAGGTTCTCCGGGATGCTTTTAAGCAGCAATATCTGGCACAATTGCCTAAAAAGGCTGCAGAGCCTGTTGATGTCGAGGGAATAGGCGAAACAGAACCGGTCGCGTCTTCGCTTGACGGGCAAATTATGGATAAACTCGCCAATCTCGGCTATGTGGACTCCGAAACGCCCGCTTCCCAGATAAACCTGGGAACGGCCCTCATGGGAAAAGGCGAAATTCAAAAAGCCAAAGATCAATTCGAATCCGCGTTGGAAGATAACCCGAATTCTGTGCCCGCTCTGGCGAACCTGGCCTCCATATACATCAGAGAAGGCAGAGTCAAAAAGGCGGAAGAGCTGATAAGCAAGGCGCTGGAAATGGACCCTGAATCGGAATACCTGAGACTGCTTGAAGCCGATATTTTGCAGATGAGGGGTCAGGCCGTAAAGGCGGAAGAAAAGCTGAAAGAATTGCTGGAATTGAATCCCCGGTCTGCACAAGTCCATTCGACGCTGGCAAAGTTATACATGAATCTGAACCAGTTGGACAAGGCGGAAAAGGAATTCCTCGAAGCGCTCAAAGCCGATCCCATGATGGCTGATGCCCTTAATTCTCTCGGCAATATAGCGAAAAGCCAGGGAAAATTGGATACAGCGGAGACTTACTATCTGAAAGCCATTGAAGCCGATCCGGACTTCATCGGTCCTTACAACAATCTCGGATTGTTGTACGGACAGCTCAACAAGGAAAAAGATGCCCGCCGTTACTATGAAGAAGCCATTGAAGTTCAGGCGGACAATCCTTTCGTTCACAATAATTACGGCACTTTTCTCCTGCAACTGGGCGATCTCAGAAACGCTGAAAAAAAATTCAGGCAGGCTATTGAGTTGAATCCTTACTACGCGGAAGCTCACAATAACCTGGGCATAGTCAAAGATAGACAGGAGCTGATAGACGAAGCGGAGGAAGCTTACAGAAATGCCGTCAAAGCGAACCCGGATTTCGCAGAAGCTTACCATAATCTGGCCCTCCTGAGGTTGAAAGAAGAAAAATTCGATCAGGCTTTAAGCCTCTTTGAGGACGCTATGGAAAGGAATCCGGATTACGCTTCTGCGTGGATTCGAGCCGCATCAATCTATCAGAGAAGAGGCGAACTCGAAAAAGCCTTGGAATATTACAAAAAAGCCCTCAATATTAATCCCAAGCTGTTCAGAATTCTGAATTCGACGGCCCTGATACTTCATTCGCTGGATCGAAAACAGGAAGCTCTGGAATACCTGGAAGAATCTCTCGCTGTTCAACCTGCGCAGACCGAACTGAAAAAGCTGATCCGACTCTGGAAACAGGAAATAGAAGAAGAAAAAAAGACCTGAAATAAAGTAATGACCGAATTATAGAATTACTTTCGTCTTATCACTGTGCATGCGCGTTATCCGTGGAAAATGGCATTGTCAAATTGTAAATGAGGTATTGATCAAAAATGCGTCTTTTGAGTTTACAATTTTTGCGGTCTTGAATAATTAAGAAGCTTTAAAAATAGTATCCGGACAAGACATATTTTCCTTTAATTATTTTGTTTCGATCCCGAACCCGATACCGATACCGACCCCGAAACAAACTGTCAAGCGTTTTGAAAAAAGTGCAACCCCGGCTTGATCAGTCCCGAAAATAACCCTCTTTTCAGTCTCACCCGGGTTTGTCATTTCTCTTTCAATCTTATGATTTGCCTGGGTCTGGTTTTGTCGTCTCTGTCGTTTTCCCCTGATTGAAGAGCATTTTCGGAATAAGATGTACAATCGTAAATGTGGTAGTGATGTGAGGAATAGACCCTCAGAAAACCCTGTTCATCAGCCCATTTATCTTCGGCGGGAAAAGTTCCTTTTATTTCGGATGCGGTCAGCAGTCGTTGAATACGCATTTTTTTGAGATTCTTCAACCAGGCTGATTTATTTTGAGGTTCTCCGGGATTTTCAAAAGAGCGTCCGAAGCCGTAGATATGGGAATCGATGGTCTTGTTGCGCGGAACAAAGTAAAGAGGGTTGTTCAAGCGGAAACCGCGGAAGGGATATGGCCCGTTCGTGCCGGAATAGGCAATTTTGAACGATTCGCTACGTGAATTTTCGTACAGCCAACGAGCGGCGTGGCCGAATTCTCCTTCGAGGTGGTCCCATTTTCCGTCGCGGTAGCGTGAAAGCAGAACAGGACCGAATCCCGCGCTCAGGATTAAGATGGTTGCGACGAGTATTTTTTTCCACTTTTTTATGAATGTTTGAGCAGTCAAAAGAGGTTTGTTGAGAGTGACGGGAAAATAGGGTGTAAAATAAAGGATGACGGCTGCAGGAAGGCATATCATCAGGATAACGGCCTTGTTTGCGAATAACGGAAACGGATTAATCAGGATAATGATTGTGCAGATCAGGGTGAGAAGGGCTGAAGCCGGAAATCGAGGGAGGCTGTGAAAAAGATAGACGGGGCTGAGGGCTGCAATCGCTATGGCGGGCAGTATGAATCGGGGATGATAGCGATAAGGCATTTTGAAGTAAAAAAGAGCAAAAAGGATCAACGGCATTGGGATAACGAGTAACGGCAGCCCTTTCCTGTTTCTCATCGCCTTAAAGGCCGCTGCGATGAACGCAAAGGGCAGGACCGGGATAAGCAGCCAGGCGACTTGATGTCCCACCGTTTCAAAAGCAGGCGCACCGAAAAAAAGAACGTCGAAATCAATTTGATGGAACCCGTATGAATCGAATAAATTGACGCTGTAGATGCCTTCAAGTAAAACCTTACCGAATAATTCCAGATGAACGGGATACACAGGATCGCCGGTTATAATCCAGTTTCGTAAGTATGTAAAACCTCCGCCCGTAATGACCGCCAGACAGACGACAATGGCGCTTTTTAATCTGGAGCGGCATTTAAATATAATGACGGCTGTCAGAATAACCATCAAAGGCAGAGAATACAGGAGAGCATTATATTTTGTTCCGAGAAAGAGCCCCAGGGCAAGCCCTGCGGTTAAAACAGAAGGGAAAGAAGGATATTTCCATGACATCAGTATCCAGAAAAATGCGAGACAGAATAAAGAGGCAAGTATAAGATCGTTGAAAGCAATCGTCGTCATACCGGGAACCATTGGAGTGAGAGCGAAAATAAACACGACGAACAGCCTTGATTTATGGGGAATTTCGATTAATTCTGCGATATTGTAGAGGCACATGAGAGCGATAAGGAGAAAGGGCAGTTGAACGAAACGGGCCGCAAAATCGTCTCCGAAAGGCGCCATAAGCAAAAAAGTCCATATTTCTCCATTCATGGGATAAAAAGGCGGCCCTTGATCGCCGCAATGCTGAATGGGATTCTCGAAATGCCGGCTTTGCAGCCAGAACGCCGGAAATTCGAGATGATATGTAAAGGCATCCCAACCTCCGGGCCCGTCATCCATTCTTTCCGCCAGGGCGGATATAATTATCAGAGATATGAAAGCGATGAAAAAAAGCGCCTGTATATCGGGAAGTCTGGAATGAAATAAGGAGCCGTTTCCCGGAGAAACGATACTCGATGATTCTCCTGATTTATTCCTGATGCTGATGGGGGTGCGTTTGGAAGCTGATTCGGTCCGACGAATTTTGCCGGTAATATGCCTGACCAATAAAAAAGACGCGCCGGCGAACGCAAGGATCGAAATTGGAGTCAATATTCCGAGGTTCCCTGTCAGAATAACCAGAAGCGCCGATAAAACGAGAGAAAAAACAAAGGCTGCCGGAATTTTCCGGCGAATCGGCCACTCTTTGAAAAGAGCTTCGGCAATGAGACTTCCTGAACGCCAGAAAAAAAACAGCTCTATTAACAGAACCGGAAAAGCTGAAATATCCTTGACTATGACCATCATCAGGGTTCGTCAAACCACTTTCCGGCAATTGGGGTTAAACGAAAGAAAATCTATTGTCGCAGAACGAATGTAAAAGTCAGGCTTCATAGAAGAAGAAAAAATCCTGTGCTTTTCTGCTTGCTGCTGTGTGATCCGTCTTCTCAAATTAAAAACTCCCTGCTCGCGGGCCCGCGAATTTAATCGAAAATGGAAAATGTTCCATAGTATAAAGCAACATCGGATATTTTTTGCAATTATTTCAGGAACAACATCAGGACGAATACGGGATATCCCAGGACAAAAAGCACGCCGTAAAGGGTGGGAATGTAATTTTTAGATTTTAAAATCGGATAGAGGGCGAATGAATAAGCCAGAAGGAAGAAATATTCCACCCATAAATTCTGTACGTTGACCGGAAAGGGTCTTACCAGGCCGGCCGTGCTGACGACCATCATGATATTGAAAATATTGCTGCCTATGATATTGCCGATGCAAAGATCGGCCTCCTTATGAAAAGCGCTTACGATAGAGGCGGCCAGTTCCGGAAGCGAAGTCCCGGTCGCCACGACCGTGATGCCGATGATGCGGGGACTGATATTAAAATAGTTCCCGAAATAAATGACGGCGCTCACAAGATATTCCGCTCCGGATACCAAGCCGATGCTGCCGAAAATGATTAACACGGCATTGATTAAAATCAGTTTAAAATTTTTCTCCGGTTTTTCCATTTGTTTCTCGATGCGCTCCAGGTTGGCCGCTTTCCTCTCCTTTTTTATTTTAACGATCATCACATAAGAAAAGGCTATAAGCGCCGCCCAGAGTATGATTCCATCGATTCTTCCGATTGTCCCGTTAAGCGACATCAGGCAAATGGCGACAGTGCCGCCCAGCATGAAGGGCAGTTCGCGTCGAATCAGCAACGGATCGACGATCAACCGCGTGAAAATAGTTGATAATCCAAGCACCAGGGCGATGTTGAAAATATTGCTGCCGATTACGTTGCCCAGCGCTATGTCGCTCGTCCCTTTGGCGCTGGCCACTACGCTTACCACAAATTCAGGCATGGAAGTTCCATAGGCCACAATAGTCGCGCCTATTATCACCGGACGAATTCCGAATATTCGGGCCGTTTTTGAACTTCCCCTGACAAGACCCTCAGCGCCTAAATAAAGCGCGAAGAAACCGAATATCAATAGAAAAATGCTCAGTCCCAATGCGATCCTCCCACAACCGGAGAATTCTTATAGCACAATTTTTTTTTGCAGTAAATTCCATTTTCGTGAAGAAGAATCTGATATTCGATCTCGAAGGGACCGGTAAAAAACAGGAACAATCAGGAAAACCCGGCTGGTCGTTTCGTTAAGCCGGGGGCATTCAAGATTTCGTACCGCAAATCAAACAGATAACAAGGTTTGATGCAGGAAGGAATGCGATACAGATTCATTAAGGCTTGCGGTAAACGCGGATGACGACGTTGAAGTTGAAATATTGAAACCACGAATCACGCGAATCACACGAATAAGAGGGTCGATATTGCCGTCAATCGCACAACATGAGATAACTGTAACAGAACAATCATCCTCAAAGAACGAAGGAAAAGTAGAAGCGACATCCTGCCGCTTTCCGCTGCGTGGTCAAAATCCGATCACGCGGATAAGTCTCAACCAACCTGGATGAAAACCTGCTTCCCGGACGTTTTCGAAAAGCCCGAAACCACAGTCAAACCAATGCTAATAATGAATCAAAATAGGTTCATTAAGGTATCGCGAACATCAGGAATAACACGGATTGATGCAAGAAAGATTACGATACAGTTTCGTTAATGCCTGCGGTAAAAGCGGATGACGATGTTGAAGTTGATGTAGAAATAATGAAAACCACGAATCTCGCGAATCTCACGAATAAGAGGGTCGACATTACCGTCAATCGCATATCGTTCAGGTTTTCGGCAGCATGGACAATCATGTGGTCCGTCAAATAATTCGAGACGAGTAAATTCGGGACTGATCAAACAGGGGTTGCGCTTCTATCAAAACTTTCGATAGTTTGTTTCTGTAATCGGGGTCGGTATCGGTATCGCAATCGAAATATCGGGTGCGCTTATTGCCCGGATGCAGGAATTCAAAGGGCGGAACCGACGGCAAACACTTTTAAACAGCTTACTTTATCTTTCCCGGGAGCAGGATTGTAAAGAACGAGACGGACGGTCATAACCTTTGAAGCCGTTATCGGCATCGGACTATATTCGATTTCAAAGGTATCCACATTTTCCGCTAACGGCGTCAAAGAATGCTGATCGCCGAAAAATGTGTTTTTAATAAGCCCTTTCGGAGTCAGAGAGAATACTATTATCGTTGCAGGATTAGTGCTGGCGTCGCTTAATACCGTTTCATTCGGGTCGGTCACAAAGTGTCCGTAGTCTTCCAATATTCGGTTGCAACGACTTACATCAGCCTCCATTATATCGAATATTTCTTCTGCCTGGCATTTCAGATCAATCCGTGATATTTGCCGACGGCTTCTCTTTTTGCACTGCTGGATCATGCTGAAAGCTATCGACATAACCAGAACGAAAATCGCCAGGCCCACCAGTATCTCTATCAAAGTGAATCCAAAGATTCCCGCTATAGGCCCCTTGTAAAATCGTCCCTCTTTTTTTACCGGGGCCCGCTTTACAAAGTTATTTATTAAACCGCCTTTGCTCATGGTCATTGATCCTTTAATTTATTTCTCCTCTTCAATCCTCAAACCTTCCCTGCTTCAAGCATAAATCCTAAAAAAATTTGAGGGTTTGATCAAGTGGGAGTCACAATTTCCCGTAGCGACGAACGTTTTTTTTGCGGTCTTATGACGGAATTTCTTATCGGCTTTGGTTGTGGTGTATTATAAAGATGTGAAGGAGAGACTGATAGATGTTCAATATCAAATGAAGCGGATTGACTGAGCTTGAAGTTACATTTTCGCTCCTCAGATACTCGATGGAAGATTTCAGCAAGTCAGATAAAAAATCATTGTTTTTGGGGAGTTTGTCGTAGAATTCTTTTAACTGTTTATCCTTTTCAGCCATCGTCAGTACAGATTTGGAGGAGTTTTCCATCAAGTCGATCCATTCCTGTCGCAATGATTTGGATAAAACGGCTTCCCCGGTTTTGCCAGCATCAAAAAATACAGACAATTCTCTCAGCTTGTTTTCACCTGTCTCATAATATCTTTCGGCATCTTTGGTCAAAGACTTCCCGCTCTCTTTCAGAGTCCTTTGCAGAACATTGATCAATGTATCTTCCTGGATTTTATCCTTATTGAGATACTCAAAAGCCCCCAGCTTAAGCGCTTCAACCGCTACATCTTCGCTGCCGACACCTGTCAGATAAACTACGGGCGTTTGTATCCCTCGTCTTTTCAGGTCTTTCAGGATCGTAAGTCCGCCCATACCGGGAAGATAATGATCAAGAACGATAATATCGAAATTTTCTTTTGTCAGCAGCGCCAATGCATCTTCGCCCCGGCTTTCCACCGTAATTTCGAATTCGCCTGATCTCGCCAATGTCGATTCAAAAATAAAAGCGTCAATTTGATTATCTTCCACGAGTAAAACTCTGACCATCATTATCCCTCCATACTTCTATTAAAATGTTAACAATATTGTCTCAGGATATCAAGAAAAAACAAGCCGTATTTTTTTTTAATCAGCGCCTGTCCCTCAATTCGATATCCGATTCAAATTTCGATGCTGGACAGGCGCTGAACAGGGCCGGAGCGAGTGAGTGAAGGAAAGCGTCGGCTGGAACATTAAAGGCTTGATTGATAATATGTAATATGTTATGAGGGAGATTCCGGTTTGATTTGGGGTTCGGATCGAAAAATGCGGGGTGAGAGCTTTCGTCGAAAACCGACCCTGAAGAAACGGTAAACGTCGAGGCTGAATTTTACTGAAGGTGAGGGGAGAGTAAGGAATGTCAAATTATTTTTATATTTTCAATGGAATTTTCCAGATTTGTGATTTTTACACTTTTAAAGGAGATATGAAATGCTGAGACCTGTGAAATGGAGAGACGGGGTGATGTTCGCAGCCATAGCGGTTTTTCTTTTTTCAGCGTCGGCAGGAATTCACGCTGAAGAGCCTGGTGCGCATCACGGGACAGCGCCGGCTGAGGCGACTATGGAGGGAGAGCCGCAAGCAGAGGGGGCTGCCGGAGGGTCTGAACAGGAGCATGATGAAGGACATGGAGGGCATCATAACCTGGGGTCGGAATTGCCTTTATGGACGGGCCTGCCGTTTTTAGGGATACTGCTGTCGATAGCGTTGTTTCCTCTGTTCAAGCCGAAGTGGTGGCATCATCATTTTCCGAAAGTTTCGGCATTCTGGGCGCTGGTTTTTGCTGTGCCGTTCGTTTTGGTTTACAAGGGGACGGGCGTTCATGAAATTCTACATATTTACCTTGTTGATTATATTCCTTTCATAGTGTTGTTGTGGGCTCTTTTTACAGTAGCAGGCGGCATCCTGATCAAAGGCGACATAAAAGGAACTCCCCTCAACAACGTCATTCTTCTGTTCATCGGGACCATATTCGCCTCCTGGATCGGAACGACCGGCGCATCCATGGTGATGATACGGCCGATTTTAAAATCGAACTCCATGAGGATCAGGAAAACGCACATCATTGTTTTCTTTATTTTCCTGGTGAGCAACATCGGCGGATGTTTAACGCCTTTAGGCGATCCGCCTTTGTTTTTAGGCTTCATCCATGGAGTTCCGTTTTTCTGGACTTTAAGTTTATTTCCCCAGATGGCTTTCGTATCCATAGCGTTGCTATTGATATTTTTTGTCATCGACACTTATTTTTATAAAAAGGAAGTTCACGGGCAGTCGCAGCGGGAAGGATCATCCGAACCTATACGCGTCAAAGGAATTCATAATTTTCTTCTGCTGGGAGGCGTCATGGCGGGAGTGCTGATCAGCGGTTTGTGGGAAGGGGGTTCCAGGGCGGTGAATATATTGGGTGTAATGGTTCCGATAAGAAACCTGGCGCGTGAGATCATATTGATCAGCATGGGATTGATTTCGATAAAGTCGACGCCGAAAATCTACCGGGACGAAAACAATTTTTCCTGGTTTCCCATCAAGGAGGTGGCATATTTATTCGCCGGGATTTTCATGACTATCATACCCATGCTGGCCATACTGAAAGCCGGTCCCCACGGGGCGTTCGCTTCTTTAATCAAAGCGGTAAAGGAGCCCTTTCATTATTTCTGGGTAACGGGAGTTCTGTCGAGTTTTCTTGATAATGCTCCCACCTACCTGACGTTTTTCAGTTGCGCTCTGGGCAAGGTCGGTTTGACGGAAGAATGCATTTCCGGGTATCTCAAGACAAAAGAGATCGTCGCCGGCATGGACCCCGCTGCGTTCCAGGAATATGTAAGGTATTTGACGGCCATATCGCTGGGAGCGGTTTTTATGGGAGCGAACACCTATATTGGAAACGCTCCGAATTTTATGGTCAAATCAATCGCGGAGGAGAACAATGTCGACATGCCCAGTTTTTTCGGGTATATCGTCAAGTATTCCCTGCCGATACTCATACCACTCTTTGTGGTCGTCACTTTAATTTTTTTGCTGTAAGGAGAGTGTAATATGCCGACTTTTTATGAGATTCTCCTGCAAGGCTCATATTTGACATGCAAAGGTTTTGTTTACGGCTTATGGTTGGGAACCGGAGAAAAAGGAAAGTTTTATTTTTACGAGGATCACGACATCAAAAAGGAATCGTTATCACACAGAATCAAGGAACTGATCGGATTGAATCCGGATACGACTTACGTAGTTGTAGATGATGTGTTCAAGGAGGTATTGGAGAAGCATCTCAAAAAAGATTTCCCTCTGAAAATAAATATGAAGGTCTCAGGTAAGATCAATCGCGTTGAAATGAAGTTTTCGTTCAAAGTTTACGACAAGCAGGAAGCGGAAAAGTTGAAATCGATCTTTTTCGATCTGCCGGAAGGGTTGGAATTGAACAAGGATGCCGAATTCAAGGAAACGGTTTCTCCCGAAGTCCGGGGAATTGAAACCTACGCTCCCGCTCACGATTATGTATGTGAAAGCAGGGGCATATTATCCGGGGACCTGGATAAAATAATGGACATTCATGCCAGGGGTATTCGACACAGCCGGGCGCATATGCATTTCATCGACCTGGAGCTGGAAAACGAATAAAACGAACATGCGTCGAAAGCCCGGTAATGGAAGCTCACATATCCTGACATCGACTTAAAAAAAATTGTTAAATGTTTGATGAAAAAACAACAATCGATCAAAAAAATTCAAGTAAAACAAAGTCCCCCCGCTTGCGGGGGGATATAGGGGGGGGCTAAAAACTGTACATTTTTTCACTGAGTTGTAATGCAATAAAATCAAATTTTTTCAATAAATTAGGACCTCCTTGTCAAGAGTTCTGAAGTTGAAAATTGAGCAAAAGAACAGCGAGTAAGGCTGAAATTCATCATCCAGAAGGCGAGGAAGCGTTTCAGGCTGGTATTTAAATCCTGAAAGCCACCGTCATTTCCCGTCAATAAATCATGTCGTTAGATATACTAATAGTATTATCGATTCTTTCTCTTACGGTCTTTCTTTTTTTGACGGAACTGTTACGGGTGGATATCACGGCGATATTAGTGATGTTGATTCTGGCCTGGTCGGGAGTTGTAAAACCGTCAGAGGCTTTTTCAGGATTATCGAGCAATGCCGTGGTCTCGATCATAGGCGTAATGATTTTGGGCTATGGGATTGAAAAATCCGGGGTAATGAAAAAAATTGTAAAGCCTATTCTGGATATCGCTGGAAAGGGCGAGAAAAGGTTAATCGGTTTCGTATCATTGGTTATCGGCGGTTTATCGGCTTTTTTGCAGAACATAGGCGCAGCCGCGTTATTCTTGCCCGCAATCATCAGAATTTCAAAAAGGACCCGGATACCGGCATCCCGTCTGCTGATGCCCATGGGATTCGCTGCCATACTGGGCGGGACCCTGAGTATGGTGGGATCGGGACCGTTGATCATTTTGAACGATTTATTGAAACAAAGCGGCGAAGAGTCATACGGATTGTTCAGCGTAACTCCTTTGGGGGTTGTTCTTCTGGCGACGGGCATAATGTATTTTTTATTTTTCGGCAAGTATGTATTTCCCGGAAAAGATCGCCGGGAGAATGATGATGAGATGCAGACCGGCGTTCAGCAGCAGCTCATTGAGACCTGGCATCTGCAATGTACCACTTATGAGTGCATTATACCCGAAAAAAGCTCGATTATCGCAAAAACCAGAGAAGATGCGGGTATTTGCAAGGATTACGGATTAAACCTGATAGCCATGAAAGAAGGAGATGAGGTATTGTATGCCCCGTGGCGATACGCTCGTTTCGCAGCCGGACAGAGGCTTGTGTTGATCGGAAGAATAGAGGATGTGGAGCGTTTCGCATCCGATTTTTCGTTGAACGTTCCTTCTGAGTCTCGTTTGTGCGACGAACTGGAGAGACCGGAAAATGCGGGATTCGCTGAGCTTATAATACCTCCGAAGGCCCCAGTTGCGGGTAAGACCTTGCGGGAAATCGCTTTGCGCAAGAGTTACCATGTTGAACCGATCATATTGTTAAGCGGTGAAAATGAGGAAAGAGGCGATTTTTCTGATAGAAAATTTGAAGTGGGAGATGCGTTGATCGTATACGGACTTTGGGAGCACATAAAAACAATGGGCGATAATCATAATTTTGTGCTGATAACTCCAGTAGAAGTGGAAATAAGCCGCCAGGGCAAGCCGGTTACCGCTGCAGCGTGTTTTCTGGCTGCCGTTATAATGGTAATCTTCGGCGTCCAATTATCGGTTGCCCTTTTTTCGGGGGCTCTGGCGATGGCGCTGCTGGGAGTAATAAAAATCGATGAAGCCTACCGGGCCGTAGACTGGCGGACCGTTTTTCTTCTGGCCGGATTAATACCGCTGGGGATAGCCATGGAAAAATCAGGCGCTGCTGAATATACTGCAGGGCTCATGATGAATCTCCTGAAAAACAGTCATCCCATGATTATTCTAATGGCTTTTTCAGCGCTTGCCGGTCTATTTTCACTGTTCATGTCCAATGTGGCGGCCACTGTATTGCTCGTTCCCCTGGTTATGACCGCCGGCCGGATGACCGGTTTGGACCCGCGTGCAATGGCTTTGCTCGTAGCGGTGTCCGCGTCTAATTCTTTTATACTGCCGACGCACCAGGTCAACGCTTTGCTGATGTCTCCCGGGGGATACCGCAACAAAGATTATATTAAAGCCGGCGGCATCATGACTCTTTTGTTTCTTTTTGCAGCATCGGGAATCATTTACCTTTTTTACATGTAAAGGAGAAGAAAATTGATAGTCAAACAATATTTCGTAAGGGGAATCGCCCACAGTTCCTATCTTCTGGGAGGAACGAAGACGTGTGCGATAGTGGACCCTAAACGGGACGTTCAACTTTATCTGGATGAAGCCAGAGACCTGGATATGAAAATTACGCACATTATTGAAACTCACCTGCACGCTGATTTCATTTCAGGTCACCTGGACCTGGCCCGGGCAACAGGAGCGCGCATATACGCTCCGGAATCAGGCGCTTGTGATTTCGATCATATTGCCGTTTCTGAAGGCGATGAGATTCAGATTGAAGATATGAGATTGCAGGTTTTGGAGACTCCGGGGCATACGCCGGAGCATGTGAGCTATACGGTTACGGATGAGGGCAGAGGAAAGGAACCTGCAGGGTTATTCTGCGGGGATACATTGTTCGTTGGAGATGTAGGGCGTCCGGACCTTTTTCCTGGCCGTGCCCAGGAGCTGGCTTCAAAATTGTACGACAGCCTTCTTGAAAAAATCGGGGAATTGCCTGATTTCTGCGAAGTATATCCGGCGCATGGAGCGGGTTCGTTGTGCGGCAGGGCGATGGGGGCGAAAAGAACGAGTACCGTGGGATATGAGAAAAGGTATAATTATGCTCTTCAAATAGGCAGCAGACAGGAATTCATCGATTCATTGACCGGCGACATGCCGCCGGCGCCGGACCATTTTAGCCGATGCAGCGAAATCAACCGGCGAGGACCTGCTTTAACGGACGATTTGCCGGAGGCTGAAGCGTTCGACCCTGAGTCGCTCCATCAGAAAATCAAAAAAGAGAACCTAATCGTCCTGGACGTGCGAAGCTATGATTCTTTTGGTGGACAGCATATTCCCAATGCCTACCATATAGATCTTGCCGGCAATTTCGCCACTTTTGCAGGCTGGATTCTTCCACAGGATGCTGAAATCGCGCTTATCGCTTATGACGGCGCTAAAGCCCTGGAGGCGGTCAAGCAGTTGAGACGCGTCGGTATGGACAACGTGAAGGGCTACCTCGACGGCGGTATGTTCGAATGGTCCAAAAACGGGTTGCCCACAGCTCATATTCCGCAAATATCCGTGGAAGAGCTGCATGAAATGAGCAGAAAAGGCGGAGAGATGGTCTTGGTTGACGTTCGCTCACCCGCTGAATTTGAAGGCTTCCACATCGAAGGAGCGATTAATTTTCCTGTAGCTGATCTGAGAACGCGTTACGACGAGTTGAACGAAAACGATCTTATTGTATTGATGTGCAGCACGGGGCATAGATCGAGCCTGGGATGCAGCATACTCAAACAACATGGTTTCCGAAGAATAATGAATGCCGCGGGAGGCGTGTCCGGATACAGCGCAGCAGGATATTCGCCGGTTTGCCCGGTTTGTTTCGTTCCTCATGGTCCGCAATTCAACGGTAAAAAAATGAAGTTTGATTAATCAACGCTTAATAGCGATTATAGTATGCTTTCGCTGAAAATTTTCGCTTATCGATCCTAATAAAAAAGGAGGAAGGAGCTGCAGACTATGGAATTTCTGCAAATGGCGAGATGGTCGCCTTATGCGGTGGGCATCGGTATAGGCATTCTAAGCTGGTTGACTTTTCTGCTGTCCGACAAGCCTATTTCATGTTCGACGGCTTTCGCTCGAACCAGCGGTATGATAGAACGGTTGTTCAGAGGCAAAAAAGTTTTGAATAAGGAATATTACCGAAAATTCACCCCCAGGGCGGAATGGGACTGGATGCTTGTCGCCGGTTTATTATTGGGCGCTTTTCTGTCGGCGAAAATGTCCGGCGTATTTCAATGGCAATGGGTCCCTGAAACCTGGACGGCAACTTTCGGTTCGCTTTTTTCCGTCAGGTGGCTTGTAGCGCTTTTCGGCGGAATATTGATGGGCATCGGCGCGCGCTGGGCAGGGGGATGCACCAGCGGACATGGGATCAGCGGCGCCTTGCAATGGGCTGTGAGCAGTTGGATTGCCGCTGTCTGCTTTTTCATCGGAGGCATAGCTGCAGCCATGTTTATTTTTAAAATCGCAGCGGGTTAGGAAGGAGTATAATCATGCCGGTGAAAATGCATTCCAACAGGCCTCTTCAACTTGTTATCGGCTTTGTTGCCGGTATTCCGTTCGGATTTCTCCTGCAGAAAGGCGGCGTGACGGATTATGACGTTATAATCGGACAGTTGCTGCTGAAAGACTTCACAGTTTTGAAAATTATGCTGACGGCAGTCATTGTCGGAACAATAGGGGTCCATCTGTTAAAAAGTCTTAAATTGGCCGAATTGAAACCAAAACCTGGTTCATTCGGAGCCACCGTCATCGGCGGTTTGATCTTTGGACTTGGCTTCGGAACACTGGGATATTGTCCCGGGACCGTCGCCGGCGCAGTGGGCCAGGGAGCCCTGGATGCTTTGCTGGGAGGCGTAACCGGTATATTGATAGGAGCCGGGGCTTTTGCGGCTTTTTACCCTGTGTTGAACAGAAAAATACTTAACAGGGGCTATTTCGGCGAATTAACTTTTCCAAAGCTGTTAAAAGTCAATCACTGGGCGGTAGTTATTCCGGGAGCCGTCATTTTAATCGTTTTTTTAATCGTGCTGGAGAAAGCCGGACTTTAATAATTTAAGTTCCGGGCCCCAATCGGAAAGATCGTATCGGTTAACGCCGAATTTTCAGAGGTTGAAAAGGCATGCTTTTATCTGTAACCTGAAAAGAATTGCAGGAAGAGCCTTTAAGGCGGCGCTTCCGAGTGTTCTGGTTTAAGGCAGTCGTACAATTTTTTGATCAAGATATTCCATAAGAGACAGGGAGGCGAACAATGAAAGAAGCCGGCGAATTCAGGGAGTTACCGGTTGAGAGTTTACGCGTCGATTGCGATTTAAAGAATTTGAAGTTCAAAGATACCGATGATTTAAACGAATGTCTGGACATTATCGGACAAAAAAAGGCTATAGGAGCCCTGAGGTTGGGTCTGGATATCGACAGTCCGGGGTATAATATTTTTGCAGCGGGTTCCGTCGGAACAGGAAGAAGAACAGCAGCGGAATGCATGATCCAGGAAACGGAACGATTAAAAAATATTCCTGATGATAAACTGTATGTAAATAACTTTCAGGACCCTGACCGCCCTAGACTGATAAGGCTTCCGGCGGGACGGGGATGCGAATTTCAGAAAGCCATGGACAAGCTGCTGGATAGCCTCATAAAGTCTATTCCTGAGATATTTGAAAGCGAAGATTATCAGCAGCAAAGAAAAGAGATCATAGAAAAATTGCAGGGAAAGGGTAAAGAGCTGCTCAAGAAACTGGAAGAAGATGTCAAAAAAGAAGGTTTTACGATGACTCAGGTCCAGGTCGGCCCGGTTACGAGGCCCTTGCTGATCCCGATCATTAACGATAAACCCGTCAATTTTGAAGAATTGTCAGAAATGGTGGACAAGGGTGAGTTTGACAAGGAAGAGTATGAGCAGCTCCAGGAAAAGAGTTCAGTGCTGTATGAGAAAATGGAGGAAGCGGCGAAACAGATCAGGAACTTGGAAAAGGAGAGCGGAGAAGGAATAGCGGAACTGAACAGAAAAATTATCGAACCGGTTGTGGAGCAGCGCATTGAAGTGGTCAGGAAAAAATTCCATAGTGAAAAGATTGCTGAATACCTGAATGAATACAAGGAAGACATCCTGGATAATCTGGAACTTTTTCAGAAGAAAAAAAAGGAACAGCAACCGCAGCAGAGCCTCGCTCTGCCGTCAGGGGGCAAGGAATCCGACCCTTACCTCGTTTATCGCGTTAATTTACTGATCGACAACAAGGGCGCTGATAAGGCGCCGGTAATTGTTGAAACTTCTCCGAATTACAATAACTTGTTCGGTTCTATTGACGTGGCGCCTAGCGGTTACGGACAATGGAGCACGGATTTTACTAAAATCAAGGCCGGCTCTCTTTTGAAAGCTGACGGCGGATTCCTGATAATCGAAGCGCTTGATGCACTGATGGAACCGGGAGTTTGGTCTGCTTTAAAGAGAACACTGAGGAACCGTAAATTCGAATGGCGTCATTATACTCCTTATCTGCTGGTGCCTATTTCCGCATTAAAACCGGAAGCCATCGAATTTGACGTTAAAGTCGTCATGGTTGGGGAAAGTTTTTTGTATCAGTTGCTTTACACCTACGATTATGATTTCAAGAAGATATTTAAGATCAGGGCTGATTTTGACACGGTAATGGATTTTCAAAAAGAGAATACTATTGAATACGCCAATTTCGTCAAAAAGATAGTGAAAAACGAAGAGTTAATGCCATTTACCAGAAAAGCGGTGGCAGCGGTCATAGAATTTGGAATCAGGCTGGCGGGGAGGCAAAACAAGCTGTCGACGAGATTCAACGACATAGCTGATATACTTCGGGAAGCGGATTTCTGGGCCCGGAAGGCAAAAAGAAAGAAAGTGGATGATGAATTCGTTTTAAAAGCGATTGATGAAAAGCGGGAAAGGTCCCGATTAATAGAAGATAAAATCCAGGAGATGATCGAAGAAGGCACGATCATGATCGATACCGAGGGTGAGGTGCTGGGGCAGGTGAACGGTCTTTCCGTTTACGATCTGGGAGACTACGCATTCGGTAAGCCCTCGCGCATCACGGCCCGGGTATCCGTCGGCGGATCGGGGATAATCAACATCGAGCGGGAGGCAGAGTTGAGCGGCCGGATACATGACAAAGGGGTGCTTATTTTGTCGGGTTTCCTTCGATCAAAGTATGCTCAAAATAGACCGCTTGCCCTGAGCGCCAGCATCTGTTTCGAACAATCATATGGCGGCGTTGAAGGAGATTCCGCGTCTTCCACAGAGATTTATGCCTTATTGTCTGCGCTTTCCGACGTACCGATCCGCCAGGAAATAGCCGTTACGGGGTCGGTCAATCAGAAGGGCGAAATTCAGCCCATAGGCGGCGTCAATCACAAGATCGAAGGATTCTTTGAAGTATGCAAAGCCAAAGGACTGAACGGCGCCCAGGGCGTTATTATTCCTCATCAGAATGTTAAAGACCTTATGCTGCAGAGGCATGTCGTCGATGCTGTCGAAAAAGGACAATTTCATATTTATCCCGTGAAATACATTGATGAGGGAATAGAAATATTGACCCGCCGTAAAGCCGGCGAAATGCTGGATGACGGAACATATGAAAAAGGAACTATTAATTATCTGGTGGATGAACGTCTGAAGGAATTGGCTGATAAATGGAAAAATTATCGTCTGAGCGATACGGGAATGGAAACCCTGTAATTAGAATCCGGGCAGAGTGCATTACGGGATTGAAGGCATTATCGAAAAAGATTAAAACGCTTTCAACAGAGGACGATGAGGGCATCAGCAGAAAGAAAAAAGGGGGGAGTTGTATGATTGATAACGGGATTCCGCTGATTGATTTACACAGACATCTTGATGGAAATGTCCGGTTAAGCGCCATAATCGATGCCGGTCGCCTTTTTAATTTACCGTTACCGGCCTGGACCGAAGAGGAATTAAGGCCTTTTGTGCAGGTTACCGAACCTCAACCGGGAGTTATGGCGTTTATTGAAAAATTCCGCTGGATGAAAGCCGCTATGGCGAATTACGAGATGATCCAGCGCATCGCTTTCGAAAATATCGAGGATGCCTGGAACGAAGGTTTGGACTACATTGAACTGCGTTTCAGTCCCTGGTTTATGGCGGAAACTCATGAACTCAATATGCAGGGCGTCGTTGAAGCCGTAATCGAAGGCATCAAACAGGGAGAATCGCGGTTCGGCGTTAAAGTGAATCTGATCGGAATTCTCAGTCGAACATACGGCGTTGAAAATGCCTGGAAAGAACTTGATGCCGTTTTAAGCGGAAAGGATCATATCGTCGCATTGGACCTTGCCGGAGATGAAAAGAATCAACCCGGTAAATTTTTCGTCCGCCATATTAATAAAGCCAGGGAGGCAGGCTTAAAAATAACCATTCATTCCGGTGAGGCGGACGGCCCCCATAGCGTATGGCAGGCATTGAATGAACTGGGCGCTGCCAGAATCGGTCACGGAGTTCATTCTGTCCAGGACGAAAAATTAATGGATTATCTGGCGGAAGAAGGAATTGGAATCGAATCCTGTCTGACCAGTAATGTCCAGACATGCACCGTTCCAGACTACTGCGACCATCCTCTGCGGTTTTTCCTGCAGCACGGGATAAAAGCGACGATCAATACTGATGACCCCGGTATCAGCAACATAGACCTGCCCCATGAATACAGAATCGCCGCTCCATCCGCAGGTCTGACAGCAGAATTGATCAAAAAAGCCCAAATGAATTCCCTCGATGCCGCATTCTTGTCTCATGAAGAAAAAAAGAGCCTGTTAAAAAAGAAAAAAACGGATAAGTCTTCGCCAATATGAGCGCTCGTAACAGGTTTTGAATGAACAATACAGTGCTACAATTTCTTAATTCATTTTAAGATATATTGGGAATTCATTTACGGTTTGACAATTTCACGGTTTTTTCTGTAACTTTTCGCCGGTCCGCCGGTCGAATATACGGCGACTTCGTGTGATCATTGTCTTCAGACTGATCGTCCGAACACTTGCATTGAATCAGGAGGATTAATTATGGAAATGGAAATCGTTTTTCCCGGCGGAATGAAGGTTGATGCTGAGTTCAGAGGGCATACGATAAGAACCGATCAATCGGTACTTGGAGGCGGAGACGGATCAGCTCCGGCTCCTTTCGATCTTTTTCTCGCGTCACTGGGAACATGTGCGGGCGTTTACATACTGGCTTTTTGTCGTGAACGGAATCTCCCGATGGAGAACATAAGGGTGATACAGCGGTTTCAACGTGATCCGAACGACAGAATGATAAAGAAAATATCCATTGAGGTCAGACTTCCGCCCGATTTTCCGGAAAAATACAAGAACGCCATTATAAAAAGCGCAGAACTCTGTGCGGTGAAAAGACATCTGGAAGAGCCGCCGGAGTTTGAAGTTTATACCTCAAGCGAATCCGATATCGACTCGGAAGATTATCTGGTAAGCGTTGACGAAGGGAAGTAGGGAAAAAGACACCATTGGCGCCGCTTAGAAACTGCTTGCTTGAATACAGACCCCAATTCTGGCTTTTCCCCGGAATCAATCACGACAATCCTTTGACGCTGCCCTCATTTTGTATAATTAATACGAGCACCGGCGTCCATATGAGCGATTGTCTGAATTTTGCCGCCGTTTTAATTCGCGATTCCCCGAATGTTTCCATCACTTGCCGGTAAAGGAATTCGTTGACTTTGTCCGGAACAAACAGAATGAAAAGGCGCGATTGGGCTGTGAGTCCCTTTCGTATGTCCTCGATTAAATCGGAAGCTTCAGTTTCCAGTTTTTGCGGGTTCCGCAATAAAACCGCTTTATCCTGGTTTGCCGGATGCCAGGCCGTTAAGCTGATGATGTAACCGATGAGAAAGGAGTTTCGATCATCTGATAAAAAGCGAAGGAGAAAATAGAATGACAAAACAGCCGTAAGCGGCAGCAATGTATACATGCGGAGTTCCTGGGAATACATGACCTGGATGGGGAAAACTGCGGCGAATAAGGCTGACAGCAATCCTGTTTCCATGGAAAAAAATTTTCTTCCTGTAAAAAACATGATTATCACGAGGATAATTCCGATCAGAGCAGAAAATGAGCGAAGGCCGGTTTCGGATTTGCCCGCTATTTTCATCCAATAATGAAGGAGAAAATAAAACAAAGGCGGACTTGAGTCCCATTTCAAGCGTTCAGTCATCTCTGAAAAATTCGATTCCGAAATAAGAACTGTATTGGATTCGTCAAGCCAGAAGTCCGACGAGCCGATTCTGTAAAAACGCAGTCCGACAGCGGACAGGATGATCAAAAAAAGAAAAAGATATTCATAATTCAGCCAGGACCGGCGTTCCTTGTGCGCGTTTGTATTCCGTGTCGTTTTCTTCAAAGCAGGACAATCATTTGAATCGATCGATTACGAGCACGAGCGCCGATCCGCTGAGCACGAAAGTACTTTTTGAGTATCGAGATCACAATTTGTAACCCCTGTTTGATCAGTCCCATACTTTTCATTATGGACAGGCGCTAATTACTTTTATGCATAGCCTCCGCGAAACGTTTGACCTGATCGGATTTTGGAAACACGGACGAGAGTATGCTTGCCCCCAATTTCAGCGCCTGATCTTCGGGCAGGCAATATTGCATATCCAGAAAATTCTGTCGATATTGAGATACTTCGTCTGCCGCGCTTTCATTTTTTATGATAACGGCTGCGGTAAACTCCGCCAGTTTTTCAAAATCCTCTTCTTTCATTCCGAATCTTGTCATTTCCTGGACGCCCATGCGCAATCCGCTGGATTTGATAAAAGACTCGTCGTCAGGAAGCGCCTGGTAATTGCAGACAATATTGTTTTTCTCCAGGCGCATGGCGATGTCCTCGCCGATCCCGTATTTTCTCACTCTTAAAACGACCTGGTGGGTTTCGGTGTATCCCAGACCGGGATCACCTTCAACTTCTATTCCCTTTTTAACCAGGGCTTTTGCGAAAGCACGGGCGTTCTTCCTGACCTGGGACTGATATTCGGCCTTATAAGCGTTCATTTCCATGGCCGCGACGAGCAACGCCAGCAGCGTTCCCGGATGATGATTGCTCGTGGAACCGGGGAAAGCCCTGGACTTGAGTTGAGGCCATAATTTGCCCATTGGGTGCCCTTTGACTATATTGCAGGCGATGACGCCGCGCTGCGGACCGAAAAAAGTTTTATGAGTCGATCCGGTAACGATGTCCGCTCCTTCTTTCAACGGCTCCTGGAAAAGCCCGTAAAGACCCAGCACGTGAGCCATATCATACATCACTATCGGCTTCGGCTTCATCCCTTCTATAATCCCCGCAACCTCTTTTACCGGTTCGGCATGCAAAAACAAACTCTTTCCAAATATGATCAATTCAGGTTTATGCTGCATGATCAGGTCAGACAATTTCGACGTATCCGTTTTATATATATTCTCTTTCGATAAAGGAAAATTGACAACGTTCTCTTTTCCCGTCGCCGGATCGCTTTCCACATAGTTGAAAAGCGCTCCCATAGGTTGCGAACTCAAATGACCGCCTTTGGTCAATTCGTTATTCATGACTTTACTGATTCTACGGAAGGGGCCTTTTTCCTTTAAATTCAGATACTTCAATATTGCTTTGAATACTACTTCATTCGCCATCTGTCCGCTGACAGGCCTCATTTCAGCCTGCTTTGAATCAAAAAAAGTCTTCATTTCCTCAACGGCTTTTTGCTCAACGTCACGTATAAAGTCAATCCCCTGATAGAAATAAACTTCTTTACCACCCATAGTCCTGTGTTCGGCATAGCGTCCCGCCGGATCGGAAATCTCGCACATCTTCGTCAGAAGACTCGGAGTAGTCTCAGAAGGAATCAAATTAAAGCATCGTCGTTGCCGCCATAAATTATTGTCAATCGTCTTATTCGTCAATTCTTTCATTTTATCATGAAGTTCAGCCATTATATCCTCCCTTGGCATGTCAAATCGTTTCATTCACCTGATGAAAATATCAGATATCACGATTTTCTCAAGCGAATAATCAGCCCTTCTCCAATTCCGTCAAGTATTTTTCGGCCAGAGTGAAGAAGCGTTCTTTTTCGCTTTCCGGAACCGGTTCAGAAGGGGGCGTTTTAACTTTCAGAGGATTCACGTTTTTTCCATGTGCTTTCATACGAAAATCCAGATGGGGTCCCGTAGACAAACCGGTGCTTCCCACGTAACCGATAACCTGACCCTGCTTGACGCGAACTCCCTTTCTAATTCCTCGCGCAAAGCCCCTGAGGTGCCCGTAAGTAGTAACGAATTTGGAATCGTGCTTGATTTCGATATAATTGCCGAATCCGCCTTTCCATCCTGCATAAATTATCCTGCCGTCACCGAGGGCAGAAACGGGAGTTCCTGAAGCGGCGGCGTAGTCGATTCCCAAGTGAGGCCTGTAGCGTTTGAGAATGGGATGAAAACGTCGATAGGAGTATCCGGAGCTGATATAGCGGTAACGGAGCGGTGATTTAAGAAATTTCTTTTGAACGGACATGCCTTTTTCGTCGTAATAAGCGCATTGATCGCCATTTTCGTACCGAAAAGCATAGAAGGAACGGCCGTCGTTATCGAATCGTGCGGCCAGGATATTTCCTGCCTGCGGTTCCTGCCCTTCCCGGCATTTTTCCTCGTAAATAACTGAAAAAGTGTCCTTTTTTCTTAAATCCAAAGCGAAATCGATGGACCAGCCGAAAATATCCGCCATATCGAGAATCAATGCTGGACATAATCCCGCTTGAACAGCATCGGAATAAAGATTCGTTTCAATAATTCCGGAGACTCGTTTTTCCGCAAATTCAAAGTCATAATTTTCAACAGACGCGGTAAATTTTTCCTGTACCCTGGTAACTGTGAGGAAAGTTTCGTGGTCGATTTCATAGGTGAACGACTTGAATTCTCCTGTAACGCAGTCCTTGATAATTCGAAAGGGTTGTCCCCGTTTAAATCGACGAGTGTCGAACACGCCTTCCAATGATGCGGCCAACCGGTGAATCTCTGCCGGTTCCATCCCATGCTCTCTGAAAAGCGAATACAACGAATCGCCTCGATTGAAAATCCCGTTGCAAACGGTATCTTCTTCCGGCGCGGCTGATTTTGTCGGAGTAGCTTGAATAAAAAGGGGCGTGGGAGTGATCGGTCCCGGAATCGCCGCCGGGTTCTCCGAAAGGGGTTCATCGTTTCGAGTGAAATACTGGTACGCGATTGTGCCGGTAATAAAAAAAAGAAGGACAGGCAACAGAATAACGGTAAGTTTGCCCTGCTTCCGTCGCTTTTCCTGGTTGAGACTGTAGAATCTCATTTTCCCCCCACTTATGCCTGTTAAAAAATTCCAGATCGTATGTCGCCGGGGCATCATTATATAAATAGTCGGGAAAACGGCAAGGGTTTTATTGAATTTCCGGCCTTGAAAATGCGTTTTTGCTCTTCTCGAACGCAGAAAACCGCCAGGAAGATTAACCGTCTCCGATACGCCAGGAACCCGTTTTAACAGGATGAAAAGGTCTCGGAGGGGCTGATCAGACGGCGGTAAAAACGCGACGCTGTTTTATACTGCGCATCATTAACAGCTTAAAATGTCGGCGGTCTTTGTGATCGCTGCATCGGCAGCTTTTTTCGAGATGAGGCTGAATGCAAAAGGAACGTAAGCCGTCACACTTTCGTTCAGAGGGGCCAGGGAATTTGACACTCCAGTTCGGCCTGGATTACCATGACGAAGGATTTTTCCGAATCCAAAGAAATGAGTATAATGTCTGGAAATTTTTTTATGAAAACTCATAAAGCAGAAAAAGGGAAAAAAACACAATTGCTGAGTCAGCTATTTCATGTAGTTCTTTTAATGAGTCTGCTGCTGATCAGCGCCGGTTGCTTACAGGAGGCGAAGGAGGAGACGATAGAGGCCGGCAGGAGTTCATCGTTTGAAACTGAAAACCAGGCTCGCCCGGCGGAACCGCTGATAGAGGAATGGCGTTTAAGTGAACTGAAAAAGCTGTTGAAGAGCGCTGAAATTCCCAGGGGTCCCAGGCAGGAGGATCGTCTGTTGATTATAGGATTGGACGGTTTTACTCCTTATTTTTTCGACAAGCTCATGGAGGAAGGCCGGCTGCCTAATTTGCAGAAGATTATGCAAAATGGGCTTCACGGCACGCTTGATTCAACGGTTATACCTTCTTCAGTTACCGCCTGGACAAGCGGATTCACAGGCATGGACCCGGATGAAACAGGCATTCGATCCTTCTTTCGTTTTTCTTCCAAAGATTATCGTCTAAGGTTAGTCAATTCGGGATACAGGCGAACCAAAGCGCTGTGGGAATATCTGGACGAAGCGGGTAAGACCTCGGTAGTGATCAATGTTCCCGGCACATATCCTCCCGATCCGGTAAAAGGCGTCATGATAAGCGGACTGCTCAGTCCGGACGGCTCCATTTATACTCATCCTCCGCAATTGAGCGCTTTATTGAATGAAAAGGGTTACATGACGAGTTACAGATCGTTGAAGACCGCAAAGGCTGTATTCGACGATCCTTTTAATTCACGGCGCCAGGCAGGACCCGACATTGACGACCTTTTTACGCTCTGCTACAACCGCGCAAAATTAGGACTGGCGCTTATGGAAACGGTACCCTGGAATCTGTTTTTTATAGCGTTCACGATACCAGACAGGCTCCAGCATTCCCGGCATATCATTCCTCAATCGCTTCTGGACGCTGCTTACGAAAACCTGGACAGAATAGTCGGCATATACTTGAAAACGGCCGGTCCCGCAACGCCTGTTATGATCTTTTCCGATCACGGCTTCAAGGAATACAGGAAGATGTTTCTGCTGAATCACTGGTTGCGCGAATTGGGCCTGTTAGAACTGAAAAATGGAAAGATCGATTATCCGCTGACGCAATGCTTCGGTCTGGATTGCGTCGGAAATTACGTTACCCTCCGTTTTAACCTGAAAGGCCGTGATGCCCGGGGAGCGGTTTCTCCGGACGAATTCAGCGACTTAATAAATACTGTTGAAGAGGCTGCATCAAATTTGATTGAACCGAATACCGGCGAACGAATAATAACCAGCGTTATCCGGAGCGTAGATGCCTGCCGGCCGGAAAAAAACGAAGGAGCGGATATGATCTTCATTCTGTCGCCGGAATACAAGGCATCGAATGAAACCCGTTCATCCATATCTCAATATATCGTTTATCCAAAACCTCCGATTTACGACCATGCACGAGAAGGATACTATTTCATCAAAGCAGAACAAGCCTCGCCAGGCGTCCGCCCCGCAAATATTCAGGATATGGCCTCTACCGCGATGTATCTGCTTGGTCGTCCGGTCCCGGTGAACATGACGGGAAGAATACTGGTCATTGATGAAGAGCGCGGACAGGAAGAATCCTTGATTCGCCTGGCCGTCGATACAGGCCGAAAGCATCAAAGCACGCTGCAGAGCGACGAAGAAACAGCCGGCATCGTCGAATACCTGAAATCGTTGGGGTACGCGAAGTAAAGCGCCGGAGCGGACAGGCGCTGCGAGTTGTACCGACATGACTTTACTGCGGACTATTCGCCGATAATTTTTATAAGCACGCGTTTCCGTCTACGTCCGTCGAATTCTCCGTAAAATATCCGCTCCCAGGGACCGAAATGCAATTTTCCTTTTGTAACGGCTACGATGACTTCCCGGCCCATTATCTGGCGTTTATGATGGGCATCTCCGTTATCTTCGCCGGTCAGGTTGTGCTCGTAGCGTTCCAGGGGAGCATGCGGCGCCAGTTCTTCCAGCCATTTTTTATAGTCTCTGTGCAGACCGCTTTCATTGTCGTTAATGAAAACGGAAGCCGTTATATGCATAGCGTTGACCAGACATAAGCCTTCCTGTATGCCGCTTTCTTTGAGGGCCGATTCGACATCAGGAGTGATATTGACAAAGTCCATTCTTGCGGGGACATTCATCCATAGTTCTTTGTGAAAAGATTTCATGTCATTCTCCTAGCCGGTTAAGGTTGCAATGCTTTTTGTAGATAAAGCGTTATAAGCGGAAATAAAAATCTTTCCGGTCGTAGTTGCCGATAACGTCGAAAGATTCCCGGTAAGTCGTCAGGCCCCAGAAATAATAGGGTCCGTCTTCATAGAGCGGGTCGGGAAGAGAAAAATCAAGGACAGGATGAACCTGCATGGCGTTGACGGGGATGATGACGGGTTCGGAATTTAATTCCTGCGACCAGTCGGGATGGAACCAGAATTCGCCGTTTATTTCAAGCGCGACGTAAAGGTCGGCATCGATCGGCTCAGTGAATTGATAATTCTCAATGACGGCTTCCAGTATGAATCGATCGCCGCCTGAAAAGTGAGTTTGATTCAGGTAGAGCGAAAAGTTGAAGTCATTGTTTGAAGGCGTTGGAGTAAGCGAGGGCGGCGGGGTGATTGTTCCTGTCGGCTCGGGGGTTGGCGTAGTAACAGGCGTAGGAGTATCCATCGCGGCATCGTTGTAGTAGACGTAATTGCCGATGTCGCTGTCCCAGTTGCTGACGGCAAGATTCGGTCTCAGTACATAGGAATAGTCAATGATGACGTTGGATGAGCCTTCCGGGGGCGCATTCTTGAAGGATATCCATCCGGAATCGAGCGATACGCAGTAATCCGAAATTGGGACTTCAGCGCCGTTCACGAAGAGGGCGTTGATTGAAATGAGAGGTTTGCGTTCCAGGTAGAACAATTTTCGCTGCCCGTCTCCGTCAAAGGTTTCCCCGATTTCCAATCCTGTTCCCTCTTCGCTGATGGCTCCCCAACTGTATGCTTCGATAACGCTGACAGGATCGCTCGTCCAGGAGGGGGAAGAGGACAATTCACCATTGATGTTTTCATAGAATATTGACTGTCCCCACCAGCTTCCGCCGATAAGGTCGAGGTCGCCGTCCAGGTCGACATCAATGAGAGAAATGGCCGATCCGTATCCGCTGCCCGAAACGTCCACTTCCCACGATGGGTATGATTCCAGAGAACCGCCGGTATTGAAGAAGACTCGAAATCGTCCGTCTGCAACCATTTGCGAATTAGTGGAAACCGCCAGGTCCAGGAATCCGTCTCCGTCGACGTCGCCCCATTCCAGGGAATTGTCGCAATAAGCAGAATCGCCCGACCAACTTGCGGTCGTTTCGAGCTGCCCCCCGATATTAAAATACAATTTCGTGGGACTGCCGCAATTGGCGACCGCCAGGTCCAGGTCTCCGTCATCGTCTACATCGGCCCAGGCGGCATCATAAGAACTGTCGACGTCATCGCTGACCCATCCGGGCGTCGTCTGCAATGCTCCGCCGGAATTGTAGTAGATCACGTTAGCCTGCGGATTGTCCGTATAACTTTCGCCGTTAGCCAGGAATAAATCCAAGTCGCCGTCATTGTCCGGGTCCCCCAGAGCGCAACTGAACGTGTTGTTCGCCTGTTCGGGAAACCAGGATGGTGAATACTCCAGCCCCGAACCCCCATTGTAATATACTTTGCTGAACGCCGGCGGAAACTGAGGTCCCGACGATATGTAATTAGCGACGGCCAGGTCCAGATCCCCGTCATTGTCGATATCGCCTAAACTCAAATGTCCCGAAAAATCGGTATCGAATGATACCCACGACGGAAATTCTTCCAGAACTCCGCCAAGGTTATAATAAACCTCTTCCGGGTCGCTGAAAATATCATTGCCGTTCGAAACCACCAGGTCCTGGAATCCGTCTCCATTTATGTCTCCCCAGCCTATCCCGGTAGAGATGTACATGTTGCCGGAAATCCAGTCAGGCGTCGTCGGCAAAGGTATCGAAGCGACGACCGAGGCCGCGCTGCAACAACTGATCAAAATCGACAGAATTGATGCTTTTCTCTTTTTCATGCTTTGTCCCCTTTTATGGAAATAGGGCGTTCTCTCAGAAAAATACAGGATTATGTGGATTTCGTCAAAAATTGTTCAGGATCGCCAAATCCTTCCAGCGCCGGCAATGATCATGCATTTGCAGGCTTTAACCCGGATTTCTCATACAAAGCCTGTTGCCAACATACCGGTCACGGCGCGTTTAAGCGCTGCTCTCTGCTGACTTGATCAACATAGCGCTGCTGTGCTTAGCAGTGCTCCGGTCCGCCGCGCTCGAATCTGCTGGAATTTGGGCATTGATCAAAAAAGGGTCTTTGGAGGTTGTAGTTAGTCCGAATTTCCCTATTTAGTTTCGATAGCGATACCGATAGCGACGCCGATAGCTATCACGATACAGATAGCGACCCCGGCCCCGATTACTGAAGCAAACTGTCAAAAGTTTTGAAAAAAGTGTTGCCCCGGTATGATCATTCCCGGAATTTGAACGTCTCTCACTACGATTTTGTATGAGAACTCCGTATTACCGGCAGGCGTTGGATTTCTTGACAGCGGGGGAGCCGGCTGGATAGTATGGATGGTGATCTCGCACGGCCGCAGGAAGGGGCAGGCCGTGAAGAACCGCGATGCCTGTATTGGCGCATCAATGCTCAAAGAGCAGTAATTCTTGCTCTTAATGGGGGGTATCATGATCGGGAAGAGGTTGGATGTTTTGATCGTGATGTGGCTTATGGTTGCGATGATTCCGGAAGTGTGTCCGGTTGCGGCAACCGTTGCTCTTGAGTTAGGAATCCCATGGAGTCCGCAACGAGCCGGGATGCAGAGAACGTATCCCGATGATGCGCATTTTGATTTTCAATATGCGTTGCACAATACAGGTCAGACCGGCGGCGTTCCTGATGCGGATATTGACGGTCCGGAAGCGTGGGATTTGGAAACCGCGAATTCAGATGTGATCATCGCTTTCATGGACACCGGGATCGACTATACGCATCCGGACCTTGCGGAGAATATCTGGATTAATCCGGGTGAGATTCCCGGCAATGGGATTGATGACGATGCAAACGGCTATATTGATGATATCCGTGGGTGGAATTTCTATGATGACAATAATGAGGTTCTGGATTTAAACGGGCACGGTACTGTCTGCGCCGGGATTGCGGCTGCCGTGAGCGACAACGGAGCGGGGGGATCACCGGCGTATGCTGGAATTGCCGTATTATGTCCGTGAAAGTCAACGGACTGCATAACACCGAAGACATCCCCGAACTGTGGATTGACGCAATCCAGTATGCGGTTGACAATGGTGCGGATATCATCTCCATGAGCATCGGCATCGAGTATTACCGTGCAGACCTGGAAGATGCTGTGAACTATGCGCATGGGAACGGTGTTTTCTTGACTGCATCCGCAGGTAACCAGGGGTGGTCAAACGAACATTATCCGGCAGCTTATGACAATGTGACGGGAGTCGCCGCGACAAACGATGAAGATGGGCGGATGGAGGATGCGGGGCAATGGAGCGCCTCATCCAATTATGGGCCCTGGGTGCATGTGGCGGCTCCGGGAGAAGATATCTTTTCCACTATGCCGACCTATCACGTCACATTAAGTGATTATGGAATCAGCAGTTTTTATGCGGGCGAATTGTGCGGCACCTCCTGTTCTGCGCCTAATGTGGCCGGGCTTGCGGGTCTGTTGTTGTCACGCAATCCAGCTCTTTCTCCGGATGAGCTGACGGCGATGATTTGCGAGAACGCAGACCCGTACAATTCGACGTATGATCTTGGATCGGGACGGATCAATGCCTACAGCGCCTTGTCAGCATGCGTGACGTCGACCCCCACGATGTCGCCGGCGTCCCCCACATCAAGCCATACTCCGCCGCCCACAACCACACCGTCGCCGCCGACCGAAACCCCAACCGGCTGCGATGCCACGGGGGTTCGGATCATCATGCCGTCAGAATACTACATGCCGGGGTCCCCCTGTTACTGCGACGCAATCGTCTGCAACGCGGACGGCGCTCTCCTGACCGGATATCCCCTGTTCGTTGCGCTGGATGTATACGGAACCTATTTCTTCGCCCCTTCCTTTTCGGATTTCGATTTTATCTTCCGGGACTTTCCCGCCGGTCAAACGACAGTTACAATTGTGCAGTATTTCACCTGGCCCTCCGGCACAGGTTCCGCCAGAGGCATCACCTGGTACGGCGCAATGACCAACCCGGAAATGACAGCGGTGTACGGAGAATTGAATACGTTCAGCTTCGGATGGGGCGCGAGTTTCTGATTGTCCATCGAATCAGGTGACGGGAATCGTATATCCGACCGATGTGGTTTGACACGTTTAAATTTCCTGACTCTTGATAAATCTGTTCCAGGAGATTCAAAAATTTTCACCGACAGGCATGTCTTTTGCCCTAAGCAACGACATGAACTGCGGTGTCTATAAACAAAGAAATCCGAGAAACACTCCTCTTTACAGAATAATCGAAGACCATTTTGAATAATTCCTGAACAGTTACGAATACAGATACGAGCATCGTCAGGGTTCTCTCAGACCCATTTGTACGAGAAACCGTTGAGAAATATCTGAACTGCGGAGCGCTTAGAAGCGGTTTTTGTCGAGTTTACTGTGATCATTGCAGTTCATCTTTCTTCTTCAAAAGCATGTACCGGACAAAGGCGAAGTCATGAACAGATACTGCGGCTGGTATGCGAAACCCTCAAGGGGAAAAAGAAAAAGAGATAAATGTGCCGCCGCCTGCCGTAAAGGAGTAAAAACAGAGGAAGACGCCCCGGAAATAAAAAAGCGCCGGAAGTGTTGGACGGCTTTAATTCAGAAGGTTTATGCGGCAGATCCTATGATATGTCCTGATTGCGGTCGGAAAATGAGAATAATCGCCTTTGTCGATCAATGGGAAATAGGGAGATGAGGTCAGGTATGAAATTGAAATTCCTATCACCTCACCTCGCCTATCACCCGACGTTAGGCACGTTTGCAGCGTTTCCAAGAGAGAGCTGTTTTTCGGTTTGACAATTTATTGAAAATATTGTACAATATTCCTGTACTGTTTTGTTGGAGGGAGGAGTTATGCCTATTCAGACGACTTATACCAAGGCACGTGCTAATCTTGCATCGCTGTGGGATGAAGTCACACAGAACCGAGAGATGGTGATCATCCGGCGGCGTGGAGCGGAGGATGTTGTCCTCATCTCCGCTGATGAACTAACCGGTTTGATGGAGACAGCTCATTTGCTGAGGTCGCCCAGGAATGCAGAGCGCCTAATGCGAGCTTTAGCGCGAGCGGAACGGGGAGAGGGAAAACCTCAGGGTGTGGAAGAAATGAAGGAAGAAGTCGGACTTGGCTAGAAGCAGGGATAAGCGCAAAGGGGAGGAGGTTAAGCGAGATGCGGTTTTCCATCCCGAGTTTCGAGAGGACCTGGAATATTGGGTAAAAACTGATCGAAAGACAGCATTGCGAGTTTTGAGAATAGTGGAAGATGTTTTGAGGACTCCATTTCATGGAATCGGTAAACCAGAACCATTGAAATATCTTGCGGAAGGAGCGTGGTCTCGGCGACTGACACGAGAGCATAGGGTTGTTTACCGGGTTAAGGAGGAACGGATCGACTTTCTGCAGGCGCGATATCACTATTGAGGAGTTTAAATGGGCAGTTACGATAAGGATAACCTGCGGCGACGTATCGCTTTCGGCGGCTGAAAAAGTGTTTTCGCCGTCCGGTTCATCCTATGGTTGGGCTAAAAATTCCTTTCAAGAAATTTTCAACGACAGGCATGTCTTTTGCCCTAAGCGACGACATGAACTGCGGGGTCTATAAACAAAGAAATCCGAGGAACACTCCTCTTTACAGAATAATCGAAGACCATATTGAAGAATTCCTGAACAGTTACCTCTTTATGCCTTCTAACGCGGCTTAGAACTTCAACCCGCCAGGCTACATTGCGGCCGGTGCATTCTTCCGCACGCAGAACTCCATCGCAATCCCGCGCTTTTCTAAACTGCTCGATGGCCTCCCTCCACTGGCAAATCTTGATTAAAAGCGCGGCAGCTTTTGAATGTTTTTCTTTCATGCTATGGAATTTTGCCCTTGCGAATCGGCAGCGATGGGCATTGTCTGCTTTTTCCCACTCATGATCGGCGCTCTCCCAATCAGCTTTCAATTCCGCCAAGGTGACCCGACATTTTGCACCCTCGCTTATTCAATTTGCATTAGAATATTCTTCCGAGGCTTTTCTCAGCCATTCCATCCTTGCGGTTCAAATCGTCGAACGGTTCGGTGAGACGACGACTGGCTTGAAACCGATCCCGATTCCAGAATCCGCCGTCATATCATTCAGGATAGGGTTTACCCACGGCTGCGGGGGGAAGGGCTTTTCCGACGACTCCTGCGAGCGTCAGCATCGTGACCAGGTAGGGGAGCATACCCAGGAACTGGTAGGGTATGGGGAGGCCCAGGACCTGGAATTTAATTTGCACGGCATCGGTGAATCCGAAGAGGAGTCCGCCCATGGCGCCGCCCAGGGGATGCCACTTTCCGAAAATCATTGCAGCCAGTGCAATAAAACCCTTTCCGTTCGTCATCAGATCGTCGAATCCTCCGGTAGTTTCCAATGAAAACCAGGCGCCGGCCGCTCCCGCAATCAAGCCGGCCAGGACAAGATTCAGATAACGTAATCGAATAACGTTCACGCCGAGGGTATCGACAGCTTTCGGATGCTCTCCGGAAGCGCGGGTTCTGAGGCCCCATCGAGTGTATTTCAATGCCGGATGGATGATTAATAGAGTTATGAACATGAGATATACGATGGGTTGATGGTTGAAAAACAGGTCGCCCAGAACGGGGATTTTCGACAACAAGGGGATTTTCCAGGTCGGGAACACTCCGGGGGCTTTGCGTCCCGCGTGCAGAAGAAAACTTCTCCGGGTGAAGCCTGTTATGCCTATGGCCAGGATATTTATCACCGTGCCGCTGATGATCTGATCGGTCCGGAATTTTATCGACATTAAAGCGTGAAGCATCGCCAGGACGGCTCCTGCAGCTATGGCCGCCAGGAATCCCAGAAACAGGCTTCCGGTATAAAGAGCGGCCGTAAAGCCGAAACAGGCCCCCGCCAGCATCATTCCTTCTATGCCGATGTTGATGATGCCGCTTCTTTCGCACAAAAGACCGCATAACGCTCCCAGAATGACCGGAGTCGCCATTCGTATGCTCTGTGCAGTCAAACCTGTCAGGTCTATACCCTGTTCTCCCGCCGCCGCCATGATAATCAGTAATACAAAGGTTGCTGCCTGAAGCGAGAGCAGGTATTTCCGGCCGCTTTTTTTTCTAATAAGAATAATGATAAATGTGTTTATAATGAGAAAAACGCCTGCAGAAAAGAGAAAAATGTCTTCTGGAACAGAAATTCGTCCGACGGCTTCTCCCAGTCCAATATTCAATATTTTGCCGGAGAAGTCGCCGTGGATTATAACGAGCAGCGTTCCGGCCGCCAGAGTAACCAGTGAAATAAACCAGAAGAATTTATGTTTTGATGCGGATCGTAAGCTCATTGTGATGCAGTGTAATAAGTAAAAGGATCATTTTTCGTAAAGCAGGCGGTCGATTTATTTTTTTGTTCGATAGACATTTTTTATTTACCCCAGCTTGAAGCGAAATGTGTTTCTTTGAGTTCCGGGTCTTTTTTAAGGCGCAGTATTTTGCGGACCAGGATATCTGCGGCGACCAGAGCTATGACGCCGGCCTGAATGATATTGATCAGATCGATAGATATTCCGCTTCGGAGCTGCATCAATCCGGCTCCGTTTCGCAGCGCTCCCCAGAGCAGCGCCGAGGGGATGACGGCCAGGGGATGACTTTTGGCGAGGAGGGCTACTGCGATGCTGTCGAAGCCGTAGCCGGAAGTAAAGGCTGCGGGAAGATTATGATTCAGTCCCAGGGTTTGAAAAGTTCCAGCCAGGCCGGCTAATGCTCCGGAAAGCGCCATTGTCAGTATAATGATTTTGGATTTTTTGACGCCGGCATATTCGGCTGCAGAAGGGTTGGCGCCGACAGCTCTTATGTCGATGCCGACTACTGTCTTGCGGAGAAACCACCAGAGGAAAAAAGCCGCCAGAACGGTTACTGCAAGTCCGTAATGCAGCCTGAAGGAAGGAATTATTTTGGGAATTTGAGCTGCAGGGGAGATGTAAGGAGTTCGAGGGATGGAAGATTCCGGGTCTGCCAGCGGACCTTTCACCAGGTAATCGACCAGGGCAATGGCGATGTAATTCATCATGATTGTATTGATGACTTCATGAGCTCCCGTTTTCGTTTTCAGCCATCCCGGAACGGCTCCCCACAAGAATCCGGCCGCTGCACCGGCCAGAACGGCAAAAGGAACATGAATTATTGCGGGCAGGGAAGAAAATGAAAAGCCAATGAAAGATGCAGCCAGAGCTCCCATGTATAATTGTCCTTCCGCTCCGATATTGAATAATCCGGCTTGAAAACCGAGCGCTACGGCAAGACCTGCCAGAAGATAAGGAGTAGAGGCTACAAGCGTTTCCATCAGCGCCTTGGGCGATCCGAAGGCGCCGTCCCACAATCCGGTAAATGCCGATATTGCGGTGGGCATTCCTGATAAGCAAACGATAAACAGGAATCCGAAAACCAGGGCGATGACGACAGAAAAAACCGGTATTAATTTTTCAAAATACTTTTTCATCATAACGGCACATTAAGTCCGGGAACCTCAGAGCGCGTTCCTCCTGTCATCAGAAGACCCAGTTGTTCTTTTCGTGCGAATTTTCCGGCAATGACGGCATTAACGACGCCGCGATACATAACAGCAATCCGGTCGCTCAAGTCCATTATTTCATCCAGTTCAGAGGAAATCAGAATGACGGCGCAACCCTCCTCTCTTTTTTTCATCAGCAACTGATGGATAAACTGCACAGAACCGACGTCCAGCCCTCGCGTCGGTTGAGAAGCTACCAGGAGTTTTATGGGACGCGAGAGTTCTCTCGCTGCAACCATTTTCTGTTGATTGCCTCCCGAAAGCGAGGCGGCATGGATATCGGTATCTCTCGCCTGGATATCGAATTTTTTCAAGAGTTCATAAGCGTGCGTTTCAATCCTTTTCGTATCCACGATGAAACCGCGGGAATAGGGTGGATAACGGTAATCAGTCAAAGCCAGGTTCCATTTGACCGGCCAGGCGGATATCATCCCGTGCCTGTGTCTGTCTTCCGGTATGTGCGCGATTCCCTTGCGCAGCAGCGTACCGGAATCCGCTTCAGTAACGTCCTCGCCGTCAAGGATAATCTGTCCCTCAGTCACTCGCCGCAAGCCGGTTATGGCTTCCGCCAGCTCGGTCTGGCCGTTGCCCTGCACGCCGGCTATTCCCAATATCTCTCCAGCCTTTACATTCAATATCAAATTATACACGCGGTTTACGCCCCGGTCGTCATCTACTTTGAGATCAGAAATTTGGAGAACAGTTTTTGCCTCTCTTGATCGCTCAGGAACACGGTGCACAGCTTCTGAAATGTCCCGTCCAACCATTAAAGTCGCCAGACGCTTTTCGTCCGTTTCTTGAGGTTTCAGGCGTCCGACGACCCGGCCTTTTCTCAATACGACGATGTGGTCTGCAATTTCAAAGACTTCCTTCAACTTGTGCGTGATGAATACAATACCCTTGCCGCGACTTTTCAGAGCCTCCACTATCTGGAACATTTTTTCCGTTTCCTGGGGCGCCAGAACCGCTGTCGGTTCGTCCAGAATAAGAAAGTCAGCGCCGCGATAAAGTACCTTGATTATTTCGACCTGCTGCCGGGCTCCAATAGGAAGGTCGCCCACAACAGCATCGGCATCCGTTTTTAATCCGAACTGACGACAGAGGGACTGCAATTTTTCTGCGCCCAGTGTTTTATCAATGATCCCTTTTTTGACAGGTTCCGAACCCAGGATAACGTTTTCCAGTACCGTCATTTCCGGAATAAGCATAAAATGCTGATGAACCATTCCTATACCTTGTCGCGCAGCATCGCGAGGTGATTTAAAATTTATCGGTGAATCGTTCAGGTAGATCGAACCGTCATCAGGACTCATCATGCCGCTTAAGATGTTCATTAAAGTGCTTTTGCCCGCACCATTTTCGCCCAGAAGAGCCGTGACGCCGCCTCGATGTATCTCCAGGTCGACATCGGCATTGGCGGTTGTTCCCGGAAATCGTTTGGTGATTCCTTTCATTCGGATGACTGAGATTCTGCTGTTTTCCATTTTTCTGAAGGCTTCCTTGCGAGTGTTCCGGGTTTCGGGTGAACGCCTATGCAGTGCATGTTATAACAGCCTGTCAAGAACACGCAATACAAAAACAGTTCCCGGCAGTTATCCCGCAGGATTTTTCCGGTAGATGAGCCTTTCGAATAAGATTAAAGTTCAACGCCCGTTTTGATATCGCCGGAAGCTAACCCCTCACGTATCTCCATGAGTTTTGCTTTTACTTCTGCGGGTATTTTGGGGGCTGCATCATGAAAAGGAGCCAGTCCGACGCTGCCGTTGGCTGCAGACCCCACGAACGTCCCGCCCTCGAAGTTACCCTCGACGAATTTTTTGATTGCCTTGTAAACCGCGTTATCGACTCTTTTCATGGCTGAAGAGAGAAGATAAGGCGCTGGACCGCCCTGGAAAGTCGTGTAGTATTCGTCCTGGTCGACTCCGATAACATAGACATTTTTTTCGTGAGCCGCTTTAATGCCGCCTGAACCGGTCGGCCCTCCGGCTCCGAAAATGACATCAGCGCTTTCCGCTGTCATTGATTCTGCAGCAGCTTTACCTCTGGCCGGATCGGTAAACGAGTCGATATAAACGCCCATAATTTTAATCTTCGGGTCAACATAAGCGGCGCCGGCTTCGTATCCCTTGCGATAACGTATGACTGGCGGGATTTCTTTGCCTCCGACAAACCCAACAATGCCGGATTCGCTCATCAGCGCCGCCAGCGCTCCGGCCAGGAATCCCCCCTGATCCTCTGCGAACGTCAACCCCAGAACGTTAGGAATGGGAGGATCATAGGAGTAATCCACGATGGCGAAAGAAACCTCCGGATGCTGTCGGGCAGCCTGGGCCGTCGCATCTCCCAGCATGAAACCTACCGTTATGATGAACGGATAACCGTCGTCTATGAAACTGCCGATGTTTTTGGGGTAATCCGTCGGCTGCAGGGTTTCTATGAAAGAGGTTTTGAGTCCGAATTCTTCTGCAGCTTTTTGCATGCCCTCATACGCAAACTGGTTGAACGTCTTGTCGTCTATTTTTCCTACGTCCGTGACGAGTCCGATTTTTATCTTATCCTCTTTTTGTTGCTCAACAGCGCACCCGAAAAAAAATAAGGATAAAGACAAAAAAACAAACAACGACACGAACAACGCCGTCAGATATCTGAACGTGAAAAGTCGTGTATTCGTTTTTTTTCTCATAGCTCGCAACCTCCTGATAATCCCATGCCTTGCATCAATCAATGAAATATCACAGATAAAGGTGATTCTGTCAACCTGCGACAGAGTATCTCAATCAGCAGTCCGACTCAGCATCAGGAAAAATTCGCGGTTTGTTGCTTGCTGAAATTTATTTATTCTTGAGTCGGCAGGGTGTAAGATAGTTTTTTACTGTCCGGCTGAATAGTCTGGAGGATTCAGTATAAGGAGAAAGAAGGATTGGCCCGGACAGGCGAATGAATTTATAATATTCAGCGATGAGGGGGAGGATAAAATGAGAAAAGCGTCGAGTCTTATATTTATAGTGTGTTTATTTTTATTCATTTTGCCTGGTTGCGTTCGAAGGGCGCCTGCCAAGGTTGAGGAGCCGGTAAAAAAATCTCCTTATTCGGGCGACCTGGAGAAACTGGCTGAGTGGTTGACAGGGTCATTCAGCAGCGCATCCCAAGCTGCTGCGGATGACGATTACTATGACATAAGGCTGCACATGGTCCGTATCTGGGCTGAAAGGTCCGACGGCATCTGGCTTTATGTCGAACAGGCCGTCGCCGGTCAACCGCCTTACAGGCAGAGGGTCTACCGCTTGACGCAGCTCAGTGACGATCTGTTCGAGAGCAGGGTATATGAAATCGAGGACCCTGAAAGATACGCCGGCGGGTGGAAAAATCCTGAGGCGCTTGAAGGGCTTTTGCCCGCTTTTATCGACCTGAGGGAAGGATGCGCAATCGTCTTGAGAGAGGTAAACGAGGAGAAGTTCGTGGGCAATACGGTCGGGAAGACATGCGCCAGCGACCTTCACGGAGCCTCATATGCGACGTCGGAAGTCGTCGTTGAAGAGAAGCGGATGATAAGCTGGGACCGGGGTTTCGACGAAACGGGAAGCCAGATATGGGGTGCGGAAAAAGGCGGTTATGTTTTCGATAAGACCATCAATTTCAGGCTGGATAATCTGTAGGACCGGCGAAAAGGGCCGGCTCATCCGAAATATCGAATATCAAGTGTTTCCGCAGGGCTCTGACCCCCGGGCGAAGCCTTTAAAATTCTTGCACTCCGGTGAAAATTCTGGTAATCCGATAAGCGAGGAGGATCAGAAGCATGAATAAGCTCGACAGGAAACGAGTCAGGCTTACAGGTGTGCGAGCCGGTTTGGAGATTGTCCGGGACGAACGGGGAGTTCCTCATATTCTGGGGAGTGAGATGTCGGATTTGGCTTTTGGACTGGGAATAGCGCAGGCGCGGGACCGGTTGCTTCAGATGACGCTGATGAAGTATATCTCGTCGGGACGCGCTGCAGAGAAGCTGGAAAATTCAGCGGGGATGATTGCGGTGGACCGTTTCGTCGGGCGAATGGGTTTCGTAAGGAGTTCATTAAAGGACCTTTCTGATTATGAATGGGAAGATACGGTCCATGATTGGATAAATTCTTACTTACAGGGGATAAATTTTTATATAAAAGAAGGTACGCGTCCTTTGGGAATGCGGATTGCCGGCATAAGTGCGGAGCCGTTTCATATAGCTGATATTTTGAATTTAATGAAATTGATAAGTTATATAGGGATAGCGGAGACGCAGGAGAAGCTGGAGCGTTTCATATTAGAATCTTTTGTGGAGAAGCGGGACCTGGAGAGGCTGAAGCGGTTTTTTTATCCTGCTCTGGAGGATGCGGACCCTGAGATGGTGGAAGGATTGAAGTTGGGCAGAGATTCGGACCGGGAGCGGCGAGAGATCATACTAAGGACCATCCCGCCGTTGAGCGCCAGCAATAATTGGGCAGTGGCCCCGGAGCGAACGGTATCGGGGAAACCGGTTTTCGCGGGGGACCCTCACATGGATACGGGAACAATGCCGGGGATATGGCATGAGGCGGTACTGGAATCTCCGGGATTTACGCTGATGGGGGCCGGGATTCCCGGTTTGGGGGGATTGCAGGTAGCGCGCAATGATCGCCTGGCCTGGAGTCCCACCTATGCGAGTTTGGATTCCGTGGATTTATTCATTGAAGAGGTGAAAGGCGAAAATTATCTGTCGCCGGAAGGGTGGAAGCCGTTGGAGGCGGAGGATATCCAAATTCAGAAAAGGGGAAGCTCATCGGCTGAAACGTTCAAGGTATGCCGTACACAGCACGGACCTCTGGATATTATTCCCGCGGAAGATGGGAGATATGTCTGTGTATCTCATGCCTATTTGATGACGAGCGGAGTTAACGCCATCGCTAATATGGTCAAAATTAACGATTGCCGGTCAGTTGAGGAAGCGATGAAGCTGGCGCGTTGCGGTCAGGGTCCTTCGTTTGCCTGGGCTTTTGCGGACAGTGACGGCAACATCGGCCTTCAGGTCGCCGGCAGTATGCCGTTGCGTAAGCCCGGACGTATCGGGCTTGCTCCTTGCGCCGGGTGGAAGCATGAGCATCAATGGGACGGGCTGCTTTCGCCGGACGATTTGCCGTCAGAATATAATCCTGAAAAAGGATGGGTCGGTTCCTGCAATAACGATCTTAACCGGCCGGACGCTCCACGAGTGATAAATATCGCAATGTCCCCCGACAGAATCAAGCGGATAGGGGAAGTTATAGAATCACGGTCGGACTGGACTGCAGAAGGCATGACGCACCTTCAAACAGACAGATATTCTCACCGCGCAGAAAGATTTATAAACCGGTTTCACAGCATATTGAGCCAGTCGGAAGCGGGTAAGAAACTGATCGAATGGGATTTCGTCTGCTCAGACGATTCCGTAGAAGCGACTCTTTTCGAATTACTTTACAGGCATATCGAAAAACAGGTCCTGTCAGACCTCTTCGGCGACGACGCAGCGAATTATATGCTGCGAAAAACGGGCGTTTCAGTCTTTCTGGCCGGTCATATTGAAAAAGAGTTCATACGATATGAGGACGTCGACGATTTGTTTAAAAGCTTTTTAAGCAGTCTGGAAGAACCGGAATCGCGGCCGGAACCTTGGGGAAGCGTCAACAATTTTACAATGAAAAATATGTTGCTGGGAAACCGGTTTCCCCGGCTTTCACGGATGCTTGGACTTAATGTTGAAGAGATTCCTGTTCCGGGAGCAAGGGACGTCGTAAGCCAGGGATTGCTTTTCGCAGAAGGTTGTCCATACGCCAATTTTGCGCCGAGTTATCGATTCGTTACGGATATGTCTGAGGTCAGCGCTTTGACCGTCAGGCCTTCGGGGATTTCTGAGCGCAGGTTTTCCGGATTCTATACGACCGACTTGCAGGACTGGTTGGCGGGAAAGTATAAAAAACTAGAAAGTGACTGTCCATAAACTCGATTGTCGATTCAAAATTTAATGCTGGACAGTCACT
>CAZUFC010000013.1:0-110569 GCA_964619725.1 uncultured bacterium | reverse complement strand
CTGTCCAGCATTAAATTTTGAATCGAGATTTGAGTTTGTGGACAGACACTATCTAGTGGCTGTCCAGCATTAAATTTTGAATCGAGATTCGAGTTTATGGACAGGCACTAGTGAGAGCGTTCAGATTCCCGCAGATTCAAGCGTGGCGGACAGGAGGACTGCGGAGGCAAAGCAGCGCTATGTTGAACAAGTCCGCAGGGAGCAGCGCTTGAAGGTGCGGGGATATGGACGCTCGTAACAGTTTTTGGCTGAGGAGTCCGGGCTAACGCCTGTCGTGCAGTATGTATTGTTCATTGAACGAATTATGGACAGGACTGGTCAGCGGTTTTCAGTTTATAGATTTTATACTTTCGTCCGCCGCATTCAAGGGTTTTCAGGGAATACAAATCCTGAGGCGGTTTGAAAACTCTAAAACCATCATCTTCGACTTTCATGTATTTTCTTGCAAAGCGATTGACTCTGTTTACGAATCGATTATAGACCAAAAGTTTACCTTCGGTAGCCGTCGAATAGGTCGGCATTTTCGACATAATATAATCATGATCGCTTTTTTCGTGTCCGGGTGTGCGCAGACCCTGGAAACGAAATTTCCTGCGGGCGATGTAAGGTTCGGTCAAGCCGAAGACGTCATAGGTCGTTAAGCCGGAATAAAAGGATAGTCTCCCTATGACATTCGTCGCAACAGAGTCATTTTTTCGTGCATGCTTTTTCAGACATTTCGCCAATAACGTTTTCGGATGATTTAGTTCCAGCTCTCTTGAATAGATACTGGGATCACTGACGGTTCGAAATGTATTCCAACCGTTGATAATCAAAACCGCTCCGCAACAGACTGCGGCGAGACCGTGTATGAAACTCCGGGCGCTGAGGAGAGCCTGGCCGATAAGAAAATACACAAAGGGCATTAGAGGGACCATAAAACGGTGATGACCGAAAAAATCTCCCCCGATTTTAATCGTATAAAAAATGAAAAAAATAATTAAAGCGCCCGCGGCTTTGCCGGCTTTGTCCTTTACAACAAAGAAACCCAGCGCTGCTGCCGAGATTAAAAAGATGAATTCAGGCTGCAACCATTCAACAAAGTAGAAGAAACCCCGAACCATCTGAAGAAAGCCGCCGCCGGTTTTCGCATAAAAAGTATTGGGAACGAAACTTCCGTAGTAGAAATATCGCCAGATGAGATGAGGAGCGAACGGGATCATAAATCCGAGGATATACTTCAAGGGAAAATGGAATTTTAATCTATTTGATTCATTCCTGCGAGTAACGATCAAAAAGAATCCCAGGAAGACAAACACCGCTGCGCCTTCCGGTCTAGTTAGATATGCGCCTCCCAGGATTAATCCGGAAAAAAGAGTATCTGTATTTTTTTCAGCATCCCTTTTGGCCTTAAGGAATCCGGCAAAGATCAAAAACACGAATAAAGGGGTTTCCAATCCCGCCGTAGACCAATAATTCAGGTTTGGATCAAAAGCTAAAAGAACCGGCGCTATTGCGGCCCAAAGGCAATGTTTCCCGACTGAGCGAAACAATAACAAGAGTATCCCGAGTGAACAAAGCGCTCCGGTTATTTTGGCCCCTAATTCAGGCGGAACGCCCGCTTTCATCCAGGCTGCGCTGATCATCACCCACAAGAAATTAGTGTATCCCTCCACCCTGACCCCGCTGTTGAAAACCAGTCCGTTTCCGTTGATCAAATTTGAAGCGTAACGGAAAGAAATAAAGGCATCATCGACTGTGTCGCCGCTTAAACTCAACTGGTGGGCCAACATGATACAACAAGCTGCGCCGGCAATAAGAGAAGCTGATATTTTATGAAATTTCAAATTCACTTTATTTAACGCTGCTCCCCATTATTTCCTGCAAAGGGAAACTCGAATTCCGAATGCTAACCGTATCAAGCTCGTATGTCAATTGCTGAAATTACTTTTCCCGTAAAGAGCACCCTTACCAACCTTTAAACTCCAGCCGTAATTTTGTTGCTCCTGCCCTCACTTTGTGTTACAAAAAAACGACATGAAATCACTCAGCCATAACAGAAAAACTTACTTTCTTTCGATTCTGACCTTTGCGGCGCTCTTTTTTTCATTTCTTCTTGTAAAAAATTATCTGTCGACAAAAAATTCAAACGGTTGCTCAACAGCAAATAAAATGGATACGACGGCACGAATTCGATATCTGGCGCCTTACGTTAAATACTTGAGTCTGAAAAAGGAATGCCGCCCTGTATTGGAAAAGGATAAACATATCCGATTCGAAAATGTGAAAGTAAAAGAAGGAGATTTTTTAACAGGGGCTTTCGGCGTCCAGGCGATCCTGATGAATCCGGAAAAGGATGAAGACCAACCAGCGAACAATAAAACCCAGAGATCGAAATCAGGCGATGAGACAAAATCCGAGGAGCCTAAGGAAGTAGACGAATTGCTGCAATGGAGAGTTCCCAAATTGGGTGTTGAGGGAGACGGCTATTCCGGACCGGTCTATTTTTTTATCCGGGCCAGAAAAGATGATCGAACATACAATTTACTGAAAGAGTCCCTTTGTCCAGAGGAAAAGAAGGAAGATCGCCGCTGGCGCCCCTACCGAATATCGCTTGATCGATTTTCAGGAGAGGAAATAGATTTAGAGTTTCTTCTGAAAGATGAAGGAATGAAGACTTGCGGCGTCTGGTCAGTCCCTGGAATCGAAAACGAAAAAAAAGAATTGCGCGACCGTCGAAAAAGGCCGAATCTCATTATTATATGCCTGGATACGTTGAGGCGCGATCATTTACATTGTTGCGGTTACCCTCGAAATCTTTCCCCCGAAATAGACCGGTTCAGCAAAAATTGTCTGTTTTTCAGCAATATGAGAAGCGTAAGCTCCTGGACCCTGCCTTCAATGATTTCGATTCTTACCGGACTGGAACCTCATCAGCATCAAACAATTTCTCACATTGATCCGGGCTTGCCGGTCGAAAACAGGTATTTTCTGGCAGAATTCTTTCATAATGCCGGATACAGGACCGCCGCTTTTACTGATGGAGGTTATGTAAGTCCGGTTTGGGGATTCTCGCGAGGTTTCGATTTGTACCATGCCGACCGAATAGGAGCAAAGCGTATATTCGAATCCGCCAGGGATTGGATTCAGGAGAAGGAACTTCTAACGCCGTTTTTCTTATTCCTGCATACTTATGAAATTCATGATCCTTACAACACGCATACCGGTCAGAAAATTTTTTCCAGGGGAAGAGCGAAATTGCCGTTGGCGAGAAGACAATACAACGATGTTCCCTATGATTTGCTCATCGACCACTATGACGATGGAATAAGATATACGGATGCCCTTGTGGGAGATTTTTTCCGGTTCCTGATCAGCGAAGGACTGTATGACTCTTCAGGAATAATTATTCACTCAGACCATGGCGAACAATTCGGCGAACATGGAGGAGTCTTTCACGGCAAGACAGTCTTCCGGGAAGCCATGGAAATACCGTTCATGTTTAAGACTCCTTATGATTCCTTTCCTCCAAAGATAATAGATCAACCTGCCGCCAGTACGTCGGTGATGCCTTTTTTATCGGAAATGTATGGACTGGATAAAGCGAAAAAGGCTTTTGATTATGATATAAAAAACATCGACCACTGTTTTTCCGATCACGTTATCTGCGGATTCGGAAAAAAAAGAGCCGACATTGTGGTCTCAGCGGAGGATACGAAACAAAAGGTCATCTGGGATTCTTCTGCTGGTTTTGAGGTCTATGACACAGTGAGCGATCCCGCAGAACAAGTTCCCTTAAAGCCAGGCCGGGATTCCGTCGACTTGATGATTGATTCTGCGTTCAGAGGCTCCGTCAGCGGACCTGGACGTTTTTTGCTCTGGCACAGACAACGCGATTCTGATGAAACGTTGAGTTTTGAACTGGAAACGTCAAATGAGCTGAAAGATATTATGACTTATGCTTCTGAAACGAGTATAGTCGACAAGAAACAAAACGGCGAAACCATTTCCATGACTATCTTGCACAAGCCGGAAACGGATATAGGCTTGAGCGGATTAACTTTCGCGTCTGAAAGTAAAATAATTTTGAAAAATCTCAGGATAAACGATCAGGTTTTAAAAAAGGACCAAATCGACATTTTACTCTTTGAGGATCAACGGTATCAGCATTTTTCATCCGACGGGGACGGAACGGAAATAGAATTATATCCGCTTACATTCTCTCCCGAAAAAAAGCTGGAGGGTAAAAAAGAAGCTGTTATCTCGCTGATTTATTATCAAACGACTGAAAAGGAATCAAAAAGCAAACCTGAAATTGATGAAGAGTTGCAGGAACAACTTAAATACCTTGGCTATGCTTTGCCCTGAACGTTCTGAAAATTTTGCTTCCTTATAGTCAATGACCAGTCCCGACGATCACCTTGAAAGCTCGACTCAGAATTCTTCAGAATTTATTCTGAATCAAATCTTTACCCTGATACTTTAGTTATTTTGGACTTTTCTTAAAAAGTTCCCGGGCTTAACCGAAAGAAAAGCATTCCTCTCTTTTAACCGCTGCGTCAGCCGCATTAATGGATTTACGGAAAAAAGTTAATCCGTCTTGAGCGCTTCTATTTTGTAGAAGTACAAAAATTGGTCTGTCAGCAATAATAAACCGCCGGGATGTCCGGTCAGACTCACAAAATTACCTTTATACGGAAGAGCGACGATTCCGAGATTCTGTTCCTTTTTCAAATCAAAACAGCAAACGCCCCGGGGTTTAAGGGGAACGAATAAATAGTCTCCGACTATGACTGAATTTCCCGCCACTTCGTTTTCCAGGTCTTCCTCCCAGCGCATTGGCGCGAAGATATTTCCGTTTTTGAAAGAAAGTTCATAACAGGTGATGATTCCATTATCGGAACAGGATAAAACCTGATCCTCATAAATCGTTATCGGGCCGGAGATCGGATATATTTCCATTTTTCTTTTTATTTTAGTCTTAGAAATGAATTTGCGGCTTTCTCTTTCCTTCACATTCAAAGCGAAAATTCTTCCCGATTCCAAAGGGATCAACAGGATATCTTTAAAAGCCGTTAATTCTCCGGAAATGACATCTTCGATTTTAAGGCTCCAGGTTTTACCGGGATCATCTAAATTTACGCCGAAAATTTTTCCCTCAGTCGTTGCGCAAACGACATCATTTTCCACGATTACCGGCGAATATCCGACGGGTTCTCCAACATCCGCTTTCAGAAACATGTAATCATCATCTTTATTCAATCGAACTCCGTACAACATGCCGTTTTTTGAGCCCCAAAAAGCTATGTCCCGATAGATTATCATGGAAGTGAACTCATTATATCGGCCCGTCTTCGGCAACTCTTTAAATCTTAGCCTGTGAATGTCGTTTTTATCGATTGAATAGAGTTTGCCTTTTGAAGTTGCGACGAGAGTCCGATTTTCATACAAAGCAGGGATTCCCTGAATATATCCATTGATTTTTATTTTATCATTTCTTTTGCCGGATTTAAGATCATACTTGTATATTCGATTGTCGAATTTTTTACAAAGATAAACTTGTTCTTCATCATACGCGAAACCGACGGCATTGGAAAATTTAATCCGTTTTTTGAGCTTATAGGTGAAGGGCTGTTTAACATCCGATTTAATTCTGCCGCTATGAAAAGGATCAGCCTGAATCATGGTCCATCGTTCGGAAGGTTTGACCCGGTAAATACTTGGGATATCGGAAGTCCTTATTTTCACAAGCGATTTCTCATCAATGACTTTGTCGTCTTCAATTTTGATAATCTCGCAATCAGCAATTTTTTCGTTTTCCGGATCAACAGACAGTATCTGCAATAGTGCGATTTTATTATCGTACCTGTCGGTCAGTTCCAGGTAATCCCCCTTTCCTCCTATCCCCTTTTCATAAAAATTTATTCTAACGAAATTTTGTTCCGGTTCAGCAGCCTCAATGCGCCCTATTGAGCTCAGACTTTGTATCGGAGTAGGTGTTGCGTTTTTATGGGCGGCATCCGCCGGCTCGGGTTCCGGAACCGGATTCAAATTTAAAGTGAAACTGTTACCCTCAAAAATATCGTCTTTTTCCAGGATCATCGTTACATCCAGATAACCCTTTTTATCCAATCGCAGTTCATGACGTTCAGGCGCCACTTTAATTTTTGCTGGTGTTTTTCCCCGATAAACGTCGTCAATGAACAAATGCGCTTCCATAGGAATTGAATTTATTTCAACGGCGTAAGCGATAACCGTCGGCGTCGGCTGAGGAGTATCATGATGAGGAGCTGTAGGATCGGGCGTCGGGCTTTTTTGATTTTCTATATTTTGAGCTGAGCAATCATTGAAAATAAAAACCAAAAACGTTAAAAAAGCAATTGCGCAGATGGTCATATTGTGTAATACCGCTTTAAAAGGATTTTTATCTCCCCACGAGTTCAGCATTGTTTTTTTTCCTTTCCCTCGATAGGTCGGCGTCATTTCAAATTTCATTTTATCGGTCGATTCGATCCGGTTTTGTTTTCTCCGCCAGAATCCGGAAACCAAGATTCGGCCTTTTTTCAGAATAGTTGATAAGGATTCTGCTGGAAGGATTAACGCCGTCAAGATCACTCCAGCTCGAACCGCCCCTTATAGCTGTAACCGCAGCATTAGAGTTTCCGCCTTGCTTTCCCGCAGTTTTGAGGTTAGCGCACCACTCCCACACATTGCCCAGCATGTCGCTCAATCCCCATGCATTTGCTTTCATCTGTCCCACCGGCTGAGTTTTTCCTTCCGCATTTTCCTTCCACCAAAACATCAGATTCGGATCATCAAATGAATCTGTTGCGCTGTCAGTTCTGCAGGCGTATTCCCATTCCGTCTCAGTAGGCAGTCGAAAGGCATAATTATCGATAATCGAGTTTAGTCCTTTAGTAAACAGCAAACATTCCTCATAATCGACATTTTCAACCGGGCATTCAGGACAATCTTTTCTTTGGGATGGGTTATTTCCCGTAACAAGTTCATATTGAGCCTGAGTCACTTCATGTTTGCCGAGATAAAACGGTCGAGGAACGTACAACTCTGTTGGTCCATTCGATCCAGTGTTTGCGCCTGGGGCGTCCGTCGATGTAATTGTAATTTTTCCTTGCGGTATGAGCGCGGTTTCCAGGTTAACGCCTTTCCCGAGGTGAAAAATTTTATACTTTTCATACTCCTGCGCATCAAAGAAATCCTGGGATTCGGCGATGCTGCTTCGTCCTAAAGACCAGTCGTCTCCATCCTTCAGAAAGAAAAAAACAGCAGCAACCATTATCAGCATGGAAAAAGCAGACATAACGAACAGATTCCTCAGTTTAAGAAGTTCTTTTTTTCCTTCCCGGTATTTTGTTCTTTTGGGTTTTTTTGCTTCCTGGCCTTGAATCGAATTTTCATCGTAGCTCCTGTCGATTGATTCATTGACGGTATCCAGCGCTTCCAGCATTTCATCTGCTGTCTGATATCTGACTTGGGGATCATTCTGAAGAGAGCAGCGAATTATATCGTCGAGTTTTTTCGGCACATCATTCCTCAAATCGGTCGGCAGAGCGGTCACGCCTCGAGGTTTAAGCCCCGTGAGAAGCTCATAAAGGATAACGCCGATGGAATAAATATCCGAAGCCGGAGTAACGGCGGCGGCATCTTCGAATTGTTCGGGGGCGGCATACTGGGGGCTTCCGATAAACCAGCCGCTTTTGGTCAAAAGCGTTGCATCTTCGGTTTTAGCTATTCCGAAGTCCATTAATGTTATCTTATTATTTTTGCCGACCATTATGTTGCTGGGTTTTATGTCTCTGTGGATCATGAATTTATGCGCATAATCCAATATTCGGCATAATTGACGACAGAAATCCAAAGCAAGCGGGACCGGCACGGGTTCCTGTTGTTGTTTCATCCAGGAAGTAAGATTGACGCCTTCCAGATACTCCATGACCAGGTAGTGGGTTTCCGTCTCTTTTCCATCAATCGCCAACCTTATCCTATCGATGTGATAAATCCGCATGATTCCTTCATGCATCATCGGTTGCGCTAGTTTAGCCTCGCGCATGAACCGATGAACATATTCTTCGTCAGAAGTGATGACCGGGTTCATGAGTTTCAGGGCGACGATTTCGCCGATCATGGTATCCAGGACCTTGAAAACAGCGCCCATGCCGCCCCGTCCCAGCATTTTTAAAACCTTGTAACGACCGGCCAGGAGTTCGTCGCCCTTCAACCCAAAAGGATTACTGGGCAATTTGACAGGGGTATCGGGAACGCGCTGATCCTTGGTATTCGTATCGGGTTGAGCCGAATCGCCTGCCGAGTCAATGCTTATCGTTTCATCAGAAAACTTGTAACCGCAATGATAGCATGCATCAGCGTCATCGTTGTTTTTAAAATTGCATTTAGGGCATAAAATCATCTTGTCCAGTCCTTCGCTTGCCTTTAATCCGGAACGCTCCCATTCGGAAAAGATAGAATTATCCGATACGGATTCTGTTGTTCATTCGGACCTAAATTGACTGGGTTACCGTTATTATGCAATACCTGGGCTTCGTTTTCTTCTCTCTCTCCATTGCCGTTGAAATCCAGCCATGCGTTGATGCGATAATATCCGACATTTACGCTTCTTCTTATCCAGTAATAATAGCGACTGGGTTCTTCCGATTTAAACTGATAATCATAAACCTCTTTTCCGGATTGAGAAGTGAACATAAGGCGAACTATTCCCAACAAGTCCCGTTTTTGAAAATCATTTTGCGTGAACAGCGCTTCTGAATAAATCCAGCACAGAGACGATGTAGGAGTCGGGGTTGGTGATGGAGTGGGGGTTACGGATGGAGGTATAAACGTTCCGGTAGGCGTTGCGGTCGGAGTGGGAGAATAATCATCTTCCGGCGTCGGAGTGGGAGTATAAGTCTCCGACTGCTGAGGAGTTGGGGTAAAGGTAGGGGTTTGAGTGGATTCTTCGTATTGAACGGAGATGGTAATTCCGGCTGATGCTTTTTCACCATCTTCATCTTTGACGCTGACCTTTATCTCGTAAACTTGTTCCGAAGAATTCATCATCGACCTTTTATATGGAGAAATTGAATTTTCACGAAGCGACGCATTTTTTACTGGGGCAATACTGCTTTGGATTCTTGCTCGATTAAGGTCCGAGGCGTTTTTCAACGTGGAACTTTTATCTTGTGATACTACATCGCCAAGGTTACTACGCCTTGAAATTTTTCGATCCATGCTATCAGCGAAAAATCCGAGATCGGTATCCGACCATTTGACCACATTCCTCCCCCGAAAATATTCACCAGCATCCGGTATCGCGTTCCCGGATTCATCAAAAAATGTCCCGCCGGGATCAGAGCGCCACTTGAATTCTATTTTTCCGTCGCTTCCGTCAGGATCATCGGCTTCTGCCCTCAAAGTAACCGTTTCTCCCGTATTGATCGCTGTTCTGTCAGCCGTCAAGGAGACATCCGGGGCTTCATTATCATCGATCATTGAATCCGCAGCGAAATATACGCCGGCGCCCGCTATCAAACCCAGGCCGATTTTCCAGAAAGCGCCGCTTCTTATCTTCGTCGATTCTAAAAGACTGAAGTCCGTCATAATCGGATCGGCGATAAATTGGATTCTGTAAGTGTCCGATCGGGCGATTTCCCGTTGTCTTTCGTCATATCCCACAAAATAAAATTCTATTTCCGCGCCCAGCTCCGAACTGTCCAAAGAGCCGAAAAATTGATAATCTTCTTTTTCAAATCGCAATTCGATAAATTGTTCCTCGCCTCCCGGCAGCTCATGGAAAAACATCGTAACATTGCGGATCGTCGACCAAGGGCGAACTTCTATCTTTATCGGTAGAATTCGCGACCTGATCCAATAACCACTTCTCAGTTCGTTGATGGTAGAAGGCTGGATGATGTTCATCGTCTCTTCAAATTGCATTTCAGCCCCTGACGTCAATACTAATACCATAACAATAACGATTGTTGTGATTAATGCTTTATTTCGATTCATTTTTAACCTCATTACGCTTATTTATCTGCATTCCAACTGAAAAGGGAATTCCTTCGTTACAGGTCTTAAATCCGTGTCATCCAAAAGTATGGGATTGAAGGTAATTCTCACCCGCCATTGACCCTCCGGCACCAGGCCGCGCACAAAAGTCAGGTCCATTTTTTCCCAAAAGGAATATTTGCAGTAGCCCTTTTTTCCGCTTTTCTCCGGCGGTATTTTGTTTTCGTTGCTCGTAAAAACCGAGCCTTGAGGGTCCAGCCATTCAGTAACGACGTTATATCCGACGCATCGGCCGTAAAATTCAAGATACAATACAGCCTCGTTGTTGATGGAACAATCCAACGCCGTTCGCTTTTCGGACGGTATCAAAGGAACATCACTCCCCGGATCGATACGGATTCCTCCATATATGCCCGACTTGTCTTCAATAACCCGAAAGCCATATTCCGCTTTTCGCGATGCCGCACAGCCAAAAGCCATTATCCCGATAATTAATAAAATAATACTCCTCTTTCCTTTCACTTTTCCCTCCATGATCTCTAATTTCATCATCTCTCACCGCTTTAATATTACAATGAACATTCGCTGAATTCCAGAGGACAACTACACCAATGTCCCTCCTCTATTTCAATCAATTCATATCCGGCTTCTCGACAGATTGACTCTTTTCTTTGCTTGCATCTGTCATAGAAAGGGCAAAAAGCTTCTTCCATTTCTCTACTTCTTCCTGCTTCAATAGACGTATCGTAACTTTCCGGCTCCCAGTTCACAGACTTTATCAGTCTCCGCGTATAAGGATGCCGACTGTTCGTTTCACTAAAAAACTCATTTCTGCCCATCTCTACAATCCTTCCCTTCAACATTACGACTATGCGATCACTGATGCTTTTCACCAAAGCAATATTGTGAGACACAAAAAGCATACTCAATTTGAGAGTTCGCTGCAATCTCAAAAATAATTCCACGATATCGGATTGCAGCGGAGCATCGATGCCGGATACAGGTTCGTCGGCCATAATGAGAGAAGGATTCCCCATTATCGCTCTCGCTAATCCGGCCCGGCGCAATTCGCCGCTGCTCAGCTCAAAAGGGTACTTATTCAAATGACGCGGCGATAAACGCACCATTTCCAAATATTCATTAAAGTTACTTCTGTCTTTTAAATCATTCTCTTTCAAATAAATTTTACCCGCTTCCCGAAGAGTCTCTTCAATCGTCATTCCAGGATTCAATGAACTCAAAGGGTCCTGAAAGATCATTCTAATTTCCTTCCGAATGCTCCTTAATTTTTTCTCCGGAATTTCAAAAAGTTTCACACCCTTAAATATAACCTCCCCTTCATCAGCGGGGATCAACTTCGTCGCGCAACGTAAAAGAGTCGTTTTCCCGCTTCCGCTTTCGCCGACTATTCCGACTATCTCTTCAGCATGCGCTTCCATATTGATTCGATTCAAGACCATTTTTCTTCGCGCATGGAATCCCAGGCCTGTTTTTTGCTGATAATATTTCGTCAAATCATGAATAATCAATAAGGGCGCTTGCATTATCATTCTCAACGTCTTCCAAACTTCTGACAACATATATAATGATCGGGATTCACATAAAAGGGAACCGGCGGCTCACGGTCGCAGGGCATTGCGGAATCCCCGGATTCAGCATATTCGCAATCGGCAAAATACGGACACCCGTAGGCATCAGAAACATCTTCCGAAGAGAACTTTTCAGCTTTTTTCTCTGGAAAATGTTTTTTCTTTTTTTGCATTTTGGGAACGGCATTCAGGAGTTTTTCCGTGTAAGGATGTTTCGGAATCATTTCAGCCGTTATTTCCTTCGTGGGACCCATTTCCAGGATTCTGCCCCTATACATTACAGCGATCATATCAGTCATTTTTTTTATCAGGGCAATATTATGAGAGATAAGAAACAAAGAAAAGCCGAACTGCTTTTGCAGGTTGTCCAAATGTTTCATTATACGGGCTTCCGTTATAGGATCGACAGCAGTCGTCGGTTCGTCGGCAATAAGTAAATCAGGTTTGGTCAGCAGGCTCAGTATTATCGCTATTCTCTGATTCATACCTCCGCTTAATTGATTTGGGTAAGCTTTTGCTATTAAATCTGGATTCTCAAAACCCATCTTATTGAGCCAATCCAAGATGACGCTTTCGGCAGAATCATTTGAAGATAATAATTGATGTCGTCTGAGCGATTCAGATATTTGATTTCCGACAGTTAAATACGGCGCTAATGAAGCCGTTGCATGAGGGAACACCATGGCTATTTTTTTTCCTCTCACCCCCTTCATTGTTTTGTCGTGTATTTTTTGCCAGGTGTTGATTTTTTTTTTGATAACAAGCCGCCCCTCTTTTTTTTCAATCCGGCAATATCTTTCTAAATTTTTCAGAAGGTTCAAGTTTTGGAAAAAAATTCTGCCTTCGATGATTCCTGGCAAACCTGAAATAAGACCCATAATCCCAGCGGCCGTCATGCTTTTACCGCTGCCGGATTCGCCGACAAGACCGAACCTTTCGCCTTTTCGGATTATAAGAGAAATACCGTCAACGGCCCTTATAAAGATATTTCGATTGACGAAAAAAATTTTCAGGTTCTCTATTTGAATCAACGGATCATTCATCGATCTATTTTCCGCTTCTCGATTATTCGTGCTGCTCCTTCTCCGAGGGAGTAAAACCCAAATATGCTTAAAATTACCGCCATAGCGGGTATGCCTGAAACCCAAAATTTATTTTTAAAAATCATGCTTTTACCGAAAGCAACCATATAGCCCCAGCTCGTGGTACCTTCAAGAGGTTCAGGACCAATACCGAGAAAAGAAAGTGTGGTTTCGATCAATATGGCTGAAGCCATGCAAAATGCGGCTTCTCTGAAAAGAATTGTGCGGCAGTTTTTCCATAGAATGTGTTTGCCGACGATTGTAAAATTGGATAAGCCCATTTGGCGAGCGGCTTCAATAAACTGATTATCCCTGAAACGCTGAATTTCATTTCTGATCTGCATGGTCAAACGAGGTATATTGGCGATGCCGACGGCTATCATGATAAACAACAGGCTGCGTCTGCTCATATAGCCGGCGATAATGACCAGAACAAGACCAGGCAAAGCATTCAAAGCACGAAACATCATATTCACGATTTTTTCGAGTAATCCGTCTGAAAACCCGGTAATGCTGCCTAAAAGGATACTGAAGCCCATCATGGAGGCGACGCTGATTAAAGCAGGGAAAAATGCAGCTTTGACCCCGCGGATCAAACCTGCCGCGATGCTTCTTCCTGCCTGGTCCGTGCCCAGAAGAAATGAAACATTCGATACCGGAATTTCCCTTACTGTTTTTTCGGTTGAGTAAAACGAAGCAGGGGAATCCAGCCCCCCCTTTTGTTCGCTATGGGATTCCTGAAAAAAAAAATTGAAGGGAAATAATGTCGGAGGTAAAGCCAGGCGATAATTTGCAGCTTTTGTCGAGACAACCTCATATTCTCTCGTTAGGGGTCCTTGGTAGAGAGTGCAGATGCCGAAGACAATCATCGTCATTATTCCGAAGGCAAGCTGGATCAACCCCGCCTTCTTTCCGGGGCGGCCAGTTCTAATCCGGTTGAAAAAATTCCTGTTTTCGCTGAATACGGCCATTGATTAAATATTTTCCAATTGAGGTTCTGAGAAGTGCATAATCAAGCGATTCAATCCGGCCGTCAATTGGGAGAGAATTACGCACACAGCAGTGAACAAAATTATTACGTTTATTTTCTCACCCTCGCCTTTAACGGCCTCGACCAGCCAATTTCCCATCCCGGGGATTTCAAATACATTTTCTGCGACAACTACGCCTCCAAGCAGAAACATGAAACGAGTCTGCAGAATCACGGCAAGAGGTAAAATCAGTGACCGGGCCAGATGCTTCTTCTCATTAAGGCCTCGGGCTCTTATCGCCTTTATGTAGTGACGATTAGTCACTGTCGTAACGGTATCTTTTATTACGCGTCCGGTATCAAAAATAAGTCCGTCGCCCAGAGCTAAAGCGATAATCGCTGGATAAAGCTTCGTCAACGGCGATACTCCCGCTGTTTTCCATACGGCCAGATAAATTATGTACCCCAGTATAAAAACGGGACAGATCGAAAACAAATAGAACGCATTGGTCGTCACGCCAAACAATGGGTATTTAATCTGAATCCAGACAAATGTCCCGGCGATCAGCGAACTTAACAACAAAGCGCCGATGGTTATCGACAAAGTCGTTTTGAAACGGTCGAAGAAAATCTGGAAAACAGGTCGTCCTTGATCGTAAGCATGGCCGGCGATCAGTTTTTTCATATGTGCAAAATAATCATGAAACAGCGAAGGTTCCAGTTTTTTCAGATAATGGATCATTTGCTTTTCGTTGAACAAAACCGGAGAGCGTTTAATGATCGCATCAATCTCTTTAACTCTGAACCCATATTTTTGACTCAAGCCCTCCCTGTTTAAGCCCTCTAAATAATAATCCCGAATAAGCGACCTGGTTTGCCCGTTAATTTCGGAATCAGACAGAAGTTTTCCGAGATGGGCAGCAGCTAAGCTTTCCAGGATTTCCTGATATTCTTTTTCATAATAATGCTCCGTTGAATTTTTCAATGATTCCTTTTGGTCGTCAAACAAATTTTGCCTCAATATATATCTCTGTCTTGAAGGCAAACGCTGTATGAATTTATCGAAAGGGGTCTCTCCGGTCATGATAGGACGACTCGACCAGAAAATAATAAAAGTCAAAACTAAAAGCAGCAGCGCTGAAAACAATAAATACCGCAAGCTCAAAGCGATCACATATCCAACCATTTTTAATGAAAGACTATAACGCATAAGCGACCAGAGCTATTCCAGCTCCCATTTGTCGATCCACCAGAAAAAGGAAAACGGGTGGATTTTCAGATTATAGATTTTTGCCCAGTAGGCGGCTTGTCTTTTGAGGCTCCACAGGAAAAGGCAGGGAGCATCGGCCTGGAGTATTTCGTGTATCTTCCAGTTGGCTTTTCTTACCGTGGCCCTGTCTTCCGCCAGTTTTGCTATGGAACAGTATCTGTCAACCTGGTCATTGGAATATCCCATGAAATTCTGCACGCCTGCGGTTTCAAAAATCGGCGAAACGTCGTAACCGTAAGGGAAATACCATCCCAGAAACGCCAGATCGTAATCCCTTTCCTCAAAAACCTTCTTCTCCCAGACGTTTTTCTTCAGTATTTTCGTATTTAACTTGATGCCCAGCTCCTTCTCGAACGTCTGCTGAATGACCGTACAGGCAATACGTTCTGGAGAATCCGCTTCATTCTCGTCAGAAATGAGAAAATCGAAAATCATTTTTTCGCCGTTCGTTCCGACCCTGATGCCATTTTTAATTTTGTCCGTAAAATCATCCAGAATCTTCTTTGATTCCGGCAAGTCGAACCTTAAAGGCGGAACATGAGGATTAACGCACCACGCATTCACTGCATAAGGACCTGAAATGACGGAACCCTCATTATTGAACCAGGTTTTCAGTATGTGTTCACGGTCGACCGCCATCGTCAACGCTCTTCTTATTCTAACCTCTTTCAAAAATTCATTCGAACAATTGAAAGCAATGACCTGTATCGATAAAGGGCTGTAATACTGCAACTGAATCGGATTCCTCATTTTCATTTCTTTGAATTCTTTGACGTAATTCATGGGTGTTTCGGTGATAAGGTCTATTTTGCCGGCAAAAAATTCCTGAACCATGATATCGGCCTGCGAAAATTTCTGCCGGATCAGGGCGTCCACGTTCGCTTTTTCCGGCAGATAATCCTCGAATGCATTCAAAAATATCTTTCCCGATTCATCTCTTTCCTGGAGATAATACATCCCGTTTCCTACCGGATTCCAAACGAAATTATCTTCTTCAGTCAAATAATCATACCCCTTTTTTTCAAATATATGTTTCGGAAAAACTACGAATTCGGTCAAAAGCGATACGGGATTGTACACGATATTTTTAAGATATATTCGAGCTTCGCAATCGTCGATTTTTTGAATGTAATCGATCCATTCATATCGATTCCTTACTGAGGGATCGCTTTTTGAATTCCTTGTCAAGTTAATGGTGAACAGAAGGTCGTCAGCGGTTATGTTTTCGCCGTCATGCCAGGTCAGGTTCTTGCGCAATTTGACGTCTATTCTTGATCCGCCTCCCAATACTTCCGGAGGTTCCCGCAACATCGGACTTTCGTCAATATCGATTTCCCAGTAAAATTCCTCAGCATCATTATATTTGACCAGGGGCTGAAAAATAAGATCAGTAATTTCTCTCGTCGAACGAAGGTTGCTGATTAGAGGATTAAGACAATCAACTTCTTTAATGGTTCCGTAAATTATCTCATCTGCCGGCGCTTCAGCAGAAAAAAACAAAACGGACAAGAGCAGGCCCATCAGAACCGAAAAACCCTTACTATAATTACTTCTCATTGTTTCCTCCGTTACTTTCAAAATAATTCCAAATCAAGCTTTCTGCTCTTTTTTATTTCAAGCCTGTAATTTTAACCCAGCCTTTTTCTCCCGTCTCGAGAACGGATATTCTGATCCATTCATCGACCCTTTCGAGCAATCGTACATGATGTCCTTCTTTCAGTCGGCCTGCTTTCTTGCTGGTTAATCGAGGAAATTCAACGATGACGTTATCATATTTAACGACAGCGGAAATCAACAGATCGTCGAAATGCAGCCAGCCTGTCCGGCCGTTTCCTTTATTAAACTCAACATTGCACCAGTTCCTATGAATATCCAATACTTCAACACGCTCGTCAGTCCTTACCAGGTAAACCGTGGCTGCTGATGGTGAGGGCGATTTCTTCAATGACGAGCCTTTTTTGGCGTAAGCTGGTCTTCCTGTAAACCATTCCAATGCGTTAGAACTTTCCAAATAGTTATCTGGTTTTTGTTTGCGCGTTTTTTGCAACTCCGGAGCGGATGATTCCAGATATTCTTTTTCAAATTGCACGGCTGATGATAATGTAAAATCGCTTTCGGCCTTCTTTTCCATTAATTGAAGCTCCATTTTTTTCCATCTGTAAAAATCCTTAAGGTCATTATTCGTTTGAAGAGCCGTTATTTCCAGGATCAAATTGTCCCATCCGATTTTATAAAAAGGACTTAAATTCACGATTTCGATCAACGAATCCAGTGATTTTCGACATTCCCCGTTTTTGAAATATAAAACCGCAAGATTATTCAATACAGGAATCTCCTTCGGCGTCCATTGCCTGATTCTTTCAAAAATATTAATTTCATCATCCAGCGTTTCACTCCGGCGACAGCGTGAAAAATCAAGCGACTTCACATCCGTGAGGTCCTCAAGCCTTAATCGTTCCGCACTCCCTTTACTTGATAATTGAAAATTCTTGTGTTTTTCAATATCCCTGTATTTCGTTTTTAATCTTTTATAGGCTGCCCGTTCGAAAACTGTCCGACTTTTTCTCAGTAATAATTCCGCCTCTTCCCTGTTATTCCATCTGGAATAAAGCCATAATCCGGTTAGAATGTTCTCCATTTTTTTCTTCTCAGAATCGTTGTCCGATTTATCTTTCCTTTTTAAAAAGGTTTCGAACAACCGCTGAAGCCGGATGAAGTATTCATTCATTCCAGCCTTATCCAATGCGCACCCTTCCGCTCCCGCGCAAAAAACCTCCAATGCGCCGCTGAACTTCTTCTGTGAAAGATATAAATCGAATAAACTGAGCTGCGCTGCAGCATCGTGAGGGTCAGACCTTAAGATTGCTTTCCAATGCTCCATGGCATTCCGATCGCAATTTATCGCTTCGTAAAACTCAGCCAAATAATGACGGGCAGTATTTTCATTTTCAGAACTGACGTTATCCATGAATAAAACAAAATAAAATTTGAAGAGTCCCTCCTGATCCTCTGCTGACGGATTCATTATTAGATTTTCATGGGCCTTCCGTTTTGAAATGTCATTCTGCAATTCCAGCATTAACGTTGATTTATCCTCTGGTGCGGGAGAACCGTAAACCAGATTGAATTTCAGAAGAAACAAGATGGAAACAAGAAGCCGGATCAGCAGACATGACAGGCGGTTTGATTTGAAAGATTTATGAATAGTGAATTTATGCCGTTGTTTTTTTGATGTCATGACAAATCGTCTGTTAGTTGAACTCAATTAATTTGAATCGTACCGCGGTTTTTGCGCGGCGCCTTTGAATTTGTTCTCCAGTATGACCTGAAAAGCTTCAATCATAGGAATTAAAGCCGGCATTTTTGATTTTACGCTCATCAAATTTCCCTGTTTCAGGGTGTAGTCGCTCGAAAGATCAGAAAGAGCAATAAGCGAGGACCAGGTAATGAGGAATAAAGGGTCATTATTTTTCCAGATATCTCCGGAGAATTCCGGATTATATTTCTTCAGGTTTCTCAACAAGTCATCCGTATTTTCATTTTTATAAAGCAGCATAAGATAATCGGCCATTTCATGTTGAAATCTTTTCGGTAATTGATGCTGCAGGTCTGATTTTTTGATCATCTCCTCAAATTTCTCCGACAATTCACCAAGCGAAATCTTATCGAATGAAACGGAATGAACGAATTCGAGCAGAAGCTTCCAGTCTGCAAGGGGAACGTCGTTCTCCATAACGGATTTTATAATTTTTCTTACAGCAGTTTCATCCACGTGTTCTTTTTTAGTTACTTCAATCCATTCTTTTATGATGCGCGAACGGACAGAACCGGAGCCAATTAGATACGCTTCAGCTTTCGAATAATCCCTGGATTTGAAATAACTTAAAGCTGTTCTTTCCTTCAGGACCGGCAGGAATTTTTCAGAGCAGGTGTGATTGGCGCAAGCATCTGCAGCTCGTTGAAAATTTATTGCTGCTGACCGGAAATAATTCACAGATGATGCGTAAAGAGAAAGCGGGTCGAAATATCGAACGGATTCTATTTCGAAAACAGGTTTCCATGGCGTGATGTTTTCTTCAGAGGCGAGCGGATACTTGTCGTAACTCCTTTGCTTAGAATTGCACCAGAAAACGTTTCTTTTTTCAAAGCTTCGAAGAAGAGATGAACGGAAGCTTTTTTCTTCGCACATGATGTTATCCGTTTCAATAAATTCTTTTTTTATTTCTTTCAACAGCAGGCGTTCTTTTCTGAAATTTTCGTTTTGAGCGGAGGAATCACGCAATATTGAGGAAGCGGAGCGCCAGACCAGCAGCAATTTTTTGATTTCAGGATCATCTGATGATTCAGGAGCGGCAACCAGCTTATCGAAAAGAGCTGCAGATTTTTCATATTTTCCATTCAGGAAAAGGCATCTGGCATAGAAAAAATTAAGGTAAAAATCGTGATTTTCTCTGAGTGAAATTTCGTAAGCCTGCAGTTGTTCATTGACCGTCAAGCGGAAAATTCTTTCATAAATAAGACCAAGTTCATATAAGGCTTTGCCCTTAAGAATCCATTGTTCGAGTCCATCATTATTCAATTCCGTCAACGCCTCTTCGTAATTATTGTCGTAAATCATTTTATCGACAGGACTTTTCGGATCGTAAAATTCCTGATCAATGATCAAGAAACTAAAGAGAGCCGCAACGGTCAAAAGGCTAGTGAAAATTTTTTCCATTTCAAGGCTTCCCGGATATTCCCATCCTGTCGTTTATATTGAGAAAGGCCAGGAAAAGACAGGATTTTCCATTTTTTACTGCTGTGTAGGTCAGTTTAAAACAATTAGCCTTCACATCGTGATAAACGTCAATGTCAAAATTATGAACCGTTTTATCATATCGAAAAATTTCATTTCCATTAAAATCCGTCATCACGATGGGATTGTTTTCAAATTTACTCGCTCCCGTATAAAGCATACCGCCTTCAAAAACCAACGGCCCCCTTCTTTTATTGGGAACGACTCCCTCTTTTTCAGCAATCTCAATCAGTTTTCGTTCATCAGGATCAAAAATGCATATGGTCGTATGGGTAGACCGGCTTAAACTTCTCCTTGTTCTGTAAAAAGCCAGCTTGTGCTTATCGATATAAGACGGCCTGACGGCATCATAAAGCGGATCACCCCAAAAAAGGTAATCCTTCTGTTTTTTGGGTATTTTATTCCTTGAAAACCAAAGTTGCCTGATCTGATAATTATCATTTTCGCCTGGCGAGGAATAGAACGCGAAATAGTTTCCCGTATCATCTTTGATGATGGAGGGCCATAATTCCGGTTCCAGATCGCTGCTCTGACCTCTCAATCTTTTCGTCTCAACAAAATTTACGCCGGCGCCTGAGAGATTCTTTTTTATATCCGGAATGATGAAAATATCCCCGAATCCGGATTGAGTCGAATAGAAAATCAGAAATTCCGCATCCGAACTCCATTGGGGAGAGGAGAGCAAAAAACGGTTTTCTATCCCAGTTAATCTTTGATGAGAAGAACCGATAACGCCGTCCTTTATGTAATTGAGCAATAACACGTTTTCCGATCTGTCCTTGTGAACGAATACGAACCATTCCTTGTCATTAATGATAAGCGGACTCCAATCCATATCTCCCGTTATTTCATTAGAATCGAAGTATCCGCTGCTCTCCGTCTCTACTTTCTGTTTACTTTTCGTTTTAAGGTCTAACATCCATAGCTCTATCGTTTCCTCTCTTTCAATTTCAAAAGCTATATGCCGTCCTGAAGGAGAAAACTTCGGATGCTGTATCCGTCCCGTTTCAGGAGAAGCAGCCGACAACTCTATGCTCTTCATAATAACAGGTCTTTCCATCAACTGTGCATATGAATAGCCCAAACTCTCATCCCACCGTAATTCGCCAACAATACTCTGATCGTTGCAGAACGATGCCTCAACGAAAAACATAATTACCGCAAAACAGCAAACGATCAAAAAAAGTAAAGATTGTCCCCCCTTAAAACGGTATGCCGGCGCTCCGCCCCACCCACGGAGTAAAGAAAATTCTCTAAAATTGCTGAAGACCGACTGTCTACCATGTTTTAAAAAGGTTATCACGTTAGGTAATCTCATTTAATCTCTATTCGAGAAAATTCAACAGTTCTTTCAATTCATCATTATATCTTTTTAATCTCGCTGCCGCATTCTGGTCCGCTGAAAGTTCTTTATCGTAATACACCATGGCGTCTTTCAAATGATAGATTGCATTTTTCCGCATTTTATCTTTCCCCGCATCATCAGAAGTTTTCCACATCTCGAATGCGCTTTTCGCCAGATAATATTTTGTGCGGAATAAAATTTCCATCCTTTGTTCGTCCGGCAGATATTCCGAACATGAATTCAAATCGTTCATATGTTCGAATACATCTCTGTAATTGTTCGATTCAAAGTCGATCTTCGCCAGGTAGTAATATATCGTGGGCTTCGCCTGCGCATCCGTCTCTCTTATTTTCATGAAACTTTTTCTCGCTTTATCATACTCGAACAATTGCTCTGCATATATCTGTCCCGCGTAATACTGAGCGTTTAAATATTTATTGCGAGCATGATGAGTAACGCCTATCATTCGAACCTGTTCATATTGTATGGCCGCCTGCTCGAAGAGCTTAATATCATTTGTCTTCATCGCCTCAGCATAAAACTTTTCCGCCGTTTCATAGTGATCTTCAACAAGAAACACTTCCTTTGTGACGTCTCCCTGGGTGAGATCGATTTCTCTTTTTTCAGAAGCGTATCCTTTTCCTGAGTCGGTCGGGTGTATCTGCAGTTTTATTATACTGCATGGGAAAGCATGAATGAAATCCCGGCCCGGAGAAGATTCGCCTATGACGATTCCTCGATATTTAACAAGCGCTGAAACAGGTCCTATATTGAGCGTCAGATGACATTTTTTCTCTTTCATTAAAACATTAAAATCTTCCCGGCTCTTTTCAATATTCAATTCGTAATCCTCATATCCCTCTCGTCTGATTGACAAAAGGAAGGGCGCATTCGGCAGATTTTTCACTTCAGTTACACCGCTTGTATCCGTTCCAGGCGAAACGGCACGCCAATCCTCTCCGTTTTTCAAATAAGCGATCGCACCTTGAACCGCCTCACCGGTATCGCGGTTTTTTACAGATAATTTTAATTTTCCAGTGAATGCAGGGCTAGCGGGCGGCGACTTTCGTTCAGGCCGGCGCATCCGGGATTCGTCCGCACCATCAGCTACCTCTGACTCTGCTTCAGTCACCTTTTTCTTCTCTTCCTGGTCTTTCATTTTTACCGGAACGCTCTCCGCTCTTTCCTTCACAGTTTTAGTCTCATCTTTCAGGGCTTCCGGAAAAATATCTTCAAAGTTTTTAGAAAAAAAATATTCGCCTTTGTCTATATCCGTCTCAAAATATTCCTGAAAAGTGAGTTCCTTTCCGTTGTCGTCCGGATCAAACACGAGAGCATATTTTTTCAGTTCAGCAGAATAAGCGGCAAACGGAAAATTGCACAAAAAACGATCTCCGCTTTTTTTTACATAATCTTTCTTGTCTACTTCCCTTCCTTCGAAAAAGATTCTGGTTTCAGACAATCGGTCAGTTTTCCCTTTGAGTTCCAATTTAAAAAGAAAATCACTCTTTACCGGTTGTTTCTGATCATAGCGTTCCGCCCTTTTTTCCTTTGAAGTATGCTTATCCCAGAAGCGCAAGCCCAAAACGATCGTCATTGTTACAGAGAACAATATAACGGCGCTTAAAACAATCTTTAGTATTATTCGGGAAGTCTGCTGGTTTTCCATGATTACTTTCACCCGTAATTGGAATTAATTGCTGTCGCGATGCGGAACTGTACCTAGCAATGAACTTTCTCTTCCTTGAACTTTTCCCGGTTCCAATCGGACAGGTTTTTCCAGAAAGAGGTCCAGGACTGTCGTTCCGTATTCCAGCGTCACTTTTCGCCGGCAGGATTTTGTCTTATTGAAAGCTTCCAGGTAGTAATCGCCTGGTTGAAGACCTGGAAATTGAAATTCCCCTTTGGCGTCAGTGATTGAATTTAAATGATTTTTTCTATCGATCGACCACAATTCCACCTTCATTCCGTTTACCGGCATGGCGCCGTCAAAGACTTTTCCTTTAATGGACGGCATCGGTTTCAATTCGATGTCCTTAATCATTTTTTCAGGTTTTTGAATTCTTATAACCGCATGAAATGGAAGATAATCCTGATTGTCTTCGATTTTAATATCGTATTCGCCTTTTTTGAGATTGGTGAAATTGTAATTGCCTTTCTGATCGGAATAAGTTTCCTGCACTTTGTTTTCCGATTCAATAACGACCTTGATTCCCGATAGATTATATGCGGTTTCTCTTTCTTTAATCTTACCGCTCAAGGCTGCAGCGCACCCCGCCAGCAGCATGAGGCTGATCGAAGAAGCGATGAAAACGGCGAATCTAGGCTTATTGATTTTCGCGCCTATATATTTCATTATTATTCTCCTTTTCCTTTTTTTTCTCTCTGCAAATCGCCAGTATTTCCCACGCGAACCTGACATTCTGATTTTGCCGTAATATCTCTCTTGCTTCAGTTTCCGCTTCATCCCACATCTTTCCAGCCAAAAACACCTGGGCGCGCGCTCCTTTACGTTCAAAATTATCGGGCTTTGCGATTTTAAACGAATAATAAGCTGTAAGTCCAAAAAAAATCGAAACGGTTAGAATGCCGGCGAGGAATCCTAACAATCGCTCGCTGTTAATTCGTCTAAAGACATTGTTTTTCCAAAAGGTATAAAGCATAAGCAAAGCGATGAAAACGAACAAAATAGCAGGCGCCGACTGGGGAGGCAAACCGGCCATACTGACCGGAGAAATGACGCTGTATCCTTTCATGAAAATTGGGACAAGAAATTCAAAAACCGGGCTTTCAAAAGAGAGGGGTATATGCGGAGTAGTAAAGGCGGCGAGAAACGTCGGAAACATGGAGACGATACCCAGGCAAAAGTAGACTGAGATGAGGAAATATTTTTCCGGATTTTTTCTTGTTGATGCGACTTTGAGGAAAAAAAAGCTGCCTATTGTCATATAAGGAATGGCGGGCAGCAGATGTCTTGGTCCGAAGGTCCATCCGGCCTTCCAATCCTGGAATGCGGAGTTGAAAAGGATGAAGGTAAAAATAATGGTAATGCAAAACAGCGCTGCGGATTTCCATTTGGATTTAAGAACGTAAAACAGTCCGGCGATACCGAAGAGCAAATGGGGCGCGTAATAAAATAAACCTTTTTCAACGCTGAAGGTTATACCCCAGAGGGCGGCGGCAGAAGGAACAGTAATGCCGAAAAAACCTTCCGAATGCATCTGAGCATGATGTTCCAGAAATTTATACTGATAACCCGTCTGCAGGATGCCTCCGAAACAGATTTGATGGTATAAGGCGACTCCCAGAGCTATCGGGATCGAACCCGCGATGAAAGAAAGGATTGAAGCTTTAGACTTTTTCAGAAAAATTGTAAATAGAAAACAGAGTATCCATAGCAGGGCAGCAGGATAAACGGAAGCAGCGGAAAAAGAAGCTAAAGCGCCGGCCAGGAAACCTCGATAAAAGAACTTTTTATTCGGCCCTTCTTTGTTGCCGAGCGGCATAATTATGAGTAAAAAAGCAAAAAAACCGAAAGCCGCCGCTGTTTGAGCCCCATAGAATAAAGTGGAGTAAGGATAAGCCGGTGTTCCAAGCGCATAAAACAAGACAGGCAGCATACGCAATGAGTGAGATTTTACCAGGTCCGAAGCCCAATTAAACATCAGCAGCGCCATGATGCCGACGGGGAATGAGACGACCAGGATTCTCGCAAAGTACCTGACGACTTCATCGCTAATTTGCAGTCCGGTAAAATTCAGCGTTTTTACCGGGACATAAAGAAGCAATGCTGCCAGAAGCGCTCCTCCGGGCGCCTTGTCGGAGAAATAGCGCCCCGATCGAAATGCTTTATCCAAAGTATTTTCATGATAGGCATCGATTTGAAAAGTTCCATGATTGATTACCGATAATACGATATTCGTTCTGCTCGCAACATTATCATAAGGTACCTTATGAAATACGACCGATTGAGAAACGATGACTATGACGAAAAGTACGACCGATTCACGAAAAGACTTAACGTATGAACTCGATTTTGGAGAATCCATCATCCTCTAGAATGCGCTATTGAGTGAAAAACGGGAGCTCCCGGGCCGGCGAATTCGCTTCAGTCCGTTCTCTCAAAAGACCCTCTTTCTGTTCCGGATGAAAACCGGGACAATCGCAACCATAGTCGAATTCAACATAATCGTATCCGGCGTAATCCCCCTCAGGAGCGAAAAAATCAGTCAATTCATAATTTAAAAGAGCGGCGTATATTCTCACGTCATCCTCTTCCGAAGGATCGTCAGGCCAAATAAAGTCCAGAATCCTCAACTTTTTCGTTCCACTCGGCAACTCAACCTGTGCATATGTAAAATCACTGCTCCACTCCGGATACCACCAATACTCTCCGTCAATATCAAGCAATACAACGAAAGGAACTCCTTCATACTCTTCGGGACCTGGATTGCTTATCCAGGCATCGAGTCGAAAAAGATCGCCCGTCCTGAAACAAAAATCGTCCTCTTCCGATAACTCAAGAATAACCCCTAAAGGAGGCAATGTGGGCGTCAACGTAATGCGTGGCGTTGGAGTTTGACTCATCGTAGGAGCGATTGTCCGGGTTAATTCAGCGGTGGGGGTAACGACTGCCGTGCCGGTAGGCGAAAACGTCATTGTCTCTGTCGGAGTGGATGTAAAGGTGAAGGCATTTGTCGGGATTAACGTCGGAACAGGAGTTCCTGATGAGGATACTGTGGGCGTAGGCGTCGCCGTTTCATCGGGCGTATTTGTTAAAGTAACGCTTGTAGTCGGATATGGCGTCCCCGTGGATGAAAAAGTGGGGCTCGCTGTGGCCGTTGCAGTCGGCAAGGTAGGAACTTCAGTAACCGTTGAAAAACCCGTTGGAGTCGGTGTCGGCGTTGCAGTATTCGTACTGGTGGGGGAATGGGTGAAAAAGGCCGTAGGAGTTGATGAAAAAGTGGGACTTTCAACCGGAGTTTCGGTAGGCGGAGTAATTGCTCCGGTTGGACTCCAATAAGGGGAAACTGTTATTGTGGGAATGGGCGTGGAAGTGAATGAAGGAGGAGCGGAGGGCGTAACGCTGGGAAGATATGTCGGCGTTTCTGTTTCTCTTAAAATCCCTGTTTCAGAAATGAAAAAATCAGCGATGTAGTATTCCTGGTCTGATGTCGTCAATTTGTCTGATTCCCTGATTTCAGATAGGGATTTTTCATTAATCAGATCAAGGTTTTTTGCATCAGTTTCTTGAAGGAGCCCGCCGGCGGTGATGATGCAAAAAATTGTAACTTGAGCGAATAAACTCGTTCGATTCATATCCAGCCTTTCCCTTAAGAAGAATTACCAAAAAATTCTCTGTTTTTCAGAAGGTTCCTCATCAACGACTTACCCGACGACAAGTTTAGCACATAATGATTTGCCCCACAAAATTTTTGACGCGCACGTATGGTTTCCTTACCGGTAACAGTTGTTTTTCAGCCAGGCGTCAAGAGGTTGCTCAGTCAAGGATGATTTCCCTGTTCAGCGGAAGCCGTTCTTTTGAAGAGCGGTTGTAAAACGATAGCCTTTATTTCGCTTTTAACGAGCAAGTAAGAGAGGCAGGCCAAAAAAGCTCCTGAAATGACATCGGCTGCAAAGTGTTGCTTTATAAACAAAGTGGATAAAGCGATCAGCAATGTCATTATCCAGGAAAAAATGCCGAAAGCGCGGTTGACGGAGAAGGTGCAGAGAGAGGCCAAAGTGGCCATAGCCACATGAAGGCTGGGAAAACATCCGGTAGGATGATCTAACCGGTATAGCACGGATAGACAAAAACTGTTGAAACTAACGAGCTCAACATCAGGCCTGGGTCTTACTACGGGAAATATGATGAAAAGCGCATAACTGCAAATCATCGTGACCATATAAGCGCAAGCGAATTTCCTGATCAGGGATATCCTGTCCGTCAGAAAGACAGGCAAAAAAACGATGAAATAGACCTGAAGATAGACATAAATGAATCCTGGCCTTAATGGCAACTCACGATCCCAACTCGAAAAAAGCGTATGAGAAGGCAACGAAGAGACGGCTGAAGTTATGACAAAATATCCGACGATGTAAAAAAGCATGACCACGAAAGTCAGAATGTGTTTTTCGTAACGTTTCATGTATCTCATGTGCGATCTCTCTCCCGAATGTTTGCGGAATCGATAAGCTTCAGATTATCTTAGAGAATTCAACTGACGAAATCAAATGATTTCTTCCCCTTCGATTTATTCGCCTATCGCTGCTGATGACCGGAATGTTAAGAATCTGCGATGTTTTGCTGCATAATTTCTTCCCTTATTTTCACCCTAAGCTCTTGCTTTTCAAAAAACACTTGTATATGCTGTTGTGTCTCCGGAAAGCTCCGGCTTTTCCGGGAAGTATTATTCGTAACAGCGCCAGAAAGGGGAGAATCGATTTGAAGGATGACAAAATAATTATTACATGTTCCGTTCCGTCCATTGATCGAGAGTTTTCCATTGAGGATCTGTACAAATTTGTCAAAGCGGATATCTTTAACCGGTTTCTCAATCTGACCAGCCAGGATTCTGTTTTCACCTGCGCCCTGCAGGTCCACAGTCCGTCTTATGAACCTGAAACTGACGAAAATAAAGAAGAAATCGACAAGAAATTGAGCGCTGTCATTGAAGAAAAAAGGAAATTTTTTCAAAAATTCGGAATAGAATTCGACGGACTTTATTCCACGCATATCTCAAAAACGAAACACTTTATTGAACTTTTCTTCCGGCGGCTCAGAGGACTTGACCACGTTTACAGAACCGAAACCGAACAAAATTATTGTGAAACATGTAATTTATTTGCTTCCCCCTTCGAATCTCAAAAAATATGCTCTCATTGCAGAGGAATTTTCAACGGCACATCCGCTTGTCCTTTTTGCGGCGTTGCAATTGAAGAATCAGAACCGGGAGACGCCTGCGCCCGCTGCGGCAGCGAGTATGTGAAAAAGACGAGAGTGCATTATTTCTATAAGATTTCCGAGTATAAACATCGTTTAAAAGAATGGTTGAAGAACCCGAAGAGTTTTCCTGGAGAAGTGAAAAGTTATATTGAAGAAAAACTGGAAGAAGAACTGCCCGATGCGGAGATAAGCCGTGACCAGAATTATTTAGGATTTGCGATTCCAGGAGAGGAATCTTTGTATTTCAACGAATATTTTGATATCGCCGCTTCTTTTCCGGCTGTAACGGAAGAATATCTGGACAAAATAGAAGGAAAAAACGCGAAACACTGGTCCAACTCAAAGTCACATATTTTTCATTTCATGAGCAGCAAGGACTGGTACATGTATTCACTGATCTGGCCGTCAATTCTTATGGGCACTCGTTTTGCGCTGCCTGAGAGAATCGTGGCGCATGGAGATGTAATCGTCGGTTCATCATCAGATGACAAACCCGACATATCCGCTGAAGTATTTGAAAAATTCTTTAATCCGGAAACATTGAGATATTTCTTTGCTGCAAATTCCTCCTCTTCAATCAAACCTGCCGAATTCAATGAAAAGGAATTTTATGCTCTAATCAAGGAGGACCTGACAGATCGTCTGAATTGGCTATTCGACAACCTGATCAATTTTATTCATCAAAATTTAAAAGGTCGTATTGCAAATTTGCCCGAAAAACAAACGAAACTGGAAAAATACATTTCACAAAAAGCGCAGGTTCTGTTTACTCACTATCTCAGCCTCAATTTTAATTCTGCAATCGAAGAAATTCGTAAAGTCGCCGATCTGGGAATAAAATACCTTAAAGAAGCCGACCTTCCCCGGCTGGTAAAAAAGGATGAACAGGAGGCGAGGAAAATAGCGACAGCGGTTCTAAATTTCTGCAAAGCGCTTGTGGTTTTTATAAAACCCATATTACCTCATACTGCTATGGAAGCTGAGAAAATACTAAGAATCAAACCCCTGACATGGAACGATCATAAATTCAATCTGGAAAATCATAAAATCGGACCCTTCTTCCGCTTGATCAATTCCCCCAATAACGATAAATTCTCAAAAATGATATATGCCTCTGAAAAGAAAAATAATAACGTCAATATTTCAGACGTGAAAGAAATGCTCGCCAAACCCAGCATCTCAATGGAAGATTTTTTGAAAATAGACTTGAGAGTCGCTGAAATCACCGGCGCAGAAAAAGTAACAGATGCTGCAAAACACTTAAGAATAACGCTCGACGCCGGAAACGGCAAGAAAGTCGTCCTGGCTGGAATCGGACTTTCCTATCAACCGGAAACACTGATTGGAAAAAAAGTCCTCTTCGTCGCTAACTTGAAAGCTGAAAAACTGAAACACGGCATGAGTGAAGGGATGATTCTGGCAGCCGGAATAAATGATGAAACAATTACGCTCGCTGAATTCCCCGGCGAAATCCCACCAGGCGTGATCGTGCATTAAATTTACCTTGTTTTTGTCCTTAAACGGCGATTTCCTACAATGCTTCGCAGGCTGCGGATTTTCTTGTTTCCGAGCCGGAAACTCGCAACGTCTGTCCGCCTCACGGCATGCTGAGTTAAAAATTCGTTGCGGACAGGCGCTGTTTAATGAATTATAAAATAATACTATTAAATATTCTTAACAAGTGACTGTCCACAAACTCGATTCTCGATTCAAAATTTAATGCCGGACAGTCACTGCGGTTTTTGATCCATAAACGAGCGAATTTTTCTTAAGACAAGGATGGTAAGGATTTGCGAGGCAGGGGCGGCGCTTATACTTTGACTGAGCAAATCCGAAGACTGACTCAGTATTGGGGAAAATTCGCCGTTTATGTGGACAAAAATTAACAAATAAAATAATATAATAACATAAAATCTGATATAACAGGCTTCTCATTCAGATTCAACAAAAGAAATTCCCAATCACTTTATCTCACTTTTAATAAACAAAAACAAATCAGTTCATAGATGAAAATGGCGATGAAGTTTTTTGTTTACGCCCATTAAAAAAACAAAGGGATTCAGCTTTTCGCTTTCATTTCGTCGATTCTGTTTTTTACGGCTAAATCAAGCCAGGTCTTCCACAATCCCCGGTTCCAATCTTTATCCTGGAGATGAGGATATTTTTCTTTAAGTTTTTCTTTTTCCTCTTCCCTGATCTTTTCGAATGTTTCACCTGATATGGCAGGCTCTCTGTCATTGTTTTCCGCTTCGTTTTCCTTGATCTTGTAGAATTGCTCCTGTGGGACTTCAGCAGCCGGCTTCTTCTGCACATCATCCTGAGGAGGACTCTGAACTGCGGTGATCTGCTGCTCCTCATTTTCCGTCGCATCGAAGGTCTCTGAGGTCGTGTCCGTTGTTTTCTTCCGGGACTCGTCTCTATTGTGCTTGCGAACTCGTACAAAAGGCTTCTGAGGTCTCACTGGGACCGGTTCTTCTTTTTGAGTATCGGGTATCGTCATTTTTTCCGGCGGTGAATAATCGTAAGAAGGCGCCGGTCTGGGTTCTTTTTCGACGACCTGTGGGGTATATTGTATACGAGGCGTTATTTTTTCCTCTTCTGGTTTCTGTTTCACTTCCTCTCTATTCCTTTGGGCTGCCAGGGCATCGGCTGCAGCTCCTGAAAGGACCGAAAGCGATTTGATCCCTCTTAGAAAAGTCTTTCCGAAAGTGTTGTACAACCTGTCCTTGTGTGTTGGGATGCTCTGTTCCTGGACAAAGTTGCCGGCGGATAAAAGATAAAGCATAAAATCGACCATATCCTTTTCTTTAGGCATTATAATTACTCAACTCCCTTCTGTAAAAAAAAATTTCATCAATAAAGCAATTTTCATAAAATCACTCTGCCTAGCTCATTTGAATCCATGCGTTTCTATAAATATCTTTCATTAGCTAACCAAAATCGGTTTTACAATTCTTCCTGAGCTTCCTAAGCAAATCCGTTACTTGAATCCTTATTCCATCAGTAAGGAAAGTAACACTCTCTTATTATTCCTAATGCTATTGTGAATGTCAAGAAAAAAATAGCCGTCGTTTTTTTATAGAAAAATCATTTTTTCGCCGGTTGTGCGGCAGACGCTTTTACCGCCCGGGATATTATTGCGAAAGGTTATGCGAAGCCCTCCATGACCGAACCGCTGCGAATGAATTCTTTGCTCATTAACGGTTATTTCAAAACATTTATTATTAGTGATCCAGCACTTCGTAATAATTATTCTACCGGTTCGATCAATCTCTTTTTGCTACCCCGAATTAGCCGCCGGGCTTTTTCAAGTCATAACCAGCGCATTGCAATACTACTGAGAAAATTTCATGTGTTTGCCGCTTAGAAATCCTGCAATCCGAATTCCCTCAGAGAACGCAGGATTATTAAATAGACTTTTGAAATGCCTTTCTTGCCGTCATTTTTGTACTCAGATGCGCAAAATTCACTGCAGTTCGCCAGGCCTCTACAGTCAAAACTTCTAAGCCGGTTGTAAATTGGGGTAAACTGAAACCCAGGAAAGCGAATATTTTAATGTATCGAGAAAGATGTTCAGATCAGACCAGGTATTCCGTAAAAGGATTCACGAAGAAGAGAATCAGAGCGATGAGCAGTACATAAATAGCAAGTGATTCTATCAGAGCGAGCCCGATGATCAGATTGGTCTGAATGCCGGCAAGAGCGTTGGGTTGTCTAGAGATTGCTTTGATTGCGGTAATCAAAGCTCTGCTCTGTCCCAGGATAGCCATGGAAGAGGCCAGCATCATACATACGCTTGCCACGACGACAACGACAATAAAGTAGAGTGTTTTGGGGTCCATAGCCGATTCTGATTCCGCACTTGAATGAGCTTCTTGAGCGGCGATGGGGGCTGCTGTAATGAACAAGAAAACTAAAGCTAACGTGAAAATCGACAGTCCTTTTAACATCAGATTCCTCCCTTGAAGTTCCAAAAATTGATTTTAAATCTTATTCCTTTCAATGAATAATCCTTTAATGTTCCTGGCTGACGGCTCCTGCGAGGTACATGATGGAGAGCATGATAAAAATGAACGCCTGAAGAATGGAGGTAAAGATGGCGAAAGCCATCATGGGAACGGGCGCCAGCAGTGGAGCCAGAGAAAAAATAATGATAATGACGATATCTTCGCCCATGATATTTCCGAATAGTCTAACGGACAGACTGAGCACTCTCGAACAATGACTGATGGTTTCTATGGGAATCAAGAAAGGCGCAGCGATGAGAGAAGGTCCCATGAAGTGTTTCAAGTATTTTTTCAAGCCGAGTTCCTTTATGCCCTGGAAGTGGTAGTAGAAGAATATGATCAATGCGCATGCGACAGTGGTGTTGAGGTTGGCGGTGGGAGAAGAACTGAAGGGAAACAAGCCCATCAGATTACCGATAAGGATGAACAATGCCATAGAAGCAATCAGGGAAAAATATTTATCTCCTTTTGGTCCTAGTACAGACCGAAGCAATTGCAGAATGACCTGAGCGAATAATTCCCAGACATGTTGTAATTTTTTGGGTATGAGGGAAATTCTTTTTGAAGAGACATACGCCAGTATGGTCAGGATAATTATTATTTCCCAGGTGATGATGAGGTGCTGGGGCAACGGAGTCGCCGTATCATGTTGAATGCCCAAAGCAGTCAGCAGCGCTGAGGCGGGACCGCCCAGGACCTGATTAACTTTTTCGGTAATCCATAGTGTATGAGCAATGCCTTCCATTTTAACGTCCGTTTATCATCGTTGAAGAGGTTCATCCGATAATCTGTTGGGATGAAAAAAGCCGGCCTGAATCATAAAGGCTGCAAGGACTACGGTCAATCCTGCAAAGAGGCCCAATGGACTGATTTTGGCTATTACGAGAAAGAAATAGAAGATCAATCCGATGAGAAGGAGTTTGGAGATAAGAACACCGAAAATTTTCAACTTGAGTTTTTTTATTTTTTCAGGAGTCGCAATTCTTTTGACGAGGAAATTGACCGAAACAAGATTAGCTAAAGCGACAATGGCGCCGGTCAGCATCCCCCAGAAAATCGAGCTTGAAATAAGCAGTCCTACAAAGGATGCGATGATTCCGATAAGAAGCGCGTTTCTGAAAACAGGAATCATACTGTTATTCGAATTTCTTTTTTTCCGGGGCATCGTCAAGCTTTATTCCTTCGGCGTCGATTCTGCCGGCTCTGAACAAACTCAAGAAACCTGCGGCAATTCCAAAAATCAGAAAAACGATCATCATCCATGGTTCGGTCCCAAATTTTGAATCAAGGTAAAGGCCTAAAAAAAGGCCTATTGCAGTGGAAGCGACAATTTCAAGCCCGAGCGTTAAATATTTGGCCGGACCCAGGAAGATATTCGAAACTGCCCCCTCCTTTCACCTGTTCGTCCATCGGCGAAACGCCCGATGGAATAACCGATCATAACATCATCAACAAAGCAATTCAAGCCAAAAGAGCATTTTTAGTTTTCGATTATCTTGAGGTCCTTCAGCAACCATTGATCGTTTTTATTCGATCTAGCCTGCAGCAATACATAAGGCGCCTTGTCTTCAAACCAATATTGCCACTCCACTTCCTCCGCAGCCATTCTAACTCTCCAGGCATTTTTAGCGCCCAGTCCCGTCGTTATGCTTTCTTTGTTCGTAACTTGCAGTTCAACATCCATAAGAGTCGGAGGATGCAGTTTGCAATCCATGAGAGACGAAATGACGGTTAAATCGAAAGAGGAACTTTTTTCCTGATCGAAACGCAACGACCTGAGGCTCAAAGGCAGCAGGTCCAGAAGAACCTTATCTTTTTCGGTTTCCCAATTTATTTTTGCGAGCTTGGTCAACGGATAGTCTGTGAAAAATTTCAGTCGACCTTTTTCCGATCCGTTTTCAAACAATTTAAATAGGTTTCCTTTGTTTGATTGGAGTGAAAAGGTCGCCCGGAGCATTTTGAAAGGATTGCCCGGGTCTGCTGAAATGACCAGATTATAGTTTGAATCCCGGATTTTATCTGGAATGGAAAAGAATTGAGATAGCCTGAGAACTTTAAGCTTGGATTCGTCGCGTGCGGGTGCGGCAACAGCGCTGTCCTGCTGGAAACCGGTCAGATGGACGGCGGTCAGCATCTCATATTTTTTTAATTCATTATTGAGCATAGTTTGTCCGTGGTAGTGAGCGATTTCTATTTTGCCCTCAGTGATGTAAGTGTTCTCGGCCCATGTTTCATTGTTTTCAGGCCATTTCTCACCGCAACCGGAAAAAAAGAAGGTTCCCATAATAAACAAAGCCACATATGCGGCAAAATTCCAATTTTTCATTCCTCAACCTCCGATTCAAAGTTTCAATTTTACTCAAAAAATCGAATTATTGCCTGTGCCGTTTCATTTATCTCCTCATCCATAAGCTCGGGAAACACAGGTAAGGCCAGAGTTTCCTTAGATGCTTTTTCAGATTCCGGGAAATCTCCTGCAGCGTAATTCAAATAACGGAAACACGGCTGCTGATGCAAAGGCAAAGGATAATAAATATTGCATCCGATTTTCTGCTGTTTGAGTTTCTCCATTAGAGCATCCCGTTTTTCCTTGATTCTGATGACGAACTGGTTGAAAACGCATTGCCGGTCTGTTTTTTCTGCGGGGAGAACGACCTCAGGCAAGTTCGCCAGAAGCTCGGAATACTTCATGGCGTTTTGAAAACGAGCCTCTTTCCACATCGTCAGATATTTCATTTTAACGCGAATGACAGCGGCCTGAATTTCATCTAATCGACTGTTCAAACCGATTTTCTCATGAATGTAAGAACTGCCTCCGCCGTGTACGCGCAATTTGGCCGCTTCTTCTTTAATTTTTTCGTCGTTTGTTGTGACGATCCCCCCGTCTCCCATACCTCCCAGGTTCTTCGTGGGAAAATAGCTGAAACAGCCTGCCTTCCCGAAAGAACCCACTTTTTTGTTTTTGTATTCAGCTCCGATTGCCTGGGCGGCATCTTCTACAATTGGGATATCAAATTCATTTGAGATTGCATTCAATTCATCCATATCAGCAGGCAATCCGAATAGATGAACAGGGATTACGGCACGAGTTTTCTTAGTAATTTTTTTCCTTACTTCATCAGGATTTATATTATAAGTATCGGGCTCTATATCGGCAAACGTCGGTCGCGCTCCTATTCTGTAAATGCAACTCGCGGTTGCAAAAAAAGAGTATGGAGTCGTTATCACCTCATCACCCTTTCCGATGCCGAGCGCTTTCAGAGCCAAAATCAGCGCATCAGTACCCGATGCTGCGCCTACCGCATATTTCGTTCCGCAGTATTCAGCCATTTCTTGTTCCAAGCCCGTCACGTTTTTTCCCAGAATGTACATTCCGCTGCTTGCCGTTTCCAATAAGGCTTTCTCAAGCTCATGTCCTATTTTTTCATACTGTCTGTTAAGATTAAAAAAAGGTACAGCCATTTTCATCCTTTCTGCAAGATAATGCTTTTGCCCTGATTTTTTTATTGTATCCCATCTTTCATGTCAAGATGTAAATTCGGTGAATGATCAAACCGAGCTGGTACGCTGTTTCCTAAAATAATTGACTGATTAAAATCCCAATTCAGAAACTAACCCTGCCCCACAATTATCCGTTTGACGATCTCACCCCTGTTTTTTCATCGAGAGCCGTTTGTTTCGTTACACGGATCGGTATCATAAATCGGAATAAATAATTACGAGGAGATGTCTTTGTCTTTATCAGATTTTCTAGGCTGTAAAAATTTTAACTCCGAAACACGGATACTTGATCAATGCCGAAATTCCACAAAACACCGTCTCATTCTCCTTTAATTAAATCCGTTCTCCTCTTGCCTGAATTCAATATTTTGACTTTGATCATCCGAAGTGCAAAAATGATGAGGGAGGAAGGACGTTATGGCGACTTCAAAAAAATCATTTTTTTCGCTGATCGTAATTTTCGTTGCTTTACTGCTTTACTTTTTCTCCGCCACGACCATTTCGGCCGACGATTTCCTCAAATGCGACGCCTGCGGACGTAAAATCAGCGAAACTTATTATACCTCAGACGGTCACGTCTATTGTTCCAAAGCTTGTTTCGAAAACACTCTGCCGCGGTGCGCCGGGTGCGGTAAAAAAATGAAAAGCTGGCTTGTGACTTCGGACGGAAGAATACTATGCCGCAAATGTTATGAAAAATCGCTGCCCCAATGTAAAATTTGCGGTAAAACCCTGGAATCATGGATCGAAATTAACGGCAACGTTTATTGCCGGCATCATGCGGCTCAACCCAGATGCCTGTATTGCGGACTTCCAGAGGGTTCGATCACCTATTCCGACGGCCGCAAAATTTGCCCGGATTGCCGAAAAAGAACGGTTACGAATAAAACGATCGCACGCAACCTCTTTGATGAAATAAGAAATAAAATGAAGAGAAGATTAAGCATGAGCACAGACCACAAGATTAATTTTGATCTGGTTTCACTGGATAAACTTTCGAATTTGTCGGGAAGCGGATCGGACCGGGAAAACGGTCTATTCGTCTGTAAAACGACCAGCAAAACAGTAAGGAAAATCTGGAAATCCATCTTCGGCCTGGAAAAATCGGTCGACGAATCAAAAACCGTTCATTCGGAATATTTCATTTATATACTCGAAGGATTACCCGTCGAATTCTTCATTGACACCTGCGCTCATGAATTAGCCCACGACTGGATGTCCGCCGAATATCCGAACATTTCTGATCCTAAAATTAACGAAGGATTTGCGGAATTTTCGGCATCGGTGGTGAATGAGCTTTACGGGAACAGCCATTTAAATGAACGTAAATCGGAAAATACTGATCCGATTTACGGCGGCGGTTTCAGAATGATAAGAGACTACCTCCAAAATCACGAGTGGCATGAATTCAGAGATTTTCTGATGTCTCATTCCACGGATTAATCACATAAAACTTATTTCAATGACGGACTGACGAACCATTCATCAACCATCTTGAAATCAGGATCGACGATGAGGTGATAGGTTCTTTTCATTTTTCTCGCCTGTTTCCCTTTACTGAAAAAAGCAGCAGTCGTTTCCCAATATGCCGGATAAAATAGACCGTTCGGCAAATTTTCAAAAGTACTGCTTACGGTGCGGAATACTGTTTTTATCTTTTCGCCGGAATAGCTTCTATCGATTATTTCAACGGGCAGATCATCTTTTTTCAGGTCAAATTTATAAATGTGTTCGACATGTAATGATTTTTTCGTCGTCTCATCTTCTCTGCCTTCCGGGACGGGTTCTTTGAAAGCCAATCCGATTAAATCCGATGATTCGTTTTCATTTACAGTTTCCACGTTCCACCCGTCGTCGAGAAAAATTTGCAGTTGTTCGGCCGGCCATAATTTTGCGGCAAGAGTCCTGGGGAAAGGAAATCCTTTTTCTTTGAATTGATAACGTGATTCTCCGGATCGAGAAGCGACCGAATCGAATTTTTTCTCGAAAACGCCTTCCCAGACCGTCAAGCTGTCTGTGACGCAGTAATATACAGGTTTCACATTTTCAAGAGCATTTACTGCAGAAGAAATATCAACAGCTTCTTTTATTCCGGAATTCAAGCCGTGTATCTGTTCCATATCGACATCGCCGTTTCTGAGAGAATACTTGTAATACAGAACAGCTTCACCCCGGCGCGAGAAGATAATTAATGAGCGAGGCTTCGGCTTTTGATCTCCGTTGATCGTCGATTCAAGAAGCATAGCCGTCAAATCGCCCAACCCTTTACGTGCTCTTCCGTTTATTCGTTCGACAATATTTTCCGCACGGGGACTCATGCGATAATCGCGCATTTGCGCGTCTTCAGGAACATCCAGGTCAAAAATGCCGGAAAAGTGAGGCTCACCATACTCGAAAATGAGTTCGCCTTTCTGAGAACCTGAATTTTGAATCCTGCGTATCAGAAGCGTTTCAGGATCGACCCATACTTTTAACGTATCCGGGCTATCGGGGCAGTCGATACACTCACGCTCTCCATATCCCTCAACATCCAGAATATAAAGCAAGAAGCCGTCACCCTCTTCCGTTTCCTCTCTTGTGAAGTTATCCTTTTTTAACTCGTTGGACTCTTGAAGCGCTTTTAATGTCGTCGGAGGTTCTTTGTATTCCGAGCCTGAATCCTTGGCCCATTCTTCTTCTTTTTTCGAGAGGCTGAAAACCTTCAAGACGTTGGATTCGGCATAATAAACCATACGTTCGCCCTTCTTTATCGAAATCCATTCGACCTGCCGTTCCCCGGCGCTTCCGAAAACGGTCGCCGCTTCAAAAGTTACATTGTTGTAATGATATTCGGAAAAATCGTATCCATCCAGGGGTGAGTCGAATTCATCGGATCGATTGTAAATATGTATCCAGCCCTTATATTCCGTTTTCTTCGAGGAGGCCGAACCGCCCGCATTACAAACCGCCGGCCAGGATAATAAAACGGCCATGATTAGTAACAGCCGCGCCGAATCTTTTAATAGGTCCTCAGAAAAAGCAGTCATCAATCATATCCTCCGAATATGACAGGAAGATTAATATCCGAAAGAATAACCGGACGCAGGAGTCGCGCCTCAGTTCATAATCTGTGAAATTCAGCCTGTTATTTACTGAATTAGGATGTCTTCGAATGTGTCGGCAGATAAACGTGAAGCTTATTCAAAAAGCTGATCGCATTCATCCGCTGCCCAATCGGCGTATTCGCAGAAATAACTCAATAAAGCCGTATGCGCCAGCCTCATACCATTTATCTCTCCCTGCCTCGACCAGTGCCAGGGATCACAGTATATTCTACAGTACCAGGTTCTTTTGAACCATCGTTTGAAGCTGGAGGTCAGGGACTTTTGAACGTTTCGAAAATGCTGCATACGCGCGGAGTAGGAACCCGTGAGAGCCCCTGTCAAGGAAGGTACGCTTCTGGCTTCAGCCGTTCCTTCAAAAAGAATTTCCGCCCAATCATGACACCATACTTCGCAGGCGGGACAGTGGCATGCGCCTACGCCTGCATCCGATGCCGTATGAAGAATAACGCCGACCAGCATATCAGACGGCCATCCCCAATTCAGATGCGCCAGATCGCGCAAATGAGTCCAGCTCGGATGATAGCCGACATGGCATTGAGGTTCTGTAGCAGCATAATACGCTATACTTTCGGCATCCAGATCAAACCACCATAAAGCCCAGTTAATGTCCGGACTGTCAATTACTCTCAGCGCCATATCCCGGTGAATGTGCAATCCGGGTGCGTCAAAGCATCCGCCGGTTCCCCAGGCTGAAACCTCTCCAGCTCCTCCTGTCAGGAAGAACAAAGCCGCAATGAATAATCCGACAATGAATGTTTTCACAAGCAGGACCTCCTTTTTTGTTGTACCGAAAAAATCAAAAAAACGAAAAAACACCTTCGAGCAATCGGACAGACTTCTTGAAAAAATCCGATTTAAGTTTAGGACTAATTCATATAATTTAAAAACGAGTTTGTCAATCCCAAAAACCGCCAGGGCGTTCGGGACATTGAGGTACACTTGCCCTTAAGCGGAAGCCATGATATATGATCAGAAGAACAACTCAAGGAGACGTCGTATGAAGGCATATATGAGGACATTTTGGATATTTTTTTTAATTTCAGCGACCATTTTAGTCGCCTGCCGATTGAGAAGAAGAGAGCAGTCAATAAATTTCGATTATGATGTTTCGGTCATAGGCACCGGCATGGGCGGCTTATCGGCGGGAGTTCATCTTGCTCGAAACGGTTTCAGAGTATTACTTCTTGAACAGCATCATAAGGTCGGCGGGTGTACGTCCTCTTTTTCACGGGGCGATTTCAATTTTGATGCGTCCTTGCATGAAATGAGCGGAGGAGGCGGAAGGGGCGCGCTGGCAGAATTGCTGCGCGAGGCCGGGGTCTATGAGAAAGTAGAATTCATCAGGATTCCTGAATTATACCGTTCTATTTTCCCTGCAACAGATTTTACGTGTCCGGTGGAATTTGAGGAAGCCCGGCAGGCTTTTATAAGAAAATGGCCTGAGGAGGGAAGCGGAATAAACGATTTTATGAATTTAACGCAAAGGCTGAATTCAGACATGTCGGAATTGCGCAACATATTTTCAGCGGGGCCTGTCCGATCATTTTTCAAGAAAATCGGCATTCCTTTCAGGCAGCGGGATTTATTTAAAAATCGGAATAAAAGTCTTCAGGATATTTTAAATTCCCGGATAAGAGATGAAGAATTGAAATCCGCACTTTCACAGCTCTGGATTTTCTACGGACCGCCGCCTTCCAGATTATGGGGGCCTTTTTTCATGCTGGCGAATTATTCATACTGGACGGAAGGCGCCTGGCACATCAAAGGCTCTTCTCAGGCTCTTTCGGATGCTTATGCTGAGCGAATAAGGGAATTGGGCGGTACAATTCTGGTTGGAACGCTGGTTGAATCCATATTGACGGAGAAAGGGCGAGTAACGGGAGTACAAACGGAATTCGGCGATATATATCGATCAAAGTATGTGATTTCAACGGCTGATCCGTATCAGACTTTTTTAGAATTACTGGGCAGGGAGAAAACGCCGGGAAGCATTCTGGAAAAGCTCGAAAAGCTGAAGCCAGGAAATTCGCTTGTCTGCGTCTATCTGGGACTGGATGTGGAACCGGACTTCTGGAACATCAATGAATACGAAGTTTTCTATAATGCGAGCTATGATGAAGACTCGATGTATGAGAATATGATGTCGGGAAATTACGAAAAAGGGATGATAGCGTTGGCGTTCTACGGTAATTTGGGTGATGATTGGTATGCGCCTGAAGGCTCTTCCGTTCTTACGCTCACATCTTATTCGGATATAAAAGCATGGCCCGCCGACAGGAAATCTTATTTGGAAATGAAAAACAGAATTGCCCGAAAATTGATCGAAACGGCTGAATCGATTCTTCCAGGATTACAGGAGCATGTTGTCGTTAAAGAAATAATGACCCCGCGTACCCTGCAGAATTTTACTCTTCAAAAAAACGGCATTCCCTACGGCTGGGAATTTACTGCCGATCAATACATCCGGCTGTTTAACGATACGCCCGTCCCGGGTTTGTACCTCGCCGGCTCCTGGGTCTATCCGTCTCATGGAGTCAGCGGCGCTCAGTTTTCGGGATATATTACAACGCAGCTTATTTTAAAAAACGAGGGGATGAACTAAAATGAGAATAGGCAAAAATGATGAATTGTTCCTGTCAGCCACAAGAATATCACTAATAAAAGTTTTTCCGGCAGTGTTATGGGTTCTCTCCCTTGCTTCTTTCACCTTCGCCGATAAGACGTCAATCGTATGGGCTGAACAGACCGAAGTTCAATCCAACACGACCGGAACCGGGCAGAAAAAGGAAGTATTCATTCTGGATGCGATTACTGAAGCTACAACACGTTACATGCCGCTTATTTTCAAGGAGCATGAACTTCATATACGATTAGCCGGCAATGATTGTCGCCGGTGTCATCATAAACAAAAAGGCGAGAATACTTGCAGGAAATGTTCCTCCTGTCATGGCATGCATGATGCCTCTTTAAACATGAAAGAAGCTATGCATAAGACTTGCGTGGGCTGTCACAGAGAAACACTTCAGAAAAATCCCGGAGTAAATGCGCCCATCAGATGTCTGGACTGCCATACAGAAAGAAAATGAATCTTTGAACTAAATGTCTCTAAATGAAAGCCGGCAATCTTCTCTTGAATTAAGGGCAGGCTGTCAGGTCCGGATTACAGGTTTTATTCAGTTTCCGACAAATTATTTATACGCGCTATGATCATATCTCGGGCGACCTGGTTGAATCCGCCTTCCGGTATAATCAAATCAGCCCATCTTTTGCTCGGTTCGACAAATTCCAAATGCATAGGCCTCACGGAAATCATATACTGTCTTTCGATGCTTTCCAAAGAACGCCCTCTTTCATGCAGGTCGCGTCTTATCCGTCTCAGAACCCTGACGTCAGCGTCAGTGTCGACGAATAACTTGATGTCGAATAAATTTCTGATCCTTTTCTCAACAAATAAAAGAAGACCCTCCACGATAATAACGGGCTTAGGCTCGATTTTGACGGCTTCATCCATCCTGGTATGGCTCATGTAATTATACACAGGCTTGTCGATCGCCTGCCGGCTTTTTAATAAATTGAGATGATTGTAAAACAAATCATTGTCCATTGCATTGGGATGATCAAAATTTACTTTTTTCCGCTCTTCAATGGACAGGTGACTCAGGTCTTTGTAATAGGAATCGTAATCAATCATCCTGGCAGTCTGCGGGGATAATTCAGCGATTATATTGTTCGCGATGGTCGTTTTTCCGGAACCCGTTCCTCCGGCGATGCCGATCAGAATTACTTTCTCGTTCATAATAGCCCTTTTTCCATGTGCTTTAACAAGTCTGCCGGCTTGATCCTATTCCAGTCCGTTCAGCCAATCGATTATACCAACGGGAACCTCCGGCTTTATCGTTGAAATCAGAGTATCTTCAGTTTCCGCTTTTTTTATTGACAGAAAAATATGACCAGTATCAGGAACTATGATTGACCGGGATGCGGCATTAAGATTTCCGGCTTTTTCAGACAATTCTGAGAATTCATATTCTTTTATGCTTTTATCTTCTTTTCCTTTAATCAGCAGAAGAGGACAGTCGAATTGTTTCAGTTTTTCCGGCGGGATTACCGGGGATAAAAGAACAGCAGCATAAGGTTTAAATGCGGCTAATTCAGCCGCTATCGCTGTACCCAGGCTGTGTCCCAGAAATATTATCTTGTTCTTATCGAAACCTCTATCGGAATGAAGGTATTTCAATCCTGCTTCCGCATCTTTTTTTAACGTCTCTATATTTGTAGTAAAGGCTCCTTCACTCTTCCCCGTCCCTCTTTTGTCATAACGAAAAACGGCTAAATCCGCATCAGCCAGCTCCACTTCCAATCCCTTATAAATGTTGTAATCCTGACCGCCGTTTATATTTCCATCCCTGTCCCAGGGCTGCGCCCCCACGAAAATCACTATGCAATAACTCGGGGTTTTTGACTCAGGAATTGTCAAAGTACCCTGCAATTCGACATCCCCGGACTTGAATTTTATTTCTTCACGAGCGGCTCCGCTTGCTGACGCAGTTTCAGTGAAGGAATAAAAAAAAGAACAGCAAATCAGCGCAAGAATCTTCACACTAACAGTTTTTTTTATCATCATGATCATAATCCTTCCTTGGGCGAAAATTAAAAACTTCACTCTCGAATCAGTAAATTTTTATAGAAAACAAACCAAAAGTCAACTCAGCAGCGCCTGTCCAGAAAGTCGTTAAAAATTTGCAAATTTACCCTCCTGAAATAACACAGCATCTTGCTATGTCATTTAGCCCCGGAAAATACGGAAAATCAGGAGACTACAAAACCTAATTGAATTTCTGCGAATACTTCGATTGAAATACTACAGCGAGTCACTCTTTCAACTCTATCCTTCCCATTAAAGATTGAGCCATAGTCGCCTGGTCCGCATATTCCAGATCGCTTCCTATTGGCAAACCGTGAGCGATTCGCGTCAGTTTGATCCCCAGGGGTCTGAGAATTTTCGTCACGTACAGTGCAGTGGCTTCTCCTTCGATGTTCGGATTCGTGGCTATGATGACCTCCTCTATCTTTTCCTTCTCTATCCTGCTTTTTAACTCCTGAATCTTCAATTGTTCCGGTCCCGTTCCTTTAAGAGGATTCAATGCACCTTTGAGAACATGATAAACCCCATTGAATTCGTTCGTTTTTTCAATAATCGGAATGACGAAGGCTTCTTCAACAACGCACAGCAAACGGTAATTCCTTTTAGGGTCCCTGCAGATGCTGCAAATTTCATCTTCCGTAAAATTGAAGCAACGGGAACACATATGCACTTTCTCTTTTGTATCGATCAGGGCGGCGGCCAGGCGCCGGATTTCTTCGTCAGGTTTTTTCAGAACATGATAGGCAAATCGCTGAGCCGTTTTGGGACCTATTCCCGGAAATTTTCGGAATTCTTCAATGAGTCTGTTGATGGTTTTTGAAAATGCATTCATTAGTAATAGTCCGGTAATTTTTTATCGAGGGGCACAATTTCCTAAAGGACAGACTTTCCCGTTTTTTTTCAGGCCGCATGCTGAGCAAGGGAACGAAATTCCGGGCTTCTCGGATAAAATCAGAAGAGCCCCGGAATGTTCATTCCACCCGTAACCTGAGACATTTCCTCGTTAACCATTTCCTGAACGCGCCTCAAGGCTTCATTAACGGCTGAAACTATAAGGTCCTCCAGCATTTCCGGATCATCCGGATCGATAACTTCCGGTTCAATCTTAATAGAGATTATCTTATTTTCTCCATTAGCCTGCACCGTAACCATACCACCGCCGACCGACGCCTCGATGACTCGGGCAGACAGCTCCTGTTTCATTTTCTGCATCTTCTCCGCCATTTGTTTCGCCTGTTTCATTATGTTGAATTTCGACATAAAATCGCCTCCTTTTCCATCACTTGCCGTTTGTTTTTTCGTTCGCTTTCATAAGCAACCCTTTCCATAATAACTTTTATATTTCCGTCTGTCTATCCTCCTTCCATAGTCTGCCTTGGATTCTTGCATGTAAAAGAGACTGCGAGCGCATGTGCGGCATTAAAATTTCAATCGTGAATCGATTTTATCGACAGTCGCCGACTCGAAAAAACTTGACAAATATTCTGTTCTTCAATTGAATTTCTGAAGGATTTTCCGGAAAAACCGGAAGCGGTTGTTTGAAAAAAAACCGGGAATAAAAAGAGGATAAAAATTGAAAGCTGCTGAAAGATTGTGGAAAACCGTCAAAATATTTCATCATTTTAAAAGAAAATCCCTGGAACTCCCGTATGGACCTCTTCGAATGTGGGTCGAGGCGACGAACCGCTGCAATCTCCGGTGCACATTTTGCCCGAATTCCACAGATCGGACTTCTCCCCGGGGAGACATGGATTACAATCTTTTCCGTCATATCATGTCTCAGGCTGCCGGATCAGTCAACGACGTGAACATAAGTCATCGAGGTGAGTCATTATTCCATCCCCGTCTGATCGATATGATCAATTATGCTCATAGCTGCGGCATCTCTGTTCGTTTGCACACTAACGGAATGCTGCTTGACCATGCCTTGACCGAAGAACTTCTCCATAGCGGGGTGGATTTATTGTCGTTCTCTTTCGACGGTTACGACAGCAAAGGTTATGAAAAAGTGCGCATCGGAGGCGATTATGAGAAGGTGCTGGGAAATATACTCCGGTTTCTCGAAACCAAAAAAAAATTAAATAAAAAGTCACCCTACACCATTATCCAGGTAATTGAAAATCCCTCGGAGCCTGTTGATGAAAAAGCGAAGTCTCAATTCATCTCCATGTTTGAAAATCTTGAACTGGATAAATTATACATAAAAAGACCCCATAATTGGGCCGGCAACATTTCTCTCGATGAAAACCATGAAGTTACCCAAAAACCAATGATAAAATCTGTCTGCACATTTCCCTGGTACGCCCTTACCATTCTATGGGACGGAACCGTCGTCCCCTGCCCACAGGACTGGTATTCTAAAATGACCTTGGGCTCTGCAGCAGAGACGCCGCTCTTCTCCATCTGGAACGGAAATCATATGAAACGATTAAGAAAACAACTGATTGAAAAAGAACCGGCGCCCTATTCGCCCTGCTCCCAATGCGACAGACTTACCAGAAAAACAATACTTGGCATACCGACGGAAAACTTCAAGGCCTTTATTGGTGAAACCATAGCCGGTTACAACCTTGTAAGAAAGTTGATCAGGCGCTGAAATGAACAATATACCCTGGCAGTTGCGAATCTTTGAAAAAAGTCTCAAAAAAAAGGAAAAACTCAAACTGCTTGATGAAATTATTTCTTTCGATCAAAACCGTAAAGCGCTCGACCTGGGCTGCGCAAAAGGCACATTAAGCTGGTTCCTTAGAAAAAAAGGCGGAATGTGGCTCCATGCCGATCTGGATATGCAAAATCTTCTAAACGCGGTGCAACTGCTCCAAGATAATGTCCTGATGGTCGGCAAAGGACCCTTGCCTTTTGCTGATGATTCATTCGATCTGATCGTTTCCCTCGACTTCCTCGAACATATCCATAACGACCAGGAATGCCTGCTCGATCTATACAGAATTCTGAAACCCGGCGGCCGGTTCATCCTTTCTACTCCACTGGCAGGAAAATGGTTCCTCATTAACCGAGTGAAAAAGCGCATCGGTTTAACGCCCGATCTCTACGGTCACGTCATTGAAGGATATGAACTGGAAAAACTTGAAGCCCTGGTCGACAAAACCGGCTTTCGAATCCAAAACGCCGATACATATTCCCGCTTCTTCACCGAATTTATTGAAACGGCCATAAATTTCACCTTTATGAAAATTCTCAGAAAAAACAAGAATATCCGTGAAGCGCGCGACGGACATATATCGCCGGGTTCGGCTGCAGAACTAAAGAAGCATGAAAAATCATTTAAGCTGTATTCGATGATTTATCCCTTCACCTATTCGATAACGAGACTGGATAAACTGATACGTTTCTTAAAGGGATATGCCTGCCTGATCACAGCAGTCAAGCCGTTAAAAAGCGATTGAATCACAAGCATCAGAACTCTATCAAGGGTGACGCCCGCCAAAGCTTTCAAGCAGAATCCAGTCTCTGATCAACCAACCGGATTTTTCAAAAATAAAAACAACCGGCGGTTTGCTGGAAATGCATTCTTAAGATGAGGCGTCAGCGATTGTTGTCCATATCGGAATTTGTTTTTTTTCGGACCAGTTTCTCGAAGGCTGATTTCTTTTTTTGGTATTTTTCCATGAGTTCCGTTATTCTGTTCTGATTTTCGCTTAAGATTTTATATTTAGCTGAAAGAGACTGAGATATCAGAGAAGATTTTTCGGTCAGGAGATTTTTTTCAATCAATAAGGCGCAAACGATGGATAAGAATTTGAGAATTTCTTTTTGTTTCATAAGCTGTTTATTTTTCACGTCAATCATAACGATAATGGCTTTTGGTCTTCTCCACCAGTAGCAGGGAATAAAAAGGCAATTCTCGACATTTATTTCGGATTCGATATCTAATATGGCTCTGCCGTGAAAATCGAAATTATCACTATCCATTACCTCGGAAGGAACAGCTACATCTTCGGGTAAGTTTTGCTTTATCGGCAAGGAGGATATGTCTTGATTAGGAGAATTGTCTTCCCTCAGAATAAATTGTTTTTTCATTGATTCGTGCAAGTAGAAGTAAATTTGTTGGGATTTGAATATATCGGTCAGCTCAGCGGATAGAAAGGCGAGCAAAGAATCGAGGTTGAGAGGTGAGCGTCCGGAGTTCATCAATCTTTTCAGGCGAGCGAATGCGATTTTTCCATCTCTGATGTTTCTCATTCGGCAGTTTTCTTTATAGCGGCCTTTAAAAATTTTTCTGAGCAGGTTGAGGAGATCGATCAGCAGTTCAGTGGGAGCATTAACTATATGTTTTTTAAAGAGGACGGCCATTTCGACATTTTCTTGAGTTTCGAATTCAAATTTCAGAAGGCATTCTTTAATTGAGTTTGTTTTGGTATTGTTCTCCAAAGATTTGAGGATCATCATTTTGATTTCCAAATTCAAATTTTTCCAGGTTCCTTTATAATCATTCAGATTATTTTTAAAATCATCATGATGATCGACAGCATATACCAATTGAAAAGGATTTTTTCCTTCTTTGATGTACCATGCGGCCGGTATTCCGTTAAGCATTTTGCCGGCGGCGCTGAGCGAATTTGTAATAAATTGTTCTCTGGTTTTGGCTTTCAGCGCTATGGAGCGCATATCGAAAAGCAGTTTTTTCTTTTTCAGTCTGTAACGCCAGTACAGGTTTTTTTTGACCTGGGGAGTAATATTGCGGAGGATAAGACCGAAATAATCGTCATTAGCAAAAACATCGAGGGGGAAACAGGTTAATTCGAGATATTTAATTTTTCTATTCTTCATTATGAATCGGGCATTGACTTTACACTTGCTGTTCAGAGCCTTTACATTCGTCATCAATTTACGGACTTTTTCAATATCCGGAGGATAAACGAACCCAAGCCAGCCTGCCCCGGGCTTCAACCATAAATTTCTGTGATATCCCGTTTGTTCTTCTGCAGCGCGATTGATCCATTTAACGTTGAATTTTCCGTCAAGCCAGGCGAAGATCATGGAAGACGTTTCCAGCAGGTCTTTATAGATATTCAAGGAGGAATGCTCCTTAGAAATTTCCTTTTTTTCGGTCGCTTTTGAGATGAAGGGCGGAATGAACAGGAGCGCGGTCAGGCTGATGAAATTCAAGTAATAAGCAGTTGATGCCGTGCATTGAATAATTGGTATTGAGAGTGAGAATCGGTTCGATTCGTAGATATTCAGGCCCATTCTTCCCGACAACAGGAAAAGCAACGTCAAACCGAGCATCCGAGTAATATTGGAAATGTCATCTGATCCCATCGCCCTTATTCCCAATCCGAAAGAGGCGCAAACCATGAGGATTGCGCAAAATATCGAATCGATATCTGTCATATTGATGGATGCAACAAACATCCTGCTGATGATGAACCGGTTCAATTGAAGAATCAGCAGGCCGGAGGCAAAAATAAACACCAGAATGATAAACAGCGGATGCGTATATTTACGACTCAATTTGTTCAGTTTTATAACGTGCAGGACGCTCAAGGCGAGAGAAGCGAGAATAATCATATCGGTTAAAAGGAGGATATACGGACGGACAGCGGTTCCGACGAGTATGTTTTCCAGTATGCTTTCTGCCATGGAGAAGATGAAAAATGCAAACAGGAAGAAAAATAAACGTTTAATTTCCTTCGTGATGTTCGATGTTACGATATAGATGCAGATGAGCGCTCCAAGCAATCCTGAAGACAGGAAGAAGATAACGTCGAAGTCGCCTTGATTAAGAGAAAAATAGAGCAGCAAAATAAAAGCGACAGACAGGAGGACCAGTGAAGCGCCCAGCAGAGAATATTTAATAAAATAGTTTTGAGAATCGTTTATCATTTTGGATTATTGAACATTGTCAAGCGAATCGGAGTGAACCGAAAAAGAATTATTTTCTTTTTTTTTCATATTTTTAAATTCATGAAGGGCCAGTTGTTTGAGGTTTTTGTTATCTTCTAATTTTTTTAATTCTTTTTCAAAGCTGTGAAAGATGTCTTTAATTTGACTGGTTATCTGGTCCTCATCGTTTTTGGTTTTGGATTTCTTGAAATGCCCCTCAGAGAACCTGAGTATGAAATCGACGACGGTAAGGTTTTCGGGATTGACTGCGGGAATGCATTGCTGTTCATCTTCACCAGTAACGATAAGCAGTCCGATTTTTTGAAGGTCATCCACGGCGCTTTCCGTCAGTTCTTGAGTGTAACCCAGCTTTTCCGATATCATTTCAATATGAGCAGGAGAATTGCCGTAATAGTATTGTTTAGTGATTACCGAGATTACTCTGAGCGCATTTTCCACTTTTTCCCTGGGAGACATGAATTTTCTTATGACCTGATATTTCTTGAATGAAACGTTTTGATCGGCCCAGGCGATTTCAGCGCCGAGCAGAACTATGACCCAACTGAGATACAGCCATACGAGGAATATAGGGAGGGAGGCGAAAGTTCCGTAAATGGCGTTGTATTTTGAAACGCCGACCTGGAAGTAGATATACCCCCATTGTGCTGCGAGCCATAGGATGCCGGCGATTATACCGGCTGGAAGAGCGGAAAAGAATCTGATTTTTTTGTTGGGCATGAACACGTAAAGAAAGGTAAAAGCGACCCAGATGGCCACAAAAGGTATGAGTCTCAGAGCGATCCCAACGAACGAACTGATGACGGCGATTTCCTGCATTTTTCTGACTATGGAAAAACCCGTCAATGTGGTATTGAGTCCCGTGACGAATATCATAAGAAAAGGCCATATCATCATTACGCTCAAGTAGTCGGTAAATTTTCTTCCCCATGTTCGGTTTTTCCTTACGCCCCATATCTCATTAAATGATTTTTCAATATTAGCCAGGACTTTTATTACGGTGTACAAAAGAAAAACGAGTCCTGCAGTTCCCAGGGCTTTGACATCTGTGTTTTCCACGTATTGGATTATTTTTTCCATAACGGCCGTCTGCCCCACCGTCAGACTTTTCACCAGGGAGGGTAAAACCGCTTTCTGGATACCAAATCCTTTCGAGATGGAAAACAGAAAAGCTAAGAACGGCACGATCGACAACAAGGTCATATAAGTCAGAGCCGATGCCTTGAGCGTAATCTGATCATCAATGGAACCCTCAATTGTTAGTGATATTCGCCTTAAAAAACCTCGTACGATCTTGTGACGGAGAGCCCTTTCTTTCTCTTTGCCTATCCACAACTCCCTTTCGAAAAACACTCTTAATTTTCTGAGCATTGACCTAAGATATTCCAGCTTCAATTTCATAATCCAAACCTCGATCATTTATTGTAATGGCAATTGATCGAAAAGAAAAGCCAAGAAAATCGGCCCGTTCCATGAAAAATTTCACGGGACGGGCCGGTTTTTAGAACTTCCACGAGGGTTTTATATTGATCCGGCGCAGACCTTTTCAAATTAAAAGAAAAACGTCAAGCCCATATTGACTATCCAACCGCCGGCATCGAGTTCTGAGTCTCCCCATTCATCTTCGGTTATCTTCAGAAAATTATAGCGAAGATCAGCGTTGAAACACATGTTGGGATTGAAGTAGGCATTAATTCCGCCTCCAAGATGATATCCGAAATCCCGGTCATCTGTTTCATAGTAATAATCGTACCCTTCATATTTTTCTTCCATGTAATACCAACCGATACCCATCAACACATAGGGAGAAACGCTGGAGAAAGGCACAAGGTCAAACATAGCGGAAACCAAAACGGGATGATGTTCTACAGTCATTTTAGTCTCCTCATAGGGCGTCACTATCGTATACTCATCTTCCCTCCAGTCGAATGAAGCTTCAATTCCGAAAACGCTGTTGAATCGAAAACGCATCTGAACGCCTAAATACCCGTCCAGTTCATCATTACCGTTTTCCTCCGTGCTGTAAAAACCCACGCGAGGTCCCATCCCGAAAAACGCATCGTTCGCCGCCGCCCAAGGATGAACCGGCAGAAACGGTAAAATCATTAAACTCAACACTAAAATTTTGTTCTGCATTTTTACCTCCTCAAATTGAACGATCAAAAAATCCAACCGGAAGATACAGAGCATAATTCATGCCTTTGCTTTTTATCTGATGAGATTTAATTCATAATTCCAATTCGACGGAATGAATCAGAAAGGCGGAGAATTTATATAAAATATTCAGAAATGGTCATATACGACGCGAATTTTAAATATTATTTCATTATTATAAAATTCGGAATTTTTGGAGGCAGAAAACGCTCCGTTACGAATTTATGGGCGCCCGTCGTGTCCCAAAACAGGTTCAAGTGTATCGTTGATTCACGGTAATGCTCCATAAAAGGGTTTGCGTCTTGAATACGCCATAAGCAGATGTAATCTGACGCAGCGTTGGGGAAAAATGGCCGTTTAAGGAAAGAAACTAACAAATTTCTTGCGGCAACCTCAGGTCCCAGTACTTGGCGCTCATGTTTTACTCGTCCGATTTCAACCTGCTGCAGGATTCACGTTTAGAACTTCTAAAGCAAAGCGCACGACGACTCATGTGCCTGTTTTTGCACTCTGAAACCGGTTCATTCAGCCGGAATTCACCATATCGATGAATTCCTGTTCAGATATAACATTTAGATTCAACTTTCTCGCTTTACTCAGTTTAGACCCCGGATTCTTTCCGGTAACGACGTAATCTGTTTTATTACTGACGGAATTAACGACGCGTCCGCCTAAAGCCTCCACTTTTCGCTTGGCTTCATCCCTGGTCATTGACTCAAGGCCCCCTGTAAAGATGAAGGAAAGGTTATACGGTTTCTTGTCGTCACCATTCTTTGATTCTGATTTCTCGACAGGCAACGGTTTCACGCCTGAATCCATCAATGCTTTTATGGTCTGCCTGTTATGCTTTTCTGAGAAGAAGCACACAATACTCTCGCTGATTCGCGGCCCTATTTGATCAATCGACTCCAAAGTATTGCGATCTGCATTCATAAGCGCATCGAGGGTTCCGAAATTTTCAGCCAGTAATTGAGCTACATGCGTACCCACATGTCTGATGCCCAGGGCGTAAATAAATTGAGAAAGAGGTCTGGATTTGCTTTGTTCAATGGCCTGCAACAAATTTTGGGTCGCTTTGGGGCCCCATCCTTTCAGTTCTTCAACTTCTTCCTTTTTCAGATTATAAAGGTCGTAAACGTGTTTTACTATGCCTAAATTGACGAACAGGCCGACAGTTTGTTCCGAAAGATTGGCGATATCCATTGCATACCGGGATGCATAATGAGTAATGGAGCTTTTCAATTGAGCGGGACAGGCCAACCCGCCTGAGCAAAAATAATAAGCTCCTTCTCTGGTGACGGCAGACCCGCAAACCGGACACGCATCTGGCATATTGAATTCTTTTTTCTCAATGCGCCTTGCGGATTTATCGACCTCGGCAATCTCAGGAATCACATCACCTGCTCTGATTACTTTGACCTTGTCGCCGACCCTGACGTCCAATTTCCTGACGATATCCAAGTTATGAAGAGTGGCCCGACTGACAGTAACGCCTCCAACATCCACCGGTTTCAGAATAGCCACTGGAGTTAAAATACCTGTCCTTCCGACCTGAACGGCAATTCCCAGAACTTCGGTAGTTTCTCGTCTGGGTTGAAATTTCAACGCCATGGCCCATCGCGGACTTCTGTCACGCGAACCCAATTGATCACGCAACTTCAAGTCGTTGACTTTTATCACTATTCCATCTATTTCAGCTTCGAGGTCTTCTCGTATTTTTTCTATCTCAGAATGGAAAGTTACGGCATCCCTGATGTCGTTGCACCTTCTCCAATGTTCCGTCACTTTGAATCCCCATCTCGGAAGCTGCTCCAGTATTTCCCAGTGGGAAGAGAAGGCTGCGCCCTCCGCTGTCATAACATCGTAGACATAGATATCCAGGGGGCGTGAAGCCGTTATGCGGGAATCAATCTGTCTGAGCGAACCTGCGGCTGCATTACGAGGATTAGCGAAAGGGGCTTCGCCTTTTTCAGTAAGTTGCTTATTGTACTGGAGAAAGGCATTCACAGGCATAACGACTTCACCGCGAACCGCCAACATGCCGGGAACAGGTATCCCTTCTTCCCATAACCTCAATGGCAGCGATCGAATCGTCCTGAGGTTCAAGGTGACTTCTTCTCCTATTCTTCCGTCTCCCCTGGTAGAGCCCCTTATGAAAAGGCCGTTTTCATAGACGAGTTCAACGGATAAACCGTCTAATTTCAGTTCTGCCGAGTATTCGATTCGGTCGACTCCGGCAGCCTTTTTTATGCGCTGATCGAATTGAATAACATCAGACTTATTCAATGAAGCATCAAGACTCAGCATGGGCGAAGTATGTTCCACCTTGCCCAGCTCCCCAACCGGCGGAGCGCCCACTTTCCTGGTCGGAGAATCGATACTGTCATATTCGGGATACTCCGCCTCAAGTTTCATCAGCTCACGCATTAGAGCGTCATACTCCGCATCCGGGATTGCCGGTTCATTTCTGATGTAATATAAATAGTTATGATGATTAATTTCTTTTCTTAATTCCTCGATTCGACTTTTCGCTTGCTGGGCATTCATTATCTTTCCTCCAGGGATTCAACTTCATATTTACGCCGGCGCAATGAACCGTCCATAATTCGCACGGCGCTGCAGCAGAGAAATTACCTGCCCTGTTAAGAATAATAAGCGGCAAGGAAAAAAACCGCAATATGAATTGCTGTGTCGAATCAGATTCTGAACAGCGACAGGTTAATTTAGTGAAGAAAAGTTACGGCATTGATCAAAAACAGGTCTTTTGCGGTTACAATTCGACAGAATCTTCCATCATTTTGTTTCGATTTCGATTTCGATTGCGAACTCGATCCCGACCCCGATAAGGACTCCTATTACTGAAACAAACTATCAAAAGTCTTGAAAGAAGTGTAACCCCGTTTTGATCAGTCCCGAAATCACTTTAAACCGAGTTTAAAGAGCGAGAAATGTGTTGAAAAGGCTTGACTTCGCAATTTTCAGAAATTATGATTATACATTCGTTTTAACCCTGGCGGTTTTAACGGGGAGGTAAAGAACAATGTTTGCTGTCATCAAAACAGGTGGAAAACAGTACAAGATCGAACCCAATGATTATCTTCGAATTGAGCGAATAGAAGGTGAACCGGGATCAAGCGTTCAATTGGACCGAGTTCTTATGATAGGAACCGATGAGACCGTGTTGATAGGCTCGCCTGTCATCGAGGATGCCGTCGTCAACGCCAAGATCGTTGAACAGGGCAAAGGCAAAAAAATAATCGTGGGAAAAAAGAAACGCCGCAAGAAGTATCGTCGGAAAATAGGTCACAGACAACTTTTCACAGGCATCAGGGTTGAGTCCATCCAGGGACCTTTTGGAGTGGAGGAAGCGCCTGCGGCTGAAGAAGAAGCTGAGGAAACGAAGACTGAAGCTGAATCTGCGGCAAGCATAGAGGATTCCGGCGATACTGAGCCTGAATCTTCAGGAGCGGAGACTGAAGAGGCGGCCGAAGAAGTGACGGAAGAACCGGAGATGGAGTCTCCCGATGAATCCGTAGAAGAATCGGAAGCTCCGGAAGAGGAAAAGAGGGAAAACGAGTAGGTTTTCGGATCATTGCTTTAATTCATAAGGAGCGAAAAAATGGCACACAAAAAAGGTGTGGGGAGTTCAAGGAACGGCCGGGACAGTAACGCCCAGAGACTCGGAATAAAGCGATTCGGCGGAAATTTCGTAACTGCGGGAAGCATTTTGATAAGGCAGCGGGGAACGAAATATTACCCCGGGTTAAACGTCGGCAAGGCCAAGGACGACAGTTTATTCGCTAAAATCGACGGAATCGTGGCATTCGAGAAGCACGGCCGGCTGCGCAAGAAGATCAGCGTATACCCCAGAGTAAACTGAGCAATTTTTTTCGAATATTTCTAACCCCTGCCCATTCATGGGTAAGGGGTTAATTTGCATATGAGCAAATTCATCGACGAGGCTGTAATCGAAGTTAAATCAGGCAAGGGAGGCGACGGGTGCGTCGGTTTCAGGAGGGAAAAGTATGTCCCTAAAGGCGGTCCTGACGGCGGCGACGGAGGAAAAGGCGGAGATGTGATAATCAAGGGCAATTCCCATATGAGCTCACTGATGGATTATCATTATAAAATGCATTATTGGGCGGAAAACGGCAAGCCGGGAAGAGGGAAAAAAAGTACAGGCAGAAGCGCCGAACCTATGATTTTACAGGCTCCTGTAGGAACCGTGGTATATGATGAACAGACAGGTTCGATCATTGCCGATGTAGATCGCGACGGAAAGGAAGTTTTAATCGCCCAAGGAGGCCGCGGCGGACGAGGCAACGCCCGTTTTACCTCTTCCACGAATCAGACGCCGACCTATGCTGAAGAAGGCAAACCCGGACAGTACAGAAAAATAAGACTGGAATTGAAGCTTTTAGCTAACATCGGATTAATCGGTTTTCCCAATGCAGGAAAATCAACGCTCATCAGTTGCGTTTCCGCAGCCAAACCCAAAATTGCCGGGTATCCTTTTACGACCCTAATCCCCAATCTCGGAATCGTAACATATAAAGATGAAAAACAGCTCGTTTTTGCCGATATTCCCGGTATCATCGAGAATGCTCACAAGGGAGCCGGTCTGGGGCTTCAATTCCTGAAGCATGTGGAAAGAACAGAGGCGCTTCTCCATTTGATTGACGTATCTCCGGCGAACACGAATCAACCGGTTGACGAATTTGTTATTCTCAAGGAAGAATTAAAATCGCACCATGCTGATCTGGCGAAAAAGCCGTTTATAATCGTTGCCGCCAAAATCGATATACCGGGGCATGAAGAGAAACTGGAAAAGTTGCGTCAGTTTGCTCTTTCCCGCGATTATGCTTTTCAGGCTATCTCAGCGGTTACGGGAAAGGGCGTTCGGGAATTATTGGGAAAGGTCTGGCAGCTTTACGAAGGACTTACAAAAGACAGCGATCAATAAGATGAAAAAAATCGGAGTTTTAGGAGGCACTTTCGATCCGGTCCATATCGGACATCTTATATCATCCGAAGAAACTCTTGAAATATTCAAACTCGATCATGTCCTTTTTATCCCCTCAAAATCGCCGCCTCATAAAAAACAAACGGATGTTCTTTCATTCAAGCACAGGGCGAATATGGTCGAAGCCGCCATCGAAAACAACGAACGATTAAGAATAGAACGTTGCGAATCGAGACGGCCCGGCTATTCCTATTCCATCGATACGATTCATTATTTGATGAAAACGAATCCGGAGGCTGAATTTTATTTCATCCTGGGCATTGATGCTTTCGCCGAGATCAATACCTGGAAAGACTGGGAGCAACTGCTGAAAACCTGTCATTTTATTGTCACATCCAGGCCTAACCGGTACATCAAGGACCTGAAAAACTTGCCGGGTCATTTCACGCAAAAATTGAATTTTTCCCTCGATGAACAAAATATGAAACCTTTGGATACTAATACTTTGTTGTCAAAGGAATGCCGCCATCCAACCCGCATATGGTTTTTTCGTATATCATCCATCGAAGTTTCCTCTTCCGGCATAAGGAAACGAATCAGCGAGAACCGCTGTTTCCGCTACCTTGTTCCTGAGAAGACATATACTTACATTAAAGAACACGGATTGTATTCGTAAGATTTCTGAGAAATAGATTTGGGGAAGAAATCACTTCGTTCGATGAAATCAATTTGACACTTCCTTTTGTTTTGTTTATATTTATGAGGGAATCTTTTCAGTTCCTCGATGAGATCAACAAAATAACTCATATAGGAGGTAACTCCGATTTCACACCAAGATTTGTTGGAATACGCCGTTTCAGCGGCAGCAGAAAAAAAGGCAGACGATATTACAGTATTGGATTTAAAGGGCTTTTCAACCATAACTGATCATTTCATTATTTGTTCCGGCGACTCTGAAAGACAGGTAAAGGCCATTGCCGAGAGAGTGGAAGAGAAATTATCTGAGCAGGGCTACAGGTTGCGTCATATAGAGGGAAAGGAGCAAGGCCAATGGGTACTGATGGATTACGTGGATGTAGTTATTCATGTATTCATCAAGGAAAAGCGCGAATATTACAATCTTGAACACTTATGGCGGGAGGCGCCTCGTCTGCTCGAAGATATGATCGAAAAAAAATTGCATACTGCGGATATTACGAATGATATAGAATGAAGGACAAAAAAAAAGCGGCAGGAATCAAATTTGTCGGCAACCACTCAGAGATACTCAAGATAAAATCGGCAGTGAGCAAAGTAGCGGATTCAAGCGCAACTGTTCTGATCTCAGGCGAGACCGGTTGCGGAAAAGAACATCTGGCTCGATACATTCATCAACAATCATATCGCAGCGAATCTCCAATGGTAAAAGTAGATTTTTCGACCATTCCCGAATCTTTACTGGATTCAGAATTATTCGGGCATGAAAAGGGAACTTTTACGGGAGCGGTGGAATCGAAAGCCGGCAAATTTGAAATAGCTGAAGAAGGATCGTTGTATTTGGACAATGTGCTTTCAATGCCGCCTTCATATCAGCCGAAACTGGCGCGAGTTCTCCAGGACAGAGAGTTCGGGAAACTCGGCGGCCACAATGTAATCAAGCTGAAAGCGCGGGTAATAGCAGCCTGCAATGAGGATATTCAAACGGCTCTCAAGCATGGTCGCCTCAGAAAGGAACTCTATTATACTCTGAACGTATTTCCTATAAGAATTCCTCCGTTAAGAGAGCGACTGAGCGATATACCATTGCTGGTTCGCGCATTTTTTGACCGTCAGGACAGGACGAAAAATAAAATATTCAAAAGAGCGGACCCTGAGATAATGAAAGCGTTGGCGAATTACCATTGGCCGGGAAATGTCAGACAGCTTTTCAACGTGCTGGAAAGAGCGACTCTTTTATCGGAGGACGGTTGTATCACGCTGAATGAAATTCAGATTACGCGAAATGCGCCCGAGGAGGATTTAATTTCAACGGCGGCTATGCAGAACTGGAGCCTTCAGGAGCTGGAAAAGCATTACATTATAAGTGTTCTGGAAAAGACGGGGGGGAATAAAACCCGCGCAGCGGAAATCCTTAAGATCAACCGTAAAACTCTTTTGGAAAAAAGAAAAAAGTATAATCTGGATTAATCCTGCGGCAGTCCTGAAGAATGGGCGTATATTTTTTCAGGCATCTGAATCTAATTTCAAAGCCAGTCTTTCCAATTTTCTGAGTTGTTTTTCGCTGCCAATGACGAACAGAATATCCTTGTCTTCAATCAGAGTTTCGAAGGAAGGATTGAAAACGGTTTCTTCCCCTTTTTTGACTGCGATGACGATCAATCCCAATTCTCTGGACAAACGAGTATCAGCCAGTGTTTTTCGGCATAAAACAGAACCTGATTCGACCTGAACGCCCATTATTTCCAGGTCCAATTCATGCCTTACGGTTGTGAGTTCGATCAAGTCGGTTACGTGAGGTCTTATGGCAGCGAGCGCCATCATATTGCCGCCGATCTCGTAGGGCAGGATAACTTTGTCGGCGCCGGCCCGGCCGAGCTTTCTAGCGGTCATTTCGGAGTTTGTCTGTGCGACGACGATAACATTCGGATTCAGGCTTTTAGCCGTCAGCGTAACATAAACATTATCCGCATCATCGGTAAGGGCTGTAATAAGCGTTTTGGCTCTTTTAATCCCCGCTTCCACCAGCACTTCATCCTCCAGCGCATCTCCCGTTACAACCAGAAAGTTTTTCTCCATCAGTTCTTCGGCTTTTTCTGCGTCTTTTTCAATGACCACAAAATCCGTTTTGCGACTATGGAACTCTCTTCCGACCTGCACTCCGATGCGATTATACCCGGCCAAAATATGATGATTCTTTAAATTCATAATTCTGTTTTTCATGGATTTTCTCCGGTAAAACGATTTCAGGCGCCCTTCAAAAATAATATTTGCTGAGGCTGTCACGACGTAAGCCGCCAGCATGGCGCCGCTGAGAATCAAACCGACAGTAAAAATTCTGCCTCCATCGCTGAGCGGTTTGACTTCCTGATACCCGACAGTCGCCAAAGTAATGACAGTCATGTAAACAGCATCCAGAAACGACATTCCCTCAATAATTTCATAACCAAGAACGCCGGTGCAAGCGATAAGCGCCATTAAAATGATGCTTATTTTAAACCGACTCAAATGCAAAGACATCAGCCCTTCACCTCTTCTGTGAACTATTGTATGCGATTGAGAATGGCGAGTCGAGAGCGTTTATTGACTTTTTCATCAGAATTTAAAGATATCAGTCCTCCAGCTTATGGGATAAGTTTACAATTTCCCTGATTCCGCGTCTGAAATTGATGTTATAGGTCCAATAAAAAAGGTTATGACGTAATTTTCCGGGTTTTCTTCTCCATATTGATTTCCAGGAATAGAAGTTCCGGTATAAAAAATTTCTGCCTTCGAGCAATTCCCGGGGAGTTAATTTTTCAGGTTGAAAAACAAGCGAGTGCCGATTGAAGAATTTCCAGTCTGGGGTAATTATACGATTTTGGGAATTCAACCTGTCATAAATTCGGGTACCCGGCAGTGGCGTCAAAATGCAAAAGTTGGCCGTATCCAATTTCAAATCCCGGCAGAAACGCAGCAATTTCGGAAACATGTCGGGAGTGTCGTGGTCGAAGCCGACGACGAAAGAACCCTGAACGAGCAGGCCGTTACGATGGAAAACCTCCACTGCGTTTTTGTAGAAAGCCGCACTCTTGATTCCTTTTCCGATGTCCCGTCTGTTTTCTTCAAGAATGGTTTCAAAGCCCACCAGAATGCCCAGTAAGCCGGCATTAACTGCTGATTTAATCAGATTGGGGTGATTTGCGAGACTCATATCCGTTTGCGTAACCCACCATTTTTTCAGGGGTTTTAAAGCCTGGACCAATTCAGTCCCGTAACGCTTGTCGAAGAAAAGGTTATCATCAGTAAAAACGAAAAACTTGCGCGGGAAACTTTTTATTTCCTCAATCACCTGATCCACAGGCCTCATCCGAACTTTAGAACCGAAAAGTCTGGTTGTGCAGCAGAAGGAACATCCCCAGGGACAACCTCTGGTCGCTTGTACCGTATAAGGTATGGCGTATTTTCTCAGATTCAGTCCCGATCTGTCTGCGAACGGTATCATTTCCGGAGGAGTCATTGCGGCACTCTTGTATACAGGCGCCAACTCATCGTTTTCCAGATCGTTCAATAATTGTCTCCATATCAATTCAGCCTCCCCGATCACGACCGAATCCGCATAATTGCCGCTTTCATCAGGAAGCACAGTCGGATGAAGACCGCCCATGATAATCTTGGCTCCTTTTTCCCGATAAATCTGCGCCAGTTGATAGGCTCTGGGAGCTGAAGGCGTAACCACAGAAAAAGCTACGGCATCAAAGTCAGGATAAGGATAATTCAGCGGATCAACGGCTTCGTCGATGATTTTCAGATCAATGTGCGGAGGAGTTAGAGCCGCCAGCAGAGGTAGAGCGAGGGGAGGAAACACGAACGAAGATTTCTTGCCTCGCCACGGCTCCATTTGGTCCCAGGGAAATACCAAAGCCAATCGTAAATTCACTTCTCGCCTCTTTTCAGTCGCTCTTTTCGTCTTCCGTTTGATTATCAGGCATTCTGTCAAGAATATCTAAAAACGCTTCCAGACGCGTCCTTATCCCTTCAACCGACGAATGTTCGTCAACAATCAATGACAAAAAAGGCGTTTTGCCTCCCAATTCATCGGCTCGATTTCCTATCAGAGCCGTTACCAGGGAATCCGGTCCGCATGCAAAACTGGAAATATGAACTATACCGTCGATATTCGAATCTCTCAGCATATGAAAAGCCGATCCTGCAGTTTCAATCGCAGACGACCAGAACAAGGGCCGGGCCAAACATTCCAATGAACGTTCCCTATCCTTCTCATCCGTATAATTCGGAAAATAAACCGTACATCCTTCTTCCTGCAGAATTTTTACCGCCATTCCTCCGCATTCGGGATCAAAAATCACGTACGGCCTGCCTATAACCGCTACACGTAAGTTTTTTCTCTTGTAAAGTCCTTCAGAAAAGTCTTTGTTTTCTGAAGGCGACCAGTGGGTCGCTTCTTGCGGAATTTCCTCCAAGGAGTTATTAAAAGCCTTTTTCACTTCCGCCAGGGGCTTTTGCGCCTTTTCAGCGAATACTCTGAGGCCGGCATCCGTTTTTTTGGCAGTATGGAAATCGATCTTGATTTCCCAAATCATCGAATCATCGCAAAGAATCGCCCGAACCATATCCGGCAATCCCAGAAATACGGGGCACATGTAAGTCCCTTTTGTTATTCTGACGTAACGGGGTACAAGGATATGATCAACCCTGTCTTTAAGACTGCAACAGTGACCAAAAAAAATCTTGAGCGGAAGACAACATTCAGCGGTCGCCTTTTCAAGGCCCATATTTTTTATCTGTACATTTGTTTCAGGAGATACGATTACATCAAAATCAAGACTTTCCAGAAATGATCTCCAGCGCCTGACATAACGACGGTCCATCAATGCGTTGCATATGCCGACCTTTTTGCTCATGCCTTTTTATTCCATCTGCCATTCAGAAATATATCAAAATAAAAATGGTTGCGGACAACCGCAACCATAAAGCGAGCCTTCAATAAGCCGAGTTCTGTTCCCTTCGAAGGGCGGCGATCATTAATCTTGAGAATCGATTACTCGATCCTTCTAACGACCTACCCAAAGACATCGGACGAGCAGCCCTCAAGCGTCCTCCTATTTGGTCTTTCTCCAAGCGGGGTTTGCCCTGCCGTGACCGTCGCCGGACACGCGGTGCGCTCTTACCGCACCTTTTCACCCTTACCGGTCCTTGTCCGAATCTTATTCAAAACGTTGGACTTAGGCGGTATGTTTTCTGCGGCACTTTCCGTAACCTCGCGGTTCCCGGCCGTTAGCCGGCGCTTTGCTCTCCGGAGCTCGGACTTTCCTCCGACATGCGAACATGACGGCGATCGCCTCTCAGACTCGCTCCCGGACGAATCATTCGTCCTCTTCATAATATAATATTCGAGAACAATTATCGCAAGTTACTATTTGCTCGCTTTCTCTCACTCTTGCCAGGACCTGCGGCCTGACCACCATAAAACATCCTGAACAGGCATTTCCTTTAATCGGGACCACGACGTTGCGGCGTACTTTCGAAATCCTGAGATACCTGTTCATCAAATTCCGGTCAATCGCTTTAAGGATATCCGCCCTCTGCTTTTGATTCTCTTCCAGTTTTTTGTTTAACGATTCCAGCCCTTCTTCCCTGACCTGTTTTTTCTTCTGAATATTACGTTTTTCTTCCTTAAATTCCGCTTCTTTCAAGGCCAGAGTTTTCTTAAGCGAATCCGCTTCTTCCATCAGCTCCAGAATTTCTTCTTCCAGACTCAAATTCTGGCGATTCATATCTTCAATTTCGTTCAGCAGAGCTGTATATTCCTTGTTCGTTTTGACGCTGTATAACTGCGTTTCATATTTCTTCTTTTTCTCGTTGTTCGATTCTACATCTCTTTCCTTGGACCGGCGGTCCGTTTCAATCGTTTCGAGCCGTTTACGATATTCGGACAGAACTGTGGTCGATTCTTCAAGTTCCCTGTCCAGCTCGTCAACGGCTCGGGGAACCTCCTTTTTCCGTTCTTCTATTTCCCTGATGACGTGATCGATTTTTTGTAATTCGATCACTTTTTTTAGCCTGGAATTCACCTTTAAACTCCTTTTATATGCGATTCTGAAACTAATCGAAAATCATCATTATGGGGAAAAAAAAAAGTGTACCAGATTCGGTACACTTTTTTTTCGGAATCCTTCTCCCAAAAGGGAATTTTATATAAGAAATCAACGTATTTGTTTCCTCCCGGAAAACCAAAGCAAGTAAGTGGGCCCACCAGGACTCGAACCTGGCACCTACCGGTTATGAGCCGGTGGCTCTACCACATGAGCTATGGGCCCAACATTCATACCATCACAATGAATAAGGATATTGAGGACATTTGTCAAGGAAAAAATTAAAAACCTGATTTCAAAAACTCTCCGTCATCGTTCAACCTTCGGTTGAACGACTCAGCCTCCTCCCTGCGTCTTCTTTGTCTTTCCAGTATCAATCTTCTGAGTTCTTCGTCATTTTTCTCTTTTTCCGCATCTTTTATCGCATTTTGGAGAATAGAATCTTCCTGTCTTTCGATGCGGTTTTTCAAATTTTGCAGGCATCCGTTCAAAGTAGCATCCTTGTTAATTTCGTCAATGTGAAGCTCTCTTCGTTGAGGAAAGCACAGGCGACTGAGTTCCGATTTGAGAGAGGGATCATTCAAGCGGTCGCATACGGAATTGAAGGAAGGTTTTTTGCCTTCCAGCAAGATTCGATAAATTTCTCTGGCGATTTTTTTTAATTCTGAGCAATGAAAAATTTCCCAGGAAATTTCTGAAAAAATCCAGGAAGCTTTATGAGGTTCGTTCAGAATAAGCCACAGGAGCTGACTTTCAATTTCATATGCGGGATTGCAGGCTGTTTCGGTGGGGGAAACTTTTTTTATTCTGTTCTTTTTGACTTTATTAAGTTCATCAAGAAGCAGCGAGTCGTCGACTTTCAGTTTTTCAGCCAGGCGCTCGATATAATAAGATCGTTTGAATCGACTGGGCAGTTTTTGTATATAGGGCAGCATGCTGTTGACTATTTTTGTCTGCTCAGGAAGCGAATCGCATTTGCCTGAGAAGAAATGCCGAAAGAGAAAGTCGAAGGCATCCGGGGCTTCGGCAATCAGTGAGTTGAGTTTTTCAGGTCCCTCTCTTCGTGCAATATCATCGGGATCATCGCCTTCGGGGAGCATGACGACGCGAATTTGATTCAATTCGAAACCAAGCAACATTTCAATGCTTCTGAGAACGGCTTTAATGCCGCCGGCATCGGAATCGAACATCAGATAGATGTCGGTTGAGTATCTCCGCAGTATCTGTATTTGATTTTCGGTTAGAGATGTGCCGAGAGGGGCAACCACGTTTTTAATTCCCCTGTCTGCGAGCCCGATCACATCGAAATATCCTTCCACTATGATGGCGAACCCTGCGTCTCTGATATGCGATCTGGCCTGATGAAGCCCGAAAATAGAAGAACTTTTCCTGTAAACAGGCGTTTCGGGGGAGTTGAGATATTTGGGTTCCTGATCGCTGAGAATTCTGCCGCCAAAGGCTATAACGTCGCCGGAAATGCTTTTGATAGGAAAAATAAGCCTGTTGCGAAACGCGTCATAGGCGGATGTTTTTCCTTTTTTTGCGAGTCCGCTTTTTATCAGAATCTCTCGGGAGAAATCCTGTTTGGTCATAAATTCGATCAACGAGTTCCAGCTTTCCGGAGCATATCCCAGATCAAAGAATTCGATAGAATCCTGAGAAATTTGTCTATGTTTCAGATAATTACGGGGAATACCGCCCCACCTGGAGCTTTTCAACTGGTCTTTAAACCAGCGGCAGGCGACTTTATTTGCCGCTCTTATGAGCTCCGATTCCTTTTTTCTTTTTATAGCACGGGAATCTTTGGGTCCTTCGGGAATAACAACGCCGGCTTTCTGAGCCAGCATTCTGGCGGTTTCGACGAATCCTAAACCTTCCATCTCCATGACAAAATTGAAGACATCCCCGCCTTTTCCACAACCGAAGCAATGGTAAATTTGCTTTTCAGGCGTTACGACAAAAGAGGGCGTTTTTTCCCTGTGAAAAGGACATAATCCCTTAAAGGAACGTCCAGCTTTTTTAAGGGAGACGTATCCAGAAACGACATCAATGATATCGACGCGATGTCTTATTTCCTCTACCACAGCCTGATTAATTAAAGTCATAACACTGCCCTTGAAAAATCAACCATGAAACCGTTTTTAATTTATCAAAAAATTCGACTTATTTCAATTCTTCACTCAACGCCGAACGATCGGAATTCTGCTTCGATTCAGTATTCCCTGCGCTTCAAAGAAACGACCGTAACTCCCCTGCCGCCTTCTTCAGGGCGGCCCATCCGAAAAGATGAAACGTTAGGTGTTTTCCTTAAGCGCTGATGCAGCCCTCTCATCAGTCGTCCCGTGCCGATTCCGTGAATGAGCGCCACTTCCGGATAACCGGCCCTAAAAGCCTGATCCAGATATCGATCAGTCTCTCTTATCGCTTCTTCAACTCTATAACCCAACAAATACAAGCGCATAGGCAATTCATAGTTTATTTCAGTCTCATCGAAATCAATGGACACTCTCTCATCCGCCTGCTTCTTTTCAACCTCAGGTTCTCTTTTTTCTTCGTCCTTTTGAGGCGCCAGAATCCTTATATTTCTCAATTCATCATCTGAAAGGGTAACGGTCACCGCTCCTACCCTGATCTTCGCCTTGTTCTCTTCTACCGTTTCGACTCGCCCCTCCTTGTTAAGCGATGTGACCCACACCCGATCTCCTTTTTTCAGTCGCTGCTTCTTTTTCGGCGATTTGCTTTCCGGTACGGCCAGTCTGTCAAACATCAGGTTCCTCGCCCTGTCGATCTCTTTTTGAAATGTTTTCTTTATTTCAGCGTCGTCTTTCGCTTGCCTTTGGATGTTTTTAAAAAGGATTTCGAATCGATTTTTCATATCCTTTATTAAACGATATCCCTTTTCCCTGGCTTCTGAAATATCTTTTTTGGTTTTTTCTTCAGTTTCTTTCAAAAGTTTCCGGGTACGCTCATCGTTGATATCTATTTCTTGCTGTTTTATCATCATGTTCTGACGCAATTCGGCGAGACTTTCTCTTTCTTTTTCGAGGACTTCGATAAGTCTTAACCTTTGCCAGGTTTCCTGATCCAGAGCTTTCTCCGCTTCTTCAATGATATGTTGGGGCATTCCAAGAGAGGCAGCGACCTGAAAACCGTAGCTTCTACCCAGTTTATCTTTAACCAGTCGATACGTCGGTACCAGCTTTTCTTCATCAAATGAAACGGAAGCATTAATGATATTGGACTGCGTAACTGCGAAATTTTTAATGCCCTCCCCATGCGTGACGGCTATAGTCAAAGATTCACGCCTGATGAACTCTTTTAAAACCGCGACGCCCAGCGCCGAACCTTCAGAAGCATCCGTGCCGGCTCCCAGCTCATCCAGAAGAACAAGACTATGAGCATCCGCTTTCTGAAAAAATTGCTTTATCCTCAACATATGACCGGAAAAGGTCGATAAGGATTCCTCAATCGACTGCTCATCCCCGATATCGGCGAATATGCCGGAAAAGACGGGGATAACGCTGTCCGGCGAACAGGGCGCCGGAATACCGGTCTGAACCATCAAAGCAATCAGTCCTGCTGTCTTCTGCGCTACCGTCTTACCTCCAGCATTAGGGCCTGAAATAAGCATTACAGGCTGTTCAGGAGTAAGTTTAAGTGTAGTCGGCACGATGTTTATCGTTTTTTTTCCGGCGGTTTTCTCTTTTATTTTCTGGAGTACGAGTAAAGGATGCCGGGCTTTCTGAAGAAAAAAGGTTCTTTCGGAAGTCACTGCCGGATTATGGCAGTCATATTCCTCCGCAAACATTGCTTTACAATGCACCATGTCCAGTTTTATCAATGCCTCAAGCGATATCTGGATCATACCCGCACGCTCACGCAATTTGTCGGTCAAATCAACAAGTATTTTATGGACTTCCTGCTTCTCCTTTATCTGCAGCTCCGCAAGCTCATTGTTCATCCCTACCGTCGCATTAGGTTCAATAAAAACCGTCGCTCCGCTTGAAGATTGATCGTGCATGATCCCGGGCACCCGGTTCTTCGCCTCCGTCTTTACAGGAATCACTAATCTGTTGTTGCGTATCGTTACCACTGTATCGCTGACGATATCTCTCGGCAACAATCCCTCCAGTATCCCGTAAATCCTTGTTCTTATCCGGTCTCTTAATCCATTGATCCTGCTTCGTATTGAAGCCAATTCGGCGCTCGCCCTGTCCTTGACGTTTCCGTGCTCGTCGATTTTTCTCAGTATCTCTTCCTCAAATCCACGGTCTGTTTTCAACTTTTCTCGGACAGCATAAAGCCGGGGAGAGCTTTCTTTCACCCTGGAAAGATAACTGGATAATTCCCGCAGATGACGATAAGCATCCGCTATCTTCAAAAAGTAAGAGGATTCCAGAGCGTATCCGAGGGTTTCGGATTTGTCCAGAGCTTCACGCAGATCAAAAACGCGGGGCCTGGGCGGCGCCTCCTTTTCATCAATCAACAAACGATACTCTTCAACCAGGTTAAGTTCTTCTATGATTGATTTTTGATCGACTGAAGGGGTGAGTCTCTTTATTCGTTCTCTGGTCCAGCTTGATGAGGCATATCGCCCAAGGATATCCAAAACCTGATCGTATTGAAGAACCTTGAGCGAATGCACATCCATTTCGGCTCCCGGGTGAATTTATTGAACATTCCCTTAGGAGTGTTTCCGCTGTTATAGCGTTGCCGGTCACTTGAAGCAACATGTTTATTATGTTTAACTTCTGGTTTTTCTTGACAGTTTCGCCTGTTTTTTTCGAGCAGCCAGAGCTTTGCGCTTTTTCTTCGTGCTCGGTTTTTCGTAATGTTCCCTGCGTCGAAGCTCTGACAGAACCCCAGCCTTCTCGCATTGTTTCTTGAAACGACGCAACGCGCTTTCAAAAGATTCTTCAGGCTTCACTCTAATACCAACCATCCATCTTCACCCCTTCCTGCTCATCGCAGAAATCAAAGCAGAAGTCACCATAGGAACTCATCATCAATTTGTCAACAGTTTTTACTGAAAAAATAAAATTTTTTATCGTCAATCATCCAATTATCCGCAGTCGTCAGTATCTATTCTCAATAAACCCGCAACGTTTTCAAATAATCAGTAATCCTAGGAGAGGAAAAAAATCAGACAGGCGCTGATCGCTGAATCGACGTGCCCCCCTTCAGGAAAAAGAGTCTATCCTCATTTTTCTATCTGTCGCGTATGAGACTTTCCAGAGGATTAACTTCAGCGGGAATCCATTCTGTTACGTTTAAAACGACATATTCGTCTATCTTATAAGCGACGAATTCTATCGAGAAAAACTTTACTATGTTCAGTACCTGGGGAACGCCGAAATTTTTGACGGGGATTTTAAAAATGGCGTTTCCGAGTTGATCATAGATATTGAGACTGTAACCGTGTTCAGTATCGAAAAGAGCGGCAGTAATGTTAAACACAAGCGGCAAACGCGCTTCGGCGGGTATATTCTCTGTTTCTGCAGGTTTAAACAATATCAGAGTTTTTTTCATATTCTCCGCAGAGAATCCCTCCTTTTTGGTTTCAAATGTCGCATCACCGCGGTCATTACGGAAAATCACCGTCATCTCATCGTTCACTCCACGTTTATAGTTGTAGAAATGAGTTTCATTTGTGAACAAGGGGAAAGAAATCCGCTTTTTCGACCAGAATTTTTCAGGAATATCAGAAACATCGAAAGGAATCCAACCGACCTGAGAAATCCATACTTCTCCCAAAAAATGCTCCATTGACTGAGCGACCAATCTCACCGGAATACCGAGAACTCTGAGACACTGAGCGGCTATCCGGGTTCTTTTTTCCGGTCCTTTTGCCGTAGTCGCATCGAAGCAGTGTTCCACAATCTGCAAACCGTCTTTTCGAGAAAAAATTTCCGAATAGATCAGGTCCTGCACGACTTTCAGATTGTTGTTTTTCGATGATTCCTTGATATAGGGAGATATTGCGTTCAGCAGGCGCTCGGACGATAAGGAACTTTCATCATATTGGGCAAAAGGCTTAACATTGAAATGATAATCGTCCGGAAACGGGTATTTGGCGCTCAATCGAAGCCTTTCCTTTTTCTGGATTTCTCCCTGAGAATAGGTGCGTGATGAAACCATCAGGCGATCAGCATCCGTTTTTAAACGCAAAGTAACGTTATTGAACAAATCCCGCTTTAAAATGACCGAAGACTCGAAGTCCTCTATTCCAGTATCGCTTTTAATTTCCAGGCAATGCCAAAGAAGTTTTCCATGGTAGGAGCGAGGAAGCGCTGTTTCCGCAAAATTATGCAGTTCCGTGGAATCAGGGGTCAGGCAGACCATGGCGTTCTCGCTGTCGACGTAATCCGTTGTGCTGTTCTTTTCGGGTTGCAAATCGATTCGGCTGATCAACTCATCCCTCAATAACCAGATTCTTTTATGATCATCAAAGAAAATATATCGGACATCGCCGCCTTCGCCCAGGAATTCCTGTTTATTAAAAGCGAAGTAGCTCTTTTGTTTATAAGAAAAACAACCCAGGGTCGAGTCCTTAAACAGAACCCAGAGTATGCCGTCCTGCGCCTGACATTGCACAACAGGTTTTGATGGTATCTCGACAATGGGATCAATAGTGTAATCATTGTCCTTTTCTTTGATGATAAAACAGCCTTTATCCGTTCCGGCGACGATTCGCCCGTCATTATTCGTAACGATAGATGAAACAGAGGGCAATTCGGCGACCGTAAAGAACGCTTGCAGAGCGTCGGTATCCGGCCTCCTCATCAACAGAGCGCCGGATTGGAGTCCCAGCCAGACATGATTTTCATTATCGATGTGAATAGCGTTAATGCCTTGGATTCCATTCACCAGATTCCAGTTTTCCAATTGACCGGGGCCGGCCGAGAATAAACCCTCATGAGGATTCACAGCAAACAGTGCGCCGTCTTGAGAAATCGCTATCGACGTGAATTCATGAACTTCCGATGCTTCGGAGCCGAACGGTCCCGCCCAATTTTGTTTTTCGAATTCTTTTACCCATAGACCCTTTTCCGTAGCCAGCAAGATGCGTTTTTCGAAAAAGTCGAACATCAAGTCCTTAACGCAGCCGAGTTCCTGACTGTCGGGACCTGGAAGACTAAAAAAATGTTCCCGACCGTCAAAAACAGACAGAAAATTATCGTTTTGATATCCGAGCCAGAACCAGCCGCCGGGGTCCTGTGCGAAAAATGTCGGCTTTGACTCCGCTTCCGTTAAGGAATAAGGGAAAGAAACAATTTCAGGCCCGCCTTCGGTTCCTTCATCCGTACAATCAGCAGAACGCAAGGAAGCAGGGGCTGCAAAACACCATATTAAGTAAAGGATAAAGCTGGCTTTTCTAATGAACATAATCATTTTCTCCTTCTTCGATCAGCGCTGAATTTAAATGCTTCATACAAATCCTCATAATCCTACAAATATCCCAGATTCTCCAGTCGCTCTTTTAAAATTTTTTCTTCTTCCTCGGTCAATTCCGTTTTCTTATTTTCCTGATATTCGGCTGACGGGCTTTCAGAAAAATACCGGCCATCGACCCGCTGAGTTTTCTGATTCAGCGCCCGTTGCAACGAACTGCCGTCCATTTTCAAATCAGCGTTCACATGAAGCAACTGCAAGATCGTAGGTGTTATATCTTTAATCGAAGCGCCCGTAAGTTTGTAATTCTTTTTGAAAGAGGGCCCGCGGGCGAAAAAGATGCCGTCGGGTCTATGAGTTCCGTTCATGGTTTCGCCCTTACACCCCGCAAATTCATGCGTATTCAATTTTCTTATGGGCGCGGTATGGCCTGGGGGAGATTTGCTTGAATGCTGAAAATTATAGGCGTAATTTCCGCATAATTCCGGCTCCAGGATCAAATCGGGGGCGAATTTAAGACATTCTCCGGAATAGATATCCTCCCGTTTATGGACATGTTTAAAAACTTTATTTCCAGTGAAAGGATTCATCCAGGATTCCAGTTTTCCAATGAGCTCCGACCTTAACGATTCGTATTGTTTTCCCTGCTTAACGATACCTAGGGGGTCCCTGCCCTGAACGTGCAGCCATATTGACGGCAAAGAGTTCATCTCTTCGGAGAAGGCTCTTGTCTGATTCCACTTGATGCCCTGGAAGCGGACTGCGGATTCGACCCAATTTGCGATTTTACCTTTTCCCTTTCTGAAAACCATTTCCTGAACATGTGCCGGAAGAATATCCAATGCGATATTTTTTGCTTTGCCGATCACAGAAGAACTGAATTTTTTCGGTGCAAATTTCAAGTAGCCCCACTGAGCGAGCAGCCGATTCAGATAGATAACCTGGTCGCTCGATCCTCCCATTCCATGATCAGAAAGGATCATCAAATCGGTATTTTCGCCGCATAGAGCCATAAGGTTTCCGACGGCGCGATCTGCAGCCCTGTAAACGAGTCTTAAGGCAATTTTTATATTTTCCGAATCTGCGGGAATGTGTCTGGGAGAATTCTGATCGTGGAAAGCCCAGAAATGGTGCCCGGCAGTATCCGTTTCGCCGAAAAGAACCATGAAACAATCATAGTCTCCTTTTTTAAGGAGGAATTCAGCGATTCTTCGGCGCCGTTCAGCGGTATTCAAGAGACTGTTCAACGCTGTTTCATGCCACCTGTTCCCTTTTCTCAACTCCTGAAATTCCGTGATAACGAATTCGCCGACATTATCTCTGATCTCCCGGTAAAGCTGCGGAGGCTGCATGAAAGACTTATCGACGCCGACAGTAACCGGCGCGTCGAAACCGCTGATCATAAAGCCCTTAATTTTTTCAGGGGGATAGGTCGTAGGTATTCCCATAACGCCGGAACGACAGTTAGCCTGATCGAGAATTTTGAAGACGGAGGGTCTGCATCTTGAGTGAGAATTTACAAATTTCACTTTGTAGGTAGAAAGAATCCGTCTGGTAAAATCGAAAATTCCATGTTTTCCGGGATTGCATCCTGTCAGGAAAGACGACCAGGCCGGGAATGTAAAGGGAGGCAAGGTGGAGCGCAATTTGCCGAAAACACCTTCTTGCGCCACACCGGCAAGATTGGGCAGATCGCCTTCCCGCATGAATTGTCGTACGATATTGTAGTCCGCGCCGTCCAGACCGATGATAAGCAGACGGGTCAGACCTTTGGATTCAGACATAATGACTCAAAACAAAAAAGTTCGCATCAAGTTATCATTCTTCAACATATCCCAATTTTTTCAAACGCTGAATGGTGTCTTCATCCAGATCGGCGGTGCTCCTCTCCACTCGCGACGCTGCTGCTTCCTGCAAGGCTTCGCCCATATGATAGCCCAATTTCTTCAGCCACACGATTTCCTGGTCTCTTAAATTTTTCTTTTCCAATGGGTCTTCCTCCAAATTGAACAATTCCTCAGTCGGAAGCCCCCGGGGATTGCCGGGATTCGCTTTAATAAGTTTCCATGTTTCCGTCCTGAGCGAAGCGAGAACATTGCCTTCAAAATCTTCTTCTGAAAAAACCATGGGAACTTTTTCCGCCAATTCTTCTTCTGGAGGAGGAACGGGAAAGGGTATTCCCTGCCATGAATCCGGTTGCTCAATGCCTACTTCACCAAGGATCATGGAAGGTATATCTATGCTCCGTATCATACGCTTTACGGATGTCCCGGCTGCTCTGTTCGAGGGCAACTTGACTATCAAAGGCACATGAATCTGCTCTTCGTATAAAGTGGTCCCGTGCCACCATCCGCCGTGTTCGTAAAATTCTTCCCCGTGGTCAGCGGTAAGAATGATGACGGCATCTTCGTATAAATTCATACGCTTTAAACGGTCAATAAAGTCGCCGAATTTTTCGTCGAAAAATTCCACTTCCTGCCGGTAAGCCTTAATCATCTCATCCGCCATATCCGGGTCCGGGTCAGGCATGCTGACCCTGGCATATCCGACTCCGTTATAAGGATGCACGAAATAAGGATCATGAGGGTCCATATAATGAATAAAAGCAAAGAATTTTCGGTCTATGCCCCGTTTGTCGATCCAATCGAAGAATGTTTCGTTTACGACGTCCGCATCCTGATAGTAGTGATTCACGTATTTTTTGGAGCCCAGGAATCTTTCCTTTATTCTCCTTAATATTTGATAAAAGGCCAGAGTTGAGCCGCCTGAGTCAGCGAAAAAATAATAGTCGGGAGACAGATATATGTAATCGGTGAATCCCTGGTGGAAATTAAAGCCCGGCGAGATGTTTATGTTGTTCGCTATGCCTGACGTCACCCATCCCGCATCGGTTAAAACTTCGGCTATGGAATGCACTTCATCCGACAAAACGTCCGGTTTTCTGAAAGCCTGATGCGACGACGGATAAAGAGATGTCAGCAGAGAGGCGACGGAAGGTCGAGTCCAGGAAGACTGAACGATATTCTTCTCAAATAGGACGGCATCCTCTGCAAACTTGTCCAGATTAGGCGTAAACGCCTTTCTATATCCATAGGCCGTAACATAATCAGCCCGCAACGTATCCACCACCACATAGAAAATATTCGGTTTGTCCTTCATTTCGGGACTGAGGCCAAGCTGGGTATCCGCGTATTCCTGTTCGACGGGATTGAGTATGCTTCCAACAAAGAAACTCAGCGCCGCCAAAATAATGAACAACGCAGCGCTGCCGGAGATTTTCGTTAGATGCTGAAAAATCCCTTTTCGCAGAATGAGCCTGAGCAGCACGAAGGATAAAAGGAATAAAACGAGACTTCCGGCGAACAAACCCATTTGCAGCCACAACGGCAAAGCATGTTCTTTCATGACGTCTCTGAAAATCCTGAACCGCGATAAAATAAAAAACAATCCCCAGAAATAAGCGCTTCCGATAAAAGCGTAACTGTTCGCAGGCAAGGTAGTCCTTTTCAGAATAACCGCGATTACACCCAGGGCGATTCCCGCTCCCAATCCCGCGAATAATCCTATGATCCCGTAAAGAACAGCGCCGTAAGGTAAAATATAAGGTTTCACGGTTCCCCAGTTGATCGTAAAAACCCAGGCGCCTTCAATCAACCCCATAAGCGCGCCGGCACATAAACCGCTTAACAATCCCGTCTTTGCTCTAATGAAAAACTGCCTTGAAAAATCAAAGCCTTTCGATTCCATTTTTACTCCTTCTCAAGTTCTATAGGGTCAATGTTTTTCTGATCAGTCAGTTTTCTGATATCGTCAGAGGTCAGTTTAACCTTATATCCCGCGGGTCTTGACAGATAAACTATGCCGCCGGGTATGCTCAGTAGAAATTCGCCGATCCAGAATCCGAGGTGACCGATCAGAAAAGCCTTGGCCGCGCCTGCAACAGGCCCCAGCAAATAAGTGAAAACAAGTTCCCTTATTCCCTCTCCCCCGATAGTAGGACCGAAAACTGTTCCGGTTATCATCAGAGGACTCGTAAAAAAGATATCAAACATATCTACGTCCGCGGCCATAACGGCCCTCATGGTTCCAAAATACATCATTATGGTACCCAGATGGACGCAGAAGCCTAAACCTATCGCCTTCCACAACAGCGGTTTTTTATCGGAATAAATAGTCGTCGACTTGACGACTTCATCAATTTTCCCGGAAATTTTGCTTTTAAAAGGTATCGGAAGAATTCTGACGATGAATTTTGCGGTCTGGGGAACGAAAAGCAGCATGAAGACGAATCCGATGAAACATGCGAGAATAAAAAGCATCACTACCAGGATAATCGGTTTTTGTATGTCGATCAGGCGGGTGCCCAGGGGCAGCGTCAGGAATACGAGCCCGAATAAAGCGACGAATCCGATCAGTTTTTCCACAGCAATGACGGCGGTGCATTCTATGGCGCGCTTGGTCTGTCGAATGGAATCATAAAGCCTGTATCCGTCCAAACCCAGGGTACTCGGTAAAAACATTCCGAAAAAACGGCCCACGAAAAATGTTCCCGCCAGATAACGTAAGGGCAATCGTATTCCCTGTCCCCGCAATAAAACAAACCAGCGCCCCAAACTGGAAAAAATGCCCAGGGTTTTCATCACTGTAGCGAAAAATATCCAGAACCAAAAAACGCCTGTATTTAAATTGCGTATCTCATCCCATAAGTCCTTCGGCTTGATAGGCGCAATTCGCCACCAGCCTTTCGTCTTGATGTATATGGGCTCTTCGGGCGGCACATTCTCCAACGGCGTGAGCGCGTAACCTTTTCCCGACTTGACGAATACCTGCGAAAAAAAACCTTCATGGCAGTGCAAGTCCAAATCTATCGGTTTCAGACCCGCCTCCTTGGTTTTAATGAGTTTTACTTTTTTCATATCCAGGGAGCAGGCGTCTTCAAGATCGGAAGGTTCAGCGGCAGGCTGTCCCCTGATGAAACCCAGAAAACGTTTGCCGCGTTCATAAAATAAATCCTCACTCGCTCCTGTTTTCCAGGAATTCCTGGGCGTCTGGACATAACGTTCTCCCAGTTCGGTGAAAATCATGAAAAATAATGCCAGCGTCACAAAAAATTTGATGATCCATTTGATTGTATTCTTCATTTTAAGGTTCCTTTTCAGGCTTGACTGAGAAAGCCCAAGCCGGCGATATTGCCAGGGAAATTAGCTACAGCGTTCGTTTCAGATTTCAAATCATCCTGATAAGATTCCGGGACGTAAAGACGCAACCCGACAAATCAGGGAAAGAATTTAACAGCGCCGGTCAAGCAATGTCAAGATAAAGCGGTCGAAATGTAATCGCACTTCAAAGAATAAAGGAAAGATATTCTGCGCCGTCGTCCGGCACACGGCGAGACTAACCGGACAACGGCACAGAACAGGCTATGTTAATTCATTTCAACTCTCTGTCGGAACCGGGTATTCCGTTAAAGGGACATGCCCAGCCAGTCTTTGAACAGGAACACGAAACGGCCGATGGCCAGGGCCACACGACCCAGGACGGTTAAACCGAAAGAGGCGCCGAAAGCGACCATCACGAAAGCGATTCCGATCTGCGAAGTTATTTTTAATGCGCCTTTATGTTCTTTGGAAAAGAAGAAGTAGACCAGCGTGGCGAGGGTACCGAGCAGCGTAAGAATCAAACTTACGCTGGGCCAGAAACCCGTCATGTCCGCCTGCGTCAGGATTGAAGATTTCAATTGTTTGAGTATCGAAGCTTCCAGCAGCGCCGGAATGGCGATGGCGACGGAGTATCCCATAGTGGCGCCGATGGGTATGCGAATCATCCAGGAGATTTTCGGAATGAATCGGGTGATATAGAGGCTTCCGATGAGAATCGGTATTATCACGAAAAAATTGGCTTCGTTTATGGGATTGAACAGTTGCCAGGATAATCCCTCTTCCGCCAGTTGCTGGAATCCCATGCGAATGGGATCGTAAAGCATGGGAACGACGACGTTGTAAAATATCAACGTAATGAAGTACCCGTTGGAAACGCCAATGAACAGATGCTCGGCGAACCGGTAAAACGGATTATCCTTATAAAGAAACGAAAAGATAAACAGCGTCAGTAAAGCCTGTATCCAAATCCAAAATTCAGGAGATATGCTCACGATGTAATCCTCCTTTTCGACAAGGCTCGTTGAGTGAAGTATCCGATATTGCCGATAATGATGAAGACAATGATACTGAGATGAGATAACGATTGTGAGCTCATGCCTTCAGTAGCCAACCTTCTGTTTTCGTCTTTAAAGGCGGATTGCACCATCGCTTCGTATTCAGCGGCGCCTTTCATGCCTTCGAGCAGCCCGCTGAACTGTCCTGAATGCAAGTAGGGGTACATATCTGCAGCGGAAACAGCCGTAAAGCCGGCCCCGACTCTCAGGTCGAACCTGACCTGAGCATAAGCCACATACCATAGGGGCGGACTGCCTCCGGAAAGGGCCACGCAAATATCGACATCCTGGTAATTACGTATGTTGTTCATCATGGGTCGGTCGTAAATGGGAACGCCATAAAAATCCCTGGGGAAAACCTGACGTATATCCTCGCCCATACCGAGCAACGGGATGATAGGCGGAGGCTTCCAACCCAGGAAAACGTAATCTTCGCCGTTCACTTTGTCGTTTCCCGATTCTTTAAACTCTGCCGTAACCTGCTGAATAGCCTGTTCCGCCAACCCCAGACTCGGTGCGTACAAACACAGTATAAGAACACGGATATTCCTGTGAAAACAATGCCTCATAACCGAAACAAGCATCGGGTAAAGCTCAGGCTGATCCTTGGGATCAAGATCAGCGGATATCATAACGACTCTGTTGCCGTCCGCCGCCGACTCCTCCACAGCGTCGTAAAGCTGTTGAGTGGGCCTGGAAACCCTTATCGGCATCCCAAAAGGAAAAATAATGGGAATGATCATCACAATCGCCACTATGAGGAAAATAATTCGTCGATCTATTTGTATCAGCTTTTCTGACCAGTGCATCAGTCGCCACCTCCTAACCAGGAACGTTCAATGCCGAGAATAATCTTAAGTGAAGTAGCGATGCTGCCCAAACCTATGCCTATAAGTATTCCCCTCTTGGCAGCGAGATTGGGAACATCGAGTATCCACTGTCTTATTTCGAAGACCCAGGGAATCCACGTGTTTGTGAGAGGTATCTGACCAATCATAACGATGAAGGCTGCGCTCAGCAGCATGATTGCATGCATGTTGCGAGCCCTGAACGCCCTGTATGCGGCGCTGCTCATAAAAAACGCCAGCAGGGAAAACATAGTCGAGCCGCAAGGAACAATGATGCCCTCATATAACTGCTGAATGTCAAACCGGAATGAACCCACCGCGGGACTGAACCAGCCTTCCTGACCGCTGGGCCCCCCAAAGATTCCGATGAGCGACGATACGACGAGAGATAATAATGTAACGATGCTGTAGGGCCAGTAACGTTGCTTATGCTTAATTTTGTTGATGTGGTACTGAATCAGACTGCCGATTCCCAGTATAATGGCGAAAGCCGCTATGATGACCAGGAATTTATTTCTGTATAATTCATCGGCAGTCTGGACATGCTTTTCAAAAACGAAATAGGACAGAATTCCCCATATCGCCAGGATGAAAACAAGCGCCAGAGGTAATTTACGTTTCATAATCGAACAAATCCTCCATCGTTATATGTATGTGAATAACCAATTCTGAATGTCCATGTTGAAGATAAGAGATAATAAAGTTCCAAGAATCATAACCGCCAGAATGACTAATTTTCCGTAATCCTGAGCCTTGATTGTACCCAGAAGAATCGGTTCGCCTGACAAATAGGAAGATGCAGCGTAAAGTTCTTCTCCGATCAGAGTATAGTCGCATGCCGTAATGAAAAACGGAAGCTGCGAAGTATCGTCGGTTCCGGCTATCTGAATCGCTCCCGTCATGGCTCCCGTTTCGGCCAGAATCAGAGATTCAGCGCGGAACAGTCCCAAAAGAAAATTCGTGGCAGGCTTTTCCCTGATCATAATGCCGTCCACTGCTGCGGCAAAGGCAAACTGATCGCTAACTACAAAAAATACTGAATTGGGATCAAAAAAGTCCGGATGACCTTCCTGGGCATAAGTTTCCTTGACGATTTCTCTGGCCACCGTATAAACGATTGGGTCCATGTTCGGACAAATAATCCTGACGTTGTATCTGACGGTCCTCCGGGCTATTTCACCGAGCAAATTCAAGGAAGCGACAGTCGCAACGTCTTCAATGTATCCGGTGCCGGGAACATACAAAACCGGCCGCCCCATCTCCGTCGCTCTTCCGATGGCCTCCTCAACTGCCGTCAAACCGGGTATCCTCCGAATAAACAGTTCAACGCCGCGACGAGCCGCCAGGATGAAATAAACGACAAATGACGTAAAAATTACGATGCTTATGAATATAGTCAACCGGTCGGCTCTGAACCAAGTATCGCTGCTGACGGCTAAATCGCTGACGATGAATTCGCTTTCCTCCTCTCCGGCCGCAGCTTTTATCCGGTATTGATATTCCACGTCATCACGCGTGCTGGAGTCCACATAGCTGTTTCTTACAGTAACCCCGATCGAACTCCACTCCTCCGTATCCTTCCTCCGCCTTTCAATGACGTAAATCTCAGGTCTCTCTCCTTCCGGATGCTCCCAGTTCAGTTGAATAGCGCCGCCTTTGTCGTATTCCTTATCGCCGGCTGTCAAAGAACGGGGCGGTTCCAAGGTCGGCTCCGTTACTTCCGGCTCGGCTTCCGGAGCTGCGAGTTCCTCCTCCGTTATTTCCGTCGACATCTCTTCCGTCGGTTCCTGCGCCTGGAGAAAAGACCAGGGAATCGACAGAAAAAGCAACATCATCATGACCGACAAGAAATTCAGTTGCCTCAGTCCATTCAATTTGTTCTCCTTGGTTGTTGTTTGAATAACAGAGATTATTCTCCTTACAATCTACTCAACATAATGAAAAACGCCGGGAAAGGCAAATGAAATATTACCGTACCGCGGGCTTTATATATAATTTTTTTGTGTTTATCACTCCCTGCTCATATCTTCACTTCGTCTTGCTCGATTTTCCGCCGGAACTCTTGCGTTTCTTGTCTCCCTTCTTAATGCCCGATGCCGACTTACTCCTCTTCGGAACTAACTTCAGCACCAATTCATGCTCATTCCCAACGGCATAAATGTTTTTGAATTCCTTTCCCTCTTCGGCAGCCTGGATGATATCCTGATCAGAACCCAAAACAAGCTGACCATCCTGTCCTACGCCAATAAAAAGTTTTTCCTTCGTGACGCTCATTTTTCCTGCTCCCTTCCCCATTAGGGGGATTAAATCATAAACCAGCAAATATTTGTCCGCATAAACCTCGTTGTATTGACTTTTCACCCTGGTCCAAAATTCCTCGCGGTCCCGGACGATAATGTTCTTAAACTCTCTGCACCATTTGTCGCATCTCGAAAGACAGACGATGATGTCTTTATAGTGATTTAACCGCGTACAGAAAATATGCTTCAATCCGTGAGTGTTCCCTTTTTTATGAAAATCGATTCAAGGCACAGAATATTTCGATTGCCTTAGTAGAGTGATGCTGAAAGAACGAAAATTTGCGATGAATTATTTTTGAGCTTCAGACAGGAGAAGTTCAAGCAAATTCAGGGCATTTCTGTCGCGTCTTCCCAGGTGCGCTTTAATTTCCTTCTGGGATATGGCGTTACGCGACATGGACGGCACCAGGCTGAGCGTCCATTCAGTAAAAGGACCAGTCATCCACTCATTGATGTAATTCAGAATAACAGGGTCCTTCAATTTTTTCATGGCGGATTCATTCAGCGCACGACACTGAGACTCCGAAATTCCCATAATATTCGATATCTTTCTGTAGCCAAGCGGTTCCTCCCATTCCACCCCATACCTGAGATAAAGCACCCGCCGCTCCTCCGGCTCCAATCTCACCATCAATCTGTGAAAAACCTCTTCAGGACGGTTTCCGCCGACTTCCTTCAATGATTCGAACTCCTCATCCAGCTCAGCCCCTTCGACCACTTCCGCATCCGCATAACGTCCGACCGCATTTCTGATCGTGGTAAGGGATGTGGCGCCGACGCCCTTTACCTCAAGTAATTGTTTGTCGTCCATGTTTCTCAATTGATCTATACGGCGTATGCCGGCGTCAAGAAGAACGCGCTCCAGTCGAGTCGGCAGTTCCAAGCGCTGCAAATCCGTGCGAGGCGGCCGATCTGCGAAGCCGATGCCTTTTCTGATCTTCTGGCGAATCTTGTTCAGTTTCTTTTCCGACATACCCGGTAAAGTGATATCGTCGGTCGTCAGTATATCAGTTAAATCCGACAAATGATGCAACTTCATCCTGTATAGTATCCAGGCCGTTTTTTCATTAAAACCAAGTTCTCTTAATTTCTCCTGTATCTGCTTGCCGGCCTTCTTATCCCTCATATCCCTGATCTCTATCGAAGTCTCCATGCGAAACGTCTCATCCTTTATCTCCTTATAATACGCTGTTACATGAAAAGCATCTTCGGGCTCTTTAAATTTCTTGCTCTTCAATAAATCGTCAAACTTAGGAGGACGAGCCGTTTTCAGTATCCAGGAAGCATTTCTTATAACTCCATAGGATTCCGTCTTCTTCTTGACCGGAGACTCTTTTTCGATCATTTCTCTGATTTTTTTCAATTTCGCCTTAACTTTTTTCTTGTTCCTGGCGTATCGGTTCAGCATACGTGAAATTCTATCGACGGCAGTTACCCCACCGCTCTCAGCCAGATATTCCGCATACATCAGCCACGCCTCTTCATCGCCCGGGTCCTGGAGAATATCTTGAACTGATGGAGTGAAATTTATCGTATTCATCTGCAACCACGCTATACAACTGTGTACCGCAATATAAGCGACAAGAAGATTACTCTGAAGAGGAATCTCTTTGACCAGGTCTCTCCCGCCCCTGGCAGCGGTCCGAACAGGTTCGTCCTCATTTTCATAAAGAAAGTCCAGCAACGCATACAAAGCCGTAGTTATGTCGCTTCCGAAATCCTTCATTATACCCTCAGAGATACAGCGAGCCAGATGCTGGTCCATTACTGCACCGCTTTTGCCCTGCTTCATTTTTTTGGCTTCCGAAAGCCGGGCGGAAGTCAGAAGAATCGTACCCAGCGAGTGAACCTCGGTCATTAGCGCGTTCCCCCGTGAATACAAGACTTTGCAGACGTCCCTGATTCTTTCGAAGTCCCTGTTGAGCAAACCGAACCGGAAACTCCTCATGTTTTCTAAATTCTCGAATATCTCCCGTCTGGGATGCCGGTCCCCGATTTCGTCCTCACGCGAAAATAATTCCAGCAACTTCTTTCGTGTTTCCTCTTTATCGGCTTTACCGAGACCCCTTGTCGTCGTTTTCTGCTTCGTTGTTTTCTTCTTTGTCATGATTAAATCTACCTGGTGTTTGATTTGCGGTGAAATATCAGTCGTTATTTGAAAACTTTGACAGCCGATCCTTTACTCGCCCTCGTCCCAACACATAGATCACATCGAATAATCCGGGACTTTTCGTCGAGCCCGTCAATGCCACCCTCACCGGCTGAGCGACTTTGGAAAGCTTCATTTCCCTCTGTTCCAAAAATTTCCGTATTCCGGACTCCAATGAAGAAACGCTCCACTCATCCATCCGGTCCAACATATCCATCAATTCAGGAAAGATGCTTGTTTTTGACGGTTTCAAATACCTGGTTACGGCTTTTTCATCATAATCCGGCTCTCCACGGAAGAAAAACCGGCATTGATCCTTCATATCATTCAAAGTTTCCGATCTGGGTTTTAATAATTGCAGAAGATGATCGAATAACGGCGATTTCATGGTCGCTGCAGCATGCGAATCCAGAAATGGTTCCAAATATTGTTTTAATTTTTCGTCCGGCATCATTTTTATATGCTGCAAATTCAACCACTTCAACTTCTCCGGATCAAAAATCGCCGGCGACTTGATGACGGAATCAAGCGAAAAAAACTCTATCAGCTCTTCCCTGCTGAAAATTTCCCTGTCGCCGTGTCCCCACGATAATCGGGCCAGACAATTGATCATCGCTTCAGGCAAATATCCCCGTTCTCTATAAACCAAAACCGATTCCGCACCATGCCTCTTGCTTAAACGCGTCCTGTCGGGACCCAATATCTGAGGCAAATGTGCGAATTCCGGAAGACTCATTTTCAATGCTTCATACAAAAGAATCTGTTTCGGCGTGTTGTTGATGTGATCATCACCCCTGATTACATGGGTGATTCGCATATCCGAATCGTCGACAGCCGCTGCCAGATTGTAAGTCGGCGTTCCGTCGCTGCGGGCTATTACGAAATCCTCTATCTCCTCGTTTTGAAAAGTTAACTCTCCGCGAATCATATCCCTGAATCGAGTCGTCCCGGATTCCGGCGTCTTGAACCGCAGGGCAGTCTTTGCCGACCGAGGCACACCCTTTAGACGACACTCACATCGTCTCTCCGCCTTCTTCAATTCCGGATCGCAATCGCAATTGTATGCCTTACCCGATTCGAGCAATTGGTTCTGGATTCCCTTATACAGGCTCAAACGCTCGCTTTGGCGAATAATCTCATCATCCCAATTCAATCCCAGCCATCGCATACTCTCAATCGCAACTCTCGCCGCATTCGCATACGTCCTGGATACGTCTGTATCCTCGATCCTCAGGATAAATGATCCCTGGTGATGCTTTGCGAAAAGCCAGTTGAAAAGCGCTGTTCTGGCTCCTCCAATATGAAGATTTCCTGAAGGACTGGGGGCGAATCGGACCCGAACTGATTCCATTTTTACCATTGAACCTCCCGGTCTTTCGCCTTATAGCACAAATCACCATCCGTGTCAACATAATAATTATGTTTATATTTCAAATAGTTATGATGATTGCCGCGCGCTTACCATATTCGGAAAAAAAAACTATAAGACCTCAATGACATTTTCTTATACGCATCGTCTCATACTTCGCATTAACTGACGTACCCCAAGGCTCTAAGGACCTCCAAAAGTTCCTCTCCCTTATCTTCGGTCACGCGTGGGCCTCGTTCATCTCCCCTTTTCAGCAGGATCATTTTCTTTTTGCGTATAAGGAACCTGAACCACCCGGCCAGTATTTTCTTTTCAGCAGCCAGGTCGAATTTTTCTTCAGGGTCTTCTTTAACGTTCAATAATGCGCCGCTCGGAACAATATCGCCCCAGTAATCGTATTTGAGTTCATTAAGGATGAATTTCCAGTTTTTGAAGTAAAAAGTTTCCAATTGCAAGCGGTCGAGATTCAATTCAGCGTAGAGGTTTCTGGAAGGATTTCGAATTATGGAGTCCGGCAGGAGCATCATATCGATGCCTGGCAATTTGCGGGCCATCTGATTTAGCTGTAATTGACTGAGAGCGGTAGGCAGAATATCGAGGTGCATAACAGGGGCAGAAACCAGTTTTGAATTGGCTGAATGAGCGATTTTAATGATAAGTGGAATATGAAGCTGTTCTTCGTAAAGGCTTCGCCCGTGTTCCAGATTGCCGTGTTCGAAGAACTCTTCTCCGTGATCGGCTGTAAGGATGAAAAGCATATCATTCCATAAATTACGTGTTTTAAGGCCTCTGATGAAATCGCCGACAGCCCGGTCGACGAAAGCGACTTCAGCTTTGTAAAGATTATAAACGGCGTCGATCTGTTCGTTCGTAATGTTAATCCGGTCCCGAAGCAGTCTTCTCAATGCTGCGGAACTCCCGTTCAATTGAGAGTTTTTCATGCCGAAAAACCGTTCTTTGTATTTTCTCGGAGGAACGTAGGGACTGTGCGGGTCTGTGGCATGAGCATAAATAAAGAAAGGGCGGTCAGAACAGGAATCGATTATCTCAAAGATCGTTTCGTTCAATTCGATTCCGGTTCTGTGAACAGCGGGGTTATTCAGGTTTTCGGCAAGATGAAGGAAATGATCGAATCCTCTCCTGAAACTTTTCCCTTCAATATTTCCATTTGTCGTTAATCCGATTGTCGTGTAATCCGCCTCATTCAAATAGTCGGCGATAGATTTTATCCCCTTCCTTATGCCGTCGGTCCTTTTCAGCGCTCCATGTTCAGACGGATATAATCCCGTAAGAATGGTCGCGACGGATGAACGGGTCCAGGAAGATTGACTGCGCGCTTTTGCGAACAGAGCGGAAGATTGAGCGAGAGCATCCATTTCCGGCGTTAGACCTTCGGGATTCCCGTAGGCTCCCAATGCATCGGCCCGCAGTGCATCTATTACATAAATGATGACATTGCCGCTGCGCCGGCTTTCATTTTCCTTTTTCTGACCGCGGGAAAATCCCCCCGCACTGGAAACCAGCGCTCCGCGTTTGACCTCGGCGTAAAGCCCCGCATCGTAAAACTCCAGTCCGTTTCCAAGGGAATTAACTGAAAAGATGAAAGAAAGCCTGGCTATCCCGCTGTAAATTTCGGGTATCCTTACATTCAGCTCCTGCGGCTCCTTCAGTTCATCAAATACGTATTTTCCCAGCACCCTTCCGGGTTGTTCGTCTGTTTCTGCGGTTACCGTCACTTCCGCATTCCCCTTCGTAAAACCGCTTAATCGAAGCTCGCATTTTTCAGGTAACTCCAGGTAATAATCTATCTGCAATGGTCGTTTAATTACGATATTCTCATTCTTATATTCAAGCGGAAAATCTTGTTCCGCTGAACTTTTCTCTGGCACGCCTTTATCTCCGATCTGAGGTTCTTTTCCATCAAAGCGAATTTCTCTGAAACCGACTCCCAAGGTTCTCGGATCGGTACTATTGGGATAAACGTCTCTCGGAGCCTTTAAATACCCGTATTCAAATTGAATCTCGTTCAAACCCGCGTTAAGGCGACTCCCCGGCAGCCTCACGCGATAAGTGCGCCACCCCTTTTTCAATTTCAACTTTTCAAGAGACTCGCCGTTCAGAAAAACTTGCAAAGTCTGCCCCGGACTTTCCGGATAATGAAGAGGCTTAATTCTCAGGCTCATATCTTTAGTATCTTTGTTCATGAAATGCACGTGCAAGGTTGATTTTTTCCTGTTCGACCAGCTCATTTCCTCATCGTCCGTCCACCCTTCTATCAGGTTGGTTCTGTCTGCCCCCCGGTAGAAGAATATTTCTTTCGTTTCTTCAAAAATTTCTGCATACGGATTCAGTTCGATTAGGTCGTATTTCAATTTGTATTGAGACGTATTCCTGTTCTGCTCTTTTTTTAGCTCTGAGCAGGCGAAAAAAACAAAAGGGAAGGAAAAAAAGAGGATGTAAGGCAGAATTTTATTCAAGGCAGGACCAGGATGAAATCAGCGGATAAACCGCAGTTCTGAATTTTATGGTTCTCAGTTCTGAAACCCTAAGACGGATTTGTCTCCCGGAATTTTTTCATCAGCCAGTCGATCCATTCATCGATGCCTTCACCTGTCTCACAGGAAACCGGCAGAATGGTATGGTTCTCATTAATCGTGCCGACGGCTTTTTCAAAGGAATCGAAATTAAATTTTACATAAGGTTTCAGGTCGACCTTATTCAGCAGAACGACATCGACTTTGTGGAACATGTGGGGATACTTATAGGGCTTATCATCGCCTTCGGGGACGCTTGATATGACTATTTTAAGGTGTTCGCCCAGGTTGTATCCGGCCGTGCAGATGAGATTACCCACGTTTTCAATGAAGAGCAGATCGATCTGATCAAGGTCCATATCCTTGTAAGCGCCTGAGAGCATGCGCGCATCAAGGTGACATGCGCCGCCGGTATTTATCTGAAGAACCGGAACGTCCTCTTTGGCGACAATATCAGCATCCACCTGAGAGGCGACATCTCCCTCAATGACTCCGACTCTGACCTTTCTCTTCAGTTTCCTGATAGTGTGCAGAATAAGGCTCGTTTTGCCGGCGCCCGGAGTAGCCATAACGTTGACCACAAAGACTTTTTTCTCCCGGGCTATTCTGAGATTCTCCCCAGCGATTTGATCGTTCGCGCCCAAAATATTTTTCAGTACTTTAACTTCCATTTTTATTCCACCTCTATACTTTCCACATAAAGTTCTTTTCCTGAGACCATCTTGATGCGAAGGCTTCCGCAAGAAGGACAACTCCAGTCAAGCTCCCCGACTTCATATTTTTCACCGCAATCTCGGCATTCGGCTTGAGTAGGCAGCGTCTGTACAGAAAGTTCGGCGCCTTCTGCAATGGTTCCTTTACTTAAAAAATCAAAATAAAATTTGACGCACTCGTCGACGATCCCGGTCATGTGACCGATAACTATGTTTATTTTTTCGACTTTTGAAGCATTATTTTCCTCAGCTTGTTTCAGAACAAGTTCAAGCATGCTTTGGGTAACGGATAATTCGTGCATATCAACAAATCCTCGGAAGCATATCGCCGACCAACATATCGACGATTCTCGATCCGCCGATGGACGTTTCCAGGACCACTTTTCCCGGCCCCCGGGAAACGACCTCGCCGATAACGGCGGCATTCTCACCGTATCGCGTTCTTCTCATGGTTTCGACGATTTTATCGGCATATTGCGATGGACAGAATGCGACCAATTTTCCTTCGTTAGCAACATACAGAGGATCGAAGCCCAGCATCTCGCAAGCGGCTTCAACCTCTTCCCTGACGGGTATATCTTTCTGTCTCAGATGAATGCCGACGCCTGATTGCCCCGCCAGTTCATTTAAGGTAACCGCCAATCCTCCCCTGGTGGGGTCCCTCATACAATGAATCTGCGGGCAGATGCCAAGCATTTTTTCAACCAGTCTGTTGAGCGGGGCGCAGTCGCTTTCCAGCTCCGTCCCGAATTCCAACCCTTCTCTCCTGCTGATGACGGCTATGCCGTGATCTCCTATCGTTCCGCTCACTATTACGGCATCACCAGGCTGAGCATTGTTTCCTGATATATTTACGCCGTCAGGTATTTCTCCTATTCCCGTCGTATTAATAAAAAGCTGGTCCGCTTTCCCTTTGTGGACTACCTTTGTATCTCCTGCCACTATTTTCACTCCAGCTTCCTCCGCCGTCATCCGCACAGACTTTACGATTCTCTTCAAATCCTCTATCGATAACCCCTCTTCAATAATCATCCCCAGACTCAAATACAGAGGTCTTGCCCCGGACATCGAAACGTCGTTCACTGTTCCGCAGACGGCCAGTTTACCGATGTCTCCGCCTGGGAAAAAAATCGGATTTATAACGTAACTGTCGGTCGTGAAAGCGATCTTCCCTTTGACGGTGAAAGCGGCATAATCGTCCAGTTTATCTAAAAATTCATTGTGCAATTCATCGACAAATACTTCCCGAACCAACTTCTGTGAAAGTTTACCACCGCTTCCATGTGATAAAAGTATCTTATTTTCCAATTGCTCCTCCGTACAGAAAATAAGTCGAACAACAGCCTTCTGCAGAAACCATGCATGCGCCCACGGGAGATTCCGGTGTGCATTTTTTCCCGAAAAGTTTGCAATCCAGAGGCGTTTTCACTCCTCTCAGTATCTCTCCACAAATGCATCCCGGAGGTTCACGGCTTTCTTCGGGTTCGACGGCAAAAGCCTTTTCTGCATCAAAACGGGAATATTCCTCTTTTATTTTCAACCCGCTTCGAGGTATTCTCCCCAATCCCCGCCATTCTGCATCAGAAGTTTCAAAAACTCTGTTCATGAGATTTAAAGCATGAACATTACCCTCATTTTTTACTCCTCGACGATAAGCTATTTCCACATTCGAGAGGTTATCTTCAATTTGTGCGGCGATCATATCGACGGCCAGCAGAATATCCAGGGGTTCGAAGCCTGAAATAACGCAAGGTATATGATGTTTTTGAGCCAGATTCTCCCAGGGAATCGCTCCGATTACAGCACAGACGTGTCCCGGACAGATCAGACCGTCCAATTTAACATCTCCCGACTCCAGTACTGCGTGAATGGCCGGGGGACTGAGTTTATGCATGGACAGAACGCTGTAATTGTCTATGCCTTTCTCACGGGCTTGCAGGATAGAGGCTGCAACCGTCGGAGCGGTCGTTTCAAAACCTATGCCCAGGAAGACGACCTTTCTGTCCCGATGGGTTCGGGCAATTTCCAGGGCATCCATGGTTGAATAGACCATCCGGACGTCAGCGCCCTCCGCTTTGGCTTCCTGCAGGCTGGAATGCGAGCCCGGCACCTTCATCATATCCCCGAAAGTAGTTATGATCGCGTCTTCAGACTGAGCTGTCAAAACGGCTTTATCAATGTCACGCATGGATGTGACGCATACGGGGCATCCGGGACCGGAAACCATTTCAATCTCATCGGGCAGCACATCCCTTATGGCATAACGGAAAATGGTCACCGTATGTCCCCCGCAAAACTCCATGAATCTGACTCGCGGAAGCTTCCTCTGCCTTATCCGGTTTATTATTTTTTCCGCATACTCAGGATTCTGATATTCTTTAGAATACTTCACTTCTTCCTCAGCCTGCTTCGGCTATTTCGCGAAAAAGCCTTAAAGTTTCTTTAGCGTCCTCCTCATCTATGACGTTGATGGCGTATCCGGCGTGAATCAAAACGTAATCGCCCACTTTCGCCTGAGGAGTCAGATAGAGACTCGTGCGTCTTGTTATTCCGCCGATCTCTACTTCCGCTTCTGTTCCTTCAATCGATTTAATACGACCAGGAACGGCAACACACATTTGTCATTCCTCCTGATAAATTAATGGTCTGCTTTTGCAGCGGCGACCGCCGCCTGTCCCAGGGCGATGCATCCGTCATTGCATGGTAGCAAATGATGGATGAACACTTCAAATTTATTTTTCATTAAAAGCCGATAAGTCAAATTCAAAAGCAGTCGGTTCTGAAAAACGCCGCCGCTGAGAACGACCTTGTTTATTCCGGTCGTTTCTGAAATGCGACGAACCGTATCTAAAACAATGCAGGCTACTGTCATATGGAATCTGTCTGATATTTCGCGCTTCGTTTTTTTGCCCATGATGTCCTGCGTTACGCTCCAAAACAGTTCTTTAAGCTGTATAACCGCCGGCTCTCCCCCAACTATCGAATAAGCATAAGGATCAACAAACTCATCATTCAGATCATGAAACATCCGCGGGCTTGAAGCCGCCATTTCAAGCTCGATAGCGGCCTGGGCGCTGTAATCTATTGTTTGTCTTATTCCCAGCATGGCGGAAACGGCATCGAACAGGCGTCCTGCGCTGGAAGTCAGCGGAGCGTTTATCCCTTTTTCAACCTGTTTCCGAATGATCCCGCGTTCCGTCTTATTCGCCTTCAGCGGCAACTCATCCCATGGAAAATCATCTCCGAATAAAGAATAAATGTAACCCAGGGCCGCGCGATAAGGCTTTTTTATTGCTGCAGCTCCCCCGGCCAACGGTAAGGTCTCTAAATGCGCCGCCCGCTTATATCCATGTAAATCGGCAACCAGAAATTCCCCTCCCCAGATGGTTCCATCCGCTCCATAACCGGTCCCGTCAAGCGCGGCTCCTATAACCGGTTCCTGCAACCCGTACTCGACCATTCCGCTTGCGATATGAGCGTGATGGTGCTGCACCTCGATCAAAGGAATATTCATCTCTCTTGCTTTTTCACGGGCATATTTAGAGGAAAGGTATTCCGGGTGTAGATCGCAGGCCGCCCACTCCGGATCGATCCTGAATAATCTCCGGTAAATTTCTATGGTTTCTTCAAAACTTTCCAGGGTCTCCAGGTTCTCCAGGTCTCCAATATGTTGACTGACGAAAGCATGATCGTCTTTCGTCAGGCATATCGTATTTTTTTCTTCAGCCCCGCACGCCAGGATTTGTTTCGAACGGAAAGGAAGAAAAACCGGATAAGGAGCGACTCCCCGGGCCCTCCTGATCGGCTGAGTCTTCACTTCCGTCATGTAAACGCTGTCGTCATATCTCGCCCGGATATCGCGATTGTGCAGTACGAAATAATCAGCGATCCCCTTCAACTTCTCCAGCGCTTCTTCGTTGTCCTTCGCAATAGTTTCTTCGCTGACGTTTCCGCTGGTCATAATCAGAGGTTTTCCACAATCATGCAGAAGCAGGTAATGCAGCGGCGTATAAGGCAACATGACGCCCAGATATTTCAATCCCGGCGCCGTCTCCTCCGTAATATCCGATACCTCGGTTTTCCATCTCAGCAGAACGATGGGACTTTCGGGCGATTCCAGCGTATGCTTCTCCGCACTGTTCACCAGACAATGCTTTCTCACTTCATCCAACGATTTTATCATAACCGCAAAAGGTTTTGCCGGCCGCTTCTTCCGCTTCCTCAATTCTTCCACTGCCTTCGAATTCGTCGCATCGCACGCCAATTGAAAACCGCCCAGTCCTTTTATCGCCAGTATATTTCCCTGGTTAAGCAATTCAGCCGCACTCCTGATTATATCCTTCGATTCTACCCTATCATCATTCCTGTCCCTTAACTCCAGTTGCGGACCGCAAACCGGACAGGCATTAGGTTGCGCATGAAATCTCCTGTCCAACATATCCTCATATTCGCTCCGGCAACTGGAACACATCTCAAACTCGCGCATTGTCGTCTTGGGTCGATCATAGGGGATATCCTCTATTATAGTAAAACGCGGCCCGCAATTGGTGCAGTTGGTAAACGCATACCTGTATCTTCTGTCTTTCGGCGAAATTATCTCCCTTATGCAATCACCGCATACCGCTATGTCCGGAGATACCAACTGATACAGCGAACTCTGCTCGAGACTTTTTACTATGCGGAAAGAATCATATCCCTTAACCTCGCCTCTTACCACCTCAACCTTCTCTATCCGGGAAACCGGCGGCGCCTCCGACTTCAACTCGTCCAGAAATGTCCTGAGAGCATTTTCATGACCCTCAATCTCAATCTCTACCTTTTCCGATGTGTTTCTGACCCATCCTTCAAGTCCCCGGCGCAAAGCAATCCGATATATAAAAGGCCGGAAACCCACACCCTGAACGACACCCCAGACGTTGACCCTGATGTTTTTCTTTTCCTTTACCCTCTCCAATTCTAAGACCTCACATTTTTTCCTTCTAGTTCCCCAATTTCCTCAACCACCCTTTATTATGATTAACATCCAGCGTTAAAGGTGCAAAAAATTCACGGAAGCCGGCGTCCTTGTTCTCTTAGCTTCTGCCGCTGGGTCCCTATCTCTGTATGCCTCTTCCATGAAATGGACGTTGACCTCTCTGGACAGTCACTATCCCGGCCGACCGAAAACGAAAGTCCGCCGATGATCCTAATCCTTACATCGAATCAAGTCAATGTCGTATTCGCATTATATGAGCGCCCTTTGTTTCTTTTAAAAATATGCAGCACCGATTGTGCATCACATTTTTTGCGATTAAATAATGTGCGGACAGGCGCTGATTGGACTTTTTTACCTTAAACAGTAAAATATTTGACGGTTTGCTCTGAACATGCTAATTTTGGACGGGTTAAGGTATTTCAGGCGAACTGATTCCTGTGGCTCCGGTAAAACCTTTAATCCTTGAACCGACTTTGTGTTATTATTTTTTCAAGTTTCTTTCAGGAGGGTAAATATGTCGCGAGTGGAGGAAGTAGCTCTCTGTTTGAGTCCGATGCTGGAAATCGCTCAAGCAGTTGAGGAGGTCGGCGGAGAAGAACTTCGCAAGTGTTACCAATGCGGAACTTGCACCAGCGTATGTCCCTGGGGAAATTTAATGGATTTCAATCCCAGAAACTTTATCCAGATGGTCAACTTGGGCTTGGAGGATTTTGAAGAAGCGGTATGGACATGCGTCAACTGCAAGTTATGCTGGGACCGATGTCCGCAACAGATCAACATACCAGAATTATTCCAGGCTGTCAGAAGCGTCCTGTTGGAATGGGGCTCCATTCCCTCGGAATTGAAGTTTTCCGTTTCCGGATTGCGTAACGAGGGCAATCCCTGGGGCGAAAAGCGCGATGAACGTCAGAACTGGGCGGAGAAAAAAGAAGTTCCTTTTTATGAGAAGGGCATGGAGCAGATGCTGTTTACATGCTGTGCGAATGATTATGATTCTAGAAACCAGGAAGCTGCTGCAGCAACCGTTAATATATTAAAAAAAGCAAAGCTGGATTTCGGATATTTAGGAAACCGGGGCACATGCTGCGGCGATATGGTCTACTCCATAGGAGAAACGGAAGTTTTCGATCAATTGTCAGACAGGAACATCCAAACGCTGAACGAGCTATCCCCCGAAGAAGTCATCACCATATCGCCTCACTGTCTTAATTCTTTCAGGAATCGCTATCCCGCTGATGCGGGGATAAACAGCATCCACATAACGGAGCTGCTGGAGCGTCTTCTCCTGGAAAACAGGCTGGGGAATCTTCATACGGTAGAAAAAAAGATCACTTATCATGATCCGTGTTATCTGGGCCGTTATAACGAGATATATGATGCTCCTCGCAATGTGTTGTCTGCCATACCCGGATTAGAGCTGATCGAAATGGCGCACAATCGCGAAAGGAGTCTATGCTGCGGAGGAGGCGGCGGCGGCGCCTGGCTGGAAACCAAGAAGGGCGAACGAATTGGGGACGTGAGGATATTTGAGGCGCTGGACACGGGGGCCGAATGCATAGCCACGGCCTGTCCCTATTGCGTGCAAATGCTTGAAGCCAGCATACTGGGTTTCAATCTGCAGGAAAAACTGAAAGTGGCGACGGTTTCTGAACTGCTTTGGGAATCTTTAAGCGGAGGCGGCGAAAATGAATAATGATGGTGAAAGAAGATTAGGAGTTTATGTTTGTCATTGCGGGGTAAATATATCCGCAACGGTAAACGTTGAAGAAGTGGTTGAAGAAATAAAGAATGAACAGTCAGTGATCGTAGCGCGTAATTATAAATTCATGTGTTCGACGCCAGGACAGGATATGATAGTGGAAGACATAAAGAAATATAACCTGAACCGGATCGTCGTAGCGGCCTGCTCTCCCCGCATGCACGAGGAGACTTTCAGAGGTGCGTGCAAAAAGGCCGGGTTGAATCCCTACTATTTTCAGATGGTAAATGTCCGTGAGCAGGACTCCTGGGTTACCGAAGACGAAAAAAGAGCGACATTGAAAGCGATAGCGCTGACACGCGCTGCAGTCCGGCGCGTTCAGGAACACGAACCTCTGGATACCCGGATGGTCGAAGTTCATCCCGGCGTGCTGGTAATCGGCGGCGGTATCGCAGGGATCGAAGCGGCTCTCACGGTAGCCGATTCCGGACAAAAGGTTTACCTGGTTGAAAAAGACCCTACGATAGGCGGTCATATGGCTCAGTTCGACAAGACGTTTCCCACTCTTGACTGCTCCGCCTGCATTTTGACGCCTAAAATGAACAGCGTTGGCTTTCATCCCAACATCGAACTGATGACTTATTCGGAAGTAACCGACGTATCAGGATATGTGGGAAATTTCGACGTCACGGTAAAACAAAAAGCCCGTTACGTAAATCATGACCTGTGCAACGGTTGCGGTTTATGCATGCAGAAATGCCCCGGGAAAGCTCCCAGTGAATTCGACGTGGAACTTGTCGACCGAAAAGCCATTTATACGCCCTTCCCTCAGGCCGTGCCCAACAAACCCGTTATTGACGTCGATGCCTGCATATATTTTCAAAAGGGCAAATGCAGAGTTTGCGAAAAGATTTGCGAACCGCAGGCTATCAACTTCGATGATCAGGATGACTTTAAAGAAATAAAGGTCGGGTCCATAATAGTCGCCACAGGGTACAAATATTATGACGGACCGGCGCTTGAGTATTACGGACATAAAAGACTGGACAACGTTATAACAGCAATGGAATTTGAGAGGTTAAACAACGCATCTGGACCCACGGGCGGCGAAGTAACGCTGAAAAACGGAGAGAAGCCGGAATCGGTCGCCATATTGCACTGCGTGGGCAGCCGGGACAAGAATTACCTGGAATATTGCTCGCGTGTTTGTTGCATGTATTCGTTGAAATTTTCTCATTTAGTCAAAGAAAAAACAGATGCTGAAGTATATCAGTTTTATATTGATATGCGTTCTCCGGGGAAAAGCTATGAAGAATTTTACGACAGGATTCGGGATGAAGGCGTTCACATGATCCGGGGAAAGGTCGGCGAAATAACTGATGTGGCTTTAAACGACGAAGAAGAGGGAAAATTGATCGTAGTGGCAGAAGATACCTTGTCGAAAAAAAGACTCAGAACGCCAGTGGATATGGTGATATTGAGTCCTGGACTTGCGGCTTCGGAAAGTACCGGAATCATCGCGTCATTGCTTAAATGCTCTATTGATAAAGACGGTTTCCTGATTGAAAAGCATCCCAAGCTGGCGCCGATCGATACCGCTTCGGACGGAGTTTTTATTGCGGGATGCTGTCAGGGTCCCAAGGATATTCCGGACACTGTGGCTCAGGCCCAGGCTGCAGGCGCCAAAGCTCTGCAATTGCTCGTCAAAGGGGAAGTCGAAATCGAAGGAGCGGTCGCCTGCATTGATGAAGACCTCTGTTCAGGTTGTAAAGTTTGCATTGCTCTTTGTCCCTATAACGCCATCGGTTTCGATGAGGAAAAAATGATTTCCGTTGTTAACGAAGTATTATGTAAAGGCTGCGGAACCTGTGCCGCGGCATGCCCCAGCGGCGCGGCTCAAGCCAGACACTTCAACGATCGACAAATCTATAAAGAAATAGAAGGAATTCTGACGTCATGAGTTACGAACCCAAAATCATAGCATTTCTCTGTCATTGGTGTTCATATACGGGCGCAGACCTGGCGGGCACCTCTAGAATCAAGTATCCAGCCAACATCAATATCATCCGGGTTATGTGCAGCGGAAGAGTCGACCCCTCTTTCGTTCTTAAGGCGATCAAGGATGGAGCCGACGGAGTGCTTATCTGCGGATGTCATCCCGGGGATTGCCATTACCAGGAAGGAAATTACAAGGCTAAACGTCGCCACATGTTGCTCCAGAACGTCCTGGAAGAATTCGGCGTTGATCCGGAAAGAGTGCGTCTGGAATGGATTTCAGCTTCGGAGGGCGATCATTTCGCCAAAGTCGCCGAAAGTTTCACGAGAAAAATACAAAAATTGGGTCCCCTTTCGTTAAGTATGGATGCGCCTATTGCATCTTCCGGTCATTAGACGGAATATACGGAGTCGACCCATCCAAAAAAATGCTGATTGTTACACGAGCCGGCAAATCGGCTGATGCCTTTTTGCCGGCTTTTGATCAACTCAATCATTAATCGTCTCGAAAAAAGCGCCGGGACAATTGTCAACGTCATGAAAAATATTAAACCCAGCATCAAATTACTTAACGGTTGTCCACAAACTCATTTTTACTCGTAATGCCGGCGGAGCGGACAGGCGCAGCGAGTTTTTGATCCGGAAATGAGCGATTTTTTTGTTTATCAAGGAATTCAAGGGATTGTGCGGAGGCGCATCGGGCATGGGCCGCACCAAGAAACCCGAATAATGACGCAGAGAACGGGAAAACTCGTCATTTATGGACAAAAACTACTTAATTTTACGGTTTGGTTACTGCTTTTACTCATCTGCTGCAGTTGCACAGACCAGGACATCTCTTACGATTCCCAGGGGAACCTCCTGGAAAAAATCACGGAAACTTTTGTCCCGCCTGAAACGCCGGTTATCTTAATATCCATCGATACGCTCAGGGCCGATCATCTCTCCTGTTACGGATATTTAAAAAAAACATCACCCTATATCGATGCCTTCGCTCAGGATGCCGTAATTTTCGAAAATGCCTTCGTTCAATCCCCCTGGACTACTCCTTCTCATATCTCAATGCTCTGTTCACTTTATCCCTCCGTTCATGGTGTCGTTAACTATCCGAATCCTGATGCGCTCGATCCCAAAGCGACAACCCTGGCGGAAATACTGCTCAAACAGAACTACCAGACTGCCGCATTTACCGAAGGAGGCTATACTAAACCTCATTTCGGACTCGGACAGGGTTTCCAGCGCTATCCGCTCTTCGAAGGTGAAGAAACTTCCAATTTCGAAAATTTGAAAATTCGCAGCCGCCTTAAGGAAAACATGCAAAGAACCCTGTCCTGGCTTGAAGAAACGTCTGCACCCTTTTTCCTTTTCTTCCATACTTTCGAACCTCATTATCCTTACGATCCCCCCGAAACCTTTCTGAAAGAATACACGGACTTCTTCAGTCGGGAAGCTCGGATGGAAAAACTTAAAGCGATAATTGCAAAAGGGGAATCTGAAAAAAAACTCTCTGCAGAAGAATGGAGTTTCTTCATGATCGCTTCCTACCAGGGATTATACGATTGGCAAGAAGTTGAAGACCCTTCGTGGTGGCAAAGCGCATCAAATTTCTTTTTTAATGTCCACTGGAAACAAAATCCATCCTTCCGCAGGAATTTCGTCCAAGGCTTACTCGATCTTTACGACGGCGCAATCAATTATACTGACAGTCAGATTGAACGGATGCTTGATGCGCTTAAACAACGCAATTTATATGATGAATCTTTGATAATCATAACCTCTGATCACGGAGAAGGCTTTATGGAGCACGGAGAAATCGAGCACGGACATACTCACTACGAAGAAATTCTTCATGTCCCCATGATCGTAAAACTTCCCGGCTCTCGGTTCAAGGGACGAAGAATAAGTTCAACAGTCCTCAGCATAGACATCCTCCCGACCGTCCTGGACATTATTGGACTGCCGCCCCTTAAAAAAGCCCAGGGAAAATCATTTTATCCCTTAATGTCAGAAACCCCAGATACGAATAACAGAACCGCATACGCCGAAGGAACTTCCCTTCCCGATGACCCTCTTGGACTCAAAAGCATTCGCGACGAATCAAGAAGACTTATCGTTCATTCCGAACAAGATAGATTTGAACTTTACGACCTGAAAAATGATCCTGATGAAAAAATAAATCTTGCCTCTGAAAATCTTTCGAAAAACAATGATTTACTCAATATGCTGATTAAAACGAACGAAAAGAATCAAAAACTCAAAAAAAGATACAAAGTACAAAAAATCACTCTTTCACAGGAAGATATAGAGGAACTGAAAGCCCTGGGGTATTTCCAATAACCGGTAAAACCGCAGAAGACAGTACACTCCGTCGATTCAGCGATCGGATGAACTCTTCACATCATTAAACTATTTTGAAAAGATTATATCCTGTGTCAATGGAGCTCTGATATAGCGTTCCCGGCTTTCATTCACTCAACATTCCAACTCATCACTCTTTCACTCGCCCACTCTTCCAATCCTCAATTTTCCTGCATCGCTTCTTCGTACAGCTCTTCGAAGCCGTCCATGGATCGTCTGATGGTTTCATTATCCAGTGTGCAATAAGAAAGCCTGAAGTGTCCCGGCTTGCCGAAACCAATGCCTGGAACGATAAGAATCCGTTTTTTCAACGCCATCCGGGTAAATTCCTGATCATCTTTTATGGGACTTTTCGGGAACATGTAGAACGCGCCCTGGGGTTTGACGGTTTCATAGCCAATACGCGTCAGGCCGTCATAAAGGAGGTCCCGTTTTTCCTGATACCAGGAAACGTTGACGGAAACGTCACAACATTTGGCGGCAATAATTTGCTGCATGGCCGGGGCGTTGACGAAACCCAGAATCCGGGTGGTGAAAGTCATGGCATCGACCAGGGCATCAGCGTTCTCGGCATTGGAATTGATCAATGCATAACCAATTCTTTCGCCGGGCAGAGAGAGGTCTTTGGAATGGGAAGTAACGACGATTGAATTTTTATATGAGTGAAGAATGCTGGGACATTCCATCCCGTCGAATACAATTTTCCTGTAAGGTTCGTCGCTGATGATGTATATCTCGCGTCCCAGCTCCTTTTCCTTTCGCCGCAACGCCAGGGAAAGCTCATCAAGCGATTTCCGATCGTAAATGACTCCGGTCGGATTGTGAGGACTGTTGATGATCACCGCTTTCGTTCGTTCATTGACCGCTCTTTCGATGCCTTCAACATTGAGCTCGAAATTCTCCATGGAATCGACCGATACGCTTTTTCCGTTATGATTGTCGATGTAAAAAAGATACTCCACAAAATAAGGCGCTATTATGATCACTTCGTCGCCGTCATCCAATATAGCCTTCAAAGCCGCATTCAATGCGCCGCCGGCTCCTACGCTCATCACTACGTGTTTTCGCTCAAACGACAATCCGTATTTCTTTTGAGCATAAGCGGCTATCGCCTGCCTTACTTCAGGGAAACCCGCATTGCTCATGTATCTGTGCAAACCAGGTTTGGGGCGATCCGCCATGCTCTTCAGAACCTGCTGCACTTCCCTCGGCGGTTCCATTATCGGATTACCCAACGTGAAATCAAATACATTCTCCTCCCCATATTCCTTTTTCATGGCTGCGCCTTGTTCAAACATCCGGCGTATCCATGAAGCCCTGGTCATATAATCTTTGATTTTCTCTGAAATCGCCATTTAGTCCTCCTCTGGTTCAAACAAACATTTCGCAGTCGACTCATCGACTTTTTCACAGGAAAAACAGCCCCGACACACACTCAGCGACCCTGATCAATACCCATCTCACCCATTTTAAGTCCCTCTCGTAATTCCCGTTAAAGAAATTCTACGGCCATTATGGTAGCATAAAAAATTATAAAGGAAAAGCCCTCATGTCACTCCTTAAACGCATCTTTTCATTTGATTATCGAACGGATTTTTGATACGCTTTTTTCATGGGCCGTAGAAATATCTTCTGCCGCTTTATTGGGCGTTGATGTTTTCGGGCTTTTCCTGCGAATGAAATTTAGAGGATTAAAGGGGATATCTTATGAATAACATTACTCATGAATCTGAATTTATCGAATTCGCTGACGAGCTGGATCGAAAAATTAAAAAACTCTCCTCTCGTATGATGGACTCTTCCTGGAGACGGTACCTTGAAAAGAACTATGAGGACCCTGATAAGATTCGGCGCGAGCAGGCGGAAATATTTCTGAACTATTCTTATAAAGAATTAATCGAAGAGTGGTTGGAAAAAACCGAGAATCTGAGACTTCAACGCATACTGCAACTCATGCGACGGCTGTTTTTAAAAGCTCAGGTGACGCTCGACCCGGAAGTGTTCATTCTTGAAAATTCGCTCCATGAACTCATCGTAGGTCATCAGAAGGACCTGGACCAGCGCCGCTTATCTCGCAGCGCTCTTCAGGAATGCGTTCGCAGCGATCCCAACCGGACCAATAGAGAAAGCGCATGGAGGACCATCTATGAAATGTCCGACAAGCTCGAAACCAACTTGATGGAACTAGTGCGCCTCAGGAATATAAAATCCGTTAAAAACGAATTTCCCGACTATCCTCGCTTTTCATTATTCATTGATCAGATAAGCCAGGAAAAAATCGAACTGGTCTTCAAGGAAGTTCTCAACGCTACGGCCGGCGATTGGAAAGAATTTCTGGAGGAGTGCCGGAGCGCCATGGGAATCAAAAACATCAGCCCCTGGGATGTAGAATATTACATTGAGTCTGTTCTGAATCCTTACGACGACGATGATTTTCCGCAAGACAAAATAATCCCTCTCTTTGAAGATTTTCTGAAAAAGTTTCATGTAGAGTTGAAGGAGCTGCCTATCCGGGTTGATATACACGATATACCGTTCGGCGGCATCAGTCTGATCGTGGACCCCGGCCGTGACATTCGAATAATCGCCAATCCCCGGAACGGTTATGAATGGTACCGGATATTGTTTCATGAATTCGGAAGAGCTTTGCATGGAGCGCTCATCAAGGAACCGTCGTATGTGATTGCGACGGGAGACCCGGAATTTTTCTTTGAAGGGATGGCCGGCATATTCGAATCGTTTTGCCTGGAGCCGGATTGGCTGAAAGAAACCTGGGGATTCAAGGGGGCCGAACTGGACAATTTAATGAAAAGCCGGCGTTTCAGTCGTTATTATCATATGAGGCAATACATCACGCTGGCGCTTTTCGAGTTGAATCTGTATCAGCGGGAACCCAAAAACCCGAATGAACTTTTCCGCGAATTGCATAAACAATATCTGGGAGTGGACATCCCGCAGGGTTCTTTCTGGGCCGCCAATCCCGTTTATATCTCCTATCCTATTTACGTGCAGAACTATGTCGTCGCTGCGGCCATCACCGCTCAAGTTCGGTCCGCACTCCTGGAAAAATTCGGTTCCCTGTTTCACTACGGAAACCTGGAATTTCTCAAAGAAAATTTCTTTACGGCCGGCGGCAGAGTTCACTGGCGGAAAAAAATCGAAGATGCGACAAACCGCCCGTTAGCTTCCGATGATTTAATCGCAGAATTGAAGCTCTGAATTCTCATCGAATACAATTGACCGGCAGTACGTTTGGCCGAAAAAACTTATTTGTGAACAGAAACTGACTATATTCCATGTCTCTCTTGACATTTACCCCTCTTATCCGTTTAATGATAAGTGTTGAAAACGGGAGTTCGCAGCCCGTTCACCTCGGTGGGGAATGCTCAAGTTACTCTATTCTGATTTACTGGCTTTTAATTTAATAGCGCAATTTTGATTCGGCAGAGAGCCTGTTAATTCTTGCAGAACGAGAATTAATGGGTCTGCCTGCAGAACGCTCAGGATATTTTTATGTCAACCGAATTCAGCATAAAAAGCAATTTAGCGCAGGGAGAGCATTTCGATTCAGGCTTTCTGCTTTTCTTTCGGAGTGAAGAAAAAACCGCTCATTCTGCTGATCGATATTGTCTTCGTTAATCTATGTTTTATTAAAAGGAGGAGAGTTATGCCGGCCAGCGAAATAGACCTCATGTCGAAAGTCTGCCCTTATGTGGTGATGCATATCATTCGGGACGTTCACAAGATGAAGAAGGGTGAAAGTTACCGGTTCATCGTTGATGATCCCTTGTGCATTAAATCGGTTCCCGAGGAGCTGGAAGAATACGAGGACGTATCTTTCTCCATCAGCAAAAAATCCGAGGGTTGGGAAATTCTGATTTCAAGAGAAAAATAATGTTAGGGATTGTGATTATTTGTTAAAGGAGTGTTTTGATGTCTCGCAAGAGGAGTTTATATAAGCCGATCATATTGGCGGGCAGTTTCGCTCTGTTGAATGTGATCATGTATTTAACGATAAACAAATTTTGGATAGGCGGAAGCAGTTTTCTTCCGATGGTGGGCGAAACGGGACCCGGCAACAAATTTCTTTTCGCCTTCATAGTCAATTTAGGCGTGATAGCCGGATCGTTCGCGGGCGCAATAACAAGTAAGGAATTCAAATTTCGTTTGCCGAAGTCGGTCAATTTGCCGAGAGCGATATCAGGCGGGGTTTTGATAGGAATCGGCGTAACGCTGGCGCCTGGTACATGCACGACGGCCTTCGTAATCGGTCTGCCGATGTTGTCGGTGTCTTCGTTTTTATCGGTCGCCGGGATTTTTCTGGGCGCTTATATCGTTTTCAGAATAGTGTGGAGGTGAGGTTCATGTCGTTTACGTCATTGATAATAATGGGGTTCGTTTTCGGGATAGGATTCGGGTTCTTTGTTCAGCGCTCCGGACTATGTTTCGCCCACGGACTTGGAGAGATATTCATGGGCAAGGGAAAACGCATCCTGCGCCTTTTTCTGATCATCTTCGTCATATCAACCCTGGGTTTTGCGCTTTCAAAATACTTGAATCCGGAACTGGGACTGAAACCGATTGGACAATTGAGGGGATTTGGTTTCTATAATCTTCTTGCCGGCATATTTTTCGGCGCGGGCATATTCCTGAACGGGGGCTGCATTCTTGGAACCCTGCGTCAGATGGGCGAAGGAAACATGCTGTTTTTAGTGGTGTTTCTATCATTTATTCCGGGAATGGCATTGATCGTTTATGTCATTAATCCAATCCTTGAAAACGGCTATAATATTGAAAAAATAGTCCTTCCTGAATTGCTGGGAATTAATGCGCTCATCATTGCCGTATTCCTGGCTTTAGCTGCCTCAATTCTCCTTTTTACGCTCATTCGACGAAAAAAAGTTGAATAGACAGCATGAAATCGACAGAATCATGAATCTTTCTGCACGGAACATATACGGCCTTTCAAATCTTTATGATTCAGCGCCGGCGAAAAGCTCGCTTTTTCCGCTCTGAGAATCAGCTATGGAAAAAAAGGCGAAAATCAAACAGGAAGAAATTGAAGCTGAACTTCGGGCGCTTCAAGTTCTTGAAAAGAGGAACAAGGCATTCAGGATACTGTACGACACGGTCCTGGAAATCGAAGGAGCGCGGGAGGAGCAGGTATTTTCAATTTTAAGCAGGAACTTACGAAAGTTGTGCAAAGCCCGGTACGCTGTTCTGGCCTCTTACGATATGGAAAACAATCAATTGAAACCGGAATCGATGGACGTCGCCGGCAATATTCAGAATTCAGTAAAGAATTTCCCCCAAAGACCCGCCGAGTTGAACCAGTTGCTCGTAAAGCAAATAAAGCGGTATCCAATTTTTGAGTGCCGAAATCATAACATGTGCCTGCCGAATTGCTGCCCTGAGATATTATTATATAACAAAACTCCGGAGAAAAACGGGCGCTGTTACAGGGTCGCATCGGTTCGTGAAAATCAGATTCTGGCGCTGGGCATGATTCAAATGCCGGCTAACGGCTCTCTGAAATTAAAAGACCTGGTGGACGCTTACCTGAGTCTAGCGGGAATGATAATTCAGAGAGTCATTTCAGAGCGGGAGCTGAAGAAAGCTCATCTTCAGAATGAACAGTTATTGCATGCCATTACGTCAATACTGGTAGGTCTTGAAGCTGACGGTACCGTTAACCGCTGGAACGAGGGCGCTTATGAAACCTTCGGCATAACGCCCGAACAGGCCGAAGGCAAAAAACTCTTTGAGCTCGGAATAAAATGGGACAGCGAACAGATATTAGATTGCATTGAAAATTGCAGGGCCACGGAGCAGGCTTCACGTTTGCGCGATTTCTATTTCATTCGTCCTCATGGTCAGAGCGGATACTTGAACATCACAGTGAATTCTTACAGCGTCCATTCCAGGGAGGAAACCGGATTCCTTTTTCTGGCTGAAGATGTAACGGAGCGCAAATTGGCCGAAGAAAATTTGAATCTGGAACGCCGTCAGCTTTTATCTATTTTCGACAGTACGAACGAACCGATATACATCAGCGATCCGAGCACTTATGAATTAATTTATGCGAACAAGGCGCTGCGGGATTTATTCGGCGAAAACATTTGCGGCCGGAAATGCCATGAGGTATTGCAGGGTTTTGAGGAACCGTGCCGTTTCTGCACGAACGACAGGATATTCGGCGATAATTCCGGCAAGCCCTACATCTGGGAATTTCAAAACAAAAAAACCGGTCGCTGGTATCGATGTATCGACAGGGCCGTTCGATGGCCCGACGGTCGATTGGTGCGTTATGAAATGGCCCTGGACATCACGGACAGAATCAAAGTGGAAAAGGAAAAAGAAAAAATTCAAAAGCAATTAATGCAATCTCAAAAAATAGAAGCCATCGGGACGCTTGCAGGCGGAATTGCCCATGATTTCAACAACTTGCTCACAGCCATACTCGGTTACACGGAACTCACTCTCCTTTCAGTCGATGAGGATAACCCGCTGCACAAGAACCTGAAAAATATCGACAATTCGGCCAAAAGAGCCGCTGAACTGACCAGCCAGTTACTGGCTTTCAGCCGCAAACAACCCATGAAGTACATTTCCCTTGACCTAAATCATACCATAAAAGACGTCCTGAATCTTCTGCGCCGGCTGATCAGTGAAAACATCGTCATTGAAACTTCTCTGGAGTCGGACCTCAGGAAAGTTCAGGCCGATCCCGTCAGGTTAGAACAGATCATCATCAACCTTTCGGTCAACGCCAGGGATGCCATGCCTGACGGCGGGACCTTATCCATCGGCACATCCAACGCCCCAGCCGAGATCGCCCCGAAAAATCGAAACGACGATCTCATATCCTCCTCATTCGTCATCCTGACGGTTAAAGACAACGGATCGGGCATGGACAAAGAAACCTTAAGACATATTTTCGATCCTTTCTTCAGCACTAAACGAGTCGGAGAAGGCAGCGGATTGGGTCTCTCCGTCGTTTACGGCATAGTGGAACAGCACGGCGGCTGGATCGACGTGAAAAGCCAAATCGGCAAAGGCACGTCATTCAACGTTTATCTCCCTTCTGCCGAAAATTGCCAGGAAAACAGTCAGCGATCAAACCCGGGAATCCAGGCTCACTCTTCTAATCACGAGACCATTCTCCTGGTTGAAGATGAGCTTTCCGTCAGGAACTTCGCCAAGGCGGTCCTGGTTCAAAACGGTTATAACGTTATTGAGGCTGAGGACGCTGAGGAAGCATTGTCGTTGCATGACAGAAAAGAACAAAAATTCGATATGCTTTTCAGCGATGTGGTTCTTCCCGGAAAAAACGGGATTGAATTAACAGATACTTTGAGAAAAAGAAATCCTGAACTCCCCGTTCTTCTCTGCAGCGGTTATACAGATGAAAAATCTCAATGGAAAATAATTCAAAAAAGAGGAATAGAGTTCCTACATAAACCCTATTCGATGAAAAACCTGCTGCAGTCGATCAGAAAAGTCCTCAATAACAAGGCGGCATAAATTTTCGCTCTTTCGCATTCGCATCACACATGATAAACCAGGATCGCTCTCCGGCTATTTTTCCAATGCACTAAAGTATTCTTCCAGGCTTTTTTGCGTGATCCAGGAGCGCTTACCTTTTCCTACGCTGTGCCTCAGGAAAAATCGACACCGGACTTTTTCATCCCTGTCTTCACAAGTTTTAATATATCTCTTCTGCAATAATGATCGCGTGAAACGGGTGATATGAACCGTCATTGCCGCTTCTCTCAGTAACACCTCGTCCGATTGCAGCAATTCATTAAGGAATTTTCGGTTGATATAATCAGGTTCGTTCCGGTTGGACAGGATGAACAAGGCTTCTGTTTTTTCTGAAGGAGCGCCCGTTCGATAAACTTTCCATAGTTCTTTCATATCGCGATGCAGTATCATGCCTACGGTAATCTCAATAATGATCATCGCTGAAAGAGATAAAATACAAGCCCATTTCTTTTTCTTGAGGCCGATATTTGATTCCAATCGTTTTATCATTTTTTTCATGATTAGAGAGCTTTCTCAAGAACGTAGCGCACTTCTTTCCAGTTGATTATCCAAAGAGCAGCCAGTATGATCCAATATCCTGCAGTCGAAAAGAGTCGTAATCTTCTCTTCTGCCGGCGTCTTCCCCGTCCGCAGACGAAAGCGGCCGTGAGAATAATGAAAACCGGTTCGACGGGGAGTCGAAAACGGGACATGCTGACGACGGGCATGGATACAAGAAAACATAATATGACGGCGACTACAATCAACCGGTCCGTCCGTCCCAGAGCGCTTGAAAGCAGGCCCGGAGCCCAGCAACCCAATACGAAAATCGTCTGCAGCAGACATGCAACGATGAGTATTCTCCGAACCCATAGCTGGTTCAGCGGCTTCTGGTAATGTTCCAGGTAATGATGCCGAATGAAAAACGTCAGGGGCGTAAACCAGTCCGCCAGTTTCTTTATCCGCGATCTCACGAAAAATCCCGGATAACTCCTAACAAACTTCCAGGCGCTTTTAACCTCTTCCCTGGTTTTGTCGATAAGATTCACAGAATTGGACCTTCGCCAGAAAGCTCTCTTCGGCGCCTTCATCAGGCAGCGATATGTCCAGTCATCCTCATCGTATACTTCTTCATAGTCTGCTCCGGGAAGGTCCATGTTGTGGTACCTGGCGTTGACGCCCAGCCAGAGATTGTACCCCATAATCGACGATACGGGCACGAATCGACCGAAAACTTCGGCGTTCCGGATAATATACGGAGTCACCGTCGCCATTATCGTCAATACGATTATCAAAACGTTCACGGTTCGTTCTTTCAGCTTCCCGTGACTGCGACGGAACAGCAGCATTATGCAGAATACGATTATCAGCGGTAAAACAGTCGTTTTTAAAAATAACTCCAGGCCCGAAATGACGCCGAACCCCATAAGATGCCTGGCCGGGATGTCCCCGTTTTTTTTCATAAGGCGTATGAAAAAGTAAATATGCGGCATCAACAAACCCAGAAACAGCGTTTCGCTCCATAAATAATGAGAATAAGCGATTAAAGGCAGGTAAACCGCCCATATGCCGCCGGCGACCAGGGCGATCTTCCGGTTGAATAACTCACGGCCCGTCAAAATCAGAAAAGAACCGATTAATCCGGTGATGAGAACCTGGCAGAATTTTGCGGCGAATATTCCAGATTCAGCGAAAAATCTAAAGAATAAAGCGAGAAAAGCGGGATACCCCGGCGGCCATACGAAGAAGGCCGTATGGCCGAAAAAACCGAATCGATTCCATTGCAGCGCCAGATAAACGTAAGTCGATTCATCGGCATGCAGATCGAGCGATCCGGCCAAAAGAAGGAACGTAAGCCTTATGGTCGCGCCGACGATTATGATGAGGGCGAAGCAGTAAGCGTAAAAGCGTCCGGCGATTCGCGAATTATTGTTTTTGAAAGCGTCAGAGTGATTCATGACCTGAGGTGACATAAACGCTTCATTTTTATGATTCCCTGAGTTATATCCTGACTTCGATCCTGATCTTATTTTCATGCTTTTGATTGATTTTACGGCCTCTTGTCCCGTAACCGTTACGGAAGTCTCTATCCTACCGAAAATGACGTCAGTTTTAAATCATCAATCTGGTTGCTGCTTCAGAGAACAGCAAAGATCATCCGCAACCCGGGAGAATGTTAATATTGCCGTTGGATTTGCCTTATGCAACCCATCGCGTGAGGCGATGCCGTTTCCGATCGCTCCTTCCATTCTTGCCAAACAGACAGGGCTTCTGTAATAATAAAGCGGGGAGAATCGGGCATGCGATCTGTCCTTAAAACCGGAAACATAATGAAAATAGTTTTTAAAAGCGGACTCAATTTGATCCTGTTGTCAGTAACCTTATGTCTTCTGTCATGCCGAGAATTCCCATTGCAGAGCAGCAAACGGGATTTGAACGTTCTCCTTATAACCCTGGATACGACTCGCGCAGATCGTCTGGGTTTTTTCGGTTATCCCGGCAGTTACACGCCCAACCTTGATAATATCGCATCCCGCGGTGTAAGTTTCATCAACACTTATTCGACATCCGGAATGACCGCCATGGCTCATGCATCGATACTGACCGGTCTGTATCCGCATAAACACGGCGTGAGAGTTTTCTACGGGCCGACAGGCAATTATCTGTATGAATCTGTGCGCACACTGGCCGGCATTCTCGGTGAAGCAGGATATAAAACCGGTGGATTCGTCAGCGCCTTCACGGCTTCAAAACATTATGGACTAGATAAAGGTTTCGATACGTTTCAGAGCAATCTTGAAGTAGATAAAATGCCCGATGCTCCGAAAAAACCTTACGGCAAAACGAATGTTTTTCTGCGGGAACCCTACAGGCGTGAACAACGTCGCGGAGATGCCGTAACCGATGAAGCGCTTGAATGGGTAATAAACGTTGAAGCTCCTTATTTTTTATGGGTTCATTATTTCGATCCCCATGACCCTTCTCTTCTTCCTCCGGATGAAGCGGCCGGTTTGTTCGGCGTTCAAGCTCCGCAGCCAGGTCCCGGACTTATGAGTCCTCAATCAAGATTGGAGCTCTATGATCCCGAAATCTACTACATGGATTATCAGATCGGTCGTTTGCTTAATAAGCTCAAGGCATACGGACATCTGGACGATACAGTCATAGCCGTTCTTTCAGACCATGGACAGGGCCTTATGGACCATGGCTGGCTGCAGCATCGACTTCTATACCAGGAACAGATAAAAATTCCATTCATGCTGATCATACCTGATCTGCCTTCACCGCATATCTGCCCGTCAATTGCACGAAACGTCGACCTCATGCCAACTCTTCTCAGCATCCTCAATATCGACATCCCCGAACAAATCGACGGCGTCGATCTGATTCCTCTGATCCGCAATCAGAATAATTCGGATAATTACGCCTACGCTGAAGCTTTGAATACTCTGGACAACTTCCTTCCCCAAAGATTACCCGATAAACACAAAGACCTCCTGTTCTGCCTGGTTGAGAATGACTGGAAATTGATCTACCACCTTATGCATCCTGAAAATTCCGAACTCTATAACCTGAGTCTGGACCCTGGTGAAAAAAATAATCTATATTTTAATCATCCGGAAATCGCCGAACGATTACGAGAAAAAATTGAAGAAACAGGCGCGCTTGAAATTGAAACCGTCCAAAGAGACCAGGGAATGAACCCGAATACTTTTTCTGCCCTGAAGTCATTGGGATATATTGAATGAATATCCTGAACAATACCTTCTCCGCTCCATGAAAATACCTTTATCGTTCACAAGCATGTTTTCATCGCATTATACAGAGAAAAAATTTTTATCTTCCTCGTTTATTTTGAAGATTATCCTTCTGGCCGTCACTGCATCGTTGACGCTATATTTTTTTAAACCGTCATCCATTGCCGTGACCACCGAGTACAATGTGTTGCTTATAACGATGGATACCGTCAGAGCGGACCGCATCGGCGTCTACGGCGATAAAACGGCATTGACGCCCCACCTGGACGAATTTTCCGAAAAAAGTTTCTGTTTTTTGAACGCCCTCTCTTCCTCAGCCGCCACTCCGGTTTCCCACGCCTCGATATTGACCGGACTTCAACCCTATAATCACGGAGTAAGGGTCATTTATGCGGAATCCGGCTGCAGACTGCCCGCTTCCGTGGAAACGCTTGCCGAACGGCTGAAAAAGTCAGGCAGAAGGACAGCAGCTTTTTTAAGCTCCTTTACGGTATCGGAATTTTACGGCCTGAACCAGGGATTCGATGTTTTCGACAGCGGAATTCAGGAGTCTTCAGGAGAGGCATTTCAAAAGTCCAATGATGATGTTTGGAGGTGGTCCTTAAACGAAAATCAGCGCCGGTCGGACGATACGACGAATGCGGCTCTAAAATGGCTGAAAGCAAACAAAGACCCTTTTTTTCTGTGGATTCACTATTGGGACCCTCATGACCCCCAGATACTTCCGCCGCCGATGTATTTGGCCCCCTTTACCGACCCCTCGACGAAAAAAATAAAGAAGAATCCCAGGATATACGAAGCGGAAATTCATTATATGGATGCTCAAATAGGACGCCTGATCCGTTCGCTAAAAGAAAAGGGCATCTACAACGACACTATGCTGATAATCACTGCGGACCATGGGCAGGGTCTGGGAGACCATGACTGGTGGTTTCATCGCATATTATATCAGGAACAGATTAAAACGCCGATACTTATACGTCTACCCCGGCAGGCTGGACCTGGAGTGATCAACGACCTCGTGCGAACCGTCGATATCGCCCCTACCGTGATTGATTATCTTGATTTAAGTCATTCGGCGAAAAGTGACGGATGCAGTCTCATACCGGTGATGGAAGGACAAAAAAGCCAGATACGGATGGCCTACGCCGATGCCGTTAATCGCTATGATTTGAATTCCCGCATCTCCAAAACAAGATCTTTCGACGGGCTGCTGTATTGCGCTGTGAGTGAGGGGAGAAAGCTGATCTATAAGCCCGACTTTCCCGAAAAAAGCGAATATTACAATCTGAATGAAGACCCTGGAGAAACCATTAATCTTTATTCAAAAGACAAATCAGCCTACCGGGATTTGCTGGATTTTCTGATGAAAACCGACCCGTTCGTAAATAAACCGTTCGGAACAAAAATGGACCCGGAAATCCTGGATCGTCTGAAAAGCCTGGGCTACATCGGAGATGAACCATAAACTGTCTCGCAGATAAAAATTCATAAAATTCCTGAGACATACGGAAAAGGGGACTGATCAAAGTGGGGTTACAAATTGTGATCTCGATAATCAAAAATAACTTTCGTGCTCAGCGGAGCGGCGCTCGTGCTCGTAATCGTAATAGAAAGAAAATGATGGGAGATTCTGTAGAATTGTAACCGCAATACATGCATTGTTGATCAATGCCGAAAAATTCATCTCATCATCCTACATGTGCTTCATG
>CAZUFC010000012.1:0-111596 GCA_964619725.1 uncultured bacterium | reverse complement strand
CATGAAATGGACGGTGTCAAGTGTGGGTAAAGATCAGCCATGAATGGAGAGGGGGAGTAGAGAATCGTTTGTCGTAAGGCTTTCTTTGCCATGTTGGGGAATCTAGAATCGCTTGTCTTAAGGCTCCTTTGCCTTAAGGGGGATAGGTGAAAAGTTTGTTTGGAGCGCTTGCCGTTTTTCTTCGCTCCTTCTTAAGGACATTCTTCACACCTGATCAAAAGGCAGCAGCATATAACAGGCGCTGCCGGGAATTGATAAAACCGTCGCATCTACCAGTCTGACGGGAACGCCTTCCGCTGACTCTGCGACTATTCGATGATTTATCAGATGCGCCAATACCGACTCCATGAAAGGAACTGATTTTCTGAGGCGATGCAATATCGATGTATCCTTCATCGGCGCCCATTCGCTCTGCGTTGACCAACCTGCCGTTCCGCGTAATGATAAATCATCAACCACATATGCCAGACAGATGCGCAGCAACTCCTCTCCGTTTCTTATATTCCTCCATCTGACTACTGAACCGGCGGCTTTGGCCAGGGAATCAAGATTGGACGGCAGGAATTTACATATGTATCGCCAATCTTTGTCCAAGTGTAACTTTTTCATTATTCATGACTTAACATAATTTCACACCTATGTCAATTTCTTATTCTAGCGATTATGCGCCCGCTACCCCTATCCATTCATGTCTTATGCGACAAAAAAAACGGGACCGCCCGAAGGCGGTCCCGTTTTTTTTGAATTGTTAGCTATTATAGTTTTCTTTTCAGTCCAGACATGAGCAACACGGATGTGAGGAGAATGAGGATACCGATTCCTGAAGCGGTAGTGGAAGGGACGGGAGCGGCAGTCGGGGTTGCCGTAGGTGTAGGCGTGTAGGGAGCGGGGTCCGTGTACTGTGATGAACCGAGGAACATAATTTCGTGCCAGGGGCTGAGCGCTGCTGCAGGTCCATGGCCTCCTTCGGAGAGGTCTTTATCTACTTTAGTCCAGACGCCGTCCATTATGTATGGATCAATGATGGGATCGTACATGGCTGCTTTTTTGTAGGCCAGGTTGGGGAAGAGGTCATCTCTTTCGGGATCGTCGCTGACGAGAGTGGGCGGGAACCAGGGGGTCCACATGGTACCGCCGAGCCACTGTTTGAATGAGGAGAAGGTTTCGTAATCGTAGATGTTATCGATCCAGTTGTACCAGCTCTGCCAGGCAACGTAGAGGTTGTTGTTTTTATCAACGCTGATATTGGGGAATTCGTCGTCTGATTCATCCATGATGAATTCGAAGGATTGCCATCCTGCAGAGGGAATTCGATAGGAGTATACGGTATGTCCTGGACCGAGCAGACTGTACATTCCGATGAAAGGTCCCGGGAATGAATTAGCCAGTGAGGGGTCCTGTCCGGGAATGTAGGGTCCCGGCGTATCCGGGTCCGCGGGATTCACATGATGCGTCCATACGACATGAGGAATTTCAAACACGGCTTCTTGCCAGTCCTTGGTGACGGCGATTGACGGATAACCGTCGTTGCCGAGCGCCCCGCCGAAAGGATCCGTGATTACTTCCCAGATATCCCAGGATGTTCCTGCATCCGGACTGTGCGTGTAGCAGATGACCGGAGGCGGAGCAGTGTATTGCAGATCGTCGCACCAGGCGACATGCACTTCCTGTGTCAGATAGATGAACGGCTGCGAGCTGGGCGGATTGTTGTAATCGATCAGGCAGGCGATGGTCGGCATCTGAGAATTGGTTTCTGGCGTGTTGCTGAGGTTTGTCGGGACGGGCAACCAGGTATTTCCGTGATCGATGCTGCGGGAATAAAGAATTTCGCTGAAAGGCGTGAAGTCTTCTTCCTGCCATACGACATGCAGCCTGTTGCCTCTGCTGCATGCAATAGCGGGAACCAGCGAATTGCTCTGAGAAATCCAGACCGGCATGGGATTGTTCCAGGCGTCGGGCGGAGGCGTGTTGGAGTTAGGGCTGCTGATATGCCATACATCATAGAGTCCCGTATCCGGATTCTCTTCCTGCCATACAACATGAAGCATGTCGTTGACTTTCGGCATTATGTTGGTTCCGTGTTCGATGACGATGGAGGGATACCTTGAATCCAACTGCTGCGTTTCCACGATTTTCACCGGAATCGCCCAATCCCATGGCCCTGTGGGCGGCGCCGGGAGTATGGTATGAGTATACCAAATGTCGCAGGGACCTCCGGGCAGCGGCGGCGGGTCTATGGGATTTTGAGCGTGGAATACGACATGGAAGTATCCGTCGGCATCTCTGACCATTCTGCGACCGTTGTTGAAAGCGGTCGAATCCCACTCCGAAGCCATTCCGTAGATGGGATAAGGCGTCGGGATCGTAACGGTTCCCGTCGGCGTCATAGTGACCGATCCTGTCGGCGTAAATGTCGGCGTCTCCGTGGGAACTTCCGTCGGGGAGTAGGTGGGAGTATCTGACGGCATTCCAGTAGGCGTTCGTGTGGGGCTGTATGTGGGCGTATCCGTGGGCAGAGGCGTGAAGGTTGACGTGGGTTCATGAGTCGGCGTATCTGTCGGGGCAACGGTATTTGTAGGTGATTGCGTCGGCGTATCCGTAGGCGGCGTGGTGGGAACCGGCGTTGGAGTGGCTCCGCCGGGATCGACCCATCGCGTGCTGCCGTCGAACATGAGTTCATGCCAGGGGCTTAACGCCGCAGGTCTGTTGTGTCCGCCGGCGGACCAGTCTTTGTCTACTTTGGTCCAGACGAGATCGCGTGCTGCAATGTCGCCGATCGGTTCATACATGGCTTCTTTTTTGTAAGCCAGGTTGGGGAAGAGGTCATCCCGTTCCAGGTCTTCGCTGACGTTGGCCGGATCAAACCATCCCGACCACGTGGAACCTCCCATATACCTCTTGAAAGATTCCAGAATCTCGTAATCGTAAACTTCCTGCTGCCAGTTGAACCAGCTTTGCCATACGACGTAAAGGTTGTTGTCGTTGTCAACGCTGATGTTGGGGAATTCATCGTCAGGATCGGCTACGATCATCTCGAATGCCTGCCAGCCAGTGTCCAACCTGTGATTGTAAGTAACGTGTCCCGGACCGACGATGTAATACATGCCTATTTTGGGTCCGGGGAAGGATGTGGGCAGTGTGGGGTCCAAACCGGGAACATAAGGTCCCGGAGTATCCGGATCCGCTGTTTCCACGTGATGCGTCCATACGACGTGAGGCACTTCTTTCATCGGGTCGTCCCAGTCCTTGGTTACGGCTATGGACGGATATCCGTCGTTGCCGAGAGGCTGGCCTGTTGGTCCTGTGATGGGTTCCCAGATATCCCAGGACAATCCGGCGTCAGGACTGTGAGTATACCAGATGACCGGCGGCGGAGCTGCTCCGCTCGCATCATCGTTCCAGGCAATGTGAACCTGTTCCGTATCGTAAATGAACGGCGGATTGTAAGGAGGATTCGGATAATCCACAGCGCATGCGATAGTCGGCATCTGCGAATTGCTGTCGGGCGTGTTGCTGACGTTCGCTGGCATCGACCAGGTGAGTCCGTTGTCGATGCTTCTGGAATAAAGTATCTCGCTGAGCGGCGTGAAATCCTCCTCCTGCCATACCACATGGAGTATATTGTCTCTGCTGCAAGCAATGGCCGGTACGAGCGAGTTACGTTGGGACATATAGATGGGTTGAATCGGCCCCCACATGTCGGGAGGCGGCGTATTTGAATTCGGAGAACTGATGTAAAAGACATCATATGCGTTCATATCCGGATTCATTTCCTGCCACACTACGTGGAGCCTGTCGTTGACTTTGGGCATGGTTTCAGGTCCATGCTCGATCACGATCGAAGGATATCTCGAATCCAGTTCAGGCGTATCCACGATTTTCATCGGCGGCGCCCAGTCCCACGGTCCTGTCGGAGGAGCCGGAATGATAGTGTGCGTGTACCAGATATCACAGGGACCTCCTGGCAGCGGCGGCGGATCGATAGGATCGCGTGCGTGGAAAACGACGTGGAAGTAGCCGTCGGCATCGCGCACCATTCGTCTGCCGTTATTGAACGCTGTGGATTCCCATTCTGAAAGGAAATCATATATGGGATAGGGCGTCACCGGCGTAATGGTTCCTGTGGGCGTGTAGGTAGGCGTGTCGGTCGGAAGGTTCGTGGGCGTGTAAGTGGGCGTATCGGTCGGGAGGTTGGTGGGCGTGTACGTCGGGGTATCAGAAGGTAATCCGCTGGGCGTTCGGGTCGGGCTGGCTGTGGGAGTGTCGGTAGGAACCGTCGTGAAAGTGTCAGTCGGCAACTGCGTGGGCGTATCTGTGGGCGGCGCCGTTTTGGTGGGCGACTGGGTCGGAGTGTTCGTCGGCGGTGAAGTGGGAACCGGCGTCGGTGTAGCTCCGCCAGGATCGTTCCATTGCGTGTTGCCGTCGAACATTATTTCGTGCCACGGGCTGAGAGCTGCAGGAACATAGTGTCCGCCCGCCGAAAGGTCTTTGTCGACTTTCGTCCACACCATGTCGCGAGCCCATTCGCCGTCCATCGGTTCATACATGGCTTCCTTCTTGTAAGCCAGGTTGGGGAACAGGTCGTCACGCGTCAGATCATTGCTGACGTTGTCATAGTCATACCAGCCTGTCCAGGATGAACCGCCAAGATACTGCTTGAATGACTCCAGTATCTCGTAATCGTAAACTTCCTGTTGCCACATGTACCAGCTCTGCCACGCTACATAAAGATTGTTGTCATTGTCTACGCTTATGTTCGGAAATTCGTCGTCCGGCTCCATAACTATCTGTTCAAACATCTGCCAGCCGGTGTCTAACCTGTGATTATAGGTGACGTGACCCGGACCGATAGTGTTATACATGCCGATTTTTGGTCCGGGGAATGACGTGCTCCACGTGGGATTCTGACCGGGAGTATAAGGTCCGGGCGTATCCGGATCAGCCGGATTCACGTGATGCGTCCACACCACATGCGGGACCTCTTTCATCGGATCGTCCCAATCCTTTGTAACAGCTATTGACGGATATCCGTCATTGCCCAGGGGACCTCCCGTGGCGCCGGTTATAGGTTCCCATATGTCCCAGCTTGCGCCGGCATCCGGACTGTGCGTATACCAGATGATCGGCGGCGGCGCCGTATCCGTCAGATCGTCGTTCCACGCGACGTGCACTTGTTCTGTGTCGTAAATGAACGGCGGCGCATAGGGCGGATTAGGATAATCCACTGCGCATGCTACCGACGGCATCTGCGAATTGGTCTCAGGCGTATTGCTGATATTCGCAGGAATCGCCAACCAGGTCGTTCCGTTGTCCAGACTCCTGGAGTAAAGTATCTCGCTGAGAGGATTAAAGTCCTCCTCCTGCCAGACCACGTGCAGGATATTGTCCCTGCTGCAGGCTATGGCTGGAACAAGTGAATTCCTCTGGGACGTGTAAATAGGTCGAATTCCCGACCAGGCATCCGGCGGCGGAGTCAAAGAATTGGGGCTGCTGATATAGAAAATATCATAAGCGCCGGTTTCAGGATTCATTTCCTGCCATACCACATGCAAACGGTCGTTGATCTTCGGTTGCGTCTCCGGTCCGTGCTCGATCACAATAGACGGATAACGCGAATCCATTTCAGGCGTATCCACTATTTTCATCGCCGGAACCCAGTCCCAGGGGCCTGTCGGAGGAGCCGGAACTATAGTATGCGTATACCAGATGTCGCAGGCTCCGCCGGGTGTGGGCGGAGGCTCCATGTAGTCTTGAGCGTGAAATACGACATGGAAATAACCGTCAGCATCGCGCACCATACGGCGTCCGTTGTTGAAAGCTGTGGATTCCCATTCGGAAGCTAACTGATGTATGGGATAAGGCGTCACCGGCGTTATCGTTCCTGTCGGTACCGGTGTGAAGGTTGAAGTCGGTCGAGGCGTCGGCGAATCGGTCGGCGTCGGAGCTCCTGTAGGCGAATATGTCGGAGTATGAGTCGGAGTATATGTCGGCGTCAGCGTGGCGGGTCTTGTCGGCGTCAGGGTCGGTGAAAACGTGAGCGGACGAGTCGGAGTAAGCGTCGGCGTCGGCGTGTCGGTCGGCTGAACCGTCGGCGATGTCGTCGGTGTGATGGCTGGAGGAGTCCAAACTGAATCACCGTCAAACCATATCTCCTTGGGAAATGCAGCCATTGCCGCTAAAGGGCCTGTTCCCGCCCTGATTTTTGTCCATACCATGTCGCGGCCGGGACTGTACATCCCTACCTTCTTGACCGCCAGGTTCGGAAAAAGATCGTCGCATTCATAATCTAAACTTACGTCAATGTCCGGCTGCCATGAAATCGGAGGAGACGGAGCCATATCCTCCCAAATGTCGTATTCGCCGGTTTCCATCCACCAAGCCTGCCAGTTTACATGAACCATGAAAGACTGATCTATGCTTACCGTCGGAAATTCACAATCGTGCTGCTCAGTCGGATCGTTGACCTGGTTGAATACGTTTTGAAGCAAAGAGGCATATCTTATTGTATTCGGCCACTCCATATACATGGTCGGTATGGGTCCCGGAAAACTGGAGGGAATAGCGGGGTCCAGGCCGGGACTGTATCCGTCGCGGCCTAATGCCAGAGTATCAGGATCATGCGGCCACACCTTGTGCATATACACAATGTGATCCGCTCCTGAATTGTCCACCGCCAGGTTCGGATAGCCGTCCTCGCCCGTGTCCGCCATCATGGATATGTCGGCAAAATTCAACCAACCGCCCGGCTGTCCGTTCACATTGTTCATGTTGAGCCATATGTGCGGCGGATTTGGATTCGCACTGTTGGGGTCCGTATAATCGTCATTCCAGGCGACATACACCAGGTCGCCGGGATAATCGTAATTCGGCGGCAAATCTGTTGGAGATGCTATGCTGGGCATCTGTGAATTATGCATGTCCTCATCCGGCAGCCCGTCAATTAGCGCGCTTATTATATCATCAAACGCCATCGGATTGTTCCATGTGCCCCATAGCGATCCCTTATACAGAATTTCACTGTAAAAATCGTTTCCATTCGGACTGAAAAAATCTTCCTCCTGCCAGACTACATGAACGACGTTGCTCGTGCTGACGCATATCGACGGCACCAGCGAATCACGGTTCATCTCCGGACCGCTCTGATACAGCCAGCGCCATCCCGGAAGTCCCCCGGGATTCTGCTCCCATACCCCCGAACCGGGAGGCGGCGCAGGTTCATTGCGGCGCGTCGTATACGCAATGTCATAAGGTCCGCCCGAATAAGACTCCCGTTGCCACACAACATGAAGCCGGTCGTTGTTCAACGGAAAAGAAGCGCTTCCCATATTGGCATCATATTCAATCGCTATCGACGGATAACGATCATCCACCTGGTCCTCAAACGTCGCTGCTACCTCCACAGGCTGAGACCAATACGTCGACAGCCACGGCGGAGGGCCCGGATTGTTCCCGTCAGCCGGCAATAAACTGTAACAATACAAAATGCCCGCAGGCCTCGGACTCCCCGGTGGATTCCCAGGCTCGGCATCCGGCGCCGCCTGGCTGTGATACACTACATGAAAATATCCGTCTGCATCCCTGACCATTCGACGGCCATTGTTGAACGCAGTGGCTTCCCATTCGCTGCTTAACGAGCCGTCTACCTGTATGTTCGCTGACGACGGCATCGATAAGACAAACGAGGCAAGAAAGCCTAACAGTAAAAAGCGATAAATAAAGTTTTCTCTCATTCGTTCCTCCTCCATCAATTTGATGATAAATTTAAATAAAATTTTTTGCGGTGTACCGTCTGCTGCTTCAGAATGAAGAAAATATTCCTCTTCCTCGTCAAATACCCAGCATTTCCTTGCTTAATCACCGAAAAGAACAAGACGATGCACCTCACCCCTTGTTCCCTCAAGCCGATGATTTTTCACCCCTTAATTTGTCGCAAATCTAATATAATCGAAAAAATCGGAAAAGTCAAATACGTTTCACGGAAAAATCGAAACCGCCCCGCTTTTTCAATGCTGCAGGTGAAATATGGGAGACGGATTCGTTGCGGGTCATTAGTTGCCGGAGTCCCTCATAAAGCACGACGGCGACCGCGTTGGCGATGTTCAGAGACCTTACAGGGCCGGGAAGAGGAATGCCGCAGCATTTTTCTTTATTGGACTCAAGCAAATCACGGGGCAGGCCGACGGATTCCGGGCCGAAAACAAGAAAGTCCCCTTTTTGGAAGGAGATGTCAGTATAAGGTTTCGGGCATAATTTAGAGAAAAAATAGTAACGGTCGTCCCGGTAATTGCTTTGAAGGTCTTCGAAGGAGTCGTGGATTCTGAGTTGAAGATCGGACCAGTGATCGAGTCCGGCTCTTCTCAGCTTGCTGTCGTCAAGAGAAAAACTGATGGGTTTTACGAGATGAAGGAAGGAACACGTTCCGACGCAGAGTCTGCTGATGTTCCCCGTATTTTGAGCGATTTCCGGAGACACAAGGACGACCTGGAAGTTGAAGATTTCGTTTTTGCTTTTTTTCATGGAGGACTCCTTTTTTTCCGGCATTGAAGATAATGAAAACAAGGGAAGGGGTCAAGGAATGAATTGCAGACAAGGGTCCAGAGCGGGGTCGGGTCCAGAGCGGGGTCGGAGCCCTTCGCAATCCCCCGAAAAACGGTTCTTTCTTTATCCGCGTGAACCTTGTGAACCGTTTCGACGGGAACGAACATGACAACGATTGATCAGCTAACTGTGAAAAGTAATGAAGTAAAGCTTATCCCAATACGTATTCTCCAAAATGAAGAGGGAAACGGGGGGAGGTCATTACTCGCAACAGAGAAAGGATTTAATAGGGGCATAATTCATGATATATTCTAAAAAGCGACAGAGGAGGAAGAGAAAGTGCCCGAAAAGAATTTAAAGATAGTATCCGAGACATTTCAGCGTCTGATAAGGCGCCGGCTTCGGACCAATTCCCGTAACATGCTGGAAAAGCTGCATCCGGCTGACATAGCCGGCATGTTCCATTATTTAAGGGAAAACGAACGGAAGGAAGCGCTGAATTTATTGGAAAATTCTAAGAAGAAGGCGCAGGTATTGGCGGAATTGAATCCTGAATATATAAGCGAGACGTTAAGCAAGCTTTCTTCAGAGTCGATTGCGAAGATAATGAGCGGTCTGCCGGCTGATGATATAGCGAAGATATTGGATTCATTGGAGGAGCCGGTTTCTGAGAAGGTTATTAAGCATCTGAACAAGGAGGATTACGGGAATGTAGGGGAATTGCTTAAGCATGGTGAGGAGACGGCAGGACGCATAATGACGACGGATTTTTTCTATTTGCCGGCGGACATAACTGTGGGTGAAGCGATCCAGCGGCTGCAGAAGGCGGAACGGATAGAAATGGTTTTTTACATTTACATAGTGGACGACCAGATGCGATTGATAGGCGTAGCATCTTTAAGGCGTCTGATAACGGTACCGCCTGATACTTTATTAAAGGATATCGCTTCCACGGACATAATCAGCGTGCGTCCTTATGTAGACCAGGAGGATGTGGCGGCGCTGGTGGCACGTTATGATCTGCTGGCGATACCGGTGGTGGAAGAGAACGGCGTCCTGCTGGGATTGGTGACCGTGGACGATGTAATAGACGTTATACAGGATGAGGCTGCCGAGGATATACACAAGATGGCGGGAACTGAAGAGGTGGTAATCGGTTCGCCTTGGGGGACGGCCAGGGGGCGTTTGCCCTGGCAGATCATCCGCTGGCTGGGCGGAGTCGCCGCCTTTTTCATCATACTGTCGTTTCAGTCGCCGGAGTTCAACATCTGGATCGTCGCTCCTTTTATCCCTTTGATACTTGGCGTTGCTGAAACGTCAGGATTACAGTCGTCAGCTACCGTTTCATTCGCCATTTCGATGCGGGTCGTTCATATGAGGCTCTTCTGGCGTTTACTGGTAAGGGAAATTTTGTCCACTTTGTCCACAGCCCTGGGACTCAGTTTAATCGCAGGATCAGGCGCTTATTTTCTTCTTTCTGATCCTCATCTGGCTTACGTCGTCGGAGGAGCGTCCGCCGTGACAATGCTTGCTTCAGCTCTCATCGGAACAAGTTTTCCTCTTTTGCTGGAAAGAGTAAGGCTTGATCCCGCTATAGCTTCCGCTCCTTTGATCTCAGCATTTCTCGATATTCTGAGCATATCGATATTCTTCTTTGCCGCCGGCAGATGCTTGTAAATTAAGGCTTTTAGAGCAGCTATCCGGGAAGTTTTATGGGATATTTTAAAACGGAAGCTTTGGTTATAAGGACTAATCCGTACAAAGAAAGACACAAGTTCATCACTTTTTTTTCTCGATATGCCGGAAAGTTCAGTGGGGCAGCATATGGGTCACGTTCTATGAAAAGCCGTTTCGGGTCCAGTCTGGAACCTTTCACGCACGTCAGTCTGCATGCTTTTCAAAAAAATGAAAATTCAATTATCCGTGTAGAACAGACCGAAATAATAGAATATTATTCCCGGCTCAGAAACGACCTGGAAAGGATCGAAGCTGCTCTGAACCTTGTATCGCTCATTGATCAGACGACCATAGAACATGTGAAAGAAATCGGCATATTCGACGCTGCAACCGCTGCGCTTTACGCTATGAACGAATATCCGTCACAGATTACACCCTTTTTGCTTGCGTTCGAAGTGAGATTGCTTTTTGAATCCGGATTTGCTCCGGTTCTTGATCGATGCATCAATTGCGGTAGGAAAACACTGGCGCCGCCGTTTCAGTTCAGTTTCAGGGAAAAAGGCATTGTGTGCGGCAAATGTGCGGGAATTTATTCTGAATCGGCATCTGTTTCTCCTGCAGTTATGGCTTTCATCAGGGACGCCCTGACCAGGGATATGCGCTTTTTTGCAAATCTGCGTTTAAACGCAGCGCAGGAAAAGCAAATACAGACCTTTCTGCATCATCTTCTTGAAGATGCTTTTGAACGCTCCATAAGAATAATCAGAATGACGCCGGAGGATTGACGGATAGATTATTCGATTGCCGAATCGGAAACTCAAAATGCGCGTTCTCTTTCGTCGACGTTTCATTCGGCTCGAGCAAAAGTCTTTATGGTTTCGATTAAAGGCTTGCGTTTAATGCACTTTTTAAGACTGAAGGACTGCAGCATCGTATCGATTTGATTTTCGTCCATATCCTGAAATTGTTCTGCGAAACTCGGTAAAAGATATCGTGAAAGAACTTCCGTGCGGACTGCCCGTTGAAGGTCTCTGTAGAGTCTGTGTCTATCGATGGAATTTGAATTCACGGCTTTAAGGAATTTTTTACCGATTTTCCTCACGCGCTTGCCGGTTTTGCCGCCCGTATTTCCCCATAAATCACAGCCCAGCTTTTTTTTGAGTTTTCTTACCCTTTTTGTTTGTTTCATCCAAGCGGATTTGGGAGAAACATGAACCATGCCCATAAGGCCTATGTCCTTGTAAGGCCATATCGTCCAGTGATGCTTGTGTTTTTCGAATATGGATATCATGTCGTGTACGGCATTGATTCGAGATTCATCAACCCTTTTTCCTGCATATATGGAACCGAATTCTCCTACCCACACAGGTTTGTTGTGCCGGTTAATGAATTCGATTTTCTGCAGATATTCCTGTTCCAGACGTTCCGCATCATATAGTTCGCCGTCGATTGTTCCGGGATAAGTTTCATCGCTGAATCCCGGTTTTATATAATGGTGAGGACTATACACGATGTTTTCTTCAACGGGAGGTTCCAGTTCCTGAAATTCTGTGGCGAAGTAGTTTCCGTCAAGAAATATTATATGATCTTTATCTTCCTGCCTTATCGCAGCAATCAACTCACGATAAAGACTGTTAAGCTTTACTGCATTTGTCGACACGGGTTCATTCAACAGGTTGTAACCGGCCAGATAAGGTTCGTCGGCGTATTGAGCCGCCAGCTTGTTCCACAATCCAGCCGTGCGTTCTCGATAATGTTTTTCATCCCATAATCGACTTATCATTCCCGGATTGTCGCAGTGCCAGTCGGGATTCTGTCCTCCCTGGGCCGCGTGCAGGTCCAGAATTACATACACTTTATGCTCGTTGCACCACAGAAACAGGCGATTCAGAGCCTCGAATCCTTCCTGCTTATATTCAAAAGGATTCATATCATCTTCAAAATGCCTGTAATTGAAAGGAACCCGTACTACGTTGCAGCCCATTTCTTTTAAAAACCGTACGTCTTCCTCGTTCACGAAATATTCCATGAACTTCTCGAAGAAAAACGCCCCCTTCTGTTCCCCGAGAGTATCATTTATTGTTTTACGTAATTCGGATTCATACCCCGGAAAACCATTGATGAAGTTTTCCATGTTCATCCATCCGCCTAAACAACAGCCCCTTAACTGCACTTCACGGCCTTTACCGTCGATAATACGATCATTATCCACTCGTAAATGATCCGGCATTCCCTATTCCTCCTCTCAATCCGATGTTTATCCTTGCAAATAAAAAATAATGAATAAGAACAGACCTCAAATAATGAATAAGAACAGACCTCATCGGAAAAGATCGATGCACAGGTTAGCATATTATAACTGAGCTGTCACACTGAAACGAGACCGTGAACCGCAGGGAGAAGAGGCGATAAGCAGACATGGAAAACATGGAGGATAAAGGGGTCAGAAAGGGGTCAGAGCCCTGCTGGAACCCTTCAGAATCCTTACGACAGCACTCGGCATAACCCGCCGGCCGACATGTGCCATTGAGCATCCAGTATCCGCGGAAGGGCATTTGAAACCCATCTTTTATTTTTTTCGAGTTTATGATATAGAGGATTTCCTTTTTTCAGCCGCTTTTCACCGGCTGATGAAAAAGTTAACCGTTGATCGGCCAGATGAAGGAGGAATCTCATGGCGGTTGTTTGTGCATTACGATTCGACGATAAATCGGGCGCTGTCGTAACCGATGAAGAATATTGGTACTTGCGGCGCCGTAAAAGTTATTTCGCTGATAATATTCACAATTTGCTTACGGATGAAATTGCGGCGGCGTTGAAAATGGAGGCGGTTTATGCCTCGTACGGATATCCGGCCTTTCATCATGTGGTTGTGCAGGAAACCAGAAAACATATCCAGGAACTTTTCAAGAGAGGACCTTCTCATTGGAAAGAAGGAGAATCCCTCAGAGACATCCGGCAGATAGGCCTGATTCTGCTCGGTCATATTCATGCAGAGATCAGGCGGCGGGTGAACGATACTTTGAAACTTTTATACGGTTTTACTCGTGAAGATTTCACGCGCGGATTCTTTGAAGAAAATTCCAGAAAATATGAAATAAACCAGGAAGGCATCAAGGACAAGGCGAGAAAATTGATGACTTTCAGCGACAAAAACGCCGCCATGAAGCATGTTTTTGAAAACAAGGGCGTTCTTATGGGATATGACCAAGAACACGGCATTTCCGCTTATCATTACAACTCGGAAAAAGGAATTATGGCTCATATTTCAGGAGGCTTCGAAACCATCGGGCGGGGTGATTACGCTTCAGGGATGGAATTTGCGCGTTTCATCAACAGCAAGTATCTGGACAAGCGGAGAAAAGGTTGGGATCGCACGGAAGGGCTGGTGCAGACGTTGAAAGCAACGATGCGGGCCGGCGAATATTTTCACGAAGCCGGCGGTTGCGTTTCAATAGCTCTCATCGATGCGGACGAAAAGAAACAGGAAAAAAGATACAGAGATATCACGGACGACCGTGCCAGGCTGCTTATGGAAATAGTTAAAGGGTATGATTGGAACCTGATCGAAAAAGAGGATGCTTACGAATTGGTTGCTGAAGTTGCCTACAGGGATGGCGATATCGACGGAACAGAAGCGAGAATGTTTCAGGTTTCCAAAAATGAGATACTTCTGAAGCGTCTTTTGCGGGGGTATAAACTGGATGTGACGGAACCCGGTTTTCAAATGAGCGGGTATGGAGAGTCGAAGGGTGATGACAAGAAAGTCAAACATAAGAAAAAGGAAACCCGCAGCACAAAAACAGAAAAGAAGAACTGAAAGGAGGCTGAAACATGACTTCAATCAATGCCGTTAAATTTAACGATCATATGGGCATGATGATATGCGACGAGGAGCGGGGCTGGAACGAACAGAATATGGCCATCCTTTCGGTTGAAAAGATTAGACCGATCATCGTTGATGAAATAAGAGACCGTTATTCGACCGCAGCTTCGTACGGCAACACGGGAACGTCCACGATAGGGGATGAACTGAAATACGGCATTATGAAAAGGATCGAAAAGATATATAAGGATCGAGTCGAGGCTAACGACGGACCGCCCGGGGAATTCATGACGATTGAGGAGATTGCGTATGAAGTTTACAAGATGCAGATCGCAATGAAAAAAAATCACCTCGACATGACGTTTAAATCTCGTTACGGATTCAACGCCGATGAATTCATACAGGGTTGGTATGAAAGCGATGCCGGTCGGATCGAAATCAAAGACAAAGAGATAATCAAAGAAATGGAAGCCAACCTGATATGGAAGGATCGAAAAGGCGAAATGACTCCCGTGTTTCTCAACGCCGGCATGGTTGCGGGATATGAACCCAAAGAAGGTTTTCGTATATTCGCTTTCTCTCTCATAGACTTTCGCTTTGAACCGGTGCAGGAAATATTTCTTCCGGACGGTTCGGGAAGAGACCAGTGTTCCCTGGTTTTTACAGAATTCCTTAACGGCAAGACCGTGCCGGAAAGAAGAGGGGATATTGATCCGCTGGAAGGAACCATCTGGGCCATACATGCGGTCAACAAAGCCGTGGATTTCAACATAGGCGTCAACGGGTATTTCAATATAATCCTGTTCAACGGAAAAGCGGATAAAACAAAAGACATCCAGAGAGAAATCAACGATGACAGGTCCAAACTGGCCTCCGATATCGTCAGAGCCTGCTCCCATCAGTTGATCCCGCAAGACTTGGAATTCGAGTTGATCGACAATCTTCTTTACAAAAACAAGACTTTTGAAGAAATGGAAGACCGCCTGTTCACAAAAGCGCCGGATGCGAAAAAGTTGGACCGCTTTTTGAGAGGTTACAGAGTAGAACTGCCGACTCCGCATTAGCGCCTGAAGGATAAAAAAACGGGGACTGATCAAATCGGGCTTACACTACTTTCAAAACTATTGACAGTTTGTTTCAGCAACCGAGATCGGTTTCGGTATCGCAATCGCAATCGAAACAAAATGATGGGATATTCTGTAGAAATGTAACATCAGAAGACATATTCTTGATTAATGCCAAAAAATGAAAACTACCGGTCTTATGCCTTTCACAAGCGATTAACGGAATCGAATGATTGAACTTTTTACCGCTTCAGCCGGATTTGGATTTCAGGGGTTCACCATGTTGTTTCTGCATTGATTTCATGAATTCCTCGCCTCCGTAGAATCTCTTTCTGAGTCCCTTACGAGTTTCTTCCATCTCGTCATTGGTCATAGGGATTCCGATGATTTCCCGGATAAAAACCTGACGACGTTCTTCATCGGTTTCACCCAGAGAGATGAAGAAACCGTCCTCCGTCACTTCAACATACGCTAATCTTCCGAATGCATAAAAACATATGGTTGAGTTTTCATAATCCAGGGGATTCTCGACTATCCCGGCTTCTTTGGGATTGACGTAAACGTACCGGATGACTCTTTTCATGTAATCGACCGTATCGATTATGGTCGAATAAAAACGTTCGCCCCATAAATGACCCGTTCGATTCTGCGCTTTGTTGAAAATTTCGGCTATCCGGGCGTTCACGTACTGCATGAACAAGCTGATGTTCTCTAAAGGTGTATTGATTATCAGGTGATAATGAGTCGCCATAAGAACCAGATGAAGTATCTGCACTTCGTAAATCTTGCTTGCTTTCATAAGAACTTCCGCTACCGCTTCGATAAGAGCTCGCTGCACCTTCTTGTGATCGAACCGGAATTCCTTGTTATTGGTGCGTGTGCACACGTGGTAGGGAAAGTCCGATTGCGCTATTCTTTTGGGTCGCGACATTTTTACCTCCTTTCTGTTGATGAGTATGGATTATAAATTTCTCGAACCATTATGATGACAATGAATTACATAATGAATCGATTTCAAACGCTGATCAACGAGGCAGCAAGATGGATGCCGGCTTAAAGAAAAAAATTCCGGGAATGGGATCAGAGCCCTTTCAAGAGTATTCGAATTCGTACGAAGCTTTGCCTCATGGAAGTCGACAAGAGGTAGTTTTTTTATGTGGAACGCATCTTTTTTCTGACTGTTTTGCCTGTCAGCCTTACAAACTACGACGGATTTGACTGAAAATTCAAAAATTTTGAATTCAGCGAAGGCTGGTTTTCGTAAAGCAAAGCCAGGCTTAAAAAAAGGGGGGTCAAATTTTTTGAATTTTTTTCAAAAAATTTGAATTACATAAACTAAGAACGTCCGGCAACCATCATTATACTGCCTTTGCGGGAGGAGCTGCAGGCTTCTGGAAATGCGTGTGGGAAGCCGGATGCGGGATGCGAGATATTTCCAGAATACGCATGTCGCAGGAAGGGTTTCCGCAGGGCTCTGACCCCCGCATGACCCCTACAGCCTTCATGATTTCTGCATAAGACTATTCTGCGCTCAAGGGTTTCCGCAGGGCTCTGACCCCCGCATAAATCCGCCCCCCGCATAGGTCCTGACCCCCTCATGGTTCCCTGTTGCGTTGGATGAACTGAACTGTGGGCGGGGAGTTGACATTGGAGCGGTATCCATGTAATAAACTTGCTTCGGGAGGTTTTCCGTGGATGTATCGATAGTGATGCCGGCCTACAATGAGGAAGCTAACATAGAGAAAACAGTAGTTGAATGTATGGAGACTTTGCTTGCAATGGATACGGAAGGCGAAGTTCTGGTTGTGAATGACGGCAGCAAGGATCTTACGGGTGAAATTTTAAAAACTTTAGCGTTGAAGTATTCCAATTTGAAGGTATTGGAGAATGAGGAGAACCGGGGATACGGTTATTCATTGAATCGTGGATTGAAGGGGGCTTCCGGTAAATTGATCGCTACGATAGATTCTGACGGGCAGTTCGACATATCGGAGCTTCCGGCGTTAATATCGAAGATGGAAGATGCGGATATGATTACGGGTTATCGAATGCGCAAGAAGGACACTTTCGTAAAGGTGATTGCTGACAGGATCATGAACGTGATAATCCGGGTTCTGTTCGGCGTTTCGTTCAGGGATACCAATTGTGCGTTCAAGATATACCGGCGGGACGTCATCGGGAATCTGAATATTGAGACGAACGGTTACCAGACGCCGACCGAGATATTGCTGAAGATGGCAGCGTCGGATCGGAGCATTCGGGAGACGGGAATAAAGCACCGGGCGCGAGAGGGCGGCAGTTCAGCGTTGAATCCAGTCAAGACGGGTTTTGAATTTCTGATGTTTTTGATTTATTTACGTTTAAAGTTTTTTTTATACCGGAAAAAGGTGTTGCAGGACCTGTGATACATAGCGGAGAGCGATCGACATGGGTGAAATTTACGGAGTAATATTGGCTGCGGGCGCGGGCAACAGGCTTCGTCCATTGAGTTTTCATCAGCCGAAGCCGTTGCTTCCGGTGTGCAACAAGCCGATAATACAGTATCAGATTGAAGCCATGCGGGACCTGGGCATCAAAAAAGTATACATCGTGGTGGGGCATTTGAGCACCTCAATCATCAAATATTTTGGTTCCGGAGCGCGTCTGGGCGTTCAGATCGAATACGTTCATCAGGATAAGAGGCTGGGGATAGCGCATGCGGTAGCGCAGCTTGAACCTTATATAAACAGGCCGTTTCTGTTATTTTTAGGCGATATATTTTTTATAACGAAAAATTTGAAACAGATGATAACGGTTTTTCAATCCCGGCAAGCCGGCGGCGTCATTGCTGTGAAGAAGGAAAAGGAGCCGGATTCGGTACGGAGAAATTTTGCGGTTTTGCTGAACGACGACGGCACGGTTCGCCGAGTAGTGGAGAAGCCCCGTTTTCCGGCGAGTCTTTTGAAAGGATGCGGCATATATTTGTTTGATCTGCCGGTTTTTGACGCCATCCGTCAGACACCCAGGACGGCAATGCGGGATGAATATGAGATAACGGCATCCATACAAATTTTAATACAGGACGGGTACCCGGTATATCCGGTGGAAGTCGTTAGATGGGATATGAACGTCACTGAACCGTGCGATCTTTTAATCTGCTGCAGACGTCAACTCAGGGAGAAGGGCCTGACGAATGTCATCGGCGAGGGTAGCGAAGTGCATCCTGAGGCTGAAATAATCGAATCTGTAATCGGAAAGGGCGTGGTCGTCGAGCGGCCCATTATGGTAAAAGGTTCTCTGATTCTTGATGGAAGCGTCTTGAAATCCATGGAAAATGTGGAATATTCTCTTATAGGACCTGATTCCATCATTAGGTGTCCTGCGGAAAGGGAAGAATCGGAAAATGAAGTATAAGACGGCCCTGGTTACAGGCGGCGCCGGATTCATCGGTTCTCATATTGTTGAATCGCTGATAGGAAAAGGAATTAAAACATATGTGATAGACGATTTATCCATGGGCAAACCTGAAAATGTGATGAAGGATGCCGAGTTGATAGTGGGCGACATCACGGATATGGAAAAGGTTATGACTGTAATGGAAGGTATAGACGTCGTTTTTCATCAGGCAGCCAAGGTAAGTATCCGGAATTCATTCCGCAATTTTGTAGAAGATGCGCGCACTAATATCATGGGAACGGTTAATCTGATTCACGCGGCCGGGATGAAAAAAGTGAAAAAATTCATTTACGCTTCTTCCATGGCTGTGTATGGGGATCAGGATAAGCTGCCGATAAGCGAAAGGGCGTGCGTTTCTCCTGATACGCCCTACGGGATCAGCAAAGCAACAGCGGAGAGATACGTGATACAGATGGGACCCAAACTGGGATTCAGTACTGCGGCGCTGAGATATTTCAACACGTACGGCACAAGGCAGACATTGACGCCGTATGTAGGGGTAATAACGATTTTCATCAACCGGATGTTGGACGGGTGCAGACCCGTGATATTTGGAGACGGCGAGCAGGTACGTGATTTCGTGCACGTTCGGGATGTTGCTGACGCCAACACGGCTGCCCTGGAAGCCGACATAGACGGAGAGATACTCAATATCGGCAGCGGTGTCGGGACTTCAGTCAATGAGGTTTTTGAGATTCTAAAGAATGAAATGAAGATGGATATGCAACCTCAATACGGACCCAAAAATCAGGATGAACCGGAAGATTCCGTTGCGGATATCTCCCTTGCAAAACAAAGAATAGGCTATGAACCGAAACGTTCGTTGCAGACACATATCCGCGATGTCGTGGAATGGCTGGAGCGAAAAAGGCGTATTGAAGCGTCTTGAAATATTGAATTATCAGAATAAATAACGAAGCGAAATGAGCGATTTACATTTAGCGATCCATGTCGGTCATGATTCCAATACAGCCGTAGTAGCGGCAGATGGAGAGATAACTTTTACCGCCAGTGAAGAGAGATTCATAAGACAGAAGCAATACCCTGGATACCCTAAACTGAGTCTGGAGCATATCAGAAAAGTTTACGGAAATAATTTTAGCAGGATTTACACCGTTCGAATGCCTGCGGCGCAGAGGCTTCTGAGAGAAATAAACTTTTACGCCCGGTCATACGGCAAAGGATTGACTACCCCCAATTTCCGTAAACTCATCGGGCTTTACTGGAAAAAAATCAGAAAAGGCCGAACGCTGGAGCAGAAGGATTCAAAAGGAGATAATCCTGCTCCTTTCAATGCCGAGAAAACCATAAACGTGGAACATCACCTGGCGCATGCAGCTTCAGCCTTCTATCCGAGCGGTTTTGAAAAAGCCTGTATCTTCACGCTGGATGGAGAGGGCGATCTGTTGTCAGGAGGATTCTATACGGGAGGACCAGAGGGAATTGAGCGTCATGCGAGTTTCTTTTATAACGAAGTGACCATAGGTCGTGATTATGAAAAAGTAACCGCCATGCTGGGATTCCATCCATTAAGGCATCCCGGTAAAGTAACGGGTTTAGCTGCTTTCGGTAATACCAGCGAGGCTTGCAAAGAAAAATTAAAATCCTTTCTGGCTGAGAACTGGAAGAGCGCGGCAAAAGCGGAAACGGTAACGCAGCATTCCTATCAGGTGATCACTCAAAGAGGAAGGGATGATCTGATAAAGGTCAGGAAGGCGGTATTCAAGGAATTCAGTGATGAAGATATGGCATGCGCCATACAGGAAATATCTGAAGAGAGAATTATTGAACTCTTGAAAAAACACGTACCGGAAGGTACGGAAAATATTGCGCTGGCCGGCGGAGTTTTCGCCAATGTAAAAATCAATAAAATGGTGAAAGATTTCGGGTTTAAACGGATATTTATCCAGCCGGCAATGACCGATCAGGGGCTATCGCTCGGCGCTGCGTTATACGATCTGGGGCAGACGGAAGGTTTGAAGCCGAAAAGAATTCCCGATCCTTACCGCGGTCCGGCATATGAACCGGATGAAATAAAAAAAGAGCTGGAAAGCTTCGGTTTCAAATATACGGAGGAGGCGGATATGGCCGGAAAAGCAGCGGAATTGCTGGCCCAAGGCAAAGTGATCGCTCGTTTCGACGGAAGGATGGAATACGGCCCCAGGGCATTAGGCAACAGATCGATCCTGTACCAGACGACCGATGTATCAGTGAACGACTGGTTAAACCGCAAATTGAAACGCACAGAATTCATGCCTTTCGCTCCGGTGACTCCAGCGGAAGAAGCCGCCCGTTGCTACAAGGGTATCGAAGGAGCCGAATATACGGCGAAATTCATGACCATAACCTTCGACTGCACGGAAGAAATGAAGAAAATGTCGCCCGCCGTAGTACACGTGGACGGCACCGCCAGACCTCAGATAGTCAGCCAGGAAGACAATCCCGAATATTATGAAATACTGAGGCGTTACCAGAAGCTGACGGGAATACCCAACCTGATCAATACAAGTTTCAACATGCATGAAGAACCCATAGTCTGTTCTCCGTATGATGCATTAAGAGCCTTCAAGCTGGGGCATCTCGACTACTTGATCGCTGGCCCTTTTCTGGTGGAAAAACCCTGAGGAAAAGGACGAATGCATAGGGTTCCCCCGCAGTAGGGCTCCAGGAGAACTCTGAACCATTTTACAGCGTTTGCGAAGGGCTCTGACCCCCTCGGAAACCCATTAAGAGCCTTCAATCTGGGGCATCTCGACTACTTGATCGCCAGCCCTTTTCTGGTGGAAAAACCCTGAGGAAAAAGACGGATGCATAGGGTTCCCCCGCAGTAGGGCTCTAGGAGAACTCTGAACCATTTTACAGTGTTTGCGAAGGGCTCTGACCCCCTCGGAAATCCTCCGACCCCCTCGGAAATCCTCCTCGGACCCCCTGTCACATTAGAACGTAAATGACTAGTCCTGCGGTGGATGCTGTAAATACTAAGGCTATAATCGCTAGCAGGCCGTCCCGCGCTATCAGAGAAAGTCCGAATGCCGTAAGAGCGGCGCCTGCTCCGTTGGCGCTGAAGGGGACTAATTCCATCACGGGCATTGCCACAGCGATGATGAGACATATCAATGCAACGACGTATATGGTTTTGCCTTCGATGAAAACCTGAAGCCTTGGTTTCAGGAATTTATCTATTAATTTTGCCGGTTTTCGGAACCATGCTGTCGCTTTTTGGAGTTTATTTTGCGAAACGGACCGTTTCAGAAGGAAATTCGGCAACCAAAAGTGTTCCTGATGCAATAACAACTGGATGGCGATCAAAAAAACGATAATTCCTATGAAAGTCGGAACACCCGGTATATCCCCGACCAAAGGAGCCAATGTCAATACTCCCGCAAAAAGCAACAAAGGACCGAAGGACCTCCAGCCTACTTTTTTCAACACTGCTCCTATAGAAACCTGATCGTTATCTTCAACACCGCCTGCCGCGCATATTCGATCGAGAAGTTGCTCCAGATTCGTGATGTCTTTATTTTCCGACATAAGCTTTATTTTCCTTTTCTTGTGTAATTCCCAGACAGGTCAATTCGCAGAATATTTTTTCAAGAAGCATTCTGACCTTTTCACCGAGCGTTTTAATTCCTTTATCGTCTCCTGGCATTATCCAAGTAAAAGCGGCCACTGATATGAGGTGTTTGAACAGGATTAGACTTTCAAGTTCTTTCGTCCTTTTTTCTATAAGCGTATCGAGAAAGATAGGAAAGAAACATTGCCACTTTAACTTATTCGTCCGTGAAGGGTTCTGCGTTTGTCGACATGGATAGATTAGCAAAAAAAGGAAAAAGAGTCAAAGACGTGGAGATCAACCCAATAACGAAAGACCGGCAGCGCCTGTCCCCCTGCTGATCGGTCGCTGAGCGCGGTTTATTCAGCGCCGGCTGACGTCTGACTTCAGAAATCCGGCGAATTTATCTGGCTTTTGTCCATAAACGGCGAATTTTCCCTGATACTGCATCAGACTACGGAATTACTCATTCAACGTGTAAGCAATCCCCCTGCCTTGCAAATCCTTGCTTTTTTAATCTTAGGGAAAATTCGCCCGTTTATGGATCAAAAACCCAAGCGGCTGTCCAGCATTAAATTTTGAATCGAGATTCGAGTTTGTGGACAGGCACTATTTCTATTTAGGACCTTTATAGTTTAGAACCTGAACGGTATCGACGCCCCAGAAGAAAAAGCCGTTGATCGTTTCGCCAGTCAATTCTAAACTTGATTCAGGGCATTCCACAATAGCCTCTATATCATCCCTGTGGAATTTAACGACGAGATTATTCCGGGAGTCCGCGTAGGCAAAAGCTGCCTGAATGCCGTTGAGTTCCAGAGTATCAGTTACGGCAAGTCCGAAATCCAAGTCGGTATGAACTGTAATCCAATCGCTTGGAGAACCTAATACCAGTACGGCGGGGGAAATTTGAATATCAATCTGGAATTCCTCTGCTTGTAAATGCGGTGTTGCGACTCCGATTATCAGGGCTACTGCGATTGTCGAAATAAGCGAAATTTTCATAAATTTTCCTCCTGTTTTGTTTTTATTGGTTAAGGGTTTCTTTGTTTGAGCCGGCGTATTTTCATGGCAGAGAAGACTGAAGATTGCCTGCGCCGGCTAAAGATAGCGTATCAATTTCCGTGCCGGCATTACGGACAATGATTATTCATTGCAATGACAGTATTCTGCTCTATCGTACGCCGTTGGAATCTCCTATCTGCAGGTATCCCATCCGGGTTGTATCGTTATAAGACAGGTTTCGATCGAAAGTGTTGGAAAGGGTTTGCATCTCTCAAAGTAAGCAATTTGCCGAGTAGAGGAAGGGGGACGTTTAGTATTTTGTATCGAAGGAGGAAATGAGTTATAAAAATGTATGGGAGAGGGATTATGAGCGGCAGAGAAAAAGCGTCAAAGAGAGACAAATTTCGGATAAAAATTTTCGGAGCACACCCGGTAGTTAGGGAGATAATCGACAGGTTGCCGTGCGACGAATATTTACAGATAGAGAATCCCGCCGAGCAAGCTGCAGGAGATATTTCGCCGGATGCAGACGTTCTCCTTGCCGCTGTTGCTCCTAGTAAATTGACTTCAGTATTGATATGGGCGCAAGAGAACCTTGAGGGGATGAATAATAGTTCAGCGGCGATATCGTTGAATTTGCCTGTGAGTGCGGTTGTTCGTTTGATAAGGTCAGGATTTGGGGAAGTATTTGAATTAAATCAGGAGATGGAACAACTGAGTCAATGGGTAATACAGCGGTATGAACAGAGGGTGAAGCAGGCGACGAAGGAAAAAGGGGAAAAAGTTTCACAGCATCGAAAGACAGTTATTATCGGCGAGAGTGAAGGGATGAAACGGATCAGGAAACTGGGAGAGATGTCTGCGCGTATTTCAGACATGACGGTTCTGATCCAAGGAGAAACCGGCACGGGAAAGGAACTGGTCGCTCGATATATACACGAACAATCCGACAGAGCTGAAGGACCTTTTGTAGAAGTCAACTGTTCTGCAATAGCGGAAACCTTGCTGGAATCGGAGATGATGGGTTTCGAGAAAGGTGCGTTTACGGATGCACGCAGGAGGAAGAAGGGATTCTTTGAGCTGGCATCGGGAGGAACTTTATTTTTAGATGAGATAGGATTCATGTCATTGAATCTGCAGAGTAAAATATTAAAAATTTTAGAAGAGAAGAAATTCAGGCGCATAGGGGGCGAGAAGGAAATAAGCGTAGACGTCAAGGTAGTAGCGGGAACCAATATTGACCTGAAAAGAGCCACGGTTAAAAACGAATTTCGAGCTGATCTTTATTACCGGTTAAAGGTATTCAACATTCATATTCCGCCCTTGCGGGAAAGAGGGGCAGATATAGAAAAATTAGCCCAATATTTCCTGAAAAGGGCCAGGAAGCGATATTCGTTGCCGGTTGCGGGATTCCATCCGGGAACTTTAGAAGTTTTCAAGGAATATGAATGGCCGGGCAATGTAAGGGAACTAAAGCATGCGGTAGAGAGAGGGGCTGTGCTGGCGAATGAAGGGAGAATCCTGCCTACTCATTTGCCTGAGGAGATACAGAGGGCGACTCCTGTAGAATCCGTAGCTGTCATGAACAGGCGGAAGCAGGAAGGTGGAAGTAATGAAAAGGCATTACATCTTCCGTTGCCTGAGGAAGGGATGGCGCTCGAAGACATGGAACAAATGATAGTGAAGAAGGTTTTAGATATTTGCGAAGGCAATCAGAGCCGGGCAGCGAGGTATCTCCGCATATCCCGGTCTAGATTGTTGAGGAAATTAGCAGCAGTCAGGGATAGAAAAGGATGAAAACACGGGGACTGGTTTGTAAAGAAATCAGGGGATCGACAAAACTTTTAGTAATAAGCGGCGCCGTCTGCAGCATAGTTAAAAGGATACAATTTGCAAGGCAGGCATTAAAATTGCCTGTTCAAGGTTTGCGGACTGAACAGGGCTTAGGCGTCTGTTCCGGGAGGATAGAATGAAAAAAAGGCTTTTTTTCACTGGAATATTAACATTGAGTTTTCTGGCGTTTTTCGGATGTGAATTTTTCGAGAATCCATCGGGGCCTTCAGGGCATGACATGCCGGATGGAGTTTCGGTCGGCGATTTGGGGGGACCGGGAGGAGGTGCGGCGGATCAGGGACCGCATATGGGCAAGATGTCCGGTCAAAGGTACCAGACATTCATCAGCAGGGAATATGGCGGCTTATTGGATTTCGACCGCGGTCGTCTGGATATCCCGGCCAACAGCATCAATCAAAGCCAGATGATTTGGGCACGGAATTATTTCATGAGGGGCAACATACTAAAAACTATTTATGAATTCGGTCCTTCCGGGACGGTTTTTGATCCGTCTGCTGAACTGACATTGAGTTATAAGCATCTGGGATCGATAGAACCGGATTCGATTACATTAATGCTTTATAACGAGGAGACCGGCGAATGGGAAGCTGCATCAGAAATGACGCATAATCCGGCTAATCGTTCATTTACAGGGTCTATTCAACATTTTTCTCGTTATTCTTTATCGGCCAACGGGCAGAAACTCGAACCGGCCGACTAATGAAAAAATGAGTCATGAAAAATGATTGGGAAAAGTTTTTATTTAAGACCGGCAAACTGTCGAGCGACGACCGGCGCTGGATAGAGTATTTCAGAAACGGCGAAGCGTTGCTGATAAGGTTCGCTCAGCGTCCTGACCGGCAGACGTCAGAATTGATATTAAGGTTTATCGATAAGGCGCCTCAGGATATTTTTTTACCCTATGCGGGTAATTTATACGTGAGAATTTTCATACGTTGCGGACGTATTCTGAACCGACTGGGAGACTGGAAAAACTCCGGCCGTTGTTTTCAGAAAGCTGTTGAAGCGGGGCAAAAAGCGGCTGACCCTCGGCTTTTTGCAACGGCGCTTATGGAATTGGGGGATTTAGAGAGAAGAAAAGGTAAGCTGGACGTAAGCATTAAATTGAACCGTAAGGCTTTGAAATTAGCCGTTTCCAATGTGCTTGCCCGGGAACATGCTGATGCAGCCAACAATATAGCCGTAGTACTGGTGGAAATGGGACGTTTAAGGGAAGCCGCCGCCCAGTTTCATGAATCACTGGAAATGGCTGAAAGAATCGAAGAAAATCGACTTATAGGACACGTTTACAATAACCTGGGAGTCATTTTATGTATGCAGGGGCATTTTGAAGAAGCCGTCACGGAATTCAAAAGAGCATTAGTTTATCGAGAGGCGGCGCAAGACAAACGAGGAGAATGCGAAACTCTTCATAACCTGGCTATGACCTTCAAGGACCTGAATTGTCCGGATGAAGCCGACTCTTTCGTTGGAAAAGCCCGGGATTTGGCTCTGGAGCTTTCCGACCTAGGACTTGAAGCTAATATTGGGCTCACTGCAATCGAAGTATTAATATTACAACAAGACTTTGCCTTCGGTCTGTCCCTGGCTCGAAAAAATCTGAAACTTCAGAAAAGATTAGGGGATCATCCAGGAGCAGCGGAAACTCTGCATCTTATGGGGCTTATCGCACTTAAACAAAATAAACTGGAGCAGGCTGAAAAATGGCTCAAAAAAGCGCTTTCCGCTTTCCAAAAGATGGATATTGCCTTGGGTCGCGCCGAGTGCCTTAGAGAACTCTCCGAATGCTATAAAGTTAAAGGATTGCCTGAAAAATCCCTGCAAATGCAGAAAGAAGCCGCTGCTTTGTTTCTGAAAATGGGAAACAAAGAAGAAGCTGAACGCCTGGGGCTTAAAACCCCTTAATGTTTTCCTCATATCTTACTTTTTTTCAGATTTCTTTTTAAACTGAAAACGTTTTCTTGTCGGGTACCTGTCTTCTGATTGTTTCATATCGATACAGAAAAATGAGTTGTCTCGAAACGATACAATGCAGGAACAAAAAAAGTATGGTGACGTGGGATACCGGTTATGAGGCAATATTCAGCAAAACGAATGAGTAAGGCTGACTTATGGATGTTAAGTTTTGAGAGAGAAGCCCCAGAGAATTTGCAGGTATCGTTTGGGTGGGGTTAATATTGTTTTGGCACGGCAATTGCTGGTTCATAGGATGACTGCTTCGAGGCAGAGGTTGACTGAGAAAGCATCATTAATCAAAACAGGAGGATGAAATTGAAAAAATTACTGTTAATCGCTATGAGTGTGCTGCTGATGGGCGTCATTTCAAGTATGAGTTATGCCGGCGGCGATGAAGTCGGGGTTCTCAGCGGAATGGTCATTGATCTGGAAACTGAGGAATTGGTTGAAGGGGCTTATGTATTTGTCGTAGTATGCCCGGCTGAAGAAGATGAGCTTGGCGGCGGCGGACCTTATGGACCTCACGGCCCGCATGGAATGATATATTCGGACACGACGGATGAATTCGGCGAATTTTACATTGAAGACATACCGGCAGGCGAGTATACGGCAAAGGCTCGAAAAAAGGGTATAGGCAGGGACGAAGAAACAGTATTAATCGAAGCAGGATTTGAGACGATAGTAACGTTTGAATTGGGTCCTTGCGACAGCGGACTGCAGTATCAACTGAGGCATCACGGCGGCGAATAGACGCTCATATTGTAAGAAAACGCCGGACGGGCGCTTCTGCGGCGGGTCCGGCGTTTTTTTTAGAGCATAGGGGCGTACCGGGATTGCAAAAAGAGGATGTAATTTTCTATTTGATCCTCATAACCATAACGGTTTCGTAGTAGCTGGGGAGTGAGCTGGACGCCCCTGTCTGAGGTCCGAAATTGTCGCCCCAGTCGCCGTCCCATTGTCCATTGGGGTAATGGTTCGGAATGGAATGGGAATGAGTATCTGCACCGCCGACTGCCCCTGAACTCGTGCTGCCGCGGAGGAAGCGCTGTGAACCTGATGCGCCGTTCAAGTCCGGGATGGTTTGTCCGTTGAGGGGGCTTTGCGGATCGTTGAGGACCTGTCCGTTGCATTCGACGTAGTTTGCCGGCAGAGCAGGCACTCCGGGAATATTTTTAGCCCAGGGTATAATGCCGCCGATGGGAACGGGGTCGGAGCCGACGCCGGTTAATCCGGAGCCGTCACCTACAAAGGCGGTTGCCGTGATTGTGCCGTTAACTTCAAGTTTGCTGACGGGATCGGTCGTTCCTATTCCAACGTCGCCGCCTTCCTTAATGATGAGTCGACTCAAAGTACCGTCTTCCCATACTCCGAAATAGCCGACTGTGTCGTGTTGGGTTATCTGCCATAATTTGGAATCGGAGTAAAGGTCGATGATGGGCCAACCGTCGCCGATGCTTGTAATTTTAAATCTGACCGCATCCTGCCCGTAGAGGTGCAATATTGATGCTGGAGATGACGTTCCGATACCCAGGTAGGACGAGGAGTCATTATAATAGATGTCTGCACCTCCTGTAAGACCGTTGTCGTTATAAAGAAGTTGCATGTTGGCGCCGCCTATGGGTCCTGTCGGACCAGTGTCTCCTTGCGGACCGGTCGCACCCTGCGGTCCGAGGGGTCCGGTATCTCCCTGCGGCCCGACGGGTCCGGTATTTCCCTGCGGTCCGACGGGTCCGGTGTGTCCCTGCGGTCCGAGGGGACCGGTGTCTCCCTGCGGCCCGACAGTTCCGGTATCTCCCTGCGGTCCGACAGGTCCGGTATGTCCTTGCGGTCCGGCGGGTCCGGTGTCTCCCTGCGGTCCGACGGGTCCGGTGTGTCCTTGCGGTCCGATGGGACCGGTGTCTCCCTGCGGCCCGACAGTTCCGGTATGTCCCTGCGGTCCGAGGGGTCCGGTATCTCCCTGTGGCCCGACAGGTCCGGTATGTCCTTGCGGTCCGGCGGGTCCGGTGTCTCCCTGCGGTCCGACGGGTCCAGTGTGTCCTTGCGGTCCGATGGGTCCAGTGTCTCCCTGCGGCCCGACAGTTCCGGTATTTCCTTGCGGTCCGATGGGTCCGGTATCTCCCTGCGGCCCGACAGTTCCGGTATGTCCCTGCGGTCCGAGAGGTCCGGTATCTCCCTGAGGACCCGTCGGTCCTTCCAGACCGGTGGGGTCTCCAACCCACTGACCCAGCGCATCAATAACTTCCCCGTAACCGGCAATGGATACTTTTTTAGGGGAAATTTCCCTGTCGTAAACGTCACCTGCCTGATATGCAAAACTTACGTTCGTCAGAGGTTGATCGGGACTCAGTAATTGCATGTCGTAAATTCCCGAAGGTCCGTCTTCAAACCATATTCTCAAGTACAATTCGTCATTCTGAAAAACGTCGGCAGGCAGCGGATTCATCGATTTGCCCAGGACAACATTATACAACCCGTTGGTTACGGACAGTTCAATATCAGTCTGAGGAATCTCCAAGCCGTCGTTGCTCCAGTAGGTAATCATGCCCGATGCGTCTACAATGGCGAAACGAAAGTAAGCGGTTCCCGAGAAAGGTTCCCCGTCTACCTCGATCTTTCCCTGGTAATTAATCCCTTCCGGTATTGCATAAACGCCTGCAGCGGCAGCAAATACGGTCAGTATAATCAATCCCAATTCAGCAATGTAATTTTTCTTCAAAATCCTCCTCCTTTCGGTGAATGAAAAGGCTTTTCGTTCGGGACGAACTTCGAATCGTGAGAGATGAACATTCTCTTTTATCGCGATCTGCTCCTTACGGGATTTTTTCGGACAAATGCTCAGCTTCGACAATCCTCGTATCATTATAATAATGTCGGAAGATAAAACAAAAATTCCTGATATTATAGGCTTCCCAGGGGCTCTGATCCCTTTTCATCAGGGGCGATTATGCCGTGATTGTATTTATGTACGGGTTATATTGATTAAAGGACAAAGGGACAAAGGGACAAAGGGACAAAGGGACAAAGGGACCTAAGGGACCTAAGAGACCTAAGGGACAGAAGGGACGACTGGAATATGAATCACTTGTATAAGCAAAAACCGGCATCTGAAGAATAACTGTCTCTAAAAATAAACGGAATTTTGGGACTGATCATGACGTGGCTGCACTTCTTTCAAAACGTTTGTCAGTTTGTTACGGTAATCGCAGGTCAATGTCGGTATAGAAATAAATGGCCATTGATGAAGAGCCGGCGGTGAAGTCGTCAAACAGATAATTTTGGGTAAAATTCAGTTTATTTAATGGAAATTGTAATCAGTCAAAGGTTTTATGAAAAACTGCACCCCCGGTAAGATCAATCCAAAAATTCAGTATCTTTCTGAAGAAGGTTAATTTTCAAATAAAAGTTTTGCTTAACCAAATGATTTTAAGCGCCAAAAGTCCCTTCTGTCCCTTAGGTCCCTTAGGTCCCTTAGGTCCCTTTGTCCCTTTGTCCCTTTGTCCCTTTGTCCCTTTATATTAAAGCCCCTACCCAAATTCAACAACATCCTGATAGCCCATGATATCGTTCACTTCATCGTCCAGAATGGCGCCGTAGAATTTCACATCCTTTTTGAAAGGACGAAAAGGACCAAAGGGACGGAAAGGACAACAGAATTCATTTTGTTCGCTTTAATAATTCCGGCTCTGATCATATATACATTTTTCAAGGTTACATTTTTTACGACTGATCAAACCAGGATTACACTTTTTTCAAAACGTTCGACAGTCAGTTTCGGAAGTCCGGGGTCGCTATCGGATTCGTAATCGAAATAAAATGATGAGAAATTCTGAAAAATCGTCACCTCAATAGACGCATTCTTAATCAATACCTTAATTTAATAAGTCGGCATTCTTATCCTAATGCCAAAGCCGCAAGCGGGGGGACTTTGCCTGTGAGCGCTGTTTGACTGTCTGATTCAGGCAGTCCATTATTTTTTATCCCACACAGCCTCTGTCGGGAATCGGAGTCGGTATAGGCAACACAATCGTAAATCTAAAATAAAGAACAGACCCAATTGAACTATTGTGTCACGTGTGTGCAATAGTCAGATATCTGTGGGGAGGTCATCGAGCTGATCGTTTGATAAGCAGCCGGTTTTTCGGGAAAACTCCTGGTGATTATTTGTTTCGACTCCGATGCCGATACCGCCCGCCGATTGGCGATATAAGCTGCTTTCGATCAAAAAATACAGCGCTGAATTCGTTAAACAGCGCTGGTCCATAAAATCAATAGCCGATACAATCTCGCTGCTGTAAAGGCGCTGCGGTTTCTGATCCGCAAACGGCGATTCGGGCAGTCCCTGAATTTTAAACGTCTTTTTTTTTCTGTCATGGCTTGATATGCAAAAAACCTCTATGGATTTTGAGCATGGCTAGCGTAACTGGATTTTGAAAAGACGGGGCATAAGTGATAAAGTATTGAGGTAAATGAGAAGGAAGGGAAGGATAATATGAAGGAAGATGAAACGAGATATGAGGAGACGATAGACAGGACGACGAAGGAATTATGTCGACCGGAATCTTATCGGTCGGTGGTTCATCGTCATGATCATGAGATGCCGATGCCTTCTGTTGCGATATTAAAGCAGGCGGTGAACATATTGAAGGGGGTGCTTTTTCCGGGTTATTTCTGGGCGCCTGAGTTGTCTCCGAGAACGATGATGTATCACGTAGGAGCAATGATTGATGAAGTATTCCGGTTGCTTACGGACCAGGTGAAGCGCGGATTCTGCTTTTCCTGTCCTGCGGATGAAACGGTGGATTGCGAAGACTGCGAGAGCCGGGCGCGACGAATCACGTCAGAGTTCATTGAGAAGCTGCCGTCGATAAGGACGTTGCTTTCACAGGACGTTCATGCTGCGTATGAGGGCGATCCTGCGGCTAAGAGTCCCAGGGAGACTATTTTTTGTTATCCCAGCATCAATGCGATGACCCATTTTCGGCTTGCGCATGAGTTGCATCTGCTGGGGGTGGATTTGATCCCCCGTATCATAACGGAAGCAGCGCATTCGGAGAACGGGATAGATATTCATCCGGGAGCGACAATAGGCGAGCGTTTTTTCATGGACCATGGAACGGGTATAGTGATAGGAGAGACCTGTGAAATCGGGCGCAACGTGCGCGTTTACCAGGGGGTGACGCTGGGAGCGAAGAGTTTTCCGCTGGATGAGAACGGGAATCCGATAAAGGGAATTCCCCGGCATCCTGTCGTTGAGGATGATGTGATCATATATTCGGGAGCAACCATTCTGGGGAGAATAACTATCGGGAAAGGCGCGGTAATCGGAGGCAATATGTGGGTGACGAAGGATGTGCCGCCGGGAGCCAGAGTCATGACGAGCATGGGAAATTAAGGTTTCTGTGTGGACAGGCGCTGAAGCGAAGAAAGTTTCCTATAGAAAGGGAGACTCTAAATGGAAAAAATGAAACGTGGATATGCCGTTCCTGTTAGAAATATAACGGAGCTGATCGGCAATACGCCTTTGGTGAAATTGAATAAATTAGACCATGAGCTTCCAGGCGACATTTACGCTAAGCTGGAATTTTTCAATCCCGGAGGTTCGATCAAAGACAGGGTTGCGAAAGCGATGGTTGAAGCAGCCGAGCGGGACGGTAGATTAAAGCCGGGCATGACGATAGTGGAACCGACCAGCGGCAACACGGGAATAGGTTTGTCGCTGATTTCAGCAGCCAAAGGTTACAGGATGCTGGTGGTCATGCCGGAGAATATGAGCGGGGAACGCCGCAAGCTGATGAAGGCGTTCGGGGCCGAGCTGGTTCTCACGCCGGCTTCGGGCGGCATGAAAGCAGCCATTGAAAAGGCCGATGAACTGGTCGGAAGCGGAAAAGAGTACTTCATGCCCCAGCAATTCAAGAATCCAGCGAATCCGGAAGCTCATCGCCGCACGACAGCTCTAGAAATCTGGGAACAGACAAACCGTCAGATAGACTGCCTGATCGCCGGCGTTGGTACAGGCGGAACTATAACGGGAATTTCAGAAACGCTGAAAGATATAAAGTTTACATTACGGACTGTTGCCGTCGAACCGTCCGCCTCGAATGTGCTCTCCGGCGGCCGGCCCGGCCGACACGGTATTCAGGGTATCGGAGCCGGATTTATCCCTGATATTTTAAATATGGATATCATTGATGAAATTATGCATGTTGACGACCGGGATGCCGCTTTAATGACTCGTATCCTGGCGAAAAAGGAAGGCATCTTCGCCGGCATATCCTCCGGAGCCGCCCTATGGGCTGCCGTTCTTGTCGCTTCCAGACCGGAATGCCGTAAAAAAACAATAGTGGTGATCCTGCCTGATTCCGGAGAAAGATATTTATCCACGGATTTATTCGATGGTTAGACCGGGCAGATTGCCGGGCGCTGGATTCAGCAGATTGATCACGGAAAAGGGAAAACCGTTTTCATTGTTTTGCGGAGGGCTCTGACCCCATTCCGGATGCTGACTCCATCTGAGTATTGGAATTCTTTTGGAATCCGGGTAAAATAAATAGTTGAGCTTGCGGCATCTTAAGGAGTATTTTCGGTCGGCAAGTTTCTTTCGAAGGGTATCGCAGAACCTGATTGATCAGGTTAAAGGGAGAAGCCATGGTTTTTTTGACCACAGAGCAAATTCTTGATCGTTTACGTGAATTGAAACCTGAAATGATAAAAAAGTACAGAGTTAAAGAAATCCGATTATTCGGCTCCATCGTTCGAAATAAACAACATCCCGACAGCGACATAGACATTCTGGCGGAATTTGAAGATGAAGCAGACCTGTTCGATCTTACGGGACTGGCGATTTTTTTGGAGGATGTTTTTCAATGCAGAGTAGATGTCGTATCGCGAAGGGCTCTCAGGGATGAACTGAAACAGAAGATACTGAATGAGGCCGTAAAGTTATGAGAGACTATCTGTTGTATGTGAAGGACATTCTTTCAGCTATTAACAGCATTGAAAATTTCACGAAAGGAATGAAATTTGAGGAGTTCTGCGCAGATGATAAAACATCGAGCGCTGTTATTCGGAAATTTGAAATAATCGGTGAAGCAGTAAAAAATTTGCCGGATGAAATTAGACGATGTTATCCCAATGTGCCCTGGAAAGAAATGGCAGGTATGAGAGATAGACTCATACATTTTTACTTTGGCATTGACGACAATATCGTTTGGACTACGATAAGAAATCGTTTGCCTGAAGTGAAAGCGAAAATTCAAGAAATAATTATATTTATGGAAAAAAGCCAGGATCAGAATTAATCAGCGCCCTGTTGGACGATTTCACTGGGGGGATGATGCCGGAAACCTTTCTACTTTCAGTTCATACAGATATCCTTATGTCTTTAAAGTAGGTCCAGGGGAGGTTATAGCTGCCTGCGCCTCCTCCGAAGTTTCCAGTCCAGTAGGTATCGCTGCTTAATTCGATCAGTTTTTGACTGAAGATGGTGTAGAAATTGCCGGCGACCATGGCGTTTTTAATTCTGCCTGCGGGTTTACCGTCTTTGATGACCAGGCCGAGGTTGATGTTGCCTGAGAAGTCTCCGTTAAGGAGGTTACCGAGCAGTATTCCCGTGATCTGATCGATGATGTAACCGTTTTTGATGTCTGCAATGAGGTCTTTGAGGGGGGTATTTCCGGGAGCGATCATGATGTTGGAGGGGCAGGGTGCAACGGGAGCGGCGTATTCATGGCTTTTGATGAGGCTTTTTCTTCTGAAGCCGTTTCCTGTGGGTTCCATATTCAGGAGTGAGCTGTTTTTGAGGTCGAGCACGAAGTTTTTGAAAACGCCGTCTTTAACGATTTCTGTTGTTCTGCAGGGAACGCCTTCGTCGTCGATGGGAGCGGACTGTGTTCCGTAGGGATTAAGAGCGTCGTCCAATATAGTTAATTTTTCGCTGAAAATTTTCTGTCCTGTTTTTCCCAGTAATGGAGAAGCGCCTTTGGCTGCATTGGCGCCGTTGATGCCTTCTTCCAGGGTGCACAGAATGTCGGCCATGGCGTTAGGCGTAAAAATAACGGGAGTGGGTCCGGTGGGCCCGGTTACGTTTTTCCTGGCTACGCTGAGGTCTTTCAGGCATGCTTCCAGCCTGGTTTCGATGTCTTCTTCAGTCCAGGGACTGTTGCCCATGTATACCCGGTGTACGAACAGAATATTGTTTTCTTCGACCAGTTGAGCGCCCAGGCCGAAGTCGAAAGAGGATATTTTGTAGGAATGATCGATGTCGTTTGAATTCATTATCCTGTTTTTTTCCAGTCCGACGGCGAATCCTGCGAAGGCCAGCAGATTAGGATCGTAATTCAGTATGTCGTCGATGACTTTTTGTCCTCTGGCCACCAGGTCTTCGACTTTTATCTGATTGACTGCGGGATCGAAGAGAGTAATTTTTTGAAGGGATACCGGCGCTTGGGGGAGGTTGAAGTTAACGGTTTCGCCGTATTCAGAGGCTTTGATCAGTTTTTGAGCGAAGTTATTCAAGTTAAGCATATTGGAGGTAGCGCCCTGAGCGAGTTTATTGTTTTTAATTATTCTGATGCCTAATCCTTCGCTGTCCGATTTGCTGATGTCTTTGAGTTTATTATTGTTGTAGGAAACGGAACAGTGATTGCTGTTCATGTGGAAAATTTCCGCCTGGTCGACATTTTTCATCATTTCATGGAGAAAACGGTCCATTATCACTGACCTCCTATTACGACGTTTTGAATACGTATATGCGGGCTTCCGTCTGCGACGGGCAGAGGAAACTGGGCGCCTTTGCCGCATCCTCCGCCGGATTCATGCAGAGTAAAATCATTTCCGATCCGGTCAATGTTTTTCAATGTGGTGAACAAGTTTCCGGAGAGGGTAACGTTTTTAACCATTTCTTCAATTTTGCCGTTCCTGATCATGTATCCTCTTCCTGCGGTAAAAGTGAACATTTCTCCGCCCTGTCCGCCGAAAGCATCACAGGCATAGACGCCTGATTTAATGTCCTTGATCATATCTTCGAATGGAGTATCGCCCTGGTCGATGCAGGTAACTCTCATTCGTGAGATAGGTGGAAAGGAATACCCGACGGCCCTGGCGTTGCCGGTGGGTTTTTCATTTAGTTTGCCGGCGGTTTCCCTGGTATGGAGCCGTCCTTCCAGGATACCATTTTTCAGGATGTATGTTTTTTGGGCTCTGACGCCTTCCTCGTCGTAATGAATGGCGCCGCGACTGCCTTCCACGAGGCCTGTATCGTAAACGGTGAGAAGGGGGGAACCGATTTGGGCGCCCATTTTCATTATTTCCTGGAGTTTTTTATTTTCATAGACTTTTTCTGCTTCGCTCATATGTCCGAAGGCTTCATGGATAAATACGCCGGCCATGTGGGGATCGGCAACTACAGAGTATGCTCCGCCCTGGATGCTGGGGGCATCGAGCAGATCGACGGCGATGCTGCAGGCGTTTTTCAATTCTTCTTCCAGGCCGCTGATGACGTTGAAGTCAGTGGAGCTGCCGCAGCCTACGACGGCCATTTGTGTTTCTCCGTTTTTGATGCAGACGGGGATAAAATTGGCGCCCATGTCCCTTTTTTCCTGTTCGATATAAGTCCCTTGAGAATTAGCCAGCCATATTTTACGGGACGAGTCTCCGTAACTCACCACTGTCGATTTAACCGCCTCATGGTAATCCATCATCAGCTCGTTGTAATTCTGGAGAAGCTCCATTTTTTTACCGAGGGGAATGTATCGAGGATCGAGTTTCATTTCGGGAGTAACTTTATCGACGACGACCGGCGCTTCAGCGAGGTTGCTTTCCTGCCTGCCGACCATTTTTGCCTGTCTGACTGCTGCCGCGATGTGATCTTCGAGAGCATCGAGCTTGTTGAAGGTGACGAAACCCCAACCTCCGTTCGTTAGAGCGCGCACGCATCCGCCGCGACCTTCTGATTCCCTGAGGATGTCAAGATTCGGTCCTTTAAAGGCGATGGAACTGGTCGAAGTTTCTTCGATCCTCACTTCCAGGTAATCGCATTGAGAAGAGAACCGTTGAACGGCGCCGGTAAGAAAAGCCTTCATTTTGTTCCTCCATTCATCCCTGCACTCCGGTTTTACCGAATAACGACGCGACCGTTTTGAAAAGCGGCCGGCAGTTGATGAGCGGCAGGGTCCAAAAGATTTTCATTTTTGAATACAAGGTCGGAATAACCCGGAGCTATGCCTTTAAATTTAATAGTTAAGAGCGTGCCTGACCCGTACATCCCATTTTGTTGCTCGCCTAAACGCGACAATCCTACGATTAAAACGCCGCTTTCATTATCAATAGCGGTGATAAAGGAAGTCGCAACGCCGTCTCTTCCCAGGAATTCACCTTCTGCAGCCTCTGTGATGTTGATTTTATCGGGATCGAATACCAGATGAAAAGGACAGCCCGCCACATTGTAACCGTCTCTAATTTTCAAATCAACGGTTTCCTCTCCGCCTCGCATGACCTGGGCGGTAGCCGGAGAAAAATAAACTTTGGCAGGAACGGAAGGCCCATCTTGTGGAGTTTCGTCCTGGTCCGGTTCCGGGGTTGCCGTTTCTGCAGAATCAGCCTGTTCTTCGGACTCATCGGGAGAGCCGGAAGGAAAAGAGTCCATCATCGTTGAAGCATCCCGTGCCGTTCTATCCCGGATCAGATCGCTCCGTTTGACGGTCTCATAGTCCTTCAAGGAGGATGAGGATTCTTCAGGCTTGCCTTCCCACAGGATGGACGATTTCCCCGCATAATCGCCGGCGGGATGCAGAATGTGCGGATTCAAGGTAAGCACGATATCTGTTTCCTGTCCCGAACGCGCTCTGCCGGAGAAAAAATGGCCTATCAGCGGTATTTGCCCCAGGACAGGTATTTCAGCAGTTTCCGTTCGCTCATTATCCCTTATTAAACCGGCCAGAATCTGTTTTTCGTTATTGTTTAAACGCAGCGACGTTTCAACGGTCCTGGCGCCGATCGAAGGCTGTTCGTCCCGGCTGCCGGATAAAATGGAACTGATCTCCAGCTTTAAATTAAGAGTAACTTCACTCGTTCCATGAATAACAGGCGTTATCTCCATCAGAATGCCAATGTCGCGATACTCATAGGATACCGTTTCTTCGTTAGTATCCCTGAAAACGCTCGTGAATATCCTGATGGGCACCTTTTCGCCGATATGCAGTTTAGCCTTGTTCCTGTCCAGTATTCTGAGTTTTGGTTGGGCAAGCGTTCGCGTTAAATCGTCGGATTTGAGAAAATAATAAGCGATAGACGGCACAGTAATCATGAATTCCTTGCCGCTCAAACTTCCCAATGAATGCCACGTAAGATATTTCCCGTCTTGTCTTCCCAGATGGCCCGTTATTTTGCCTTCCACGGCGTATGATCCGAATCGCGTCCCCAATTCCCGCAAACGGCTGCGGTTCACTTCCAATACCTCAAGCTCCAACAATATCTCATTATTCCGAACGTCATTGGCCTCGATCAATTTTTCCGCCATTATAATTTTTTCCGGGCTCCCCTTTACGATGACCGCATTTAAATTGTTGTTGGAAACTGATGAGGCGCCGCGGATCATTTTCGTCAACAGGGTAACGATTTCTTCTGATTGAGCGTATTGGAGGTAAAAGATTTTCATGGTTTCCTGGCGGTATTTTCTTCTGTTGGATGGGTCGTCATTGAGGATCAAACGGGTTTTTTCATCCACTGGTACGGAGAACAGATCGCAGACGGTTAAAACATGATCGATTATTTTTTCAATGGAAACATTGTAAAGGCTAATGCTGAGATAACGATCCTCGACAGCATGATCAAGAATAAAATTGAGTCCGCTGATTTCCGACAGGGAACGCAATACTTCAGACAGAAGCGCATCAGCAAAATTAACGCTGATTTCCAATCCGCTTGTATACCTGTCGAAATCCGCATTACGGCGGCTGATCCGATCATACTGTTCAAGCAGTTCGACTACTTCCTGATCATCAGGGAATTGTCTTTTTAATTCAATCAAAGTCCGTTCGGCCGCTTCCCGGTCGTTCTGCCTCCATGCCCTTTCGATTTCTGAAAGAAGTCCAGCTTTAATCCGCTGTCTTTTAATCTGTTGAAGTAAACGCCAGGCCAATGTATTGGCAGGGTCCACATCGAGAATATACTCCACGGCGGCTTCCGCACTTCCGTAATTTTCCTCATCAAACGCTTCCTGCGCTTCTTTCCATTTTTCTTCCAGAATAATATTCAGGCAGTCGTCTCGAGCTCTCAAAAACGAAGTATTGGCCGGTTTTTTTTCCACCGCAGCCTGAAAATGCTTTAAAGCCTTCTCAGGATTTCCTTCATTCCAGGCCCGCAATCCCTGCACGTAACTCTTCCTGGCTGCACAGCCCGTAAGCAGAGCTGCCGACAAAAACAGGGAAAAAATGACGACCGGCAGCGAAACGGCTTTATTTCCTGGTTTTATATCTGATGAATAAAACGGCATCAGTTCAGAAAACACAGGGGCGATAAATAAAATACCAGGGAACCTGGAAACGATTGCAAAGAGTCCGCAGCGGCAGACAGCGCTGATTATCACGGATAAGGAAGAAGCGATTCGCAAAAATTGTAACCTCCATTTGATCAGTCTTGACAAGTGATCCACAGACAGTCAGATTACATCTTGTCTTTTGTTTTGCATCGAAAGCCTTTCAAAGGCAAATCGCTATAATAGTGCCACAAGTCGTTAAAAAAGCAAGGAGTATTTGAGGCAGCGCGTGTTCGGCAGCGAAATTTGGGGCATTGATCAAAAATGCATCTTTTGAGGTTGCGATTACGATGCCGATCCCGATCCCGACCCCGATTACTGAAAAAACTGTCAAAAGGTTTGAAAGAAGTGCGGTCCACGTTTGATCAGCGCCGAAATTTGAATTGGAAAACGAGTTTATGGAGAGGCGCTAATTAGTTTTTGTCCATAAACGGCGAATTTCCCCCAATGCTGCGTCAGGCTAACGATTTGCTCAGTCAACATATAATAAATACGCCTTCTTCGCAAATCCTTGCCTTCCTAACCTTAAGAAAAATTCGCCCGTTTATGGATCAAAAACCCAAGTGGCTGTCCAGCATCAAATTTTGAATCGAGATTCGAGTTTGTGGACAGACACTAATTAAGTTTGAATCGAATGGTTTGACCTTTTTCGATTTTTTCTCCGTCCTGGGTTTTACGTTTCAGCAGGGCGTTTCCGCCGGCGAATCCTTCCTGAGTTTCAAAGAAGATGTTTATATAATCGCCGGTTACGGTCAAGCCGGAGGACTTGATTAATTTGACGTGTCCGCTGCATTGCAGGGTTAAGGTTTCGGAGTTGTACAAGGCTTGATCGGCTATTATTTTTATGTCTTCCCAGACGGTTTCGACGTTCGAGAAGTAACGGTATTCCAAGTGGTCAGCTTTTATTTTCAATTCATTGTCGGTGGATTTTTCGGATTTGTTTTCCGGTAAGGGGTGTTCGATCAGGTTGTTGGGCGGGACCGGATAATTTTTTATGAATTTTTCATATTCATCCGTCAGAGTGGAATAATCTTTTAAATTTTTATGATAAAGGAGTTTTTGAGATTGAGAGAAAGCGGCGTACCATGAATCGGGAAATTTATCCACCACGCTGGTAAACATATCGAAAGCTTCACGGTATTTCTGTAATTCCAGGTAAATATTGCCCAGAGCGAAATAGACGGCAGGCAGACGCGGATAATCCGGGTGATGCTGCAGGATGGCTTTAAGGAATTCGATGGATTTTTCGGGATTTTTTTTATCGAATCCCGGTGAAGAATAGATGCGAGCCAGATTAAAAAATGCGGCTGCCAGCAGGTCTGTGTCTTGAGTTCTTTTCAGCAAAACGTTGAACCACTGTTCGGCTTTTTTAAATTCTCCCATGTTCAGATAACATTCGCCGATTTTATTCATGGCTTTAGGCGCTGTGTCCCTGTTTGGAAAATGAGTAATGATCTGTTTGAGCAGGTCGATCGATTTCAGATAATTCTGTTTGGATGCTTTGTTTAAATAGTGTTCGCTCAAACAAAGCAAGGCATCGTCGGCCCATTCGCTTCGGGGATACTTTTTCATCAGGGTTCCCAGGGTTTCTTCCGCTTTTTCCCAATTTCCTAATTTTTTCAGGCATTTTCCGATCAGAAGGATAGTCAGGTCTGTATACTCGCCTTTTTCGTCGCTTTCCAGGGCCTTGACGTAATAGGTAAGCGCCTTGTCGTACTGTTCAGCGACATAAAACCGGTTGGCCTTGTCGAATAAAAGGATATCTTCGGCGAAAACAGAAGAAACGATGCTGAAACAAAAGATACTCAAGAGAAGGAAAGTTTTAAAAACAGGCATCATTGGCTCCGTAATTCTCTCCGGTAAAAAGGATGAATACGCGCAAAGGCATTTCCGCCTCACAGGGGAATGACGTGAACGTTTGAGACTTTATTGGATTTGACGGCATCCTTGCGAATGTGAAATTCATTTTCAAATCCCCTGTTGCGATAAACGTTTTTGTCCTCTTGCGAATAACCCGTTCGGCTGACTTTCGTCAAAGCGCTGGAGAGCAGGAATTCCCGGACATCCGTATTTTCTTCCATGTAATAAAGGGTGTCGCTGGGAGGAATGGTTGCAGAAGTCGGCACGTCGCTTTTGTCCGCCGTAAAATTAGTGTTTTGTTCAGCGGGAGAATAGAAAAATTGCCGGTAACTGAATAAAGCGACTAATAATATGACGAAGGCGCCGGCCAGGGCCGGTTTTAAGCTTATTCCGACTGGAAGTTTCCAGCGAAACCGCTGTTTCGGCTGATCAAGATTTTCAAGGACTCTCGGCACAAGATCAGTTGGAGGAGAAACGCTTTCCAGGCAGCGAACGGCGTGTCTCATTTTTTTAAGTCCTTCCAGGGTGGACCGGCAATGAGAACAGTCTTTGAGATGTTTTTCGGTTTCGGACTTCTCTTTTTGAGAGAGCGAATGATCGAAGTAGTAGACTATTGTACGTTCAAACCGACATCTGCTCATGTTTTTCTATCCATTCTTTCAGTTGAATTTTGGCTCGGTGCAGCCGTGATTTGACCGTACCGACCCTGGTTTTCGTTATCTGCGCTATTTCTTCATACGGCAGTTCTTCAAATTCACTCAAGATCAATACTGAACGATGTTTCGGACTCAACTGGTCCAATCCTTCCCATATTAGGCGCCTGTTTTCTTCCCGTTCAGTTTCCGTCGCCGGCGTCGAAACGTCCGAGGGAAGAGAGCTTTCATAAATGTGGGGATTCTGTCGCCCTTCGATGTATCCGCTTTCCAATGTTTCGTGTTGCCGAATTTTCCTTTTTTTCATTTCATTGATGGAAAGGTTCGTTGCGATTGTGTAGAGGTAGGTGGAGAATTTCGATTTGGGCTTGTATCTCCCGGCGTGTTGATAAATCTTCAGGAAGGTTTCCTGAAATATGTCCTCACTAGTGTGACGATTGCCCGAAAACCGGTAAATGTAGTTAAAAAGCGATTTTTTATAGCGTTTCATTAATTCTTCAAAGCTTTTCCTGTCGCCATCCCTGACTTGCAACATTAATTGTTCATCCGTAAAAGTTTTCTTCGACGGCATTCCCCTTGGTTCTTCCCGTTCTGCCATTTACTTAAACCGTTTCTGGTTGAAATAGTTCCTTGAAGATTTTATTTTTTTCCGATGGAAAAAAATCATACTTCCAGAGTAGATGTGAGGCTGCTCGACAGCGGGCTTTTGTCGGTTATGATAATGATTGTGATATGCGTCATTGCCTTTCTCTCTCGTTTCAAATGGTTCGCGTGGATAAAGCAACAGGAGAAAAGATCAGAAGTATCAGATTAGGGAATTCAGGAAAGATTGTAAAGAGCCGGCGAGGAAAAAGGAAGGGGTGTCGAGAGAATCTTCGGGAGTGTAATGAGAGCCGGCGGTGAAGAGTGTATTGGACGGCGGTTCCGCCAGTTCATGCTGAAAGAGAAAAGGAACGCTCTTGACTCTTCCCGAACCCATAACATATATTTCAAACAGCGTTCTCCTGGGATCGTTCCAAATAATGGGAGCAGAGAGATGATGAAAAAAGATGAAAAAAGGCAAACAGCGACGTTATTGATCGTAACGGCGCTGTTATTTTCAATTTTGGGGTGCACTGATGACTACAGGGGTAATGTGCGGGGCAGGATAGAGGATATCAAGCCGAGTTATTTCGGTCAGGAGACCCCTGTGCCGTTGGCTGATGTTTACGTATACGCGCGTTCATTAAAGAACGACAGGATTGTGGAGACGTTTTCGAATGAGAACGGCGAATATTATCTAGAAGACGTTCAGTTCGGTTTGAACAAGATAAAGCTTGAGAAGGACCAGTATGAAAGCATGACTCGTTATGTAGACGTAGAGCAAGATCAGACGAAAGAGATGAATTTCGTGATGAGATATATTCCGGAGAACAGCACGGTAAGCGTAAAAGTAAGCGTAAATGGCGTTTCGGGTGAACCGGTAGCGAACGCTTTAGTGGATATATTTGAGAGAGCGAAGGGGGATTACGGTTTCACGGATTACATAGATGTTCTGATAGCGAGTGAGTATACGGACGAGAACGGCGAACTTTACTTGTTGACGTTGGACAGCGTACTGGAAAAACGAGTCAACATATACCGTTTCAGGGCGACGGCCCGGGGGTACGCGGAGACGGAAAAGGTGCTGGCGCTGGCATACGGCAGGTCGAATGCGGCTGTAGAGATAGTCATGCCTGAATTCGAGACCGGTGAATAGGGAATAAAATATTGCCGGAAGTTAATCGGCATATAAGTCAGAGGACCGTTGAAGCGCCGGGATGGAATAAATGAAAAAACCGTCTTCAAATTTTTTGTTAAAGATAATGTTATTTATCGGCATAACTGCCTCAGCGGTTGTGTTGAGTGTAGATGTCGCTTTTACGATTGATGTGACGAAGCGCAGTCCTGAAGCGGGTGAAGAGGGAGTTTCTCCCTATGCGCCAATAGAGTGGAGGATAAGAGATGCCGGCGCTGCTCTGGATATGAATGCGGTTATTATCCGGATTGAGGAGCGGCTGGTTGAGGGAAAGGCGGAAAGATCGGGTGAGGATGAATGGGTCATCAAGTATGTTCCGGACTGCCCTTATTTTGGATTGCACTGGATCGATGCAGAGTTGGGCGTCAGATATGCCGGCAGAGAAGAATGGTTCAGGGATGCGTTCAGTTTTCGCGTTTCCCGATTTTCCGTGACGGAAAGGCTTCCCTTTGAAGAGGAAATGAGTTTTCAGGGCGCTGACTTCGTGCAGGAAGCGAACGGTACAATGCATGTTGCGGTGAATCTGGACCATAAGCTCTATTATGTTTTTTTGAAATCGGAGGGTTGGGAGGAGGCGTTCCTTCTGGATGAACATGCGTACAAGGCGCCGATAATTCGCTGGGGCGCCGCCGGCGGGGTCCATATATTATGGTACAGCCATACGGAGGACGGGGACAAAATGAAGTATTCGACGAACCAGTTCGGTGATTTTCACGAACCGGTCGAGTTTTTCGTGAAGTTTCATCCGCTGGATGAGTCGCTTCCGTACCAAATGGAGGTCGATCGGAAGTCAAGGGCGCATCTGTTATGGACGAATGAGGGGTGGAGTGAGTCCGGACTTTATTATACGATAGTTCAATATGAGCAGGTTTTGCCGGTGGAAGAGATTGACGAACATCACAGACCTTACAGAGACCTTAATCTTTATATAGACATCAGCCAGAACGTTCATGCGTTATGGACTTTTAAGCGTTCCTACTCTTCTGCGGTTTGTTATATGAGTAAGACAGGGGAGGAATTTTCCAATTTCCGCAGGGTTTATCGAACGGATTATGGATTCGTCAGGAATGCGAGATTGACGGTAGACATAAACGGCGAGCCGGTTGCGGCCTGGGAGGAATGGCCGCTATTCGGCGAAGAGCGTTATTTGAAGTATTGTCTGGGAGAAGAAGGAGAGTTCGGAGAGCCCCGCGTAGTGATGAAATCGGAAGAAATGATCAGGTTCGATCTGAGTTCTGATTCGTCTGATGCTTTGCACATTATAAGTCATACGGACGGAGCGTTTTATTATCTGAATGATTTAAACGGTTCGTTCGCTTCTCCAGAGAAGATCAGGAAAGAAGATAATGATTTTTTTCATTTTAAAGCGTCAGTGGATGACGAACTGATGTTGATGACGCATGAAAAAGGGGCGCCGGGATTGAAATTGAGCGTATGTCCGGTTCCCCGCGACGAACCGGTCATTCGGGCTGCAGGATGGGATTCGACCTGCTTTTCGCCGTCAGGACCCAGTTTTATGACGATTCGAGCCTGGGTTTATGATGTTGATATGGACCTGGAGAGGGTCGAGTTGTATTATGGAGAATGTCCGACGGGCATTTTACTGAACGACGATGGATTGAATGGAGATTTGAGGGAAGGGGACGGCATTTACATGCGCAGCCTGTTTTTCCCTTTTTCGCCGCCTTCAGGCCGGTATTTTTTTCGTATAAGAGCGCACGATGAAGCGGGGCATGTCAGTAGAGTCTGGCCTTATTTTCAAATTGCTTCCGGCAATGACCAGCAAAGGAGTTATTATTCTGATGCTTTCCGTCACGAGGAAACGGTCCTGGAGGATACAGGGCCTTCCGTGGCGTCGAGGCGATCTTTTTCACAGAACGGTTCGCTTGCGCCTTATATACTGTCCGCAGGATTTGAGTCCACCGTTACGAAGGATAATCCGGGAATGCTTCTGGTTCGGGCTCGTGTTCTCCATCCTCTAGGGCAGGAAAATATTGCGGAAGTAAAAGTCTGGTGGGGGGAATACGAGCTTTTCAGTTTGAATGACCAGGGGGTCTACGGGGATAAAACCTCTGGAGACGGCGTATATTCTCATCAGATAAATCTTCCCGCCGGCATCTTTCCCGAAGAATTTATTTTTCAAATTGAAGCGATAGACAAATCGGGAAAACGCTCCGCTACATGGCCTTATTTGAGCGTACCCTGAATTTTCTATCCGCGAGCAGATTGATATATGAATAAAAAAGCCTGGCTTTATGCCCTTTTCGGTTTCAGTTTTTTCTCGTACGTTTTCCTGTTCAATCCGAAGCTTCGCTATGACGGTCTGGTTTATCTTGAAACGGCGCGTTCTCTCGTTTTCGATCAGGACCTGAACGTCTACAACGAAAATTATTATTTCACGGGACCGGGATGGGAGGATGTTCATGCTCGCACGTTGCTGCAAAAAAGAGATAGGCCCCTGCTGCGCTTCATGAACCGGCCTGAATACACCGAACGCGGGTACAAATTCGCTTTTATGCCGATGGGCAATACGTTTTTCTGGCTATTTCCCATGACTTTAACGAAAGTCGCCTATTGTGTCTTTCCATCTCTGAGCATGCATTATCCGGACGACGGTTACTCATGGCCTTACCTGTTTGCCTTTTCATCCTGGAACATTTTCTGGCACTTACTTGGTCTGGCGCTGGCGTTTCGTTTCCTGAGCAGGTTTTTCAAGCCGGCGACGGCCGCCGTCGCCGTAATAGCGACTGCAGGCGCTTCAAATATTCTCCCTTTCATTTTCATCGACGTCACCTTTTCCCATGGGTTCAATTTTTTCCTGACAGCGGCATTCCTGGAGCTTTGGCGCCGTTCCCGCGAATCCGCCAGACCAGGGCATTACCTTTTATGGGGAATGGTAGGGGGACTGGCTCTGATCGTTCGATACCAGGATGGGATAATGTTAGCCGTCCCGGTAATAGATGCCGGCCTGGGAGTGATTAAAAGGCGGCGGAAAAATGAAAAGCTGGTGAGTTTGTTCCGGCATGCCGGCTGGACATTCGTCGCCGGCTTCATTTTCATTGTAGGCGTCCAGAACCTGTACTGGAAAATAACGTACGACTCGTTCTTTATTCCACCGGCCAAAATGGGCGCTTCGGCAATGCCCTCGCTCAATTGGTTTAAGCCTGAGATAATTCCTTTGCTTTTTTCCCAATATCACGGTCTGTTCTCCTGGATGCCTTTATTGGCTGTTTTCTTCGTCGGTCTTTGTCTCTTTTCCTGGAAGAAACCCCGTTGGGGCTTCCCTTTAATGTTCGTATTTATCGGGGAATTATTTTATAACAGCACGCGGACCGACTGGTGGAGCATGGGATTCAGCGGCCGTCGCATGGCGGGTTTCACTATGCTTCTTATGCCTGGAGCGGCTTTTCTGCTGGATTTATGCAGGAGAAGATTTCTGCGGATAATTTCATATGTGATTATTTTTATTTTTGTGTTATGGAATTTTTTATTTATGGCGGAATTCTATCATCATCAATTCAGGCGAGGGACAGCCGGCGCATATATGAAGCTGGTGAACGATCGTGGTCCTTACCAGGAGCACATTTTCGGATGGATCGGTCCGAGTTTCATGCATTTGCCTGAACTGGCATCCGATAATGCGGTATGGTTCAGGGATTTTTCCATGGCGGGAAAGCTGTTCATCAAAGCAGCATCAGGAATTGAGTTCAAAAAGACACTGGCCAGGCTGATCGGTTTTCTTGTTCTGTTTTTTATTCCTGCAGGCATCGCTTTTCTTTTATTCGACAAATCAATGAGAATACGTGTAAAGAGCGGCGCCTGGCGCTTCATATTATCGGCCTGTATAGTGGTTTTTTACGGCAGTCTATGGACTGCAGACCGACAAACCTCACTGATACGCTCTCCCATCATTAAAAACGGCCGGATGACAGGACGGGTAGAGGCGATAAGAATTCATAAGGACAGCCCCTTTCTGGGGGAGAATAAGCTGTTGACGCCCGACATGCGACCCCGTACTGATACTTTGAGAACCGCATTTGATGAGTATCTTTCCGCGCGTTTCATCGAGCTGACGCTTCTGAAAAAGGGAGAAGCAGGGCATCCGCTGACTGAAACGGCCATGGTTCATTCTGCAGATCAGAACATAAAGACGAAAAATATTGTCATAAAATTAAATACGATTTTAAGAAGCCGGTTTGAAAAAGTAGAAGGAAACTTCGGCAATACGCTTTTTGATGAAAATTTATACCGTGTGCGGATCACTGTACCTGAATTTACAAGAGACAAGATTGCCGTATTGGAACTGGATGAGAAGATTTTACGCCGGTATGACTGCCTGGCGGCGTATTTCAGATGATCCGAACGATTGGTTCTGTTTGGCCTTGTGCATTGCTCGGATTTGACCAGTGATCAACAGCACGGGTATTGATTAAATGTTAATGTTTCGAGGGGCTGAAAAAGATTCAGTAAAGTCGAGACTCGTTTGATTGTCTTTAATGACGAAAAAGCCCTTCCGCCGGAGTGGAAGGGCTTTTTAAAGGCTTTTATTTATGACTGTCGATTATTTTTTTCTGAAACCGAGAAAAGAGATTATACTGGTAAAGAGAATAATCAACAGGCCGAGTCCAATGCTTCCCAGACTGGGGACCTGCAATTCAGTGACGTTGAGAGTAACGTCGATCGGGATGAGGTCTTCATCAGGATCATTGGTATAGATATCGAGTTGCATGTTGTATGTGCCGACTGGTCTGGTAGAGAGCCCGACGGTATCGTTTGTGACGCTGACGATTTCGGATTCGAGTCCGTCGGCGGCGACGTATCCGAACATGGGATCGCAGGTGTTCCAGCCGTCGACTTCAATGCCGAAGAGGACGTCGTTTTCAGTCTGAGCGAGACCGACGAGAGATGTGTAGCCGTCTATGAAGTCGCTGGAGAAGTCGAGTCCTGCGCCAAGGGCGACGTCGGCGTATGCGGAGTAGACGACTTTGAGTTCCGGAGGATCGGTGGAGCCGATTTTCCATTGCCAGTAAGCGGCGAAACCGCCTTCAAAGCCGGGCACATCCTGGCTGGCGATCCAGAGGTAAGGACCTCCGGGACTTTCGCCGTCGTAGGCGAGCCCTGTAACGGCTTCAAGACCGTGGAGCGAATAGGGCAGAGTCATGGTCGTGGCGCCGGAGGCGTTGATGCGATAGATGTCGGAATTCAGTGCGCCTATCCACCATTGACCCATATCGTCGTCGTAAGCGACTCCGAGGACCGGATAATCGTCTGCGGCCAGGTCTGTGGAAGTAATGGACGCGGGAGTTCCCGGCATGCCGGCATCGGTGAAGGAGTAGATGACGCCGGGATAACTGTTGAGGTCGTCCCAGACGCCTCCCCAGAAATTAGCTCCGTCGTGGGCCAGGTCGAATATCCATGAGTCGTCGGGTTGATTGGGAATGTCGAAATCGAGCAGCAGCGAGCCTGTTTTAGCGTCGAAAGCGTAAGCGTGCGGTCCTACCGTAGGCGGGTCCGCCGCATCCCAATCCACGACCCAGGCGTTTTCTCCTACAAGTTCGCATCCCATGAGATAATCGCTGGATGTGACGACGTCTGCGTTCCATCCGAACATCCAGTCGAACATTTCTTTGGGCATATCGACTTTTCTGTGCGATTCTCCCTTGAACGGAACTTTAAAGGCCGGAGAAGCCGTATTGGCTTTTATGCCCTGTCCGGCAGAAATGCCGATCTGTTTTTGATCGCTCCCTATACGAATAATTTCGCCGGGTTTGGCCGCATCCTGGGGCATGCTTCTGATGTCCTTGATCATTTTGACCTTTTGCGGCGCTGACTTGGCAGGCGTGTAGGGCGGCATTTTGAAAATGTCGTAAGTCAGAGTCGATCCGCCGGTATTGTCGACAGTGACGGGAGCGGTGTCTGCTGCGCCCTGAGGCAGAGTCATGGTGATAGAAGAAGGCGTAATATCGACGTCAGCTTCCCAGAACAGGCAGAATTCATCGACCAGCCAGTATTCGTCGCCTTCCTGGTTGCCGTCGCTCCAGAACTGGAAACCTACCCTGGCGTTAGTCGCCGCACCCAATTCAGCGGTCACGTCGATCAAAGCATAACCCAATTGATCGCCCGTGGTTTCATCCCATTCATTGACTACGGTCCAACTGCTTCCGTCATGCACTCTGGTGCGAGCAGTACATCCCGCCGTATCCACATTGATCCAGCGCGTCAGATACTGCAGGTAAAGCGTGTAACTGCCGTGAGTGGTGCAATCGATGTAAGGACTGTGCAACGAAGTGTCATGAATGCCTTCCGTATCCCAGGCGCCTACGATCATATAGCCGTTGCCCGGAGCATCCACGTATTCATGAAGTTCCCATTCGTCTTCAGCCGTATGCGCCAGACTGTTGGAGACTGTCCAAGGGGCTATGTTCGTTCGGAAATCGAACGGATCGCAATAAGGCGCTTCCTGTGTGGTCGATTCAGTGCGCAGATCAGACATGTCATAGGCTGTAGCGTCCTGCTGTGAAGTCGCCGTAACTTCCGTTTCGCAGAAATCGTCGGCGCCAACGGTCACATGCACTTTGAATTGCTCCGTACCCAGGGAAGCTACAGGTCCGATCTGAGTAATCGGGTTGTCGCTCAGGTCGGTAATTTGCGTCGTCCAGGCCGGATCGGATACAGCGGAAAGATCGAATGTGTCAGCGTCGTCCCCGCGGTTTTCAACCGTGAAAACATATTCGACCGTATTGCCCGGATCATCTCCGCCGCCTTCATAATCGGGCGTCAGTTCCACTTCGGCATCCGGCAGATCATATTCGACATGCGCATGAATGTAGACGTCGCCTGTGCCGCCTACATCGGACAGGTATCCCCAGGCTCCCGTCCCGTAATTGTGAAACCAGTTGTTGTCAGGGTCTGATTCGCCTATATCGCAGGACAGGGCCATAGATTTGTTGCCCGTCACGCAGTCTTCCTGGGAAGAAACGCCTACCCAGAAGCTCCCCTCTGTAATTTGAAGCGGACAGTCAGGCTGAGGAACCGCGTATACTTCTTCATACTGGGCAGGATCGCCGTCAGGCAAATCCCAGATGTGATCATCGATATAAACGGGGTTCTCCTGGGGCAGTCCCGTTTCAGGGTCTTCCAGCCATATACCGAACCGGCAGCGGGAATATTTGTCCGCCGGCCATCCGTCATAAACGGTTGCGGAAACATAACGCAGCGTCGTCGGATAATAATCCGGCGTGAATTTCGAACATACGAAATAACTGGGCGATCCAATGAAACCTATGCCGTTTTCAGGCGGTATGGTTCCGTTGTCATGCCGCCACATTTCCGTCGCCGGTCCCGGAACAACCCCTGACTTCGGAACCGCTACCGTATCGTTGGTTGGGTCTTCATCTCCGGAAACTACCGCCGTCGCTTCCAGGGCATAAACCGTCGGACACCCGCTGGTGGGATGCCAGACCGGAGAAAATGTGAACATCGCACAGGAGCCGGCATTAACCGCTATCGGTCCGGCGGTTCCCGTCCAACCCTGTCCGTCCGTCGCCGTCGCAGTGATGAACTCCAGCGCGCTGCCGTTGTTCTGAATGTAAGCATATACCGTATGGTCCTGATACATCCTTAATTCAGTGTCCCCCGGCTCGACTTTAAGATACAAGGCCGCTGCATCAGAAAACGCAGCAGCGTTGCAGTCTATGTCGACCTGCATGGCCATCTCCAGGCACATTTCTTCATTCGCACAGAGATCATACCAGGCCGATTCAAAGTTATAATACCATACGCATTCGCCGATTGCCGTTGCATCCAGGAATAAGTTCCATACACCCTCGGGCGGCGTCGTTACTATCTCATATCCCAGGAAAAACGGACCGGAACACCATCCGGAGCAACAGTCCGCAGGTAAATCAATGCTGTGAGTCTGCACTGCGGCGCCCGTGTCCGATATCGTATACGTTTGCGAGCAAACCTGCGCTCCCGGCTCATAACAACTCCCGCCGACTAACGTTGCCTCGTTGATGCTTACGACAATGTCGAAATCGCTGAATACATAAGGCGCATAAATCATAAACTGAACCGTCAATGCATCCCATTCGTCGCACGACATCGCACAATCGTCCGGATCGAAGAAATACATGTAACTATCCCCTGCCGTAAAAGGCCATGAGGGGTAATAAGAGTCATAAGCGTCAGAGCCCAATGTGCACGTGATGAAGTTTGCATCGCCTTCCCTTTTGGGACTCTCCATCACTCGATTGGAATCCGCCGGCAGAGTCTTAATGATGGGATGTACCTCATTCGATTTAACATGAGCTTGCGTCGCGCTATATGGCGTATTCCAGATCATCAACGCAACAGTTATTAAAAAAAAGACCCAAATCTTTTTCATAAAAAATCCTCCTTTTTCATCTCAAGAGCGATTACTCCCCTCTCATTCTCAAAAATGAGTGTGAACAAATAAATTAAGGCGATTTCCCGTTTTTTTCTCACCTCCTTTGTGCCCCTTCATTTATTTATTTCAGTCCTTTTGTCAGTTCATTACCGCTTCGAATATAGTAAAAGGGTCATGAGATGTCAAGAAATGAAGCGAAAAAAAAATTTATGTTGATCTTATTATAATTTATTGATTTTATGTAAAAAGGGGGGTTGACAAAGGTCAGTTCAATTAAGGAGCGCCTCCTGGGAAAAAAGTTTGTGAGCGCCTGTCCACAAAGTCGATTGTCGATTCAAACATTGTTGCCGGCCAGGCGCTGCGAGTTTTTGATCCAGAAATGAGAGTTTTTTATTTATCAAGGAATTCAAGAATTAGTTCGGAGACATATCGGGCATGCGCCGCACAATCAAGTCTGAAGAATGACGCAGAGAAACGAGAAGATCGTCATTTATTGACAAAACCAGGAAACGGAACCTGGAGATGAAATGACTTGACTGAGCAGTCAGAAGTTATGAAAATTGCAGATGAGGAAAGGAGCGTCAGAGAGATGAGGAAAAGGGTGAAATTAATATGGTATGTTGCAGCTGGGCTGATGGGTCTGATCTGCGGATGTTCGGGACCGGAAAGGGACGGCGGTAATTTTCTTCTTATCACGATGGATACGGTGAGAGCCGATCACATGAGCGTTTACGGGTATGAGAAGGAGACGACGCCGGCGCTGAAGGAGCTGGCAGGTGGGGGCATACTGTTTGAGAATGCTGTGGTGCCGATGCCGGAAACCGATCCTTCTCATATTTCATTAATGACGTCCCGTTATCCTCATTTTCACGGAGTGGTGAAAAACGCATATCCGCTGAGAGAATCGGAAACGACGCTGGCGGAGATTCTAAGCGATGCGGGTTATCATACCGCAGCTTTCGTCAGCGTGGAACATCTGGCTACAGAAGGGTACTGGCAGGGATTCCGGGAATTCAACCAGGTCCTGGAAGGACATGCGCGGTTGAGCCGCGATGTAACGCCCCAAGTTCTGGAATGGCTCGAAGAAAACAAAAACAAGAGATTTTTCCTGTGGGTTCATCTCTGGGACCCTCATTTTCCTTATATCGACATGTCGGGAAACGGTGAGAAAAGCGCTATTGATCTTTGGATGGTATTCGAGCAATTGCAGAAGAAAGAAGTAAAATTGCAGGATGCTCTGGCGGATTTGAACGATAAGGAAAGCGAGCAAATAAAAGCCTGGTTGGAACTTTCGAAAGATGAAATGAAGCAGAAGTTCCGAGAACTGATCAGCGATCCGCAGAATGTTCGAAAACTCATTGACAACTATGATGCGGAAATTCTGGAACTGGACAGGCAGATAGGCGAAATTATTGATTATCTGCGGAAAAGCGGGCTGATCAGTAGGACTCTGGTGACGGTTACGGCAGATCACGGCGAAACCCTGGACAGAAAAATCGACGGGAGCGAATACATGTTCGATCACGGGGAACTTCTGTTCGACAGTGAAATAATAGTTCCGCTCATTATGCATATGCCCGGGAAAATTCCTGCGGGAGAGCGCTTTTCCGGTATGGTCAGCAATCTCGACGTAATGCCCACCGCCCTTCATTTGTTGAACGTGAAAACGGAAAACGAATATCAGGGACGGAACCTGATGCAAATTATCAATGATGAGCATTGCAAAGAGAACTATCTTTTTTCGGCCACGAATCCGCCTTTGCTGGAGTGCATACGGAGCGACGAATGGAAGCTTGTATTCAATATTGAAAACGGGGCTTATGAATTGTTTGATCTTACTTCTGACGCCGAGGAAAACACAGATGTTTCCAGGGAGCGGCCCCGAATCGTACAATCGTTTGCCAAAAAACTGAAAGCGTGGCTGGAGATGAAAGGTAAAATTGAAATAACGCCGTATGAGTTTGATGAAGATACGAAACGGATGCTTGAAGCGCTCGGTTATGCCGAATAGAAAATCGACGGCTCATGTCACGATTTTTTCATCCCGAATTCGTCAATTCCTCACCTTTCGACGATCCCGGACTGCTCGTCAAATTGAACCGCTTGAACAGATACCTGCTTTTCGACCTGGGGCAATGTTCTCACGTTCCTTCACGTATCCTCCTTAAAGTCACCGACATTTTCGTAACCCATACTCATATTGATCATTTCATAGGATTCGATCACGTTTTGAGGGTTTTTCTGGCTCGCGATAAAAAATTACGATTTTATGGTCCTGAGGGATTCCTGAGATGCCTGGAATCAAAATTGAACGGTTACGCCTGGAACCTGATCCAATCCTATCCCCTGACCATACAGGCATTTGAAATACGCAGGGATTCCGTTATTTCTTCCACATATCCCGCACCAAACGCTTTCCGGCCTACAAACGTGAAATCCCGAAAAAGAGAAAACTCGCTAACGACTATTTGCCAGGATGCCCATATTGCCGTTGAATCCGTGATCCTCGATCACGCCATTCCCTGCCTGGCTTTCAGCCTCAGCGAAAGAATGCATATCGACATCAATAAAGAAGAGCTGCAGAAACTGAATGCAGAACCGGGAGAATGGCTGGACGAGTTCAAGACTAAAATCAAAAATCAATCCGACTCAAATCAGAAAATAAACGTCCCCGTCAGGACAGGGAACGCGATTTACAGACTCGGCGACCTGGCCGCCCGTATCGCCCTGATTCGTCCCGGAAATAAACTGGGGTATGTCTCTGATGCAAAAGGCAATGAGAGTAATATCGCTGAAATTGTAAGACTTGTGCGGAATGCAGATCATCTCTTTATCGAAGGCGCTTTTTCACATGCGGACGAGGAATTGGCGATGCGCCGCGGGCACTTGACCGCAAAGCAGGCCGGTGAGATCGCCGCACTCGCCGGCGTAAAAAGATTTTCGGTTTTTCACTTCTCACGACGTTATGAAAAAAACGCTTCTTTTCTGAGGGAGGAGGCGCAGAGTGCTTTCGAGGAAAAAGCGGGCCGGATGGGTTGAACGGCCGGCAATTTTGGTATGCGGCGAGCATTCGAATTATTCGTAAAAAAGCAAATTTTTTGACATGGAATTGTATTAAAGGCGAAAGGATTGGAGCGCTGAGAAAGTTCATTTTCTTGACTTTAATAATTTTTTCTAATATTTTAAAAGAGGGCGATCTAATGAAATTTTTCGTCAGGGATAAAGGGGGAGACGTCAAGGAAGCTCAGATCGTCAAGCGTTGACGACAAGGCGCTAAGCCTTTCCTCAAATTATTTTTCGGGTAAAGCGAGACAGCATGGGTATCGAGGGTAAACTTTCAACAATGCAGATGTCGGACGTACTTCAATGGCTGAGCGTCAGTCAGAAGACGGGGACGCTGACAGTTGATCATCCTGAGGGGAGATATCGTCTGTTTTTTCAGGAAGGAACATTGATATATGTTCGAGACCCGCGGAATCCCGATAGTCTGCTGCGTCTATTCACGAAGATGCAGTTGATTGATACAGAGCAGTTGAAGCACATCAGGACATTGATGAGGTATTCCAATTGCAGCATGGAAAAGATCATAACCGATCTGAAGCTCATAGACGGAGATAAGCTGGAAAAGGTAGTAAAGAAGTACATGGCCCGATCAGTATTTGAGCTGTTTACGAATTCGCATGGGAATTTCAAATTTCACGAAAAGAACAGTGAATTTGACGGCATTTTCAAGCGGCCGACATCGATAGAAAACCTGATCATGGAGACGTCGGTAAAAATTGACGAATGGGAGCGGATACGGGAGGCTATTCCTCATGAAGGACTGGTTTTCCGAGTAACGCATAAGGGATTGGAATACGAAAAGAGGGTAAACGGCAGGCGTTCTTCGATGTTGTTGCGTCAGATGAAGGAAGACAAGTCTGTGGCGGAGTTGATAGAGCTTCCTGGATTTGATGAATTCGAGATATACAATCTTTTGTATCGAATGCTGGACAAGGATTTGGTGTCAATTGCGGGTGAGAGGTTGGAGGAGAAGGCTCATTCGAAGATACAGAAATTATTGCATCAGTCGGCGATTTACAAAGCGGAAAAGAATTACAGTCGCGCTTCCGAAGTGCTGAAAGATGCTCTGGAGCTGTCGCCTGAAAACCAGGAACTGAAGAGGGAATGCAATGAATTGAATAGACTGATACAGAATGAGATTGTGAAGAAGTTGAGGGAAGACGACAGGGTGCCGGTATTACGCATACCTCCGGAAGACCCGTCGTTCCCCAAAATCAAGCTGACCGCTCAGGAGGGATTTTTAGTATCGAGGATAGATGGAAAATTGAACCTGAAGGAATTGGTGAAAGTGAGCGGGATGTCGCGGGAGAATGCTCTGGGAGCATTGTATAAGTTATTATCAGAAGGAATAATTGAATTAAGGAATTCCGGCAGGAAAAATTCGGGTTCTGCGAACAAAAACGGTCGCAGATAACGGCGGTTGATGACGGAATCGGGCGGGAGCGACAGTCGCCCGGACGGCTTTTTTCGAAGCCGTGTAATTTATCGCCTCGCGGCAGAGATCATTGGACGGGTTCCGTTTGACGTAGGCAGGGCGTTTGCTTATACTGCGGCACAGGAGGCGATAAAGGATGAAGAATATAACTTTGGCCGTAGATGATGAATTGCTTTCGGCTGCGCGTGAATATGCTGAGAAACAGAATATATCCTTTAATATGCTTATCAGGCGACTGCTGTCGCAGGCCGTGATGAGATCGAAAGAGAATATGGTTTTGGAATGTCTTGAGCGTATGGACGCGGTTAATGTCGATTCAGGCGGGAAAAAATGGCGAGGCGGAGATAGCGATGATTATTGATAAAGTATTTTTTGATACGGATATTTTAATTTATGCCCTGGACCGGCATTATCCGCGGAAACGGGAAAAGGCGCAATCCCTGATAAGGTCGCTGAACGAGGGAATCCGGGGAGTAATTTCGACGCAGGTAATGCAGGAGTTTTATATGATATCGACGAGGATTCTGGGTATTGAGCGATTAAAAGTAAAGGGCATCCTGACCACGTTTGAAATTTTTGAGAATGTGATTATTGATGCTGTAATGATCAATGAAGCGGTTAACTGCAGCATAATTAATCAGATGTCTTTCCGGGATTCTCTGGCAGTGATCAGCGCCGAACGGGCGACATGCGACAGGATGTTGAGTGAGGGATTAACCGACGGTCAGATCATAAGAGGCGTAAGAATAGAGAATCCCTTCTGATCAAGAGTTTGCGACGGGCTCTAACCCCATCAAGAGTTTGCGACGGGCTCTGACCCCCGTGGCAACCCCCGTGGCAGCCCTTTTTTTTAGTGGGTCGCCCGGATTTTTCCTGCCGGTTTAGGGGATTCGGCATGAAAAATCCGGGCTGGAGGGGATCAGGAGGAAGCGGTTTCCTGCGGCATATCTTTGATAAAGCCGTTTGACATCAGGGATTGAGTTTCTTCTCTGGCGTGTCTGATAATTTGTGCGGCTTTCTGATAAAGTTCGTCGCGAGTGAGGACTATATTAGCGATGCCTTGTTCAATGGCTTTCATACCGACGGCGACGGCTTCTCTAGGATAGACTTCCCAGTCGTCCATGGTGGGTACGATTTTTTCTTCTGACAGGCCTTTATCTTCAGCACATTGAGCCAGTTCTTGAGCAGCGGCGATGCACATTTCGTCGGTAATGGTTTTAGCCATGACGTCGAGGGCGCCGCGAAAGATTCCGGGGAAACCTAATGAGTTATTAACCTGGTTAGGAAAATCGCCTCTTCCTGTGGCGACTACGGCGGCTCCGGCTTTCTGGGCTTCCCATGGCCAGATTTCGGGAACAGGATTAGCGCATGCGAATACGATGGGGTCTTTGGTCATTGAGATGATCCATTTGTTTTGAATCGTATTGGGGTCGGGTTTTGAATAAGCGATAACTGCGTCCGTTCCTTTCATAGCTTCCGGAATTCCGCCTTTACGGCCTTCCTTGTTGGTGATACGGCAGAAATGGAAACGGGGATCATCTCTATCGAAATCTGTTCTGCCGGGGTGAAGCATACCATGTTCGTCGCAGGCGTAGACGTTTTCCGGATTCAGTCCGGCGGCCAGCAGCATTCTCAGGGTTGCGGTATTGGCGGCGCCCATGCCTATCATGGCGATGCTGATGTCCTGGATTCTCTTGTTCACTATCTTGAGGGCATTGATGAATCCCGCCAGGGTAACGGTAGCCGTGCCCTGCTGATCGTCATGCCATACCGGTATGGAACAGTCGCCTCTCAACGTATCCAGGATTTTAAAACATTTGGGTTGTTCTATGTCCTCAAGATTAACGCCGCCGAAAGTAGGCGAGAGCCATCGCACCGCCTGAATCATCTCTTCAGCCGATTTCGTGGAGAGACAAATCGGAAAGGCATCTACTCCACCCAGGTATTTATACAGCAACGCCTTGCCTTCCATAACAGGCATGGCCGCTTCCGGGCCGATATTGCCCAATCCCAGGACCCGCGATCCGTCCGAAACTACCGCAACGAAATTTCCCTTGTTCGTATGTTCCAGGACTTTTTGAGGATGAAGGCGGATGTCCTCGCAGGGCTGGGCCACTCCGGGCGTATACCAGATGGCGAAATCGCTGAAGTCCTTTACCCGGCACTTCGGAATCACTTCTATCTTGCCGTGGTAATAAGGATGAAGACGCATGGCATCCTCGCCGGGCTTCTTGGCCTTCTCCAGCAGCTCCTCAAACGTGAACGTTTTTGTCAGTTCCCGTACCTTTTTACGAAGAACTTCCTTGAGCACCGGCTTTTCGAGAAAAGCGTCTATCTTAAGCATCTTCGTCCCGGCCAGCTCCTCATACCCTTTATTCATAATCTTTTGAATAGAAGATATCATCAACACCGGGACCTTTGAGACTTCGTAATAGGGCGACGACCTGTCCGGATTCCTCAGGGTCTTGATCACGTCGAATCCCGCCGTCATATGTTCCATCATGACGTCGAGAATGATCAGATCGGGTTTTATTTCCTTGACTTTTTTGAGTCCTTCCTCGCCGGAATAAGCTTCATGGCAAATGTAGGAATCCTTTTGCAGCAGAAGCTTCGTCGCTTTCACGTAATCCGGGTCGTCGTCAATTATCAGAATTCTTTTATCGTGTTCTTTATCTCGTTCGTCCATCTTATCCTCCGTAAAAGATGAAATTTTCATCAATGATTTTTATCAATTTATTCTTTTAATTCCTCAGGTTGTAACGAATGTATTAAGACAAGCCGCTATACGACCGATAAGAATACTTTGAAAGTCGTGCCTTCGCCCGGCTTGCTTTGAACTTCGATCCGGCCTTTATGAACGTCAATGATCTTCTTTACTATAGACAATCCCAGGCCGGTTCCTCCCGTATTTCTAGTCTGATCGTTTTTGATTCTGTAAAAATCGTCGAAAATCCGGGGTATGTGCTCTTCGGATATCCCTATTCCCGTATCCGTTATGCTTACAATCAACTCACCTTCTTTCTCCGCCCCCCTGATAAAGGCGCTGCCTCCTTCACGGTTATATTTAACGGCATTTCCGATTAAATTGGAGAAGGCTTCGCGTAAAGCATCCCTGTCGCCGTTCAGGGGAGGCAATGGCGGTATATCTGATTTTATTTCCACATTTTTTTGTTCGGCTATGGGTTTATTGAGGTCGATGGCTTCTTTCAGGAGAGGTCCAATATTGAGTGAAGTGAAATATTTTTTGAGGTTTTCTGCGTCAATTTTTTCTTTACCCAGCCAATCCGCAATCAATTGCATGAGTTGCTTTATCCTGTCCTGAATGCGCAGAATTATTTCTTTGCTTTCAGGATCGGCATCGTCCTGCATCCCGTCCAGCAGAACTTGTATATATTGTTCCACAGTGCTCAGGGGCGATTTCAACTGATGAGTCACCATAGTGATGAAGCTGTTTTTCATTTTTTCCTTTTCCCTGGTCAATCTTTGAGCTTCCAAGGCATAGTGCCTGAGCTTAAGACCGCGTTTGACCACGAATCGCAGCTTTTCAGCTTCGAAGGGTTTGGTGATGAAGTCGAAAGCATGGCGTTTCATAGCTTCGACGGCGCGGTCGATCGTGCCGTGCCCGGTTATCATGACAGTCACTATATGTTCGTCGATTTCTTTCAATTTCGAAAGGACCTCCAGTCCGCTCATACCGGGCATTTTCAAATCTACGAGCGCCAGGTCCGGTTTCTCCCCCGCCGCTTTCGCCAATCCGTCGTAACCGTTTCGAGCGGTTACAATTTCATAACCGTCTTTGCTCAAAACTCGTGAGCATGACCGCAATACGATATCTTCATCGTCGATAACGAGAATTTTAGCTTTTGGATTCATATTATCCTCTTTCACGGGAAATTTCCTTCCTTCGATGACGCAGTGCATCGATGACAGCTAATTTAAGTTCCTGTAAATCAAAGGATTTAACATAATAATAAAAAATTCCGTACTGCCTGGCGCCGGCTTCTAATCGTCGCGAATTGGCTGCCGTTGTCGCAATTATCCGGCTTTCGGGCGATACGGCTTTTACGAGAGGTATGCTGTTAAAATCAGGCGAGTCATATGTTCCTATATCCATGACTATGCAATCGAAATATTCCTGTTTTATTTTTTGAAGTCCTTCCATTAAAGAAGAAGATGCTTCCGCAATGCATCCGCAATCCTTCAGAATCGTAAGAAATTTTTTCAGTGATTCTTTGTCGTGCTCTATTATCAGTACCTTCTCATTCATTCTCTTTTCCTGTCGTCCTTCCCTGGCATCAGGATTTCCTCCTCAGCCAAAGGGAAGCAAACCTCCTGTTGAGGAGCAAGAACCGTGCCGAATTGAGAGAAAGACCAATTCATTGATAACAAATGGTTACAGGTTTGGTATCAGAAAAATGGGAGGATAAAAATCGGGGAATTTCAGTCTGAGCGGGGAATTTTTCTCCGTCAGCATGATGAGTTCAGGGTTATTCATGTTCAATTTCTTCCGTATTTGGGAGAAGGAGGTTGACGCGGTGACCGGTTCGATTTATTTTAATGAAGAGTCGCCGGGAGCGTAAGGGTCATATTTTACGGCGTAGGGACCGGGGAAACGAGGCAGGAGGATGTCGACCAGGATACTGGTAATAGATGATGAGAAGATAGTGCGTCGTTCTTTGAACCGCATTTTGACGCAGGAGGGATATGAAGTTGATGCGGCGGAGAACGGGAGCGAGGGTAAGGAGTATTTAAAGCACGTTTATTACCCGATAGTTCTGCTGGATTTGAAGTTGCCGGATATTGGCGGTTTTGAATTGCTTAAGAAGATCAAGGCGGAGCATCCGGACACGGTTGTCATCATGATCACGGGATATGCGACGGTGGCTTCAGCGGTGGAGGCGATGAAGCTGGGAGCATATGATTATCTGTCCAAACCTTTTTCTCCCGACGAGATAAAGGCTGTGATCAAAAGGGCAGTCGAAAAAATCGATTTGACTATGGAGAACATGTATTTAAAGAGCGCTCTGGATTGGACGTTCCAGGAGAATCAGATCATCGGCAAGAGTGATGGGATGAAGAGGGTGATGAGTCTGGTATCGCGAGTGGCGCCTACGGACAGTACGGTATTGATAACGGGTGAGAGCGGTACGGGCAAGGAGCTGGTGGCCAAATCGATCCACCGTTCAGGCAACAGGGCGGATAAACCTTTTGTGCCGGTTGATTGCGGGAGTCTTGTCGAGTCATTATTTGAAAGCGAACTGTTCGGGCATGTCAAGGGTTCATTCACCGGCGCCGTTTCCACGAAGCACGGACGTTTCGAGTTGGCGAACGGTGGAACAATATTCCTGGATGAGATAGGAAATTTAAGTATAAATACGCAGTCGAAGCTGTTGCGTGCTTTGCAGGAGAGGGAGATCACCAGGGTCGGCGGAACCAGGTCGTTTAAAATAGACGTGAGGATCATATGTGCGGCCAACCAGGAGCTTATGAAAAAAGTGAAGGAGGGGAAGTTCCGGGATGATCTTTATTTCAGGATAAGCGTGGTCCCGATATTCATACCGCCGTTAAGGGAAAGAAAAGAGGACATACCGCTTCTGGTGGATTATGCGGTGAGGAAATACGCTGAGAAGCGGAAGAAGGAAATAAAGGGCATATCGGATAAAGCTATGAGGATGTTGGTGCAGTATGATTGGCCGGGTAACGTACGGGAGCTGGAGAACGTTATAGAGAGGGCAGTGGTTTTGTCGACGGGGGACCGGCTGGAATCAGAGGACCTGTTTTATCCGACTTCCACCGGCATGGATCAGAAGTGGATTTCAGAGGAGTCGTTGAGTTTGGAGGATGCTGAGCGGGAGCACATCGAGAAGGTGATGACGCTGACTTCCGGAAACAAGACGGAGGCTGCAGGACTCCTGGGAATAGACAGAAAAACGCTCCGCACCAAGCTGAACAAATACGGCATCGAATAACCCGCCGGGTTTGTCCCGCATGACAATAAGCCGAACTTCCTAAGGCGCTGACTTGACCTTTGCGGTCTGATTTAATAAGAAGATACTCAGGTAAGTGGAAGGTTAAAAATTCGATGATGGACCGGCTATTGGAAAAACAATAATATTTTCTCCCTGGCAGGGGAGCCGAGCGGATTTTTATATTCAAGCGGCAAAGCAGTTCAGGGAAGGGAGGGTGAGATGAAGCGGGGCAAGATGCTGATTACAATTTTGTTGACGGCGCTTTTTATTGCAACCGGTGTGAGCGGAGCGGAGTATGATGAAGTCATAATGACGGCCCTGTCGGCGCCGGAGAGCCTGGAGGGACTGGTTCCGGTGATTGAGGAAGAATGGTTCGATTCACTGGAGGAACCTGTGGAAATTTACGTAAGCGCTGAGCCTTTGCCTTCGGGAACGGTGATTGAGGATTGGCAGGGAGAAGTATTAGATATAAAAGCGGCTTCCTGGTTCATATTTGCGGATGACATGCCGGGAGCGAACTGGGAGCACCCCTGCCGGTATATGTTGATTGAGCCGGGGGGAAGGCGTTTAAGCATAAAGAACTGGACCCGGCCGCCCCGGATGATTAAGCGTATGAAAAAAGTAATCAGTCGAAGGCGTGAGAGGGTGATTTCGATGGAGTCTTCGTGGTCGGGCGGGGACAAGGGGGAAATGGTACGTCCGCGATATGCGAAATCTGCCGAGCATTTATGGGCTGTGATCATATCCGGCGGCGGTTCCCAATATTCCAATTATGTGCGTTACTGGAACGATATTTCCAGCATTTATAAATGTCTGGTGAACACTTATGAATATTTGGACGATCATATCTACGTATTATGTTCGGACGGACTGGACCCGGCTCCTGACAGGTCAGACGGCACGAATTCGGACCCTGATCTTGACGGTGACGGAGACGAGGACATCATGTATTCTGCAACGGTGGATAATCTTCAGGCGGTATTCGACGAGTTGAGCGGATTGATCGGTCCGCAAGACATGCTTTTTGTTTATGCGACTGATCACGGGTCGAGCGAGGGCGGCTGGGAGACAGTGCTTGTAATGTGGGACCCCAGTCCGGACCTGCAGGACGACGTATTTGCGGACATGCTTGATCAGGTCGAATGCCGGGACGTGGTGACGGTATGGGAGCAATGCTATTCCGGGGGATTTCTGGATGATCTGCATGGTCCGAACCGTGTGTTTTCCTCTGCAGCCCGATATGATGAGCCGTCCTGGGCAATGCCGCCGGAATACGAGTATGACGAATACGTTTTTTATTGGACTGCGGCGGTGAACTGGGAGGATGCGTACGGGAATCCTGTTGATGCGGATGCGAACGATGACGGCGTTGTAGATATGCACGAGGCTTTTCTTTTTGCAGAGGAGCATGATACGGCGGATGAAACGCCTCAGTATGATGAAAACCCGGAGGGTTACGGCGCGACAGTCACCTTATGGGGATCGGGCCCGACTTCCGAAGGAGCTCTGGAATTAAGTTCAGATTACTTCAATTGCGATGATGAGATCGGTATGACGGTTATGGACAGCGACCTTGCGGGAACAGGGACTCTGGATATTGAAATAAGCAGTTCTACGGAAACCGAACCTGAAGTCGCAGCTCTGACTGAAGTCGAAGACGGCGTTTTTCAGGGTGTGATGCAGACCCAGAGCGGCGCGCCGGCGGCTGACGGCATTCTTCAGATCGCTCATGAGGACGTCATAACTGCGGTTTATCTGGATGAAGATTACGGCGGCACAGGTCCGATGGAGATTACTTTTGAAGCTGAAGCGGATTGCATATCCCCTGAAATATCGGATGTGGTCATCGTCGTGATTGGCGCACAGCGGTTCACCTTGAGCTGGACTACGAACGAGCCGACTGCCGGCGAGATACTATACGGTTCTTCTGTTCCGCCTGCGCAAGTCGCCGCAGATGAAGAGGTTGCGTTCGAACATGAATTTACGGTCACAGGCCTGGAGACCTGCATGGAGTATTTTTTTGCGGTGAAGGCTGTGGATCGGGCTTCAAATGAGACTGTGGACGACAACAGCGGGGCATATTACGATTTTACGACTTATCAGATAGTTGAATTGTATTCGGAGCCCATGAATACAGACCCGGGCTGGACAATTTCAGCCGGAAACTGGGAATTCGGCCAGCCGACAGGCCAGGGAGGAGAGCACGGCGATCCTGATCCGACTTCCGGATACACGGGGACTAATGTTTACGGATATAATCTATATGGAGATTATGAGAATTACATGAATGCATGCCGGCTGACTTCAACTCCCGTTAACTGTTCGGGAGCTTTGGGCACGAAGCTGAGTTTTTATCGCTGGTTGGGCGTGGAGTCCAGCACGTACGATCACGCTGTTCTTGACGTATCCAATGACGGGACGAACTGGGATGAATATTTTCACAACAGTTCGAGTCTTTCTGACGGGGAATGGGTGAAACAGACTTACGACATTTCGGAAACGGCCGACGGTCAGAGCACGGTCTATATAAGATGGACTATGGGGCCGACAGACAGCTCATACGTTTACTGCGGGTGGAATATTGACGATATGGTCATTTCCTATGAAGCGCCCTGTGATGCTCCGTATCTGATTTATGAAAGCCACACGGTGGATGATTCCGGCGGCAACGACGACGGTGAAGCGAATCCGGGCGAAAGCATCGCCTCCGAGCTTGTCTTTTATAATAATTCCATTTTCGACGCGACCGGCGTGACAGCGTTAATAACGACAGGAAATCCTTATGTGGCGATTACGAATGAAGAGATCGCTTTTCCGGATATTCCGGCTCATACTTCCGCCTCCTCACTGGAACCGCATCTGGAGTGGGATATCGACGAAGATGCTCCGGACGGTGAAGCGGTTAATTTTGAGGTTTCGTGGGAATGCTTGGAGGGAAGCGGAGTTTGCGGATTTTCTGAAATGATAAAAGCGCCTGTTCTTGATTATTATGACCATGTTATTGATGATTCGGCAGGCGGAAACGGCGACGGGATACCCGATCCGGGAGAAAGCATCTCTCTGCCGTTAACGCTCCATAACGACGGTCACTGCATGGCGCAAAACGTTCAAGGCATTTTAAGTACCATGTCGACGCACATTGAAATAACCGACGATTCTGCTGAATGGCCGAACATCGGTTCCGGCGGTACGGAACAATCGCTGGCGCCCCATTTCATCCTGAACATACTCGGCGATGCCCCCGTGGGACAGGAAGTTTTGTTGAACTTCAACATTTCGGCTGATTTTTTCAGCGGTAATATTCCCTTGTCTCTGATCATAGGCGCCAGACCGATCCTGGTTATAGACGACGGCGGCGGGGCCAATCCTGCAGTCTATGCCGACGTTTTATCGGCAAACGGTTATGATGTGACGGAAGAAGCGGCTCAGGATACCGATCCTATGACGTGGGGCGGTTACTCTTTTGTGGTTTGGAGCGCCGGCGACAATTCCCAGCCCGTATCAAGCGGTCAGTGGCGTTCAGATTTGACGGATTATACGTCTGACGGTGGGCGCTTGCTGATAGAAGGCGGAGAAATAGCCTATGATTTCTATTATTCCGATCCTGATTTTCTTGAAAATGTTTGTCATGTTCTGGATTGGAACGTTGATTTTTCCGGCGACCTTTCCGTCCAGACAGGAAGTCATCCCATAAAGAATCTGCCGTACTTGTTGCCGGATATTATTCCTCACAATTATTCCTCCTATTACGATGAAGATGCCTGCGAGCCTGCAGGCGATGTCGACGCTGTTTACGGGTGGACGTCGGCAGCAGGAGGGGGAGTGATGGCTTATGACGACGACAGCGACTGGTATAACGGAGGCCAGGTCGTGTTTTATTCTTTCACTATAGCCGACGTTACGGATGAAACGGCCAGAGAGAACCTCGTCGTCAATACGGCCGCCTGGCTGAGTTCTCTCAGCTATCCCGTTTCTCCGACGCCCACTCTGGGACCGGCTACGAATACTCCAACGCCGACTTTTACCTCTACGCTGATTCCTACTTCAACCCCGACTCACTCGCCGACATGTTCTCCGACAATTACCCATACTTCAACGCATACCCCGACGCAACTTCCTACCGAAACCCCTACGGATGTTCTCACCAAAACACCCACTTATACTCCGCCGCTCATACCCACCTCCATTCCCACATCTGTTCAGACAATAACTCCCTATCCGACGGCGCCCTTTGAGTTTACCGCTACTCCCGCCTGCCCCGCAGTAGAATTATCGCTGAACCGTGATATGTTCCGCTCCGGTGATGAATTCGACCTGAACTGCCGATGCATCAATCCCGGCGGTGAAAGGGAACTCCTGCTGTTCATCGTTCTGGATATTTATCAGGAATACTGGTTCTATGACGACTGGTCACAGGATATGGATTACGTGGTCGAGCCGCTGGCCGCCGGATGCAATTACTCGAAAGAGATACTGTATTTCATCTGGCCGGAAGAAGCCGGCTCGCTGCACAATCTTAAATTCTGGGCCGCTTTCCTGGAGCCCGGTTCCTGGGAGCTGATCGGTGAAATCGATTGGGTCGAATGGGGGTTTGAATAAGAGGTTTATTAATTCTCGCCGCACGAAAATGGATCAGTCCGCTTCGGGGAGCTTGAACGCCTGCCATTGAATCCTGCAGTTATAGAGTCATTTAAACGCAATAGATCGGGATTTTCACCAGAGGTTTTACATTTTTCAGGCTTGTTCGCCCGGCAGGTTTTGCGCTGTTCATACGGTAAAATTTATTACGACTGTTCGAGAAATAAAAAAGCCAGGCGGAAAAAAAAGTACTATCAGCCGGCGCAGAATCAGGAGAACGCTTATTGACTTGACCGGATTTTTGTTTTACATTGAGTTATGAGTTAATTATTTATCAGCAACATTTTAACGGTTTTAAACCTCAGTGAGGAATTTTTTTTTGTCGAAAAGGTTGAAATCATCGAAGGGGGAGTTTTTTTATGTTCAGGTTTTCTTTGGTCTTTTTTATGGTCGTTGTGTCGACGGCAATTTTTTTAAATTTTAATAACTTAGAAGCGCAGGCGAAGCCAATTTTTCTGATCGGCGAGGATTGTTCGAATCCGGAAGTTATCAGTTTCGGGCAATGCATCACGGGAAGCACGGACGGCTATGCGGACGATCATGATTGCGGGAACGGTCATGGGGGGCCAGACCGCGTTTATCAGATGACCTTGTCGCAGCAGCGGGACGTAACGTTCATCGCTGAGGGAGATTTTAATGCAGACTGGACGATAGCGACAAGTTGCGGCCATGAGGGAGACGTTCTTTGTGAGAACACTTCCGGGATACACCTGGACCCCTCTTGCGGCTCTGTAGTGCATTTATCGAACGGCGACGTGACGTGGAGCGGCTCTCTTTCAGCCGGAACGTAATATATCTGGGTCGACGGATTTTATGGGAGCAATTCCGGCGATTATGCCTTTGAGATTGTGACACAATTGCCGGGAGAAACCTGCGAAACAGCGGAATCGATAAGCGTGGGAGACTGTGTAACTGGATCGACTGAGTGGTATACGAACGATCACGAATGCAATCCCAATCATCATGGTCCGGACAGGGTGTATGAGCTGGTATTGAGCAGTGAGAGGGATTTAACGATCACGGGTGAAGGTGATTTTGAGGCGGACTGGACGCTTTCTTCGACGTGCGGGAATACAGGAGATATTTTCTGTGAGGATTCGGCGGGCATCCATGTCGACCCTTCATGCGGAAACATAGAACACAACGGCGGCGGATGCATCAGTTGGAATGGAACGCTTGCTGCGGGGACCTATTATCTTTGGGTGGACGGTCAATACCAGACCAATTACGGGAATTATGCGCTTGAGATCAAGGAACAGAGAGGTGGAGATACCTGTGATTCTTATGAGTCGTTACAATACGGCGCATGCATAACGGGAACGACGGAAGGATATTTAAACGATCATCAATGTAATCCCGGGCATAACGGGGCAGACCGGGTATTCGGGCTGACGTTGAATTCGGAGAAGCACCTGACGGTTATCGGCGAGGCGGATTATCCTGCGGGGGAATTGATAATCATGTCGAAGGCTATATAGCCTGGAACGGAACATTGCCATCGGGCGACTATTATTTATGGATCGACGGACAAACTTATTCTCATTCAGGACAATATGCTCTGGAGGTAAGAGATCAGTTGCCGGGCGAAACATGCTCCACCGCGGAAACCATCGGTTACGACTCATGTGTGGAAGGCAGCACGGAAAATTATCTGAACGACCATCAATGCAATCCAGGTCATAACGGCCGCGATCGGGTATACCGCCTGGATTTACCTACGGAGAAACATCTTTCGATAGTGGGCGAAGCCGACTATGAGGCGGACTGGACCATAACCAGCGACTGCGGCGGAGCTGCGGATATATTGTGCGTAGATGCCTGGGGGATTCATACTGACCCTTCCTGCGGCAACATAGATTCGCATGTTGAGGGTTTCATCAACTGGAACGAAACGCTGGGTCCGGGGACTTATTATATCTGGGTCGACGGCGAAAACGCAGCTCAGACCGGCTCGTTCGCATTGGAAGTAAGCGAACAGCTTCCGGGTGAAACCTGTGAAAGCGCGGAGACGATCAGCCTGGGCGATTGCGTCACCGGAAATACCATGAATTACGGCGATGAACATGACTGTAACGGAGGTCATGAAGGAGCGGACAGAGTATATCATCTGGAACTTATACAGGAGACTTTCGTACAGATAATAGGCGAGGCCGACTATAATGCTGACTGGAGCATATCGACGACATGCGGCGCTGCAGCGGATATACTTTGCGCTGACCAGTACGGCGACCATCTTGATCCCGGATGCGGAGATATCGTGAATTCAGGAAGCGATTACATCAACTGGAGCGGCAACCTGGAGACAGGCGATTATTTTATCTGGGTTGACGGTCTTGGTCAGTCCCATAAAGGCAATTACGCTCTGGAAATAAGGCATACGTCGCCCACACCTACCGAGACGCCGACTCCCACCGTAAGTCCGACGTCAACGCCTACCTATACGCCTACTCCGGAACCTACGCCGACCATAACCTTTACTCCGCCGCTTACGCCATCCGATACGCCGGCGCCCACTTACACTCCAACGCCGGCTCCGCCGCCGATGACCGTATGGGCAGACGACGACTGGACTGGAGCTTCACCCGGTCAGATCGTCGACGGCCATATATTCGGATATGACGCCTTCGATAATATCAACGACGCGTTGTCTCATGTCGCCTTTTCCGGCACGATAATCGTCAATCCCGGCGTTTATAACGAAACCGTTCATTTCGCCTCCGGTTTCACCAACGATGAACTCACCCTTACCGGCGATGCTTATGATTTGCCTGAAGTCACCGCAGGCGTTCGTTTTGATAATACAGGACCGATCGATTCGCTCACTATCGAACATTTCATTTTCACTGGCGATGCCGGGTCGAATAAAATCATTCAAATGGATAATGCCGGAGCCGTCAGCGGTTTCACGATGAATGACTGCATACTGGACGGAGAAAACGTCGCCGGCAGGCACGGGCTTTACGGCAATAAATTCAGCGAATCGCTCGCTGTTACGAACTGCGAATTCAGAAATATCCTCGGCGCTGCAGTGATGGATACGGACGTCGAAGCCCCCGGTCTGGAAGGCGAATCCGAATTGGCTTTGACGGAAATAACTTTTACCGGCAATTACATCCATCATTGCAATGGAACTACGGCGCTTCGAGGAAATTACGGCGACCTTACAGATATCCTGGACGTGCAGGATAACATATGGAGTTACATCGGAGGTAATCAGGGAGAACCCGGTTCTCACTTTTGCGCATTGGAAATCAATCATGCTCTTACGGCATACGTCGCATACAACTCTGTGGATAACGTCATACAGGGTTCCGGCGGGGAAGGACAAGGATTCAGGTTCTGGGACGTCCTTAACCTGACCTGCATCTGCAACGACGTCGAAGATAACGCCGAAGGAGTTTTCATTTTCGGCGGAGGCGGAATTTACGGCGGTCCGTACGATATTCCCGGCGGTTATATGGCTTACAATAATGTGAGGAATAATTCCGTATACGGATTAAAGGTGGATTCCAACGCATCGGGAGACCCTTTCAGGGCCGACTTCAATTACTGGGGCGCTTCAGACGGTCCTTCCGGAGAGGCAACCGGCAACGGCGATGAGATATACGGTCAAACGTTTACGAACCCTGGTTGAGCAGCAGCCAGGAAGCGCCCTGTCCGACTTTCTGCTGGAACGACGGCGATGTGGACAATAACGGTGAAATAACCCCCAATGACGGCCTGATGGCTTTTGATATTTATCTCATGTTCATCCCTTATCCCACCCATGAAGAAAATTGTTCGGCAGATTGCGACGGCGGAGAAATGGTAACGCCCGGCGATGCCCAATGTATTCTGATGCACTACGCCGAATTGGATTGTGATTGCGTCGATCCTGTTCATACGAAAATGCGGAATCATTCTTACCCCCGGATATGTCGTCCTTCATGGAAAATCCTGACGGAACCTTAAGCCTGAATAACCTCTACGGAAAAAAAGGCGATATTGTCCATGCGATCGCTACATTGCACAATCAAACGTTGAAAACGGATGCTTTCGGCTTGAACATAGCATACGATCCAAAAATGCTTGAATTTCTGGAATGCCGGAAAGGCGATCTTTTACGCTCGTAGGAAATGTTCCAGTATAACGAACGTGAACCCGGAACGATCAGAATCGGGGCGTTCGATCCCTTCTCGCCAATTATGACCGAAACGCCGGGCCGGATAGCCGTATTGTCTTTTCTTGTTAAATGTGATGAATGCCGGAATGGAGACCGTTCCGATATTATTATTCTGCATCCGGCAGACGACTTTTCAGAAATGCGAATACAAAACGGCGCTTTCACTTATCATGAAAATAAAAGGAGGTTTTCATTCCGCTGATTCGTGGAAAATCGATACCGATCACGATTACTGAAACAAACTGTCAAAAGTTTTGAAAGAAGTGTAACCACGGTTTAATCAATCCCAAAAAATCGAACGACCCGTGTCCATAAAATCGTTTGGCGGCAAAAATATAATGCCTGCTGGACAGGCGCTGAATAATTAAAGCTTATCAGGCCGGGTTCTCGTTTGCCGGAACCCCGGTTTTAACCCGGACCGGTTTAAATTTTTCGTATTTTCCTGTAAAATCATATCGGTCGTTCAGGGTGCAGGAATATGTATCCTCTATGACCGCGAAGTCGCTTTTTTTATTTTTATCCTGAGAATGAATTCCAATGCCGCTTGAAGACACCAAAACGATCGATATGATCAGTAAAAACGAATCGGGGGGAATAGACCTTATCATAACCGATTCCGGAGCTCTAAGTAATCCGGAAGAACGTATCGACAAACTGCGAAGAAAATTACAGAGTTACGCAAATTACGCCGCTAGTGAAGATTTCTCACTGGATTATCCCGGATTCTCCGTTAATGACGTCAGGATAATCGTTATCTGCCGCAGAGAGCACCGGGAACTGATGAGGCGTATCGATCAAATCGTGCCTGAAAAATATCCTCATATGGCGATACCCGTGAAATTCCGCTTGTGGAATTCAAGAAAGGAACGAAAAAAATATTTAAATACGATGCAATCGAAAAAGAAACGGCGTAATGTCCGTTCAGGTGAGAAAATTAAACTTTCTCCTGACTCACTTCAATCGCTAGACGAAGCGAAGAAATTTAAACTTCGTCCGAAAATCGTAAAAAAAATGAAACTTCTCATGCTGCTGGGTTTCATCGCTGGGCCGGCCATACTTCTTTTCGGACTTTTTCACTGTTATCAAATACATATGCTTCAAACCAGAGGCCAAACCGTTATCGGCGAGATATATGACAGCAGCATTATCAATACCGGCGGAGATAGAGTCGTATACAGGCTGATCGTAGATTATGCTCCTGAAAAGAGCGAAAAATTGCGAAAAGAATTCTCGGTTCAGAAAAACGCGTACGACAGGGCCATGGGATCAGGTAAAATATCCGTCCGGTACCTTCCCGGGAATCCAGAAATCGCAAAAATCGAAGAACATATCGAAGCAAACGCCGGTCCTGTGTTTGTAGGAATATCCGTTATCCTCATTTCATTCATGATCCGTACGTACATACGTAGAAAAATGAAAAAAATTTGAACCGCGCTTTGGGTTGTATGATTCAGAAGTATCCGGCGGCGCTGGATCAGGCGCTTTGAACAGATTGAGATATCGTGTGCTTACCCTTTCTGCATTCTTGCTGGAATTCTTTCTTGAGGGATTCAACTTCCCGAAGGTTCACATTTTTTTTCTCAATTTGTCTGATGAGCATCCTGCCTAATGCATAAGTCGATGCGCCGGCTAAAATTGATAAGGGAAAATTTCCGACTAAAAAGCCTCTTTCAGGAATAAACCTGACGCCTGCCTGTTCGATGAAATCGGAAAGAAATTGTTCGCTGAGCCGTGAAAACCAGGCTCTTGCGTCAGCTTTTGTGTATTTGACGTTATAAAGTCCGCAAATTTCGTCAAACATGGCGCTTTGCAAGTCACAGAGAGGTTCCATATCGATCAGCGGCGCATGATCGCTGCAGTTTTCGACTGTCAGCAATACGTGTCGGCGGACTATTTCTTCGGCTTTCTTTCTTTTTTGATTTTCGTTTTTCATGATTGAACAATGCGATGAGGTTCCTTGATTTTAAGGCATATCGACTATATATTCGCTTAATTTCATAGCGACGGAGCGGTCAACTTCAGTAACCAGTTCGATGCCTTCTTCAAGGTATTTCAGATTTTCGACCATATTCCTTTCCTTAAGACGGGAAAGGACATCACCTTTTTCAAAAGGCAATCTCAATTTTATTCTTATTTTACGCGATGAGATGAAGATTTCAATTTTGTCCATCAGTTCATCCATGCCTTCGTTTTTCAAGGCAGAGACGAATACGCCCCGTGGATCGCCGGCATCGGGCCTCCAGCTAGAGTCTTCAGGCATAAGGTCGCGTTTGTTGTATATATTGATAGTATATTTTCCATCAGCATCCAGGAGTCTGAGGACATTATCCACAGACTCCATCTGCTCGGTAAAATTCAGATCATGAGCATCGACGACATGCAGCAGCAGGTCAGCTTCCTTCACTTCTTCGAGAGTCGCCATGAAGGCTGCAATGAGCTGGTGGGGGAGTTTTCGGATAAATCCGACGGTATCGGTAACGAGGAACTCCGAGCCGTTTTCGGGGCTGACTTTTCTTGTCAGCGGGTCGAGCGTAGCGAAGAGTTTATCTTCCGTAAAAGTGTTGAGATTGGTTAAGGCATTAAAAACGGTTGATTTGCCGGCATTGGTGTATCCAATCAAAGCGGCGCGCGTTAAAGATATCCGGCGTCTTTTTCTGCGATACAATTCCCTGTGCTTTTTGACTTTTTCTATTTCCTTTTTAACTTTGAATATTTTTCGACGAATAGACCGGCGATCGACTTCCAATTGAGTTTCCCCGGGACCCCTGGTACCTATTCCACCGCCCAGTCGGGAGAGGTGTTCCCACATGCGGGTCAATCGAGGCAGGCGATATTCGAGTTGGGCCAGTTCCACCTGGAGTTTTCCCTCTTTAGTTCTGGCTCTTTGAGAAAAGATATCCAGGATGAGGCCAGTACGATCTATTACGGGAACTTTGAACGCGTTTTCCAGGTTTTTCTGTTGAGACGGCGATAATTCTTCGTCGAAAACGACCAGGTTGATTTCTTGTTCTCTGCATAATTCTGCTATTTCTTCGACTTTACCCGAATGAATATAGGTTGCGGGCGATATTCGTTTTAAATCTGCGACTGTTTTATCGATCACCTTGCCGCCGGCCGTATCCGTCAGCAACTCCAGCTCGTTTAAAGTGACATCGTGATGGAGCTTTGAAGTCCGAATGCCTTTTACGCCGATCAGAAGGCAACGTTCTTTATCTTTTTTTTCCTCCATGCAGTTCCTTTCCCCGTATCAAGAGTCGACGGCAGCAGTACGGACCGCTTCAGAAGCGCGATCCAGCATGAAAAAAAACGACCTGCTTTCGTAAAACATCGTAATAAATATTTGATCAGTCCATGTCATAAAGTTTCAATACGTCATCCGGGCAGCCGAGACAATCTTTTACATCAGAAAGAATTTTCCTCACTGCCGTTTTTTCTTTTTCCGGGGAGCCTCCCTCCAGCCAGATCAGCCCCTCGGTTTTTTTGAACCAGGTTATCTGTCTTTTGGCGTACCGCCGGGTTTCCCTTTTCATAATGTCGCGGGTTTCCTCAAGGTTGATTTTACCGTCAATATAATCCATTGCTGCGGCGTAGCCAAGGCCATGCAGCGTCCTGACGGCATTACCGTATCCTTTCTCTTTCAATCGTTTGACCTCATCAATGAATCCTCTTGCGAACATATCCTCGACCCTTCTGTTTACGGCTTCGTAAAGAGCCTTTCGGGGAAGAAAAACGCCGTATATGAACTGTTTGCAGTTGAGCTTTTGACCGGGGTCATCCCGTAATCGTTGCGAAAGAGTAACGCCTGTTTTCTCGTAAACCTCCAGGGCGCGTATAACTCTTATTTGATCGGCGGGTTTGATTCGAGTCGCCGCCTCGGGATCGACATCCTGCAGTCTGCGGTATAAGGTTCCCGGACCTTCGCGTTTTTCCTTTTCTTTTAAGGAGCTGCGAAGTTCCGGGTCGCAGGCCGGAGCATCAGTAAGCCCCTGGAGAGTTCCTCTGATATATAAACCCGATCCTCCTTCCAGGATGGGAATTTTGTTTTTTTTCTGAATTTTTTCGATGAGGGTTCGGGCATAACGGGCAAATTTAGCGACGGAATACTTTTCGGAAGGATCGACGATGTCCAGGCCATGATGAATGACATCTTTTCTTTCCTCAGCGGTCGGTTTTCCGGAACCTATGTCCAACATACGGTAAATTTGACGCGAATCAGCGCTGATAATTTCCGTTTTCAGGACGCGGGCCGTTTCAACGGCTATACTCGTTTTTCGGACGCCCGTCGGTCCGCAGATCACAATCAAGCAGGGTTCGCTCATCTTTTAAAATACTTCATAATATCTTTTTCAGGAATTCGCATGATAATGGGACGACCATGAGGACAAACAGCCGGGTTTCCCGTGATGAAAAGCTGCTTTATTAAAGCGTCAACCGCTGAAGGGTCCAGCGCTGAATGCGCTTTGACCGCACCCTGACAGGCCATGCTTTTCATTATGCCCTCATACAGCACCTCTGTTCGGCTGGTCTTTCCCAATTCAGCCAGATCGTCCAGCATGTCGAGAATAAGTTTTTTAATGTCTTTTTTGGGCATGAGCGAAGGGACGGTTTTGACGGCAAACGTATTCCTGCCGAAAGGCTCTATTTCAAAGCCGAATTTCCTGAGGTCCTCCAGCCGGCGATTCATAATCTGAACGTCGCGAGTCGAAAGTTCCAGGGTTACGGGGTATAAGAGCCTCTGCATGTGGATCGAGCCTTTGGAATGGGCCTGCTTGATTTTTTCAAAAAGTATACGTTCGTGAGCCGTGTGCTGATCAATGAGAAGGAGGTCGCTTCCGTCCGCCAGAACTAAAAAGGTGGCATTCAATTGACCGATGTAACGAGGCAAGTTCAAATCCGGCATGAATTCTTTAGTCGGAGTTTCCTGTTGCTGAGCTTCAGGTTGGGATTTCTGATTTTGACCTTTATGGAAAACCCATGGAACGACTTCGTTTTCCCTCTCTTTTTCCGGAAAGCTTCTGTAACCGCTCTTGAAAGGCAATGGCGAGACGGCGGATTGAGGTTTCAGAACCTGATCGGCTACCTCGCTTCTGCCGGAGCTCCTTTTCCGGGAAGCGAGAGAGATGTCGCCGTTTTTTTGAAGTTCCCTGTAGATAGATTGATTCAAAGCGTTTTTCACTGCTTCGGAAACAATTCCATGAACTTCTCCTGAATTCCAGAACCTTACTTCAGTTTTCGTCGGATGAACGTTAACGTCCACGAGGTTGGTCGGAAGTTCCAAAAACAGATAAGCCATGGGATGACGGCCTTCGGCCATCGATCCCCGGTAGGCGCTGTACAACGCGCTGCTTAATATCTTGTCTCTGATATAACGACCGTTCAGGAAGAACTTCTGATGCCTCTTTCCCGCCCGAGTATTCTTCGGTTGACTTATCCAGCCCCTGAGTCTCATCTGTGATGAATTATGTTCGACTTCAAGCATCTCCTGTTTGACGTCATGCCCGATAATTGAAGCAAGTCTTTCGTCAAGATTCTGAGAATAATAAAAATCCAGAACAGCATCGTCATTATGAATCAGCCTGAAACCAACTTCAGGATGCCCCAGCGCCATGTTGACGACCGCTTCCGTTATGTGGCTCATTTCCGTCAAAGTCGTTTTCATGAACTTTTTTCTTGCCGGAACATTGAAAAACAAGGACCGCACTTCAATAACAGCGCCTTTTTTATGCAGAGCTTCCCTGGCCCGGATAAGCTTCCCGCCCTCGAAGGTTATCTCAGTTCCTGTTTCAGCATCGGAACAGGCCGTCAGGAGTTTGAAGCGGGAGACCGAAACGATGCTGGGCAAGGCTTCACCCCTGAATCCTAACGTCCTGATGTTTTCAATGTCTGAAAATTCCTTTATTTTACTCGTAGCATGGCGCTCAAAAGCCAGCAAGGCATCGTCAGGACTTAAACCGCAACCGTCATCCGTTATGCGAATCAAAGACTTGCCGCCGTATTTCACTTCGATGAGAATATGCGCTGCCCCTGCATCTATTGAATTTTCCACTAACTCCTTCACCACCGATGCCGGCCTCTCGATGACTTCGCCCGCCGCTATCTTGTTGGCCAAACGCTCAGGCATTATCTTTATTCTTCCATCATTCATGACTGTCCATTCCCTGATGAAAACCGGTGCGGAGACCGTCCGGATATTCACGACCCAGATCGCTTCGGCCCTCCGCTATCTTTAAATTAATATTTCGAAGTTCGCCTTTTTTGACATACAAAGCGCGATGACAATTCGTCAATGATAAACCCGCTAACGAAAGCGTATACATTCCCGAATCAAGCCCGTAAAAGGCAAATCGTCCTGCCGAATTCAACTTCGTCGTATATCTCCTTCGCTTTCCTTTCAACATTACTGTTCCCTCTTTCAGCGGCTCGCCTTTCAGAGTTTCTATTTTTCCCAGCAGGGTTCCGTAATATTGTATGTGCGTCATTTTCCGGGCTCTGACGGGTTTCATACAATCCTTTTTGACGTCGATATCCAGCATTTCCTGCCGCTCATCCAATATTTTAACTTTTATTCCCAGATTACTCAAACACGTAATAGGATTCTTCAAAACAAACAGTATCTCAGGATTAATACGGGCAGCGATATGATAAGCGTTCACGAAGTTTTTGGAATATCCGGGACCTGAAGGCAGCCAACCGATATCATCATAATAAACTTCAAGCCAGCGATGAAATACCGCATCCTTTAGTCGTGCTTTTCCTTCCCGATCGATGGTATCCGCCAGAACCCCGTGAGCTGAACGCGTTTTTATGCCCATAAGGTCTAAAAAATACCTCGCCAGATTGACCAACCCCCGGCAGGCAGCCTTTTTATTCTTTAAGATGCTTTGAGGTTCCCTGTCCAGCGCTGTGTCGTCATATTCTATATGATCGGATATCCAATCAAGGACCTCCTCTACGGCCTGATGCAGATACTGCGCTGCCTTCAGACGCTTCAGCAAATCTTTGGGAAATAGATGCCTGTCTTCTTTCAGATGAGTCGGCAATTTGAAATGGGTCCTTTCGGTAAGAGGTTCCGCTGTGGCTTTTATTTCGATTACCGTCTTTTTTACGTTTTTTTCGAGGATTTTCAGCCGGTAGGAATCGTTTTTCATCGGTTGAATGATTAAAGCTTCCTGGGGGTCCCGGATTTCGTATCGAACCATGTGAGTTCCTGAACAGAATATGGTCTGCGCCGTACATTCCGTTATTTTAAAATCGGCTGCGCTCATGATGCTGAATAAAACGGCAAGAGCGGCCCTAACGTTAATGATATTTTTATAAAATGATTTCACCATCATGATACGTTAATGAAATTGATCGTTCAAAGGGTCGCTTGCAATCTCCATCATTACCATCATTACACATGAAAAAGGACTTCCTGTAAAGTTCAAAGCAGCTTAAAGCGGAACGATTGTGAACCGTACCGCCTGAGAATAGTAAACGATTCTCCGCATACCGGAAAAGGCGCCGGGTCATCGACCGTATTGAAGCCTTTTGCACAGATACTCCGGTATGCCCTCGTCTTTCATCTTCTGCTGCGTTATAGTAAAATCATAAGCAACGCGATGAAATTCCACTTTTCTGGTCTCCGAATCATAAATGATGTAACAGGCTTTCGGCGACCCGTCTCTCGGTTGACCGATGCTTCCGTCATTGATGATGTATTGATGATTCGGCTCCAACCTGTAAGTCTGAGGGTCCAGTGAGTCGACTTCACCCGCAGGGTCCTGAAGAATGATTATCGGTTGATGCGAATGCCCTACGAAACAAACTTGCTCAGTGAACGAACGAAAATTGATTTCCGCATCTTCACTTGTAAAAATATAATGCCAGCGGTCAGGCTGAAATGGAGTGGCATGAACGAATCGGATGCCGTTATGTACAATTTCATACTGAAGAGACCGCAGGAATTCACGATGTTCCTGTTTCAAGGCGCGGCGCGTCCAAAGAATGACTTTACGGGCAAAAGGATTGAAACTTTCTATGTCGACGTTCTCTTCAAATGTCGCCTCATCATGATTCCCCATGATGATATGTTCCGTCCTGTTCCTTAACAACTCAACGCATTCATTGGGATTGGGACCGTACCCTACTATGTCCCCCAGGAATATATATTTTAATTGTTCTCGTGATTCAGCATGCTCGAAAAATGCTTTTAATGCTTCCAGATTGCCGTGTACGTCGGAAAAAATGCAGTATCTCAAAGATTGCTACTCCAGCTTGAATTCAATGTTTAAGGGCTTCAGTCGCTCTTTCCGTTTTTTTTTGAGTCATACCGTCCAGCACTCCATTCACGAACCGAGGACTCTGGTCCGATCCGTATTTTTTTGCAATTTCTATCGCTTCGTTAATGGCTACTTTTCTGGGAATGTTTTTCAAGGACATTTCAAATGCCGCTATTCTGATGATGTTGCGGTCTACAACCGGCAGACGGTCTATTTTCCAGTGATGAAGAGATGTCTGAATCCGGGCGTCCAATTTATCTTTGTTCAGCATAACTCCTTTTACCAGAAGTTCGGCATACTCGCGATAGTCGGCTTTTCGTCTGTAATTTTTCCAGTAATCTTCTATAGAATCACCTTTCCAGTCTTTCAGCAATTCGATCTGATATAGAAGTTGCAGAGCCGCTTCTCTTGCTTTTCGCTTTAATCTCATGGGCGTTCAAACTATCGTTTTATACAGACTGATCATTTCCAGCGCTGCCAGAGCGGCATTAAATCCCTTGTTGCCGGCTTTAGCGCCGGCCCTGTCGACGGCCTGTTCGACCGTATCCGTCGTCAAGACGCCGAAAATAACGGGAATCTGTGCCGTCATGCTCACCTGAGCAATACCCTTGGTCACTTCCGCGGCAATGTAATCAAAATGAGGCGTATCGCCTCGTATAACCGCTCCTAAACATATGACGGCTTCATATCTGTTGGTTTCCACAACTCTTTGGGCCGTAGCCGGAATTTCAAATGCGCCAGGCGTCCAAATCGTCGTTATATGCTCATCTTTTACCTCATGCCGGGTTAAAGCATCTATCGCTCCTTCCAGCAATTTTCCTGTGACTGCTTCATTGAATCGGCTGACCACGATGCCGATTCTTACGTCTTTTCCCTTGTATTGTCCGTTTATGGTGTTCATGTTAAACCTTCTGTACGGTATTTCGTCAAACCAGTGTTAATAAATGGCCCATTTTTTCTTTCTTGGTTTTAAGATATTTCTGATTTTCCTTCAATGGACAAATTTCCAGCGGGACTCGCTCAACAACCGTCAATCCGTAACCTTTCAGGGCGACGAATTTTTTGAGATTGTTGGTCATCAGCCTGATTTTTCTGACGCCCAGGTCGCGAAAAATCTGGGCCCCAATGCCGTAATTCCGTTCATCGACTTTAAAGCCCAGCTCCAGATTGGCCTGCACCGTGTCTTTCCCGTGATCCTGAAGCCTGTAAGCCTTGATCTTATTACCCAGACCGATGCCGCGTCCCTCCTGCTGCATGTATATTATTACGCCGCTGCCTTCTTTCGTCGTCAACTCCATGGCTTTTTGCAACTGCTGACCGCAATCGCACCTGTGCGATCCGAAAACGTCTCCCGTCAGACAAGCCGAATGAACGCGACACAGGACGGGCTTTTCCGGATCAATTTCGCCCTTGACCAGAGCGACATGCTGCTCGGCGTCGACCAACGACTCGAAGACTATGAGCCGGAAGTCGCCGAAGTCGGTCGGCAGGACCGTTTCAGCAACCCTCTTGACCAGCTTTTCCGTCTTGATGCGATACTCGATCAGATCGGCCACCGTTATTATTTTTAAGCCGAATTCTTCGCGATATTTCATCAGATCGGGAAGCCGGGCCATAGTTCCATCCGGGCGAAGAATTTCGCAAATGACGCCTGCAGGATAGAATCCGGCCAGTCGAGTCAGGTCAATGGCCGCCTCAGTGTGTCCGGTCCTTTTAAGTACGCCGCCCTTCTTGGCCACCAAAGGAAACATGTGACCCGGCCTGACGAAATCTTCCGCTTTGGAATGAGGGTCAGCCGCCTTCAGTATAGTGACCGCCCGGTCGGCGGCCGATATGCCTGTCGTTATGCCCTCCCGTGCGTCAATCGAAACGGTGAAAGCGGTTTTATAGGGCGCCGTGTTTTCTGACACCATCAATTGTAAATTAAGTTCATCCAATCGTTTTTTCGTCATAGGCAAACAGATAAGTCCGCGACCGTGCTGAGCCATGAAATTGATCGCTTCAGGCGAAGCTTTTTCCGCAGCCATCAGGAAATCACCTTCGTTCTCGCGGTCCTCATCATCAACCACGATGACGATTTTACCCTGACGAATATCTTCTACTGCATCCTCTATGCAATCGAATTCGAAAGTATCTCTTTCGCTCATTTTTGCCTCTCCTTGCTGAAACAAAGGGAATTATGAGCATTTCATTATATGTTAAAGAAAAGATATTGGCAAGTTAATAATCGGATTCTTTTCATATCTGTATGAATTTTATTCATTCCGGGCAAGTAACAGCGGTTTGCGATACTCGTGAGAGCGAAGCTATTGGAGCGGCAAATAATTTAACGAAAGGAGCGTCCCATGCTGTCCAGGTACCGGCGCACATACTTGCCGATCATGTCTGTTTCAATATTTACGACGGAGGCGGTTTTGTAGTTTTTAATGATGGTTTGAGATGCCGTATGAGGAATTACGGTAACGAAGAGAACGTTCCCCTTCAAATCGTTGATGGTGAGACTGACTCCATCCAGGGCGATGGACCCTTTGAGGATCAACTGTTCAGCCAGTGGGGAGGGAATATTGATGTGCAATTCGGTGAACTGCGAGAGTTTCCGTATTTTTTTGATTTTTCCTGTACCATCGACGTGGCCCTGGACGAGATGCCCTTCCAGTCGGTCCTGAAGTCCCATAGCCCTTTCCAGGTTTACAATGCTTCCCCTTTTCAGCGAGTCCAGATTGGATTTATTTAAAGTTTCCGGTGAGACGTCAGCGGTGAAGGTTTTTCCTCTTAGGGAAGTTACGGTGAGGCAACAGCCGTTTACTGCGACGCTTTGTCCGACTGAAAGGCCGTCGGTCGTTTCGGGAGCGGCAAGAGTTAATTCGGCGCCTCTCCGGCCGTGGTTTTTCATAGATTCGATTCTGCCGATTTCTGTTATTATGCCTGTAAACATTTCAGATCATCCCGGCGATTGAAATAGGTTCTAAAACGGCCGGACAGCATTCTTTCGCCTCTGTACCGGCGCCTTTATAAAAAAAGTCATTTGTCCGATTCCGGATAAACCGGATATCCCTGAATAAATAAGTCATTTCCGAGCCGCCTTACTTGCATGTCTTCGATTCCGATCGTATCGCCGATCGCTGAAAAACCTTTCCCGTCCACAGCCGTCGGCGCTTTAACGCCACCGATTATCATAGGAGCGATGTAAAATTCGATTTTATCCGCCAGCCTGCTCTCGAAAAAAGAAAAATGGAGCGTCGGACCGCCTTCGACGAGTACTGACGCCGTTTGTTTTTGTCCCAGGTCTCTCATGACGGCATGAAGATCAAGTCCGCTGCGGGAAGAGGGTGATCGGGCGGGTGGTTTTCCGGAATATGGGCAGTCTGGAACAGGAATAACGTCGATGCCTTCATTTTGAAGTCGTTTAACTTTCTCCTTTGGTGCATCTAAGCTGCAATATACGAATACTTTTCTTCTTTCGGTTGTCGTAAATATTTTATAATCAGGCGGTATTTCCAGGCGTGAATCTAGGATAACGGCGAGAGGTTGTGCGGTTAATGTTTTTTTTTCGTTCCGTGCCGTCAGAAGAGGATTATCCTTTAGAACGGTAGTCTTTCCTGCGACGATGGCATCCACGAACGACCTGGCGCGGCGGGATCGTTTCAGTGATTGGGGGCTGCTGATCCAGCGGGAATCTCCTGCCGCCGTGCTGGTTTTGCCGTCGAGACTTATGGCTGCTTTAACGGTAACAAAAGGCATGGATGTCGTTATAAATTTGACGTAAGCCTCGTTGAGTTTTCGCGCTTCCTTTTCAAGCAATCCGCAGTTGACGGATATGCCGCTGTTTCTCAGTATATCAAAGCCTTTACCGCCGACCAGGGGATTGGGGTCCTTCATGGCGGCCACAACCCTCTTGATGCCTGATTCAATGATGATGTGAACGCATGGAGGCGTTCGACCATAGTGACAACAGGGTTCCAGGTTGACGTATAAAGTCGCTCCTGTCAAATCCGTTCCTGATGATACTGCTTTACTGAGGGCATCCGCTTCTGCGTGAGGAGCTCCCAAATAATGATGATAACCTTGAGAAACGACTTTGCCGTCAGAGACTATGACCGCTCCAACCATTGGATTGGGGCTTGTGCGTCCGCTGCCCTTTTGCGCCAGTTTCAGCGCTTTTCGCATGAAAACGGCATCCAGCTCGGTAAATTCACTTTCCATCAGTCGAACAGCGCCTTGACGAATTCGTCGGCTTTGAATTGGCGCAAATCATCCATTTTTTCGCCTATTCCGATAAATTCAATAGGGATATTATATTCATTAGCGATTCTCACGATAATTCCGCCCTTGGCGGTGCCGTCCAGCTTGGTCAGAATCAGACCGCTCACATCCACGGCTTCCTTGAAAATCTGCGCCTGGTTGACCGCATTCTGTCCTGTGGTGGCATCTACCACCAGTAATATTTCGTGCGGGGCGCCATCCAGGTTCTTCGAGATAACACGCCTGATCTTTTTCAGTTCTTCCATCAGGTTGACCTTTGTATGAAGGCGACCTGCCGTATCGATAATCAGACAATCCATGTCCCGCGATACGGCGGCCTGCACGGCATCATAAGCCACAGCCGAAGGGTCTGTACCGGCTTTCTGTTTGACGACGTCCAGCTCAAGCCGATTGCCCCATTCCGTAAGCTGTTCAATCGCTCCCGCCCGAAAAGTGTCCGCTGCAGCCAGCAATACCGATTTTCCTTCATCCTTGAACTTCCTGGCCAGCTTGGCGATCGTTGTGGTTTTCCCCACCCCGTTAACGCCCACCATCATTATGACGAAAGGTTTATGAGCATCTATGTTAATTTGGGCCGTATGATCCGATAATATCTCCTGCAAATTAGAACGTATCTGGTCCCGCACGCTTTGAGGTCCCTTGATTTCTCCTCGCTCCAAACCCTCGCGTATCGGGTCCATGATGGATTGCGTCGTTTCAACTCCCATATCCGACAATATGAGAAGCTCCTCCAGCTCATCAAGAACATCCTCATCAATGTCGCTTCTTCCTCGCAGAAGGTTCTCAATGCCGCCTACCAGTCCCATCTGGGTTTTCGTCAGTCCTTTTCTTAATCGGCGGATCAGGTCCGTCTCCTCGCCAACCGTCTCCAATATTCGATCCAGCTCCTGCATCTCCTTGCGGCTGAGCGACGCTTTACTTCGTTCTTCCTCCGAAGAAAACCTTTCCCGAATCCGCTTCAGCTTTTTCATGGCTTCGGATCGCTCCGGGGAGCCCCGAAATTCATCGCATATCCTCAAATAATATCTTAAAGATTCAATGATCCGATCATCATCATAGGCTGTTTCGGCCAGTATCCAATAAAGGTCCGGAACGTTTTCTTCCTCGGCCGCCTCGCTAGCGTAAGTCGCCGCCGCAGCAATATTTCCCCGTGAAAAGTAAATCCTGGCCGCCAGAGCTTTCATTTTATAATAGGCTTCGACAGACATCTCCTCAGAAGCTCCCTCGTCATGAAGCGCCGGCTCGATCAGCTCCAGAGCCTCGTCGCGTCTGCCGAGATTCATTAAATCCTCTCCCTGACGATATCGAGTCTCCTTTTTCTGCGCCTCGTCTCCATACTGCTCCGCTTGACGCTCCAGAGCCAGCGCTGCTTCGTGCTGCTCACGCTCTCGGTCCTGTTCTGCCAAATCCTTCAGTATCCTGTAACGTAATCCTGACGGAACCTCTTTTAATTTCATCGCACGGCCCAGCTCCTGCTTCGCCTGTTCATCACGCCCCGTCTCACGGTAAAGCTCCGACAGCTTCACCATCGTTTCAGCCGCCCTCTCCGAATCCTCACGCCCTATGTAACGCAATGCCGTCTCATATTTCTCCACGGCGCTGATAGGGTCCTCGTCCCTTTTCGATATGTCGGCTAATCTCAAGTAAATATAAATCGTCTCGTCAAGCGGAATATCCCCCTCCTGTAATATTTTTTCATAATATCGCGCCGCTTTTACCGAATCGTTCAGTTTTTTTTCTGATGTCTCCGCCGCCTTCATTAATGCCGCAGTCCGCTCCCGGCTCTTCTCCGACTGCTTGCCCATAAGCTCTATTTTCGCTTCCCAATGCTTTACCGCGTTGCCCCAGTCTCCTTTCTTCTCATAAAGAGTCGCCAATCGGTCGTTCGCCACCGTCCTTCTCTCAGCATCCTTTATCCCTGCTGCGCCGGCCTTTAACTCCTCAATGGCGGCATCAGTCTTTTCCGGTTCCGATTCGGCATTCAAATACAGCAAACTGCCTTTCAAATAAGATATTTCCGATTGCAATTCACTGTTCTGCAGCCCTTCTATTTTCGACAACCATTGCCATGCCTCATCATGATTGCCGCTCCGGTACGCTGTATCGGCCAGCAAGAAAAGGCCGCGGTTGCGCTCTTCCGATTCCGGGTTCGCCTCCAGAAAGTCGCGTATCGTCGAAGCGGCTTCCTCATAATTCTCAGCATCACGATACGATCTTGCCAATTCAAAGTAATTTTCGGCTATATGAGGGTATCGTTTTATCGATTTTTCCAATTTTCGTATCTTGAATTTTGAAAGAAGTTTCAAATGCCTCCTCCTTTAACATCTCCAGGACCGTCGCCGGTTCAAAAATGAGGGAATCCCCTGTGTAAGCCTAATTCCAGTGCGAACCGGCAAGCTTCTTCATATTCTTTCCTGGTGATTCGCCTGGAAATTTCGGGATAATCAAACGCCCTGTATTGGGGATGATATTGCTTCATGATGTTAACGTAAGTATTTTCTGATATTTCTTCCGCGATAAAACGCAAGATTTCCTTCGTGTCTTTAAGCATTCCGGGCATGACCAGGTGACGAATCAGCAGCCCCCTCTCAGCCGTCCCTTTTCGATTTATAACCAGGTCTCCGACCTGATGATGCATTTCTTTTAGAGCGGCTTTAATCTTTTCGGGGTAATCCGAAGCATTCAAAAATTTACGGCATACATCCTTGTCGAGAAATTTAAAATCAGGCATGTAAATATCCGTAATGCCGTCCAGGATTTTTAAGGTCTCCTGCTCTTCATAGCCGCCGCAATTGTAAACGAAAGGAATACTCAAGCCCTGTTCCGCCGCTTTGCGCAGGGCTTCTATTATTTGCGGAACGTAGTGAGTGGGAGAGACGGCGTTTATATTGCAGCAACCCTGCCTCTGAAGCTCCAGCATAATTGCCGCGAGCTGTTCCACGCTTATTTTTTTACCTCTGTGAAGATGACTGATATCATAGTTCTGACAAAAGATGCAGCCTAAACTGCAATAAGTCATGAAAATGGTTCCCGACCCGGAATGACCGACGAGCGGGGCTTCTTCTCCGAAGTGCGCATGAGCGCCGGAAATAACGGGTTCGATGCCGGCCCGGCAATACCCGAGTTGTCCGGTTGTCCTGTCGATTTCACATAACCGGGGACATAAACGGCATTGCTGCAACATGCGTTTCGCTTGTTCCCTCTTCCGGTCCAATCGGCCGGAATCCAGACTGCTTTTATATAAGGGGCTCATGGCGGTATTGCGTCACCGGTTTAAGACGGGCGTTTCGAGCGACTGAAGCAATTCGCCTGCTTTTTTATAAAAAATCGTATTTTCCGGCGCATTATTTCTTATTCTTCTTAAACGCCTTATCGCTTCTTCCTCATCGTTCATGTCTAAATAGGTCAGCGCGGACTGATACCAGGACTCCCATGCATACGGATTGCTCTTGACTGCAGAATCGAAATACCTGATAGCTTCCCGGAGCTTGTCGTCCTTTCTGGCCAGCATACCCAAACTGTAATAGGGTCTGTCGTAAGAAGGCTCGTGCCGGATGGCCTCCTGCAGCGCTTCCCGGGCATCCTCATCCCGACCCAGACTGATAAGACATTGAGCTTTCGCATACAAAGCCGAAGCAGGATAACGGTAGCCCGGGTCATTCAACGCTTCCTGAAATTTTTCAATGGCCTTGTCATATAATCCCTGTGCCATCAAAGCATTGCCCAGATTCGTGTATATCTCCGGTATGTCGTCGTTTAACTCCAGCGCCTTTTCAAATTCAATACGAGCCTCATGAGGACGTCCCTGACCCAGAAAAGCCAGTCCTTTGCCGTTGTGTATCATGGGATCGTCCGGCGCATACTGCTGGGCTTTCAGAAAATTGTCCATCGCCACGCTGTATTCGCCTATATTGAGATACTCCACGCCCGTATTGTAATTGATCTGAGCCTTCATTCTCAGCTCTTTGTTCTTCTTCAACGATGCGCACCCCGTCAAGGACATGATGACCAGAGCAAAGAATATTGCTGCTGCGGATAAAATCGCGTTCCTTCTGTTTGCCGTCCCCTTCATTGTATATTTCCTCCGGAAGCTTCCACTATGATCTTCTCTTTCCTGCTTAATCCAAGAACCTTTTCTGCTGAATTTTCCTTTACCGCTATCTCCAGTGCGCCCAGTCCGTCGAAAACGGCTACCGGTCGCCTGCCGTCGCTTTCCTCATACGCCGTCGAAATCCCCTTGATCCTGTGATCGCCGATCGTAACGGTTGCGTTCTCCGCACCCTTCCGCTTCAGGAATTCCATTACGTAATCCTGAGTTATATTGGAGATTAAATTGCCGAAATGATCAATGTATATGATTTCCCCTGATATGCGATTTCCCTGCTCCTGCGCTTCAGGTAAATCCAAAAGCACAGGGTCATTGACTTCCTCACCGAAATTGGCAGGCTCGAGCGTCTTGCTCAACCAGGCCGCCGCAGCCGCAAAAATGTCCCTTCCCTGAAAAGTCGTTCCCTTGCCGGATTTAAAAAAATAATGAGTCTGCTGCAATTCAAAAATAAGTGGACTCATCGTCTTGTTCAATATCCTGGTCAATACCCCGTTGTCGGGCGCCATAAAAAAATGATCGTCAGCCGATACTACAATCGGCCGCCTTGGCCCGCCGACTCCCGGATCAACCACCACTATGTGAACAGTGCGGCTGGGAAAATTCGCATACGCATACTCCAGCAAATAAGCCGTCTTTTCAATGCTGAAGGTGTCTATATTGTGAGTCACGTCAATGATGTTCGCTTCCGGAAAAATCGAGAGGATCACGCCTTTCATTATACCTACGAAAGGGTCTTTTAATCCGAAATCCGTGGTTAACGTTATAATGCCGTGATGCTGCATACTGCTTGTTCCTCCGATTCTATGTCTGAGTCCTCTTTAATTCGAATGAATACCGGATGGTCGTCTGACCTATCCGCACTTCGTCTTTAGACTTTAATACATGTTCCTTTTCGACTGCTCCGTTGACCGTCATTTCTAAAGCCTGATTCAAATTCTTCAATAACCAGGCGCCCTCATGGAAAGATAATTCCGCCTGTATCGGACTGAGCTTATCATCGCTCAATGCAATGTCAGCCGTCTCATGCCGGCCTATCAGGTACTTTCTCGTTTGATCCAGCTTAACTTCAAGAGGCTTTTCGTCTCTGGTTTCGATCATGATTGCGTGTATTTGCCTGTAAACAGGGGTTTTATCAATGTCTGCTTCTGATTCCTCCGCCTCGTCCAATTCTGCGACTCTCTCCTCTTCATCGCTTACATCAATTCCTGCTCCCGCTTGCTCACGACCCTCGCCTTCAACAGGTTCTTCCGTTTCCCAGGTCTCACCCGCTCCTTCCTCACCTTCATCCTGCTCCTTTTCAACCGAACCAGCCTCCTGTTCTTCTTCCGCCTGAACGCCTTCCCTTTCAGTATCCCGATCCTCCTCAATCAAGGCCTTTTCTTCCTTCGGTTTCTTCTCGTTAATATCCTCGCCGAGAACCTCCCGCGACGATTCCGCCGCCTCTTCAGAAATCTCACTGCCGTCTTCGCAATATATGCAATAACTGATTCCCTTTTCATACGGTTCGCCGCAGCGGGGGCAACGCCTTACGCGCGCCTTTCGTTTCTTCTTGATCATTAAACAGGCGACGACCGCTGCAATCAGCAATACGGCTGAAAATATTACGGCTTCGATAATGTATCCCTCTCGTCCCGGTTCCTCACTTTTCATTTCTCCGGTTTCCGGGGCTTCCCGTAATCCGTTTTCCTCTAAATACTCGAAAGATGTTCGGGCGCTCTGCGTTCCGTATTTCACCGATATCTCCACCGTATGAACCGCTCCGGGTCCTCTGGAGGAAGGACTGACGTAACTCAGAAAATACCCTTCCGGTTTTTCCTCGATCATATAACCTGAAACAGACTGCTCGTCAGGTTCCTTCGTCCCTCTTTCCAGATGCCGGTCGTCCTCAATGACGCCAAAATATTCCGCATCCAATGCCAGCATCCTTCGGCCGGATTCTCTTACGCTGAACAACATGGATATCTCCGGGTAATCATTACCGGAAAAAGATTCCAACTCTATTTCGAGCCCTGATGCCTGAACGGCGAGAAAAAACAGCTGCAGAAAAAGGACGAACATTCGTCGCCGGAATATTACCCCTTGCTCATTATGTATTTTCGTTAAAATGCCCATGGCTGCGCCGGAATCTATGATAATCCTGAAAAACTGGAAAATAACCGATTGTAAAAATTAAAAATTAAAAATGCCAGTACAAGCAACGCCAGCAACAGAATAACAGGCCCGATCAATTTCGTAAACCTTTGCAGCGTCGTTTCTGCCTCTTCTTCAAGATTCCGCCCCGCACGGAACATCATGTCGTCCAGATTGCCTGTCTCCTCTCCCGAACGAAACATCTCCACCACGCTTCGAGGCATATCCCTAACTCCGGCAATATGATCGGAAAGTCTTCCCCCGGTTTGTCGCCATTTCCTGAATGCCTGGTTCAGCTTTCTCTGCAGAATGACATTCCCCGATGCTTTGGATGCCAGACTCATGACGGAATTCAGTTCCATTCCTGAACCGTATGTAAAACCGAGCGTTCTGCAGACGCGGGAATAGGCGAGTTTTTTGAATGCGCCTCCTAGCAGGGGTATGTTCAGAACAAAGCCGTCAAAAATATACTGGACGGGTTTCAAGCCGCCGAGCCATTGTTTTAACCGATAGAACAAAACCAGCGCCAGGGCCGTTATCGAAATCGGATATACGTTCCAGGAGAGATATTCCTGCCAGTCCGGACCGCCGGCCTTGAACAGTTTCCATAACGGCAGAAGAAAAGAAGCCAGCAATATCAGGAATCCCGGATACAACATCGCAGTAACCGTTTTTGACCTTAAACGTATACTGGTGTCCAGCATGCTCGATATCTTGTCGAACATCTCGTCCAGATGACCCGACTGCTCGCCTAATTGGACAAGAGCCGGCGTCGCTGTCGGGAAAGTTTGTTCGTATTTACGGAAAACAGGATGCATCTCGCTGCCCTGCTCGATCTGATCAATTAATTCCTGCGTGAACTTCTGAACCGATTTGGGCGCCGACGGATTCCCCACACTCTCCAGCGCTCGACGTATCGATACTCCGGAATTCAACAGATTGCTCAATTGACTGAACAAGAGCCTTTGATTTTTATAGGAAATATGTAAACCAGTCATTCAATCGTTCCTCCTGACCATGTAATACGAACGAAATACCGGCCCGCGATTTTCCATTTTTATCATGAAATCAAAGAAGAAATCAATGAGTTGTTCCATGTTGCTGCCGGCGTGCGGGGAGGAGCGGCTTATTTTTTTGTTGATTTTCCTGTTGATGATCAGTTTAATAACAGGCGCTGTTCCTGCTTCGACTTGCGGAAGTGAAACGGCGATCGGCAATCATCAGTTTTCCGAATTGCGAACAGGCGTAAGAATCAATATGGAACCGGTTGTCCTAAAAAGAGACCAACATCCGATATCGCGTAAAAACATTGGAAAAAATGCTCTGAAGGTTCTATATCGATTGAAGAAGAACGGTTTCATGGCCTATCTGGTGGGCGGGACTGTCCGGGACCTTTTATTGGGAAGGAACCCCAAGGATTTTGACATAACGACGGACGCTCGCCCCAGGCAGATCAAGCGGATGTTCCGTAATTGCGTGCTGATCGGCAGACGTTTTCGTCTGGCGCATATCCGTTTTTATAATGAGATAATAGAGGTGTCTACGTTTCGCCGTAATGCGGATACCGGGAACGATAGAGCGGAAAATGCAAAACTGATAACCCACGACAATATTTACGGGACCCCGGAAGAGGACGCTCATCGCCGGGATTTCACCATAAACGGGCTATTTTACAACATTGATGATTTCAGTGTGATCGATTATGTGAACGGACTTGAGGATTTGGAGAAGGGCAAGGTGTGCAGCATCGGTGAGCCGGAAGTCCGGTTTATAGAGGACCCTGTGCGAATGATCCGGGCTGTTCGAGTTGCCGGGCGTCTAGATTTTGAGATAGAGCAGGCGACTTTGAAAGCGATACTAAAATTGAAAAGCAATATTCAGAAAGCTTCAACGGCCCGGCTTCTGGAGGAAATAGCGGTGCTTTTCCGTTGGAATTCTGCGGTTTCATCTCTTGAACTGATGCGTAAGACAGGTTTATCGGGGGAGCTGCTGCCGGAACTGGACGAAATCTGCGAACTGATCGAAAAAAACGGTTTGGACCCCAAAAGATGCTTTTGGAACTATATTTCCGTTCTGGATGAGTTGCCCCTTCACTGGAAAGAATCCCAGACTTTTATCTTTGCGGTTCTGCTTATGCCCCTGATTAAATTGAAAATCGATACGACAATCCCAAAGGTCACTCAACAGAGAATAAAGGAATTGGCCGAAAAGATCGTTTTCGATTTTCATGAAAGACGAGGTCTGCCTAAAAAGGTCCGTGATGGGATCATCGACGTTATTCTGGCTCAGACGAAGCTTTATCGAATTTTTGAAAAGAAATTCAATCCGCGTTCAGTGATGAAAAGGGCCTATTTCGAGGATGCGCTTCGGCTTTTTGAAGTCTTTGTGCGGGGCGACGACAAAGGGTGGAGTTTTCTGAGAAGATGGAATGCTCTTGTCAAGCAACGCTCGAAAAGATCAAAACAAAGCAGGCGCCGTCGATTGTCCAAAAAGAAAAGCAGAAGATGAACTGAGCTGATGCTTCAACTGGGTTTCGTCCCGGAATAATCTGATCTGCGGGAATTCGAAGGCTGTCGCTACGATTTTGTATGAGAAATAGGTGTCAGCGCCGTTCAAACCTCTTGGAAAACTTTCAACGCCAGATTAAGGCCGGCTTTGTCATTGAAGATAACCGAGCGCTGTGAGTTGGGAAATCTCCATATCAGAAAGCATTGATTCGGAAGGGATTGTGGGATCGGCTGGAAGGTTTTCGCTTTCCCATTTTTTCAGATAAGCATGCATTTTTTTTACTGTTTCAGGATTCTTTGCGGCCAGGTCCGTTCTTCTTCCGTCTTCGATGTGATGCATGCGCTGCAGCTCCCTGTCGTTCAATCCCTTCTGATCGTCATTATTGATGAAGTATTTCCATTCTTCCGAATAAACGCCGATTTTATCATGCCCTCGAAAATTCGTTTCTGCGATGAAGTATTCCGGAAGTTTTACATCGAGCTTCCTGCCTTCGATCAGCGGAAACATTGAATGACCCTGTAATCCTGAGGGCGGTTCCACGCCGGCGCATTCCAGTATCGTCGGCGTCATATCCAGCAACCGTATGGGTTGATCTATGATCCGGGGCTCTCCGTCGTCGCTCGGATTGAACATGATAAGAGGAACCATTAACTGGGATTCATAGAGCAAAAATCCATGATACATCGATTTTTCAACATGCGGATGATCGCGCAATCCCTGGCCGTGATCGGAAGTTATTATGAACAGTGTATTCCTCCATCCCTCCAGCTCGATCAGTTTTCTGAAAAAAACGCCGGTGTCGTGAGTCAACTGTCTCAGCGCCTGATAGTAAGACCGGTCGAAAAGATGATAATCCGCGTACATTTTTTTGAATTCATTTCTGACAGCGTGTGCCATTTCATGCACTTCCATTGCATTTATCTGAACATAATGCGGGACTTCCCTTTTCTTCGATTCAAATTCTTCCAGGAGAATCTCATACATTTCCGGCGCGGTTTGAAGGGAGCGCTCCTCTGAATATTTTATTTTATCCTTTTTGACGAACTCCGGTTTCATTCCCGACCAGACCACGTTGCTGTCGAAATAAACGTCGAAGCCCTGATGGAAATTATAGGCTTTATTAATGTGAGGATTAGCCGTAATGCCGACGGTTCTGTAACCGTTATCGTTCAAGATTTCAGCCAGAGTGAGAAAACGATCGTTGAGAATCTGGTATTTTTCTTTTGTGATGCCGACAGTGCGGGGATAAAGCGATGTAAGCATGGACGCTATGGAAGGCCTGGTCCAACTGCATTGAGCGACTACATGGTTAAACTGAATTCCTCCTTTCGCCATTTCGTCGAATTCAGGAGAGCAATAACCGCTGAACCCGTAAGAGGTAAATTTATCGGCTCTCAGAGTATCGATAATGAGCAGAACGATATTCGGCCTGGGATCGTTGAGAGATGAACTTTTTTTCGTTTCTGACCCGGTTTTGTTTTCCTTGATGTTCTGTGGTTCCGCACAATGAATCAAACAGATCAACGCACCGAAAACAGCGAGGATTCTTAATGCTTTTCTGAATGTGTGCTTAAATGTGATCATATATTTACTTCCCATTGCGAAATTGCCGGATATTTTTCAGCGTGAAAAAACCAGATTTCACAGTGCTATGATAACACGCTGTTCGATCGAGTGCAAAATGCCTGTGACGTTGAGACGAACGCGAGAGGCGGCGAACGTCCGGGTATCGACCAAAATAAGTTTTTCAGCGTCTGTCGCCAAATATTTTTTAATTCGGCAACCATGGACGGACAGCCGCAACGAGATTTTCATGATCATTCGCTCTTGCGTTTGACGGCGCGGCAACCGGAAAGAATAAGAAGCGGTGTTTGCATTTCACGTGATGCATACCCTGGATTTCATATCATATTGCATCGCTAATATTTTCCAGCTCAGAGGCTATTTTTTTTATTATTCCGCCGCATTCCGCCAGGTAATCATCTCTGTTGGGTCCGGAAAGCAAGGAAGAGACTTCAGCCAGAACCGTCGCCATGTCCTCAAGCTTCCGTTTCTGATCGTACTTCGCTTTGCTTGCTTGATTCTGCATGCCCTTTATTCGGTCTACAAGCTGAGGAATTTCGATGTTCGCATTATCATCCGCTGAATTTTTTTCTTTTGCGTCAAGATCGAATTCGGGAGATTGACTCATTAAGTCGGATATGCGTCCCAGGGTCCTGAGAAAAGGATTTCCGATGCGGATTACCGCGTAAAAGGCGAAAAGCAGATAAGCGGCGGCGAGTCCGACCGTCAACCATATCAGATCGTCAGGATCATCCTGTTTCAAGAGATTGTTTTTATGAATGGTGAACCATATCGTGCAGGCCGTGAGGATGAGAGACAGATAGAGAAAGCGGAAAAAGAGTTTTAATCTGAATCGCAGAGCCGGAATATTATGCTGTATGACAGGTGATCCGAGTGAATCCTTGAGTTTAATGACCTTATACAGGCGTCCTCCGACGCTTCGTCGGCATGAGGACAGGTTATTTTTTAAGGAATTCAGTTTGCAAGTCAGCGAATACAAGGTAGGTCAACCTCCTTATGCAGCCATTTTCGTCTGAATCTCGTCATAGAATCTTATGACGGAAGTGGTCAGAGAGGGTTTTATGTTTTCAAGAGCGGCATAAAAGTCCTGTTCTTCTATGTATGTTGCAGAATCGTCTTTGATGCAGCGCTTGACGGCATTCATGGCCGCTTCATTGCACAGGGCTTTCAGATCGGCTGAGGAAAAGCCGGCGGCTTTCTGCGCAATTTCCTGGAGATCAACGTTTGATGAGCATGGTCTTTCCCTTAATAGCGCTGTCATTATACTCAGCCGTTCGTCGGCTGATTCAGGCGGCGGAACGAACATGATTTTTTCGAATCTCCCGGGTCTCAGCAGCGCTCTATCCAGCAGATCGGGGCGATTGGTCGATGCCAGGACAATGCAGCCCTCCAGCGGCTCGAAACCGTCGAATTCAGTCAGAAACTGTCCTATGATGCCCGCATCGCCTTTCTCTCCCGGTCCAGCATGCCCCCTGGAACCCGCCAGGGCTTCCAGTTCATCAAAATAAAGAATAGAAGGCGAATTGCTCCTGGCTCTCTGGAATAATCTGTGCAAATTCTGCTCGGAGCGGCCCCTGTACGGACTGATAAGCTCAGAACCCCTTACTTCGATGAATAAAGCGTTCGATACGGATGCGCAGACGCGGGCGATGTGCGTTTTTCCGCAGCCTGGAGGACCGTACAGCAATATTCCGGACGGAGGCCCGGCGCCGAATTTTTTAAACAGGTCCGGACGCTTTAAAGGCAGAATGATGTTGTCCTCCAGAAACTTCTTGATCGAATCCATGCCGCCCAGATCGTCCCAGCTCAGCTCCATCGCTTTGCCCCTGATCTTTTTATCCATATCTATGGCGCCTCTCTGGAAACGATCCCTCATCTCCTCATGTTTTCTCAAAATGTCTTCATTCAAAGAAGGCCGCATTTTCAATATGTGTTCTTCCAGCATATCCTGCGAGATGCTCGGCATAACCTGGTCGCCGTTAAAACATTCAAGCGAACGAGTCACAGCCTCTATGCATACGGATTCGATGTCCGCTCCGGAATAACGCTCGGTTTTTTCAGCCAGCCTGTCCACATCGACTGACTCGTCAAGCAACCTTCGGTTCAAATAGAGATTGAACAGTCGCTTCCGTTCCTCCAGCCCCGGCGGCGGTATGTAAAGAGCCTTGTCGAAACGGCCCGGTCTCAAAAATGCCGCATCCATCAATTCGGGCGCATTTGTCGTCCCGATTATCATGACGAATCTCTCTTCCCGAACCCTGTCGAACTCCTGTAAAAACTGCGTCACTATCCTGTTAACAGCCGTCGACTCCTGACCGGCATTACTGCGCTCCGCGGTCAACGACTCCATCTCATCAAAAAACAATATCGAAGGCTTCTCCGACAACGCCTTGTCGAATAACTGCCTGATGTTCTTTTCCGTTTCTCCGAACCACTTCGAAGCTATATCAGCACAGGATACGCGATGCAACGTTAATCCCGGCCGGTCCTTCAATGCCTGCGCCAACCTCGTCTTGCCGCAGCCCGGAGGCCCGAACAGCAGCAGGGAACGACTCGATTGAATCCCGTAATCACCCAGCAATGAAACCCGATGAGGATCAAAATTGTTCAATACGATCCGCTCAATCTCTCCCTTTATATCCTTTTCAAGTATCAGATCATCCCATGTAACGCGCCTTCCCGCTCTCGATGATCCGGGACTCTGCCGTATCCGCCCGGTAGCTCCGCTCTGTCCCCGAACCGCTAACGAACTGTCCGGTTCCTCAACGCCCGTGCCCGGCTCCCTGTACTTCGCTTCCTGACTCACTTTTCTCCTCTCCAATGCATACCTCTGCGCCGTGTTTTCCTTCCTGATCCTCCTGATCTGTTCCCGGCTCCTCAAATATCGCTCACGTTTCGCTTCCTCTCTCTCCTCCCATTCCCTCTTACGCCTCTCTGAATGCATATCCGCTTCCATTCGTTGAGCTTCAATCGTCGTACTCGCATCGTAATTCCTCATTCCTGTCCATAAATTGAGTATCACTACTCCGCCTATTATACCTATTATTGATGATATCGGTACGATGAGGCTCAATTCCGCCGAACGATCGAACAGCGATGCCGTATACAGAGAACACCCCGATAATACCGACAGGCTCGCCGCTATCCATAACCAGGGACGCCCCTTCATCTTAAAATGTGAATACATCCACGCTGATGCCCCCCACAGTATCCCCTGAATCCAGAAAAGCGGATCGCCCGCCAGCCTGACAGCAAAATTCAACCAGAATTCGCCGAATCCCAATTCTGCAAATGCGCCATTGTTGTATGACGGAATTAGCGCCGGGCCTATCGCGCTTCGACCATACAAACGGCCGATAAACTGAACCCATTGACACGTCAACATACCCCAAATAAATGCTGAACGGCCCGAAAGAAAAAATCCATAAGCTGCAGGATATATGAAGCCCCCGCCCATTAAAAAAAATAAAGGACTCGCTAAAAACGTCAAAAATGTCCCCGGACGCATCTGCAACGTCGTCGTTAAATAAAATAACGTCAGTAATATTTGAAAAATCGTCAATTGGGGATACAGCGAACCCACAACCGGAAATAATACCGCGGATAATGCCGCTATCCCCAGCGGTGAATTGTAAAAAGAGAGCCCCAGCAGTCCGATCGGCAACAGCATGTTCCACGGCGAAGAATAATATCCCGAACTCTCAATCGCTGTGAAGCCTATGAAAAACGTCAGCAGCGAACAGATCACACGATGAGCCAGAACGAAATGATTCTCTTTAAAATTTTTTAAGTCGAACCCCGAAGCGGATACTGCGTTCGACCGAGAGGCGTCCATACCCTTTTTCCCGGTCAGTCACACCACCATTTTATAGATTTCTTGGAAAAATTGCAATATTGGAATTAATAAATTCTGAAGGCGTGTTCGAAAAACGCTTTATGATTAAGAAACGCTCTTTATAGCCCCGTTTCTTCCGTATCGAGAACAGGTTGTATGCTTTTTGTCTCCATCCGGTAATTGGAGGATTCGGCCAGCATGCTTCCCCGTATGATGATGTCGGAAGAAGCCCTGAGCTTCTGGATGTAGGCATTGAGTATCTGATCGGTTTTTTGCTGCAGGGCTGCATTTTTGAGGTCTTCTTTGATGGATTCGTAGTCGAGATATTGTGCAGGCTGAATGTCGAGGACCTGTATAATATGATAGCCGAATTGCGTTTGCACCGGTTTGCTGAATTCGTTGAGTTTCAGGTTGAAGGCAGGACCAGAAAATTCCGGGATGAATTTAGCTTTTTCAATGTATCCGAGTTGTCCGCCGTCAGCTCTGAAATCTTCCGAGGAATGTTTTTCAACCATTTCGGCGAAATCTGCTCCGTTCAGCAGCAGCTCCCGTATTTCTTCCGCTTTTTCCTGCGTGGGAACGACGATATGCCTGACGCTCCGTTTTTCAGGAGTTATCAGGTTCTGTTTATTCTGTTCGTAGAAATTTCGGACTTCTTCCTCTGAGATTTGCAGTTGAGCCCCGAATTTACGGGCGATGAATTCATTGATGAGCAACTGTTCTTTTTGAAGTTCGATTTTTTCGATGACCTGGGGATCATTCTCCAGTCCTTCGTTTTCAATTTCCTGCAAGAGCAGCGTGCGATCGATCAGTTTATCCAGTACAGCCCTTTTTCCCACGCTTGAAGAGGCATCAAGGCCGACGTTTTCCGGAATGTTCGACAATTCATCATTCAACTCGGAAAGGTATATTTTATGGTCGTTGACTTCCGCTACGACTTCGCCTTTCTCCTTTGCCGCATTGGTTTTCAGGCTGTCATCGGAAGACAAGCTTGCGGACGGCAGCGCCAGGATTATTAAAACAATTGCAATTGACAATGTTCTGATCATGTTTAAAACTCCTTTTCCTCATTCTTTTAGAAAAATTTTTGCGCTCGTGCAGTGATGAATCGAACCAACGACGCATTTTTCTATATTACTCATGAAAAAAGAAAAATCAACAGGGAGGAGGCAATCGCTTCATGGTTACCGGATATCGTGCGAGGATTATTCCCGTTTTCGTTAGTATATCAATGCCGCAGGGATTTGCGAAGAAGGTTCATTGCATATGCGCTGACTGAGCAAATTGCATACGGTGTATGTTGATCCCCCGAAGTTTTAAATGGCCGGTCAGAAAAGAATTTATATTGAAGCATCGGACGCGTTTGCTATTATAATGGATTAGAGAGCGTGGAGCGAACTGAGGCGATGCTTGCAAAGAGGAGATCGTTGTGGATAAAACATTGCATAAGCGGAAGGTAATGGATTGAAGGGAAAAAGTTTTTTTTTATTGCTGGGGATTGCGGGTACTTTGTTGCTGGGGATACACTCAGCAAGCTTTGCAACAGAAGAGCAGCGAGGTGACGATTTATCACCGGTACGCTTTACTGTAGAAAATCGATTGCCTTCTTTCCGGTCTTTACGGACCATTGAAGTGAAAATTCACGAGGAGCCGGGCAAGCTTATGCCTGAATCGTTGACGAAATCAGCGCTGCGAAGGACTGGTGACGGAACGCCGTTGTCGTGCGACATAGAGAAACAGGCTCAGAATACATACGAGGACGGTTCATTCCGTAATATAACTTTAGTTTTTGAGGATGAATTCGCTGCTGGAGAAAAGAAAGAATATGAACTGACGTTTGATGTTGAAGGAGGGGAAGCTGCGGTTGATGAATCCGGTTTTTATTGTGAATTTATAAATAATGTGGACGACTATGAGCAGATAGTGATAACGCGGCACGGCAACTACGTATTCGGAATGAAGGGCGATGAAGAGAAGCTGGAAGAAGTTTGGGTAACTCCACAGACTTTTTATATGACGGTAAGAGATGTATGGGGGGCGGCAGAAGCTGTATTTCTGAGAGGGCTGGAACTGATCGAAGAGCCGGGAACATCGAGGACGGTCGGTTTCGGCCTTCCGGAACTCAGAATAGTGAGCTCGTCGCCTTATGCCGTTGAACTCGAATATCGGTTTACAGACAGCGTATGGACGGACCCTGGAAACGACAAAATTTATTCGGACAGGGATTTAGCGGAATCGGCGGTACGGGTAAAGTTGCAACGATCATATCCCTTGATTCGCCTACGCCTGCGTCGCACCGTCAGGAAGAAAATCGCCGGAGAAAGCCCGCTGAAATTTTTTGGTCTATTTCATTCGCCGGAAAGGCAGGTGAAAACGCTGGAGTACGGAAGAATTTCCGATGCAGTTCATAAAGACAAATGGTATTATCGGGCGATTGAAAGAAAGATGGAAAGGGGCCTGGAGGGTTATGACTGGACGCCTTTATCTGAAAAAATGAATTTGGAAACAGGAAGATTATCAGGGCTATTGAAAGAGGAGCAAAAGGAAACCGCAGGCGTAACGGAGTTGCATATCCCTGGCGGAGACTGGCTTTATTTCATACTACACAGCAAAAAGAAGGGGGATTCTCTTCTTCTGATTCCGCCGGAATTTCCCGCTCACCAGGAATTCATGCGGTTGAAATCGGAAGAAAAAATGAATCAGAAAGGCTTCAGCATGCTTCTTCCGAATGAATCGGCCGAAATAAGGGAGTACAGATCGGAGATATACATGATCCTTAATGCTCCTTTCAAAATAGATCGTGAATACGCGCAGAGGATCGTTCTGGACGCTGCACATCCATTGATTATAAAACAGGATAAAGAGGAATAGGCAGATGATTCGAAGGACGCAAAGAGAATCAAAATCAAGAATGCTGACGAAGGCTTCTGCATCCGGTTTAGTATGTCTTTTCATGCTTTTTGCGGGGAGAACTTTCAGCGAACCGTCGACTGATAACATCGAATTCCAATATGAGAACAAAAGCTCCCGTTATTTGACCGATGAATTGATCCGGCGCGAGTTGGAACTGCCTCAAGGAGCGCTTCTGAGGGATAAGCCTGTCGCAGTCGTGGAAAAAATTGAAGCAGACAGGGGAATCCCTTTAGCTACAGGCGTGTTTCCCTCGTCAATCGTCGCTTATCCGAACGGCCAATGGGTCAAATCTATGGAAATAGTATTTGCGGATACTGTGGCTCCCCGGTCGGTGAATCGCTACAGAGTGCGGTTGAACGAATCCTGCGACGGCTGTGCCGAAGAGATGATACGGGTGAGAGAAACAGCGGACATGAATCGCCGTATCTTCATAGATACAGGTACATATGAATATATAATCGGTTTTTCACGTGAACCGGCCTATTTGAAATACAGGGAAGACATGATAAGCGCTTTGGTTGTATGGACTTTATTCGAAGGTGAGTATGCAGGCGTTGAAGTTTTAAATCCTGTTGAAAAATGCAGCTTCATGCCCTTGCAGGAAAAGATGATCGAAAGGAACTCTTTCGATATGCTGTGGGGCGTTCCTGGGCCCCTGGAAACAGATGATGCCGGCATAGCCGTGATCGTACGAGTTCCCTTTTCAGAAGCGAAGCTCCTGGGATCGAACGGCGCAGTGGAGGATGCGCCTCTGGAAGCTTCCGTTGAAATGATTTTTCAGTACGGAAAAGCCGGAGTGATCGTTGAGTTGAAAACACGGGCGCACAAGGGATTCTACCTTTACGGGCGAAAGACTCTGTTTTCGGTCGTAAGGAGTGAACGGCGGACAGCTTCCGGTTTATCTGATAATGACGGGAAATCTCTTTATTCCGTTGTGGTCGGGAGTGAAGAGAGGTATAAATACATTCTGACCGATCGATATCAGGGTCTGAGTTTGAATAAAAACAGACGCATGCAGCTTTTAACCAGCATACATCAGGATCGCACGGGTCCGTTTACGATGAGTGAAGAACATGCCGGGTTTTCTGATTGGATATGCCTGCAGGCGGAGAATTCTTTGCGTCCCTGGCGGTTGTCCGTTGTTTTTCCGCGTTATGTTGAGTATGCCTGTAAGACATTTCATCGAGATGCTTACTGCCGTTCCATGCCGTCCAATTTAATCGAGCTTCATCCGATCTGCGATGATACCCTTATAGAAGCGTGCCCCCATCATTATTCCTGGGGCGATAACGTCGAACCCGCCTGGATGCCGCCTGCAGCGTTCGAAGAAACTATCATTCTGATACCTCAGAAAGGGGGAGAGCTCCCTGTGGATGCAATAAAATCTTATATTGAAAGGTATTCTGAATGAGATACTTCATCAGCGATCTTCATATCGGAGACAAAAGCTCCTGGGATCATTTCGGCGACAGGAAGGCGAATTCCCTTATAAAATTGCTGGAACGCATCGACCATGACACGAAGCACAACGGCGAATTGATTCTTCTGGGTGATGTGTTCGATTTTACTATAATGGCCGGATACGATCAGGTTCCTCAAAAAATCGATTCCGGTTTAATATTCGCTCAGGTTGAACGCGCTTATCCCTCAATTTTTAAAGCCTTCAGGGATTTCATCCGGGAAGGAAACCGCCTATTCTACGTCTGGGGCAATCATGATTATCTTATGAGATTTCAAAAACATGACTATGAGTTTCAAAAAGCAATCCTTAAAAGGTTCTGGGATTACAACAAAAGATGGCGAATTGCGTTTGCCGACTATTATATAAGCCCTTCGCACAAAATATTCGCTGAACACGGTCATAAATACGATCCAGCCTGCGTTCACCTCGAAGGCGATAAAATCATCTTCGGAAACCTCATGGCCGGCAGAGTGGTCATGAAATGGGAAACCTGGGAAAACAAAGAGCTTCCCGAGTCCGAGCGGTCTATGGAATCGCGCTTTCCTTTTAAAATATTGAGCGATATCCGTCCCTGGCCTAACGTAGTTTATTACATTAATCGCCTGATCAAAAAAGGGATACTTCCGGAAAACGTGAAAAAGGAACTGGTCGCCGATCTCTATTCAATCCATGAAGAAACAAGCGCAACAGCTCCTCACCTTTTTTTCAGAATACTGGAAAGCATGCCCTGGTTCATCCAGGACGGCATAATGAGTTCCCGGTTGAAGGATGAAACGCCGCGGAGATTCCGGGAAAAAGCGAAACTGCTGCTGAAAGGTTACTCCTCAGAGCTTTCAATCAGTAAAAAAAAGATGAGCGCGGGAATACGGCATGATCTGAACTTCGCTCCTCAGATACTCATCTTCGGTCACTCCCACTTTCTCGACAGGGCTTTTTTCGAGGATAATTATATTTACGTTAATACCGGCTCCTGGCACGGCAGCGTCTTTGTGAACAGCGAAGGCGAAGTCATAAAAATCAATACCTATTGTCCCTATATCGAAGTTTTTCCCCCTGAACCCGGCGGCGCTCCTAAAGCTTTCATCCGAAGAGCCGAAGACGGCCGGGAAATCGACTTCGATCAGATAAAAATGGAATATAAAAAATTGGGTTATAACCTGGAATAAAGGAGGAAAATCATGGAATTAATGGAAAAAATACAGGCGGATATGAAGGATGCACTCAAAAAAAGAGAGATGCTTAAAGTGAACGTCCTCAGAATGGTCCTCTCCGATCTGAAATACCTCAAGGTGGAAAAAGGAGAAGAACCGGACGAAGGCGATATTCTCAAGGCTATCAAGAAGGCTGTGAAATCGCGCAAGGATTCCGTGGAACAGTTCAAAGAAGGCGGAAGAAACGACCTGGTCGAGAAAGAAACAAAAGAAATTGAAATACTCGAAAGCTACCTCCCGGAGCAAATTACCGGGGAAGAACTCTCCCGGGAACTGGATAAAATAATTGAAGAACTGGGAGCGGATTCAAAGAAACAATTCGGTCTCGTTATGAAAACAGCCATGAGTCGTTTGAAAGGTATGGCCGATGGAAATGAAGTCCGAAGGTTGACGCAGGAAAAATTGAACTGAGGCTTTTTCTTTCGCTAAAGCAAAGCGATTCAAAAATGAACGTTCATTGTTGCAATTCTGAACGATTGTTTTGTTTATTGTAATTAACGATGATATCTGACAGGTAAGTGATATCAACTCATCGGCTTGTGGGCGCGAAAATTGCTGGATGATTGTGGACGGCGAATACTCTGTCAAACTTTCCAAAATCATTAACTCAGGGGGGCAAAAATGAAGACAAAGCAGTTCAGAGATCGAGGCGGTTTCTTTGCAGTTTTTTTAATGACGCTTTTTATGTTGGGGATGCTGTTTTATGCGGACGTGAGTGCAGAGCAGATTTCCGTTCCCATAGATGTTCCGCCGGGCCGTGCCGGGATGACGCCCGAACTGACGTTATATTACGACAGCGGCCGGGGTAACGGCTGCTTCGGGGTTGGTTGGGCGATCAACATCGGATACGTGGAGCGTGATACGACTTATGGTCCTCCCGGCTGCAACGGGGAGGACATGTTCCGTTATTCGTTGAACGGGGAGGCTTCGGTATTAGTGGAAAGCGGGACTTCCGGCACGTATTATCATCAATGCGGCAAGAGTTATACGAAATTCGAATATGACCAGGCAAACGATTACTGGAGGGGAACGACCCGTGACGGCACGGTATATACTTTCGGCCGCAATCATTGGACGTCTTATCCCGACCAGGGTCATCTTGTACGTCCGAACAGCGCTGTGCAACCCGGAGAATGCACGTATCGCTGGCTTCTGGAGAAGATCGAAAATACCCGCGGTCATGTCGTTCTTTACCGTTATTGGGTGGATGAAAATCAGCATTATCCCTGGAAGATATACTATACGAAAAGTCCGACGGCGGGTGAGACGCTTAACAGGATCGTGTTCAACGCGAATACGGCTGCTACGAGACCGGATGCATTTTCCGATTACATGAACGGGTCGGGTAATCCGGTTACGACGAATTATCTTATTGAGAGCATAGACATTTTTCATGATGATTCGCTGGTGAGGACTATGAGCTTTACTATGATTCTGCGACCACGGCGAGGTCGGTATTGACGGAGATAGAGGAAACGGCGTCTGACGGTACGGCGGCCCCTGTTTTGAGTTTTGAATACAGTCATTCCAGCGATACGAACAAGACGTTCGAGAGTAAAAGTTCGGGCTTACCATCATTTATTGACGGACATGAGATTAAGGGCCGTGGCATACGGTTCGGCGATATTGACGGCAACGGAACCATAGATGCGGTAATCAGCCAGCAGGATGTGGACGAAACCGAACCGGAGAACAGCATGGATATAACCGCTGTATATTTGAACGACGGGGACGGTAATTTTACGGAGGCTTCCGGTTGAGATATCCCTTACGGCCTGCAATTGCATCATATTCGTTTCGTAACGCACTGGCTTGATACGGGAGATGTCGATTACAACGGCGGTTCGTTGTTCGATGCCGACGGCGACGGAATCGCGGATTGCACCATAGACCGGGGAATTTTTTATTCTGACGGAACCACGTTCAGCACAGACCCCGATGAACCGCTGCCGCCTAACTGGACCTGGAAAAACAACAACGCAGGACCTTGGGAAACCATCGTCATGGACATCGACGGAGACGGACTCACCGATTTTCTTGGCGATGATAAAGCTTGGCTCGCCAGGTCCTGGTTCCTGACTCAGGGGTGGTATTCCGGAGCTGATAATTACACGGAAATAGATACGAACGTCAATGGATATACGATGGGTGAATTCGCTGTCATCGGTACGGGCGATTTCAACGGCGACGGACTCACCGATATTTATGTCGGAAGGAAAGAATCCGACGGCTCAGAATCTCATTTGCTCTACAAATGCACGGGTTCGGGTTTTACGGCCGACTCCGGCTGGCATGACGGACCAGTGCTCTTCAGCGCTCAATCAGGAACGCGGTCCAAATACAGGGCGATGGACTTCAACGGCGACGGATTGGACGACCTTACCGTCGGCGGCGTCACAATCTATCTGAACCAGTACGGCAAAGACAAGCGCTGCTGGAGGATGGCCCCAAAGATACAGAAACAGAAAGGCAAAACCCTTAAAAAGATGAAAAGAGAGTGGTCAGACTGGAATGACGACTATTCAACGAAAGGGCACCCTGCTGATATGATGACGCTTTTCCTCAACGGCCTGGGCGGAGCGACGAAATACTGTTACAAACCGTCGGTTGATTTCGATAACCCGAATCTGTGTTTAAACATGGAACTGCTGCACGAAAAGAGAATCTATTCGGATGCAAGCTGGACGCATCCTTTTACGCTCTTTGTACATCCTGAAATGTGGGAGCGTTACGATTACGAGGATGGATACTTCGATCCCGCTACCCGGCGGTTCGGCGGTTTCCAGAATATTACCATCCTTTACAGCAACCAAAAAGCGATTAAACGCTCCTATCATGTCGGCGACGGAATATCCGACAACGGCGCTGACGATGTCTGGCAACTCGCAGGAAAGCCCTGGCGGCGCGAAGAAGGCAGAATGGTTGTAACTTTCCTCAATTACATGATACAACCGGTCAGACAAAATGATTATCTGTGGGATCATAAAGTATTGGCGGGCTCTCTGCCGGGAAATTTCAGGGAATCGAGCAATTTCACTTACGTCGATACGCGCCGCAAAATCATCTATAGAAATTTCCTCAACTCAGATTCAATGGAGCAGGAAATAAAATATGCCTATGATTCCAACTGCAGTCTTTATGAAATAGAGGACGAGGGAGACATTGCCGTTGTCGGTGATGAATTGAACACTGAAATTACATATTCGGTCAATTCTTCTCTCCACATACTGAATAAACCCTCCGGGATCATTGTAATCGGCGACATGGACGGCGACGGAGCGTCCGATGACCGGGCGGCCGAAATCAGGTACTATTACGACGGTTCCCTGGTATGGGGCGCAGCGCCGACTCAGGGGCTTTTGACGCGGCGGGAAAAGTTCCTGGATACGCATGGAGTATACGTGGGAGAGAACTTTGAGCATTCCGGTCCCGACGGCTTGCTGTCTGCGGGTGAAGAGGAGCTGGGACCTGGACGGACTAAACGTCTTGTTTACGCGTATGATTCCACAAACACATTTATTGATGAAATTTCCGTTGAAGTCGATGAAGGCAAGACAACTCCAGTGACTTTGACTCACAGCTATGCTTTTGACGGGGCGCTCGGACGCATCACGCAGGAAATGCTGCCTTCAGACAGGACGCTCTATTATGACTACGACGGCTTGGGCCGCCTGACATCCGTCTCCTCCACGAACCCGGAAGGAACAGGCGTTTTAATCATCAGGGAAATGGAATATTCCACTCCCGGTTATGATTCAAAAACCGCGACAGCCAACGATGTCTGGACTAAGAAATACTTTTCGCCTTCAAGATATATACATACGCACCGTTATTACGACGGCCTGGGTCGAATCCGCCAGACAAGAGAATCATCCGAACGATCCCGAAACTACAGGGTACGGGAAATGGAGTATGAAGACGGATACCTTAAATGCCTGTCCAATCCCTATTGGGATAGCGGCACGGCCTTCACGGTTCCCGATCTGTCGCAGCATCCCGGCCGCGAATATATTTACGATCCGGCGGGAAGACTCCGGGGGCTTCTGAATCCTGATTCGACGATAAAAAAATACAGATAGACTTTTTAAATACCAGTTTCCAGGATGAAAAAGGCGACCCGAAACTGGTCGATCGGAACGTCCGAGGAAGAATTATCCGGATAAGGGAAGAAGATGGAAACGGAGCGATTGCAGCGCGGATTTTCGAGTATGATCCGTTGGGCAGGCTGACAACCACAGTCGATAATGACGGAAACGTAACGACCATAGCCTGCGACTCGCTCGGCAGACGACTGTCCATACTCGATCCCGATACGGGACTCACGACCTGCAGTTACGGTTATCGCGACCTCGAACAAACGACGGACGGCGCCGGCAATGTCATCAACTGGACTTTTGACGAGTTGAACCGCCTTCTGATGAAACAGTACATGAATCCGCCGGAAGCGGAACACCCTCATGATGTTATTTTCGCCTACGACGGCGCAGGAGCGGGCGGTTCTGTCGGGCGATTAACCCTCGCCTCTATGGCTGACGGCATAGATGTCCGGCTTGAGGATGAATTCGTTCATGATGAATGAGGGAGAGCAATGGAGATTGATCGATGGGTGAGGGATATGAACGGAGGCCTTCCCTACACGGCTGAGTTCTCCTACAATATGTTTAATTTGCCCAAACGCTTCGCATACCCCAACGGACAGGGTTCCGTGATCTATGAATATAACGATGCAGCCCTGCCGGCGCGCATCCGGGAAGAAGGAACAAACATAATTTACGCTCAGACCACACCGGCGAATTCCGCTTACAATGAGGCCAAACAAGCTTTAACCCTGGAATTTTACAATTCTGTTTCAACTTCCTGGACTTACGATCCTGAAACTTTCCGGACGGAACAGATAACTTCGACGGCCGGCGCCATCTTTCAGGACCTCATCTATGAATACACTCCTGACGGCAACGTCGGGCATATCACGGATAATGTATACAGCTCCGGCATATTCTCCATGGACCAGGTTTTTCATTACGACAGGATGGACCGCCTGGTTCATGCATACGGCCAGGCTTACGGAGACCTATATTATGCCTACGATAAAACAGGCAATATCCTTTCGGTCAACGGAGCCAGAGAAGAAACATACGCATATTCCGGCGCGGGTCCTCATGCCGCTTCATCATTGGATATCCTCTTTCCCGTGATGGAAAATTATACGTTCGATTACGACGGAGCCGGCAATTTGACCGCTAAAAGCGGCAGCAGCGGCTCCTGGGATATCCTGTTCGACTACGACCACAAGCCGTACAAAATCGATTACGACGACGGCTTCGATGTAACGACGGCAAAATTCTATTACGACCATACGGGCGAAAGAGCCGTGAAAATCATCGATTATCCTGACGGTACAAACGATTCGGTCGTCTATTTCAACGGATTCTATGAAAACAGGATGTGGAGCGGCAGTAATCAGCATATAAAAAACGTACAGGGTTTCGGGAAAAAAATAGGCATGATGCTCAACAATAATATCAGTCAGATGCTCTATTACCATCCCGACCTGAGAGGATCGACGAATGAGGTTACGGACAGCAGCGGCGCTCCTTTGCTTAACATGAGGATAAGGCATACTCCGTTCGGAAGGGAATTGAATCCGGCCGGAAGCATTCCTGACGGCATGCGCATACGTTTCACCGGGATGGAACGAGACGCCGAGGATGCCGTTTCCCTTGACTATTTCCACGCACGGTACTACGATCCCATACTCAGACGATTTATATCGCCCGATCCGCTGGTCCCTCATCCTCTCTCCGTTCAGTCCTATAACAGATATTCCTATGTCCGGAACAACCCCATGTCTTTTATCGATCCCACGGGACTGAATGATGAAGATCAACAAAACGGATATGACGACGGCGATGATGAGGAAGACGATGAACAATGCGTGGGCGAATGCGAAATGGAAGGAGCCGTTGTTGTGGGCGACAGTCCTGGAGGAGCGGTAGTAGTTGCTCCTCGTCCCGCCGCCTTCGTCGTCGCCAACCCCTGGGACTTTGAAGCCGAAGTAGCAGCCATGGAAGCCCAGAAAGCTGAAATGAAACAGGATATCGCTGAGCATGCCGCCCAGGCGCAGGAGTTCCTCGACAACCAGGACCAGATGATGCAGAAAATGGCCGAAGATGCCATGGAAGATATGGAAAAAGCCGACGAACCCGAAGCAGACGCCTGGGAAGATTACGCCGAGGGCCCCGTAATAAAAGCGGAAACGGAAGACTATGTGGAAAGGGTCCCCCTCTACCTGATCGATCCGATTCATGAGGAATCGACCCCATACAAAGAATTGCACGAGTTCCAAAGAGACTGGATGAACACCTGCGTGCCCATGATCGACGACGATGACTCTGCATTCATGATAACGGTAAAAACAGCCTGGTCGCCCTTCGGCGCCATAATCGGCGCCGTGCCGCTGGTCCTGGAAGCGCTCTTTGTTCCCCCGAATATTCCTGATTTATATCATTAAAATGTAAAGGCGCATTTTTGAAATGATTCTTATCACGACCAGTCATTTAAAAAGGTGCATTTATGAAGAATTTCGCTGAGATGAGCGAAGGGCTTTAAGATTATGGAAAAAAATAATAAAGGATCAAAAAATTTGTTTAATTTCCACAAGCGGTTGGAATTTCCGCATCAATTCTGGATCGCAAAGTCCTGGAGAAATTGAAAAAAGATTCGCAGCCCCACAGGATACCCCTAATCGAATCGAGTTTTCTAAACATTTTCCCTTAGCCAGGCAAACGGCGAAGCCCGCAACTAATGCATCACCTGAACCAATAGCTTGCTTTGGCGGGTTCAAATGGCTGACATCTATTAATGCCTTCCAAATTCTTCCTGTTTGTCTGTCCAGCGCTATGATTCCTTTGGCGCCTCTGGATACGACGACCAGAGCAATCCCAAGTTTCGCTGTTTTTCTGACGGCTTGGATTACAGCCTGATCAGTGTTTTTGATATCTTCTTCAAGAATATTGCCCAACTAGCTGATGTTTGGTTTCACCATGAATGGCTTACTTTCAAGGCCGAATTGAAACGCCTTTCCGCAAAAATCGTAACAACCCTTTGATCAGCGCCGAAAATAGGATCTTCAGCAGCTCGAATTCATGGTTTTCAATCCGAGATGTTCTGATATGAGGTCGAAGTCTCGATCTTTGTGAATCAGACAAATATTATTTTCTATACAGAAAGTAGCGATTATGATATCTAGTGTTTTTCTGATGGTGATACCCTGTTTTCGCAATTTCCTGTAATTCAAAGCTGATTTCTCAGCTATATCGAATCCTGCCAGTTCGACACGATGCAAATTACTCAATGAGTTTTTTACTTCATTATACCGTTTATCGGTTCTGAATCCCTGCAGCAATTCACAATAGATCAGATCGCCGATCATAACAGGTTCCGTATCCAATAACCGGTCTATTATGTCTGAGGTCTGATTATCTGTTCCGTTAAAAAAATCAATCCATGCCGAAGTATCGATTAGTTTCAACGCATCCTCCGCATTTCGTCCAGGTTTCCTTCCCATTTTACTTTTCCGCGTAAGGACCTGAGGCGTTTCTGACTGTTCATCTGAACAAGCAGACGCAAACCGGCTTCTATCGCTGCTTTTTTCGTCTTGTAGCCTCCGTACTTCAGCGCTTTTTTGATCAGTTCATCATCCAGCACGACATTCGTTCTCATTTTCATCACCTCCCATGTGTATAAGTTATACACATTGTTTCTTCAGGTCAAGATTTTATTTCACAAGCTTAAATTCAGATATAAGAAAAACGGGCATTGACCAAAATTAAGCCTTTTGAGGTTACAATTCGAAATAATATCTCATCATTTTGTTTCGATTGCTATTGCGACCCCGATCCCGATCCCGACCCCGATCCCGACCCCGACCCCGACCCC
>CAZUFC010000011.1:89536-113098 GCA_964619725.1 uncultured bacterium | reverse complement strand
ACCCAAGTGGCTGTCCAGCATTAAATTTTGAATCGAGAATCGAGTTTGTGGACAGTCACTAATTAGATTAATACCAGCGCGGTCAGGACGTTTTTGTTCCGGATGGCGGTGCGTATCGGTTTTGACAGGGATAGCTCGAATGCGGCGGAATGATCGTTTTTTTCAATGGCTTTTTCATTGAAATAGAGCAGGGTGTTTTCCAGATCGAGGAAACGGCCGCTGCGGAAAAGATCGTTGAGTATTTCTTCTTCGTTGTCCGGGTTCAATTCCGGATGCAATTTGCGGATGGGTTCATCTTCGGCCAGCAACAGGTAAACGTTATGTCCGGCATAATCCGAAGGCAGGTTCTGGAAAAGCAGAGTTTCTTCATCATCCGGCGACGGTTTGACTTGAATGTTTTCCTGATCGAGATGAAAAGATGTCAGGTCTATAATGCTGAAACTCAATGTCGGCCTTTGTGTCTGAGACGACATGGATCGAACCGCTGATTGGGTAAGAGCCGGTTGGCGTCCAGGCGGGATCGTGCGTAAATGTTTTTGCATTTCTTCAACTCTCAATATTACCTTGAATGTTCCGGGCTGATAAGAAGTCGTGGCCTTCCGAACAGCTTCCATCGTATCGAAAGCGTTTATCTCGGTCAGCAGTCTGTTGCTTGCAGCCTCGTAAATTTCGTAAGTGCGGAGTTCGTTTTGCATCATGGTTTGTCCTCCTTGTAGAATTTTGAGTTAAATTATAACGGAAAAATCATTCTGGTTCAATTAATGTTGCGTCATACTTCATTCCCGGCGATCATCAGCGCCTTTTCATAAATGTAAAGGGCGTTGTGGGTTGAGATTCACGAAAAAAATTTTTAGCATTGATCAAAAATGCGTCTTTTAAGGTTACGATCTGACAGAATCACCCATCATTTTGTTTCGATTGCGATACCGATCCCGATCCCGATTACTTACCCCGATTACTGAAACAAACTGTAAAAAGTTATGGAAGAAGTGTAACCCCGGTTTGATCAGTTCCTGGTGGTTGTTTTTAGGAAGCATTGTTTCCTTTAACTGATCAAGTTTATAAAATCAATGATTTATCGGTATTTTGTTATTCATTATGCATAGCGGACAGGATGCCTGTTTTCAAAGGGATGAGTTTTTTTCCGAGGGGTGTTGAGCGTTTTATGGCTAGATCGATGAAATTTTTGGCGTTTTTTGTTGCGGTTTTTATGGGGCGTCCCAGGATGAGTTCCGACAGCAGTGCGCTGGAGAAGGCGCATCCTGTTCCATGGAGTTTTTTAGCGTATTTTTTTCCTTTGAATTGACGGACTGAATCTTGAGATACGAGGACATCGATGGATTCCTGGGGAAGGTGTCCGCCGGTAACGATGACGTGCTTGGGGCCTCGTTCACTTATTTTTCTGCCTGCCAGAGTCATTTGTTCGACGTTTTCGACGGCATCCAGGCCGCTCAGAATTTCGGCTTCTTCCAGATTCGGGGTGACGGCGAAACAGAGGGGCAGAAGATTCTGTTTCAGCAGTCTGATGCCGTCAGGGTCCAGCAGGGATTTTGGGTTTGTCCCTTTCATGACGGGATCGAGAACGATCAAAGGGTGATTCCATTTCTTCAGAGTTTTTGCAAGACTTTGAACGATCTCGGCATTGGCCGTCATTCCGATTTTAATGCCGTGCGGTACAAAATCGTTCCGGATTATCTCCATTTGTTCGATAATAATATTCGAAGGAAGGGGATAAACGGCCTGGATTTGCTGAGAGTTCTGAACCGTGATTGCGGTGATGACCGAGGAGCCGTAAATTCCGTAGAATTGAAAAACGGCAGTATCGGCCAGGACTCCGGCGCTCCCTGATGGGTCCCATCCGGCTACAGTCAAGGCATTGAAATTATTTTCAGTGAGACTGGAAATGTATCCACCCGCCTTTCTTAATTTCCTGTTCATCTCCGTTGCTGCGAATGATAAGGCAACGTTTGTCCTCTGTTACCTCTCCAATGGCGAACACGGCATGAGAGGTTTTGGAGCGCTTTTTCAGGATATTGCGAATTGTATTTTCATTATCCGGATCAGCGGTAAAAATCAGGCAATAATCTTCACCGCCCCTCAATGCCCATTCTGTGGGGTCCTGGTTAAGAAGCTCCGCCGCTTTTTTGCATTCATCGGAAAGAGGCATCCGGTCGGCATAGAGGCGCGCTCCCACGCCGCTTCTTTCACAGATATGCATCATGTCGCCGGCCGTTCCGTCGCTGATGTCGATCATGCTGTGAGCCAGGCCCGATTTCGCCAGCAGGTATCCTTCTCTGCAGTGCGGCCGGGGATTGTTGTGGGCTTGTTCAAGTTTATCGAAATAGTCCAGTTTTTTTGATTCGCGGGTATACCCGGCGCCGAGCAGATGGAGTCCTGCGGCAGAATCGCCCAGGACGCCGGTAACGTAAATCCTGTCGCCCGGTTCAGCTCCTGAACGAAATAGGATATTTTCATATTCGACTTCACCGATAACGGTGATATTGATCGCCAGGTCGTTTTTTGAGGAAGTGGTATCTCCGCCGATCAAAGAAACTTCGAATTCCCTGCAAATCGTTCTGACGCCTTCATAAAATTGGTCCATAAACGGCAGATCGATTCCGGGAGCAATGGCGATCGAGAGAACGGCGTATACTGGTTTTCCGCCCATGGCTGCGATATCGCTCAAGTTGACGGCAGTCGATTTTCTGCCCAGGTCAAACGGAGAAATATACTTGCGGATAAAATGAACTCTTTCGACGAGGAGATCGGCGGTAACCAGCCAGGCCGGGCCTTCTTTTCTGCGGATCACCGCACAATCGTCTCCTATGCCGATAATGTCGTCCGTGAGGGGGATAAAGAGAGGTTTGATCCGATCAATGAGGCCGAATTCGCCCAGGTCTTCAAGTTTCATTTTTCTTTTCCTTTTTTGACGGCTTCCAATAATTCCTTACAGGCTTTGCGGATATCAACGGCCGATACGACCGCTGATACTACGGCTACGCCTGCGGCGCCCCTTCGAATTATTTCTGATGCATTGTTTCTGTTTATGCCGCCGATGGCGATTACAGGCACGGCGCCTGCAATATTGACGATTTCTTCAATAAAATCCAAACCCAGCACAGCTCCGACATCCAGTTTCGTCTTTGTCGGAAATACGCCTGAAACAGCCAGGTAATCAACGCCGGCTTTTTTGCCCTCCACCGCCTGATCGACAGTCTGAACCGACAGACCGATTACTTTTTCCGGGCCCAGCAGGCGCCGGGCGCTTGCCGGGGGCATATCGTCCTGACCCAGGTGAACGCCGTCAGCATCCGATTCATAGGCGAGATCGACCCGATCATTAACCAGAAATATGCGCCCGTAGGCAGCGGTCAGCGCTTTCAGTCGCCGGCATTCTTCCGCCATCTTTCTGAATGAACCGGTTTTCTCGCGATACTGAATTACTCCCGCGCCGCCTTTCAAAGCTTCTTCCACTATATACTCATCGTTGCGACCCAGAGAGAGCTGCTTGTCCGTCACCACATATAAACTGTAATCGATCGTTTTCATTTGCCGGCTACCTTTATTAAGCTCAGAATCCGCTCAGTTTCAATGCTGTATAATACATCATAGAGCGAAACCTGGAAAGTTCCCGGACCCTCGGAAATTTCTGCAGCCCTTTCGCCTGCCATGCCGAAATAGGCTAGTCCCTCGACCGAAGCGTAAAGCGCATCCGGTTCAACCGCCAGAAAACATCCTATGACGGCTGTGGAGGCGCAACCCGTGCCTGTTACGCAAGTCATCATTTTATGACCGTTTCTGATCTTGAACAGCCTGTTTCCGTCCGTTACCACGTCTGTCTTTCCCGTTATAGCCAGGACAGTCGATAATTCCCGGGCTAACTTCTTCGCCGCTTCCTCCGCTTCTTCGGCGTCCTGGAGCGAGTCCACCCCCCTTATGTTGGAACTTTCACCTGCCAGAGAAAGAACTTCCGCTCCGTTTCCTCTCACAACAGCGCAATCCACTCTTTCGAGTATACTCCTTGATGCCTCGGTGCGTAAACGGGTCGCTCCCGCTCCCACAGGGTCCAGTATGACCGGGATGCCTTTCGCGTTTGCAGTACTGCCCGCAGCAATCATCGCTTCAACCCATTCCCGCGTTAATGTGCCTATGTTCAACAAAAGCGCTCCGGCAAACTGCACCATTTCCTCAACTTCGTCAATGCTGTGCGACATCACGGGAGATGCTCCCACGGACAGTATCGTATTCGCCGTGCTGTTCATTACCACGAAGTTCGTTATATTATGAATCAACGGCTTCTTCGTCCTTATCAACGATAATTTTTCCGTTATTCTTTCGCCCCAGTTCATTTGCTCCTCCTTTGAGTCGAATTTTCACCTAAATAAAAAAACCGCTTTCAAGAAGCGGTCAGATTTCGTTCTGTTTTCTCTTCGGTCACTCCCTACGCCGGCATTACCCGGATCAGGTTCAAGGGATATGCTCTCAGGTCTGAAATCCGACCACTCCCATGACCGCCTGATACTACATCAATTTCACCGCGAATAAAAGAAAAAATTTGTTGCCGGATGGAGTATGCCCGCGCGCTGCAGGCTGTTTGCCGTTTTGACTCTTGAGATGCGCGGAATCTAAGCAAGGCGGCGTTTTCTCCATATCAACGCGACAGTAAAGAAAAGCGCCAGAACAGCAATGCCCGCAGTCCGCAAAGCCGGCACGATAGGTTGGTCATACAATGCGGACAGCTCATTGTAAGAACCGAATCTGAACAACGGCGGTCCGTCCGTGTATACTTTGACTGCAAATTTTACTGAGTCGGCATAATATGCCGTGCCGAAATCCAGGGACGGAATATCACCCTCCAACTCCTGATCGTCATTGATGAATATCGTGTGCTCCTGGGGTACGGCATCCTGTAATATCCCGTCATTAAAAAAACAGGCTACCACTTCCGCTACCGAAGTATGAAAAATAAAACCGCTCGACACAATTTCAACCGGTTCGCCCGGATGAACAGGCTCTCCGAAAGGCGCTCCCACTGTGAAACGTGCATCAGAATAAAGGTAATCGCATGTGCCTCGCGGAGTATTCAAAAATACGCCCGGCGCCTTATCCCGCGGTTTCGCCTGGATTTCCGAAACCGTCTTATTCAGTGCTGATTCTGACGGTATAACACAGATCAAAGTTAAACAAAAAAATATTAAAAACCTTTTCATTGTTCCTCCAGCAAATCTCTTTGAATTTACTCTTTTATTCCTAATCGCTAATTTTTATCAGATACAAATTCCAGAGGCTGCAACCTCTTCAATTCACTCATCAACAAATATAATTATATTGAAAGTTTTTTTTGAATTCAAATTTTTCGTTCTGATCAAACGGAGCATTTTTGCAAATTTCTTCTTCCCTTATCCTCGGCAATCCATGATTGCCGCAGCCTGTACAATTATTTCCAAAAACTGCCGATTGGGATCATTGGGAAATTTTTTGCTTTACACCGGAGAAAGATTTGACAATTTTGACGCACTGCGTTATATTATGAGCGACAAGATGGAGGAGGAATGCCAGGGGGAGTTTTAAGAGTAGGAGCAAAAATTAGTGAGCAAAAAAAACCAACAACAAGCAGTAATGTTTGTGAATGAAACGGAGGTAATAGAAATGAAAGATATTCACATTGATTTTGACGTCAATGAGTTGAGGAAACGTGGTATGAAGAAGATAGGGATGGTACAGAAGCAGGTAAAGGATACGTTTGATTATCTGGTGAAGACGGGTAATGAGTATTGGGAGCAGCAGGATTTTCCGATGTTGAATGAGATATATGAGAAGAGCGGTATGAAGCAGGTTCATGACCGATTCAACGATACGTGGGAGAAGACGGGAATACCGGAGACGTATGACAAGATCAACGAGGCGTTTCAGGCGGCGATGCGGGACGTATGCAATGTGGTGCCCGAGGAGATGCGGATATGGAACAGGCTGCCGATATTCAAGGACATAGTGAAGCCGCCGATTCCGGACTATGATGAGTTAAGCGTGGTAAAGATACAGTCGCGATTGCAGGAGATGACGCTTGATGATTTGAAGTTCACGCGATCCTACGAGATTGCGCATAAGAACAGGTCGACATTGATCAAAGAGATAGACAAGCTTTTGAAGCCCGAAGAATAGGAAGGGATTGCACGGCTCAGAAAGGAGCGTTCAGAGGCGCGTATTTTTGATACAGAAGCGCTGTTTTCAAGCGGATTAAAGTATGGCGGCTGGAAGCGTTATTCCTTCAAGGACATGGCAGCGGGATTTGTCATGTAATGCGATGTTTTTGCAGGATTCGTTTTCAGCCGTCGACCTTCAGTTTATGCGGTGAGAAGCCAGTGCGGAAGATTTTATTTTTTCTTGTATGAGCTGGAGTTTTGTTGAGCGTTTTCGTTTCCTGTGGATTTTTTATTTTCCAGTAAATTTAATTTTCGAGTGATTCTATTGGCGACGCCGAGCCAGATATTGATGTCTCTTTTAAGGTTTCCGGCCCTGGCGAACATTTGACGTATGGGTATCATTTTATAATCGGGGTCTCCGTATCTGATGTAATCGACGCGAAGGAGCAGTTTTTTAAGGGAATCGATCAGCAGTTCGAGCTGGTGATTAGGGGCTGACTCGGGAGGTTCTGAATCCTGCGGCAGTTCTTTGGCTGCGGAGAAGATTTCGTAACCGATGATAAGGACGGCTTGGGCGAGGTTGATAGAGGGGAAATCGGGCGAGACGTGAATATTGATGATATAGGGGCATTTAACGATTTCTTTGTTAGGCAGTCCGCAATCTTCCTGTCCGAAGACGACGGCGACGAGGTTATTTTTAGCATGTTGCAGAATAACGTTTGATGCTGTTTTGCAGTCGATGACGGTTTGCCGCCAACCGCCGGTACGTCTGGTCGTTGCGAGGACGAGTCCGCAATCAGCGACGGCTTCGTGCAGAGAGGAGAACACGGGTGCGTCGTAGAGCAGGTCTCTGGCGCCGTGAGCCATATTATAGGCTGATTTATGAAAATCAGGGGGGGGGTTGACGAGGCGGACCTGTCCCAGGGCCGTATTTTTCACTGCACGAAATGCCGCGCCGATATTGCCGCCGAATTGAGGGTTATGGAGGACGATCACGATATTTTTCAAGTAATCCGGAACATGTATGTCGGGATAGGCGTGCGGCATGGTGATGAGTCCTTTTCTAGTTATTGATGGGAGAATTAGAGGTATGAGGACGAAGGGATTTTCTGCATTTCATGAGTGCAGAGGAAAGCAGGATGACGATAAGGAAGATGCCGAAGGGATTGCAGGCCGGGATGGGTTTTTGAGCGGTAGGGGTTTGCGAGGGCGTATGGGAAGGCGGAATTGTGCAGGTGGGAGTCATGGTGAAGGTTTGAGTCGGCACGGTCGGGGTAGAAGAGGGGAGCACGGTCGGCGTATAAGAGGGGGGAAGAGGTTCGGAGCCCCATGGACTGCCGGTGTAACCATGAATATGAACGTCATCGATATAAATTCCTTCGAGGTTATCATAGTAATCTGAGACGAATCTGAATCTAATTTTAACCTGGCCGGAAAAGTCTGCGAGGTCGATTTCGTGAGAATTCCAATCGCTGTTGAGGTCCAGGAGGCCGAGTGCGCCGCCGCTGGCGAGGTAATCCAGGGCTGTCCATTGACTGCCGTGGTAGATTTCTATGAAACAACCGTCTGAACCGTACATGGGAAAATTAAACCATCGTTGAAAGGTCAGGGAGGAATCGGGAGCGAGTGTGAATGGAATGGTTTCAAGCCAGGCATCCATTTCAGGCATATAATTATGGTAAATTTCTGAGCCTTCGTACCAGGAGTAATTTTCCGAATGACATCGATAGTCGGAAAGGTGCCAGTTATCGTTATCGCCGCCGTGATTCCAGTTATTTTCTCCGTTTTCCATATCGTCATGGAATCCTGTGTTTCCGGCAGCGATGACAAAGTCGAGTATTTGATCGGCTTGAGCGCCCTGGGCATTGACGGTCAACTGAAAAGCCGGGAATTCGCCGCCGGGAAGGCTGCCTTCCAGCGCTGCTTCAAAGAAGAGCTGTGATCCGAAGGAAGCGTCGGGGGGAATATCATAGAAGGCTGCCGTATCGGAGATAATATTAACGTGAGGATTGCCGGAGGTGAGCATGCCGGAGGGGGAATAGGCCCAACCGTCTCCGGAATTATGGAGAACCAGGCTGAGTTCAAAGGTTTCGCCGGGTTCGGCAGCGGCATCTTCATCGCCCAGGGGTTGGAGATCATAAATGACGTAAGATTCCAGCGACAGTTCATATCCGGCGACATAGAGGGGGTATGAGTGCAGAATTTTCTGTTTATCGGATTTTTGAGTAAAGGATATATTAATGGAAGCGGAACAGGACTGATTAGGCGCAGCGGAATCAGAAACCGCGATGACGAAGGGGGTAACGCACTGTTTTTCTTCTCCTGGAGACAGGGCGCCGAATGAAGATATATTTTGCAGCACGGTCAGTTCTGGAGCTGAGGAGGAGAATTCGGCAGCGACGTCTGACACGGCGGAAGAGCCGAAATTTTTAACGTTCAGGAGTAATTCGAAGGTTTCGCCCGGCTCGATGATCTGATCGTTATTGCCGGCGCTTGAACCCGTGTTGTCATCGTCGATAGTGTGACCGACAGGACCGACATAGGCGCCGGAATCGGAGACGATGAGCGAGCCTTCGCAGGGAATGTGGTTAGGCGCCCAGGCGGTAATCGTGATGGAACAGGGATTTGAAGCCGTCCCGGAGAAATATGCTCTGCCTGCCGCGTCCGTGTTCTTGACCTTATAAATGTTTTCTTCCTCAGAGAAAAGGCATACTCTGGCGTTTTTCAGCGGAGAACCTGAAGAAAGGACGGTTAAGGGAAAATCAAAAGGGCCTGTGGTTATAACTGGGGGAAAATCGACCGTAAGATCAGCCGGGAGTCGCGTCCAGACGGGCATTTCCGGATCGCCGAGAAGGTTGAGCTGGTATTGGTGCCAACGCCATACGTTTTCTTCGTGAGAGAGCGGAACATAGAACATTTTTGCTGCGGTAAGATTCTTTCCCAATTCAAACATATTTTCCGACATAAGAATATCGAAGAATTTCCGGTCTATCTGGCTGGAGTATCCCCAGCCGGGATTGCCCTGTGAACCCCATCCGTACCGGGAATTGCCGATGAAGGCGACGGCGCCGCCCGTATCGTTGTTTATGAACGATTCGGCGATGCATTCTTTATCGAAGGCGGAGGCCCAGCAACCGATAGAGTATATGATGAACTGTTGAGAGTAATTGGTCAACGCATCGGCTTCTGAGCGGCTGATGGACCCGTTTCCCGTGCATATGATGGAATAATTGGCGTGTCCGGCGTGGTCGACGAAATGCTGACCATCGTTCATGGCGGCAATGACGGCGGTATCGGATTCATTCCCCAGAGATTCATACAGTTTCGTAACAGGGTCGTAGCGATCCGGCATGCTGTCGTCGTCAATCATGTTTTTAAAGATGCCGGAATCGGTATAGGGATTGTTCCATAGAATTTCGGCGGCGAAAAGAACGTCGTAGACATAATCAGGTGAGGGTGATTTTTCATAGTTAATCCATTTTTCCGTCAGGGCTTCGGCTTCATCTGCGTCGCCTGCAGGCGCTCTGCCGATGAACAGGTCGGGTATAAGGTCGACGTCGTCTTCAATTTCACCGTAAATTTCGTCGCCGTCAGCGTCCCAGTTTCCGTCAAGATCAGCGAAATAAAGATCGGCGCGGATTTCGTTTTCATCCGGGTAGAATCCTGCCTCGCAATCCATGGCCCAGGCCGTCCGGGCGGGAACATGATCGGTATCGCCGCCCAGTAAAACGTAGTCGATTTCCCAGTTATTTTTGCATTCTATGATGTAGTTGCGGATTTTTTCCGCTGAGTCGATTCCCGGGTAGTTGTCGTTTATGTATTCGACGGTCTGAATGACAGCTTTTATTCCTTTCTGAGTTTTCCACTCGGCCAGAGGACCGAAGGCAGACTCCAGGGCAGCGGAGGTGATGATGACGTAACGGGGATTTGCCGGGTCTTTTTCGTTGGAGCGAGATTTTCGAGAAAACAAATCTTTTGAATCCAGAACAGGGAGAGACGGAGTTATGTTTGTGTTCGGGTTTTGGATGTCCTTCAGCCTTTCGGTTGTCAATTCCCATTCTATTTCATCAATAGTCTGGATTATGCCGGTACCGGGAAACCAGCGAACGGGACTGTAACTCAATTGAGCAAACCTCTTACCGAATCCTTTTCCCTCTTTAACGAATTTTAGAGGCTCGGATGGAAAGGGTTCATGGGAAGAGTAGATGGCCGGATTCGGTTGAGTTAGAGGCGGATGAGGATTCATAAGGACGGCCGGTTTTTGAACGCAGGCGAGACGATAAGAGCCGGGCAACGTTTTCCATTGAATTGATTTAACTTCTATTCCGATTGGTTTTTCTCCTTCCGGGAGAGGCACGAATAGCGTTTTCACGGGAACTGCCGGATCACCCGGACGACCCGACATGCCATATCCCTTCATGGAAACAAGCGTTTCATTGTTTTTCTGAACCAGGCGAAGTTCTTTTTCTTCGTGTGTAATGTTCTGAATATGTGAATCGCAGTCGGCTTCAGGGGAGTAGAGAGCATGCAGCGAGAACAGAAGAATGATTAAATAAGCACAAGAAATTTTCTTCATTTGCGAATCTCCATTATTTTTACTTTTTTATGCCATCCCGAAGCGAATCTCCGGGATTCATATTTTGAATATCTCATTTGTGGGGAGAATTCAAGAATTCGGCAGTGATCAGAAATGCATCTTTTGATGTTACAATTCGACAGATATCCCATCATTTTGTTTCGATTGCGACTGCGATCCCGATACCGACCCCGACCCCGAAACAAACAGCCCTCCATGAAAATCAATGGCATTTCTATCATTCAAGCGTTTTATGAAAAAGCGTAAACCCGCTTTGATCAGTCCCGATTCTTAAATATGTAATTTTCATTTGAACAATTCTGTTTTTTGTAATCGATATTTTCTTTATATAAAATAAGAAGGAATCTCGCGAAGTTGAATGCAGGAGAAGCGGGATATGAACGTTATGAATACGTAGATTTTGAATTCCTGGGTTAAACGAAAGGGGTCGGCGAAATGAGCAGATATTATTTGATTGCGGCGACATTTGTTTTTTTCGTTCTAACGGCGGCGAGCGATTTGCGGGCATTTGAAATCGGCCATACGACTCACATGTTTTATGATACATCCCGAAACAGGGAGATAGACGTTGAGATTTATTATCCCGCAAATACGAGCGGGGAGGATGCCCCTTCAGCAGAGGGAGCATTTCCGTTCATCGTTTTCGGGCATGGATTCACAATACCCTGGAGCGATTACGAGTATGTGAAGGATATGTTGACGCCCGAGGGGTATATTATCGTTTATGTGGATACGGAGACCGGTTTTTCACCGAGTCATGAGGCATTCGGGAGAGACCTGAGTTATGTGACGAATCATTTTCCGGATTTAGGAGAGGACCCTGGGTCGATATTTTTCAATCATGTAGGCGTGACTTCAGCCGTAATGGGTCATTCGATGGGCGGAGGAGCGTCGTTTTTAGCGATTGATTATGGGGCATCGGCAACAGCTCTGGCGAATTTCGCTGCTGCGGAGACGAATCCTTCGGCGGAAGCGGCTGCCGCGAATATTGATATTCCCACATTGATGTTCTGCGGAACGGAAGATTGCGTAACGCCTCCTGAAGACCACCAGATTCCGATATATAATGCTCTGAATTCGGATTGCAAGTCACGTATAACCATCACCGGAGCGTCACACTGTCAGTTTGCACAGAATAATTTCAATTGCACTGTGGGTGAATTTTTTGCGGGTTGTTCGGCGGACATTGATCTGGAAGTTCAGGAATCCATCACCATACAGTATCTGCTGAGCTGGTTGAATTACATGTTGAAAAACGATTACGAAGCCTGGCAGACATTCGAAAGCGACCTGGCAGCGGGACAGACTGCGGGGACCATAACTTACGAGCATGACTGTACAATACCTACTCCCGCCCCAACCGCTACAGCCACACCGACGGATACTCCTTTCTCCCTGTTTACGCCCACTCCCACGCCCACAGAAATCCCAGAAGAAATACCGGCCTTAGGCAATAAGGGCGTTATAATGGTGGTCTGCCTCCTAACGGTATTGTTGGCGTTTTACGCCGGATTGTTTTCCAAAAAAACTGTTTTTCCTCGATGATTGAGATACCGGTCACCCTGATGCGTCGAATAACGCTGTAGTTTTCAACGTCTCAAGTATTTTTCCATTCGATCGAAAGCCAGTTCGATAGTCTCTGCGTCAACGCAGAAGGAGAGCCTTAGGTGACTTTCTCCTGTCGGACCGAAGGCAATTCCAGGAGTCGTCGAAACTTTAGCCTCCTGCAGAAGTTTCTTGCAGAATGATAAGGAGTCGGCGCCCTGTTCGTCTTTTATCCGGGGAAACATCAAGTATGATCCGCCGGGTTTTTGATAATCGAAAAGGTCCTTTAAGCCATCCAGCCGTTCGCACATCAGATTGCGTCTCTCCAGGTAATGTTCTTTGAATTCCTGAACGCAATCCTGAGAAGCCTTCATCGCTGCCAGCGCAGCGTACTGGGAGATGACCGGCGCGCAAATAGCCAGGGGAATGTGCGCTTTTTTGATTTGAGGCATCAGCTCTTTATCGGCATGCAGATATCCGATTCTCCAACCGGTCATGGCGTACGTTTTGGTAAAGGTATAGGTGCTGATAACTTGCTTCCTCATTTCTGGTAAGGAACCGATACTGAAATGTTTCGAATTGTCGAATGTTTAAATTTTTTCATTTAACTTTTAAAATGTCCTTAAAAGCGCTGATGAAACTGGCCTTGGGCAATGCCCCTACCGCCATTTGAGGTTTCTCGTCCAAGGGAATGAATAAAAGACTGGGAATGCTTGATATTTTAAACAATGCTGCAAGTTGAGGATGGGCGCCGGTATCGACTCGAAAGAAATCGATTTTACCGTCGTATTCCTCGGCCAGATCATCCAGAATGGGTTCAATCATTTTACAGGGAGCACACCAGTCGGCATAAAAATCAACGACCGCCGGTAATTTTCCTTTGTATTTCCAGACAGGTTTGCTGCTTCCGTCGAGTCCGCAATCACATATTTTTTCCTGAAAAGTCTCCACCGTTAAATTTTCCATTTTTTCTCCCTTGTTTTGCGATAAGTATTCTTATTCTTTGATAGATTAATCATTCTCTCACGCCAGGGCTCAATGAGACCGCATGACATGCCGCCGTCATTTTTCAGATAAGAATTCAGAGATCGAAAAATCGTTTTATTCGATATTTTTTTTCGGGCACAGAAGAAGGTTAAAGATTCTGCAGTTATTTTCCGAAAATTCATAATTGCTTGTGCGCATCAACCACTGAAGCGACGTCGAAACAAAGAATAGCAGGATGTCAGGTGAAAGTCAAAAATGAGGAGATTGACTAATAGGCTTATTCGGGTTCTCTGGATAAACTTGATTTTCCATTCAAATATAACTGCAGTCAGGGAACGGAGATTTTACAGCATAAAAGTGTGAATTTTTCTTAAGATCAGAAGACAATGATTTGAGAAGGAAGCGTATTAGTTTTATTACTTACGAGTTGACTGAGCAAATCAGCGCTCTGAGGCGATATTAGGGTTAATTCGACATTTATGGACAAAAATCATATAGCGTTTACAGTTGACATTTTAATTTGAATTTCAAGATACAGCCTGTCTGGTGGTCAGTCGACGGCGATCTTTACTTTTTATGTCATTTTATCTAGGATAAATGATCATTCGTGCCGAACAATCGTTCGGCAGAGAATAATTTCGGAGGGCGGCAAGGAGTAGGATGAATTCCATAAGCAGCAACAATGTTCGTGTGAAGAGACCGGCGGGAAAAAAATATATCTGGTGGTCAGCGTTGATACTGGCGGTCGGTCTGGTCGTCAGGATTGCTTTTTGTTTTCGTGAATTTGAGACATTAAGCAACATGGTTCTTTTTGATGACTCTTTCATCGAGATGGAAATATCGAGGAATATTGCTGCGGGTAACGGGATAACCTGGAACGGAGAGGACCGTACATCAGGATTTCAGCCGTTGTGGACATTTTTTTCGGTACCGGGATTCATGCTTTTTTCCGAAGATCTTATAAGTCCATTGCGTTTCAACCTTGTTTTTCAGGCCTTAATAAATATCATCAGCGGGGCGTTTCTGGTGCGACTAGCATTTCTTGTGGGCGGTCCGGCGGCATCCGTTCTGTGTGCTGTATTCTGGTCTCTGAATCCGAACATCATGCATCGCGGCCTGAACCTGATGGAAACCTCCGTGGCTTTTTTGTTTATTATATGGTCGTTCCTGGAATTCCTTCGATTGAAAAGCGACCGCAAACGTTCGCCGGCGCTGTTGGGGTGCCTGTTGGGGTTGAGTTTTCTGGCTCGCGTTGATTCGTTCGTTCTGATCGTTTTATTTATGATTGAGTTTCTTATCGACAGAAGGGACCGTCTGTTTGGAAAGCATTTGTTCCAGTTGACAGCGCCTATGGCGGTCATCAGTCTGCCCTGGGTTTTATTTATTATCATCAGTTGCGGCGGATTGACGCCGGTAAGCGGAGCTGCCGTGCGATTCTGGTCGTCCGCTTTCGTGGGTCATAACGTCAACTGGGATACGATGTACAGCAAGATGCTTCTGCAGTCCTGGGAGATACTGAAGCGTTTTCCTTATCCATTGCACATTCTGAATTTGCTGGTTATTCCTGCCGTATGGGCGGTTTCCCGGGCTATATCCCGGACGAAAGCGAGAATTTCTGCAAGTGAATACAGTGAAAGGCGGGCAAGAGGCAGCGTCAGGCTGCCCTGGAGTTTTCTCGCTTATCCGTTCATGCTTGTGGCGGCTTATTCGTTTTACGTGCTGGGATTCTGGTATCTTAACCGCTACTATTATCCCATCATAGCTTTCAGTCTCTTTTCTTATGCCTGCATGATCAGTTATATTTCACAGATATTCCGCAAGAAGAAGGCGTTACGTTTCATCTTCATCATAATAACCGCTGTTATTCTGCTTAACACTAATAAAAATCTCGTTTTTCAGTTTTTTACATTGAATCCTCAGGAGGGCGGGTATTATGAAGCGGCAAAATGGATTAACCGGAACATCCCTGCGGGTTCTGTTCTGGCCTGTCCGCAGACCGGGGCGTTCGGATATTTCTGCAATGACATCGATGTGGTGAACCTGGATGGGGTGACCAACAGAAAAGCTTTGGAGGCTCTTGAGAACCGTGAAGTCGTGGCCTATCTGCAAGAAATCCGGGCGGATTATCTCCTGATTCAAAGGAATAATCTGTTGTTGCTCGAACAGCACGACGAAAGAGGGGCGCTTCGAAATGCTTTGCAGTTTATCAAGGAGATAGAGGAAGTAGAAACAATGGGAGATCGATGGCGGCTATATAAAGTCTTAGGGAAGTGACGGAATATGAGCGAATCCCGTTTTAACCGGGGACCGGGAGGTTCGCCGGACATGAAAAGAATCCAGCGTGCGGTTTTTATATATTTTTTTGTTTTTTGCAGCGCTTTTTATTTTCTGCTTTTTAAGGGGTATCCGTTTTTTCATGATGAAAGCATAATGTTTCAGACGACGAGAAATATGATCGAGCACGGAAGATTCGACACCATACCGCACCCTCTGATAACCAAAAAGGGAATTGACGGGCGTTCCTATTCCAATTACGGGATCGGACCTTCCATAGTACAGGCGCCGTTTTATTTGGCCGGAAGGATTGCTGCCCCGCTGCTCCCTCTGAAAGAGCATGACGTTCTTCAGATTGCCGTTTCCTTATCCGCACCGGTGATCATGCTTTTGATTATTTACGTCTTTATTAATTTCTCCATGAATCTGGGTTATAGTCCTCACATCGCATTTTTATCATCATTGACCATTGCGACAGCTAGCATGTTTCTACCGTATTCCAAGCTGCTTTTTCGCGATCCTCTGCAGACTCTACTGTTGACGGCAAGCGTTTATTTAATTTATAAAGGGACTTTGCGGGAGCACAGACAGCGTCATTTTTTTATAACAGCCGGAGTTTTATACGGATTCGCCCTGACGGTAAAGGCAGCCCTGATTATTTTTTTTCCTTTATTAGCGGGTTATATAGTCTGGAAAAACCGGCGCAGGAGGATCCAGGAGCAGGTATCGAGCATACTTCTTTTTTGTGCGGGACCTGCGGCAGGCGGCGCGGCATCGCTATATTACAATTATATTCGATTCGGTAACGCCTTGGATTTCGGGTACGCTCAACGGAATCTCTTTTTCGGTTTCAACACGCCGCTGGTTGAGGGATTATACGGACTCCTGGTCAGTTCGGGCAAAGGCATTTTGATTTACAATCCGCTGTTGCTGCCTGTTTTGCTTGCGTTGCCCGCATTTTACCGCAAGCACAGGCGAGAGACGCTGCTTTTTCTGGGTTTGGCGTCCGTGTCGCTCCTCTTCCACGCCAAGTATTGGACCTGGGGTGGAAGCTGGTGCTGGGGCCCAAGATATTTGCTGCCGGTTCTGCCTTTTCTGTTATTGCCGTTAAACGAAGTTTTACAGCAGTTGAGTAGCAGTTCCCGGATAAAGAAGGCGGCAGTCGCCCTGATCATCTTGATATCATTCGGCATCCAGATACTTGGAACTCTGGTTCATTTCGCCAATTACCTTCAATTCGTTGCTGATGAGGTGCATCTGTTTCCGTTATGGATCGAAGGCGACACAAATTTAAGAAGCGATCTTTTTTATGTGGATTTTGTTCCGGTTTTTTCCCCTGTGGTGGGACATTGGTGGATAATGAAGGGAGTTATCAAGGGAGGAATCTCCGGGAACGAGGAAGAAACTGTTGCATATATGAAGCGTAACTGTCCCTGGAGAAACCTCAATCCAGACTGGGCGCCGGATCGCCCTGATCGCAGTATAAGACTCGGTTTCGACTTATGGTTCATGACCTGGCCCAAACGTTTCAAAACAGGAATCTGGCTGTTTCCTTCCGTCGCTTTCCTGCTGGCCGGCGCCGCTGTTTTCAGTATTATGCAGTTTGCTCGAAAGAACAGGTTGTTGGGCAGAATCTCTCTTTGACTTTCTTGACGCGATTTTTTATGCTTTTCGTTGAAGCAGGGTTCATCAGAGACAAGAAATGGCTGATGGGCGATGGAATGCTATGCCGGTGAAATTAGGCGCTCGTAAAGACCTAAAAACGGGCATCAGAGATGGAAAAACGAATAGGGGCGCCGGGCATAAAAGTTTCTTCCGGCTGCAGTTAAACAGGACGCACCATGTTTTTTGGAGTATTCAGATGAAAAAAGTCGTGAGTGAAGATGAAAAGAAGATTCTATTGGATGGTTTAAAGGCGGCGATAAAGGCCGAGGTTGAGGGACAATATTTTTACAATATGGCTGCGGTTTCGACCGAAGACAAGAAGGGAAAACAAGTGTTTCGGCAGCTTGCTGAAGAAGAGAAATATCATGAGGACATCCTCATGAAACAATACAATTCTTTGATAGATACCGACAGTTTCGACACTGATGTGCAGCTAAATGAGCCGCAGAAATTTGAAAAGGCGAGTCCTATTTTTTCGAAGAAAATAAAGAAAAGGATAAAAGATGCCCATTATGAGATGACGGCATTATCAATCGGGGTGCAATTGGAATTGTCGTCTATTGATTTCTACAGAAAGCAGGCTGCTTTGGCGCGCATGGATGAAGTGAAGAAATTTTATTCAGACCTGGCCACCTGGGAGACGGAACATTATAATGCGCTGTTGAAGCAGCAGGAGGAATTGAAAGAGGAATACTGGGCGAACGCGAGGTTTGCGCCTTTTTAAGATCGGAAGAGATTCGAAGTTTTGGGAATGATTAATATACCCAGTTTTTGGTAAAAATCGTTCGGTCCTCGGCAACCTCTGATTACACTGATCGACAAGGAGAGGAGAAGAAGCGATTTATGGAAATTGCCCGTGCTCTTTGATCGGTCCCGGAACTTTTCGGGAAATACTTCATCAGAATTCAAGTAAAACAAAGGCGGTCAGGCATAGAGGAAATGCCGGCTGCGGAATTAAAAACCATTAAAGACATCTTATAAATTGCGACCTTACCCGAAAACGGGGGGCCGGTTTTTTATTCGCTAAGGATTTTACGGGTATAGGCCAGGAGTCCTCCGGCATCTCTGATGGCGATGATTTCAGGAGGTAGGGGAGAGAAGTCGAAGGAATCGTTTCCAACGTATATTTTGCCTTTATCGAGATCGAGTGAGACTTTTTTTCCTATTGAATATGCGTTGACGGCTTCAGGGGATTCAATCAGGATAAGACCCTGGTTGACTGCAGCCCTGTAGAAAATTCTGGCGAAGCTTTTGGCGATGACTGCGGAAATGCCGAGGGCTTTGAGGCCGAGGACGGGTTGTTCTCTGGAGCTGCCGCAGCCGAAATTTTTGCCTGCTAGAATTATATCTCCAGGCCGGGCGTTTTTGGCGAATTCCGGGTCCAGGTCTTCCAGGAGGTGAGGAATAATTTCATCAGGTTCAGAGCAGGTATAGGTATATTTACCCGGGAAGAGCATATCCGTATTGATTCCGTCCTGATCGCCGTAGTACCATATTTTCATATTGATTCTCCCATGGTTCTGGGGTCGGTAATTTTTCCTGTAAGAGCAGAGGCAGCGACAGTGGCGGGAGAAGCGAGAAAAATTTCAGCTTCTGCACAGCCCATACGTCCCTTGAAATTGCGATTGGAAGTCGAGAGGCATCGCTCGCCGGGCGCCAGGGCTCCCTGGTGTGCGCCGAGGCATGGACCGCACCCGGGGGGCAAGATGACGGCGCCGGCTTTAACCAGTATATGCAAGGTTCCGTCTTCAATGATTTCCCGCATAACGGAATTCGACGCGGGAAGGATCAGCAATCGGACGTTTTTATGCACTATTTTGTTTTTCAAGATTTCAGCGGCAGTGCGGAAGTCGTCCGATCTCCCGTTGGTGCAGGTTCCAATGAGGCATTGATGAATTTCTATATCCTGAATATTTTCGACTGATTCTCCGTTATCGACGGCATGAGGTAATGCGATTCTCGGAGTAAGCGAATGGAGGTCAAAATCGATAATTTGTTCGTAATGGGCATCCGAATCAGCCCAAACAGGCTCGTAAGAACCGGGCGATGCTCCAACTGACTTCAGGAAATCTCTTGCTTTGTCGTCAGCGGGAAATACGGCGACTTTCGCTCCCATTTCAATTCCCATATTAGCTATCGTAAAGCGTTCGGAAATCGACAGGCTTTCAGTTTGCTCGTGGAATTCTACGGCTTTATAGGCGGCTCCGTCCGCACCCAGGTCAGAGATTATTTTGAGGATGATGTCTTTGGCATCGAGCATTGGCGGCAATTGACCCAGCAAATTAATTTTAATGCTGGAGGGAACCTTGAACCAGGTTTTGCCGGTTAGAAGAAGCGCAGCGGCTTCGGTACGGTCTATTCCCGTGGAGAAACAACCGACAGCGCCGTAAGAGCATGTATGGGAATCCGAGCCGACGATGACGGTTCCCGGGAGAGCCAGCCCCTCTTCCATAATGACCTGATGGCAAACGCCCCGGCCTATGTCGAAGAAGTTTTTTAATTCATGCTCCTTCACGAATTGTCTTATTTTTTGATGCCCCGCAGCATTTTTTTCCGATGCTGCCGGAATAACATGATCAAGAACAATAACAGGCAGATCGCGATTGAACAGGCCGAATTCATCCAACTCCTTTTCGATTTTTCCGATTATGGCTGCGGTATTATCGTGAGTCAGGAGGTGATCGGGTTTTATGAAGACGATTTGACCGGGTACAACGTGATTGACGCCTGCTTTTTTTGCCAGAACTTTTTGAGCGAATGTCATTGCCATTTTATACATTCCTTCCGTGAATGAACCCGGCAGGCGAAGAGGGCTGCAGCCGGCTCCGCCTGCATAGCAAGGATTCTGAATGTCGCTGGGCCGTCACAGTCGACTGATGACCGCATCCGTAACCTGTTCAGTGGAGGCAGCGCCGTTTTTAATGACTTCGGGTCCGCCGGACATTTTAAGCATATCATATGTGCGTATTTTTTTGTCGGCAATAACGGCGCTGATGGCATTACGAATTTTTTTAGCTTTGTCTATTTCGCCCAGATGGTCGAGCAGCAGAGCGGCGGAGAGGAACATGGCGAAGGGGTTGACGATGGAGGGAGACAGTTTTTCATATTTTGGAGCTGACCCGTGGGTAGGTTCGAAGACCGCCACCTCTTTGCCTACGTTTGCCGAACAGGCGAAACCCAGACCGCCGGTTAATCCTGCGAATCCGTCTGATACGATATCGCCGAACATATTTCCGCAGACTATAACTCCGTAAGTTTCCGGATTCTTGGTCAGCCACATCATTTGCGCATCGATGTTAGTCGACCAGCGTTCGATATGGCTGAATTCCTTCTGAATTTCTTCCGCTACCGCTTCCATCATGCCCGATGTTTCCCGAATGACATTGGGTTTTTCACAGATGGTTACCGATTTATATCCGAATTTATCCGCATACTCGAAAGCAGCGCGCACAATTCTTTCGCATGCGCCCTGAGTAAAGATGCGCGTCGAAACGGCTAACTGTTCTCTGGGGGTTTCCGCGAATCTTTTGAATTTCGGGTGTGTTTTAAGGGCTTCATAGACCTGATCCGGAGGATTGGTCCACTCTACGCCCGAATAGAGGCCTTCCGTATTTTGCCGGAATATGACGACATCCACATCGGGCTCTTCAAAACCGCCGTCCCTGGACTTCCTGATGAAGTTTAAAGGATTGCCCGGAAAAGTTTTACAGGGTCTGATGCAGAATTCCAGGTTGAAATGCTGCCTTAATCCTACAATAGGACTGTAATAGACGTAGCCCTTGTCCCTTAATTTCGGGTCCAGCTCCTGCGCCGCTTTGTCTTTGGGTTTTGAAGTAATAGCGCCGAAGAGTCCGACCTTGTATCTCTCCAGCAAATCCAGAGTCTTCTGAGGCAGAGGATTGCCTTGCGTCTGCCAGAATTCCCAACCGATGTCAGCATGATGATATTCCGCATCGAAGCCGACAGCTTCCAGAAGTCTCAGCGATTCCGACAAAACAACTTTGCCGATCCCGTCTCCCGGCATTGCTACTATGTGATATTTGCTCATCATTACCTCCAAATTAAGCCGATTGTTTGCCATGGTTAAGGTTTCCAACGACAAGAATTCCAAATTGTCGTTGAAAATAGGGTTTATAGCAGGATGCCGTTAAAATTGCAAGATGTTCGTTCGGGGAATCGCAACATTCTCCGGCCAATGCCTGTGAATAACTTCTCTACCTGGTTTTTGTCCATAAAGGGCGAATTTTCCCTAATACTGCTTCAGGCTGCGGATTTGCGAAGGAGGCGTAACCTTTGAGCGCCGCTTGTACGTTGACTGGTCAAATTCGCAGCCTACAGCATTATTCGGGGAAATTCGGTGTTCTTTGCAGAGAAAACAAGCCGCTGTGTTTCCGCAAGTTTGACGACAATATTAATCGCTGCTCATATGCGCAGAGGAGTTATGAGAGTTTGCAGGCAATTTAAAGTGTTCCGGAGGTCTTTGACGGGGAGCTTCGGCCGCTAGGCTTCCGCCGGAGCCGACGCCGGGATGCGATGACTGATAATGATTCTGAACGATAGCAATGTCTCTGATGGGGCCGTAAATCGGACATGTCAGTTCATCGTGGACTACGGCGGGTATGAAATAGTTGTTTTCGGATTCGTTGAAATCCCCTAAATGTATATTTGCAGGGAATCTGGGATAACCCGGATTGGGGCAGCCCGCGCCGGAAACCGGGTCGGTATGACCCACGACCATGTCGTAAGGCAATTCTCCGTCAGTGAAATTCAGTTCGCCTATTTCGAAACAATTGGGGGATAAAGGTATAAAAGTGGAATATTTCAATTGCACATTGCCGCTTTTGCCTGCGAATTCAAATAAATTATATTCTGCCGGATCGTCTTCCCCTGTCATGATGAATACATCATACAGCGGGTCCTGGATAGGGAAGAAGAACCTTGCGACTTCGATGTCGAGAACCTCTTCATTTACATTTTCACAATGGATTTCCTGAGGCGGAGACAGGTCGAGATTGTTGTTCTTGAGGAAATAAACGTTGTATTTCGTTCCTATAATGAAATCGTGAACAGGATTTTCGACGAATATGGAGCCGGAGTCTATTCTGGTCGTTTGATCTCCTGGAATGTAATCACCCAGATCGCTTAATTTTATCGAGGCATTAGGAAGCATCACGAATGCGCATGAGGGCGAATGAGTAACCGTTGCAGTGGGAGTTATTGTGGGGCTGGGCGAAGGCGTCGGACTGGGATAGGGATTGGAATAATAAAAGCGGACATCCTGAATTGAGGAGGGCGGCGCGTCGGGATCGGGAATGAGACCCAGCATGAGGTCTTCGTGCATATCAGGAGAGGTCGACGGATAGTAATGACCGATATTAATGTCGACCAATCGATGATCTTCAATCAGGAAGCTGTAATTTTCCATAATTTCATTCAAAGCGAAGGTCGGGGGTTCTCCCGGAGAGCCGATAACGTCGGCGATGTCATAAGTAACGATTGAACTGCGGTAATCTGAAACCTCGGAGGGATTCATAGCTATAATTATTTCGTTGCGGTAATCGCCGTCGATATCTCCGATGGCGGCGTCGATTATTTCAGCGGTTACGAATTCCCCGGGATGTTCGAGGTCTGGAATTCTGGATGCGACGAACTCCGCTCGTTTCAGATTCTCAGAGTGACCGCAAACATAATTAAGGCCATGGATATCCGGTGACTTGCTTTCAAAGAGGAATAGATTGAAGTTTTCTTCCTGTCCTGTTTCGGGGCGATTTTCATTGGTTACGACGAGAACATCATAGCGATTGTCCCAATCGCATTTAAGATCGTCCGTCAGAATAGCGACCACGTTTCCTGATATTTCAGGAGAATTAACGGGTTCGCCCTGGGGGGCATGAGACAGGAGGACGCGTCCGGGTTCCTGCCATTTGCCGTCTTCCGCAGGATCGGGACACAAATAAGGTCCATACCCGCAAACAAGGAATACCATAACCCTGTCTTGTCCGATAGCTTTTCCGCCTCCCGCCAGGGGATGAGCGGCTCCGATCACTATTTCCGTGAGCATGGATTGAGTGGGATACCATGATGGAGTGTAGGTGGCTGTAAAGGAAGGCGTAGGAGTGGGTATCCAGGTGGGTGTGTCTGAAGGAGATTGAGTAGGGGTATTGGTGGATGTGGGCGTCCTGGTGGGCGATAGGGTTGGGGAAGCAGTGACGGTGGGAGTCAGCGTGGGCGACATCGTGGGCGAAAGGGTGCGTGTCGGCGTGTGAGTGGGCGTTCTTGTCGGGGACAGCGTGACGGTAGGCGAAAGAGTGGGCGATTTAGTCGGACTGAGCGTGACGGTAGGGGATAAAG
>CAZUFC010000011.1:67849-89436 GCA_964619725.1 uncultured bacterium | reverse complement strand
TGCGTGTCGGCGAATGCGTGGGCGAAAGGGTGGTTGTGGGAGACAGTGTAGGTGTTCTTGTCGGGGATAGCGTTGCGGTTGGGGAGCTGGTTTGAGTGAGCGTGGGCGATGTGGTGGGCGATAAGGTTCGTGTCGGCGTGCTGGTGGGCGTTCTGGTCGGGGTCATCGTTACGGTGGGCGACAGAGTCGGCGATTTGGTCGGAGTGAGTGTGACTGTAGGGGATAAAGTGGGCGAAAGCGTGGGTGATTTTGTAGGAGTAGGGGTATCAGTAGGAGTCAATGTGGCGGTAAGCGTGGGTGAAAGAGTCGGCGTCAGCGTGCCGGTAGACGTTAATGTCGGTGAACATGTGGCGGTGGCCGTGTGCGTCGGTGAAAGGGTTGAAGTGGGAGATGAAGTCGGCGTGCGGGTGGGTGTTGAGGTAAATGTCGGCGACAGCGTAGGGGATTCTGTGGGAGTTAACGTGCCTGTGGGAGACATCGTTGATGTTTTAGTAGGAGAAATGGTCGGAGTGAGAGTCGGCGGGCAGGTAGGCGTAAGCGTAGGGGTGCGGGTAGGGGTCAATGTCTCGGTCGGCGTAACTGTAGGAGTAATGGTGAAAGTTTCCGTCGGCGTTATAGAGGGAGTCGGCGTTTTCGTCGGTGAATCAGTGACGGTGGGTTCGGGAGTCCGTGAGGGAATAAATGTGGGCGAAAGCGTCGGAAACGGCGTAGGAGTAAATAAACAATATTCCGGCCAGGCCAGTGATTCAATGTCAGTATAATCGTCAATCCAAAGGTCGAATTCTGCTCTGACCTGCAGTGTATTAATATCGTAAGTGAATATCCTGCCCTGCACGCCCGGTTCGTGGATTCCGCCCCAGAGCATTCCGTCAGGACGCATTTCGAGAGCTTCTGTTTCTCCCGGCAGATTATCTGCTAAAAAATTGAAAGTCGATGACGACGGATCATAAACATAGAGGTCCGTTCCTGATGCGGCATAAAGAAGGGAGCCCGCATAATTCCAGGCCAGCCCTTCCACGTTCAGCCCGGAAGAATACTGCAAAACCCCGGTTCCTGTCGTCTCATCGATTGTGATCAGACCCAGGCCTTCCGACCAACCCCAAAGGACGCTGTCAACGGGATTGAAAGACAAGGCGACTATTTCGCTGAATCCCGTATAAACCCATTGGTACAGAAGCCCTGTTTGGGGATCGAGTTTAAAAAGCCAGCCGTCATATTGACCGTCGCTGCCTGCGCATGCGTAGATGACATTAGTCATAGGATGAACGTCAAGTCCTTCGATATCCTGGTTAAGGTGCAATGGGCCGAGCGGCAATACCGTTCCCGTTGAGGGGTCGATAGTCAGGAATTGAGAATCGTTAAGGTTTTCGTCGTGGACGGCATAAAGCAAACAATCGGCAGTGGGTATCGGAGTTGTTTGAATGGTAGGTGCCGGCGTCGGCGTTTCCGTCGGGATGACCGGCAGAGTTTCGGTGGGTTCAGGCGTCGGCGTCAGAGAACAATAATCAGGCCAGGCAAGAGATTCAATATCGGTAAAAGTATCGATGGAAAGCATATCGATAACCGTCAATGCATTTAAATCATACACAAACACAATCCCGGAAGTTCCCGTTTCATCCAGGCCGCCCCACAATTTGCCGTCCGGCCTGATTTCCAGGGCTTCCGTTTCGCCCGGTAAATTGGAGGCCAGCAAGGACAAGTATCCCCCAGCCGGAAAGTATGCATAGATATTGTTTCCGGAGGTCGCATACAATATGTCGCCGTTGTTGTTCCAGGCCAGTCCTTCAATATTCAGGCCCACGTTATAGACCAGATGCCCGGCGCCTGTAGCGATATCGATTTGAATTAAACCTGTTCCTTCTGAAGCCCCCCACAAAGTCCCGTCCGATGGTCTGAATGATAAAGCCGTGATTTCACTGAAACCGGAACTTCCAATCGATGTTAAAGCGCCTGTTTCTCCGTCAACGGCATAAAGCATTCCGTCGGAGGAGCTGTCGCTGCCGCTGACAGCATAAATCCGATTCGTAACCGGATGAATATCCAGACCTTCAATGTCCTTATTCAGATGAATATCGCCGAGATATTGCGCGTTCCCGGATGCAGGATCAAGCGTAAAAAATTGCGAATCATTTAAGCTCTCGTCGTGAACGCCATAAATAATACAGCGGGCCGTGGCCGCAACAGTCGGGACTATCGTCGGCCAAAGCGTAGGCGTGTATGTGGGCGGAACCGGTGTAAAAGTCGGTTCCGGCGATGCCGTCGCTGTGGAAAGCGCCTGCCGATAACAGATTTCTAAGGCAGGTCTGTAGTTCAAATTAGAATATTCGCTGCTGATAAAACGATCATAATCGTTCAGATATTCGATTAGAACGATTCCTTCGTTTTCCAGCAATCCCCAATGCCAATCGCGGACCAGACCGGTGAGGTCGATGTAATAGAATCCGACGGAATCGGTAATAAAAGCTCCCTCGATTTCGGCAGCGAAATTGTTATCGAAAGTATTCCACGTTACCTGGCTTTCCTCCCACCCTACAGTCGCCCGGTGAACTTCTACCGTTCCACACTTCGCTGTCGCCGTATAAATATAAAACGTTGCAGAGTCAATCATGGCTTCCGGCGGTATGACGTCAATGTTAAATCGAATCAACGACCTTCTCGGATAATGGCATAGAGCATAATTTTCCTTACCGCCGTAAAGATATGATTGTTCGCCGTAATTATAATTAGGATAATCCTTCCTGACATAAGTATCCCAGACCTCTCCCGATACGTCGCGACGTATGGTCACGCATGTTGATGAGACAGTCGGCGCCGCCGGAACTGTTTCGGTCTGCGTCGGTTTTAAAGTCGGCGTCTTAATCGGTGTCGGCGTGCATTTCGAACCTTTGAGATGAAATTCTGAACGTTTTACGGAATAAGGCGAAAGGCCGGCCTCCGTTTCATCGTTGAATTTCCCCCAAAAAATGCCCAGCGAAAGGAAAATTAATGAAAAGAAAAAACGTTTACAACGAAATGCCTGCAGGATCATCCGTATCATTTTATGTTGCTCCCTTTCTCGTCAGCATGAAAGCAAAGCCATGAAAGAATCCGATGATTATACGTTTTCAAAGCCCGACAAATTCTTGTAATAATTTCATGCCGGAAAGTCCAGATCAAAATAGCTTATCAAGAAACTAATAACACAATTCGAAAAGCATTGCAAACAAATTTGTTCGCCTTCCAGCTTTATTGTTTCCCTGGAGAGGTTGAAATCATTTGAAACCGACTGTTTTCCCTGTCGTGTATAGCGACGATATGAATGCCGGCTGCAGCGGCGCTTGGGATATCGAAAGAGGAAAGGTCCCGAAGAGAAAGCACGGCATTTATCAAAAATAGGACTTTTGAGGCTACAATTCGACAGAATATCCCCTCATTTTATTTCGATTTCGATCCCGATACCGACCCCGATTACAGAAACAAACTGTCGAAAGTTTTGAAAGAGGCTTAACCCCGGTTCGATCAGTCCCTTAAACATCAATGAGTTTTCCGGGGGATTCCGTTTGGGGAGAAGGAGTAATGTTTTAAAATTATTTTTTTTGCCGGGATTATGAGAGACGGTTGAAAGGCTTCCGCTATTTTTTTCCAGGAGACGTATTTAAAATTCTGGTTTATTCTTTTTCCGTCGTCTGTATTGAAACCGTCCTGAACAATGAATAAACCATGAGGGTAAATCTTTCCCAGGAAACTTCCCGTAACGTCAATGCCGTCGGTATCCTGAGCGCCGTCGCAAATGTCTCCCTGATGAATTTTGAAGCTTCCCAGGTATTTGTTTGATTTGTCCCTCGTATAAACAGCGAAACTGTCGTTACCCTGGCTGGAAGCGATCAGATACCCTTTTCCATCCGGGGCGTAGAATATGGTTAAACCCTCAATGTCGGCTTTCAAATTCGGATTGCTGAAATCATCGACTAAAGTTCTGCTTTCGCCTCCGTCCGGTTCCGCCGAATATCTCCATATGCCTTTGTCTTCTTCTGCGACATAAAGCAGGCCGTTTTGATCGTCCGCTGCCAGACCTTCGCTTATATCTCCCACGTCAAAGGATCGGACTAATTTTGCAGCTATTTTATCCCGCTGATCGGCATAGAGTTTCCATTGTTCTAGCTCTCCGCTTTTACCCACGACGAAGGCATAAAAATTATCCGTCCGACTGCTGTGATAAAGACAAAATCCGTAAACTCTCTTCATTCTGCATTTGATCTTTTCGGCTGCAATATTCTCCAGTTCGCCCGTTTCCGGTATGATTTTAAATATAACTATCGTATCGTCGGTCCGGTTGGTCCCGGCCACGATATCTATCACAGAGCCGACCAGGGGAAAACCGCAACGGACGTCAACGTTGTTTATTCGTCCTGCATCGTAATAGTTTCTTTCATGACCCTTGAGATCATAAACGGCTATACCTCTCTGCTTGTCAGTTCCAATGATCAGGCTTTTCTCCGGCGATTCTTGGTTTACCCAGACAGCTATATCGTCGGCGGCATCACCGGAACTCGGTACCGGGGCAGTTTCACTGTCTGCGGTTACCGGGTAAAAAATATTGGTTTTGTCGAAGAGCGCCGAGAGCGTCTTCTCCTGTTGAAATACAAAGAAAACAAGTAATCCGACGAAAAATAAAGACAATTTGTTGATCATTGATAACACTCCAGACGAAGTTCATTCACCCTGAACCTCAAGCGGAATCAGCTCACGCTCAAGCAAATACCGGCCAATCCCTTCGGCCATTATTCTATGTGCTTCTTCATTGGGATGAGAATCCGCCGGCGATACCTTTAAACCCCTGGGGTCCTTTATCTCATTATTGTCCACGTAATCCTGCACGTATCCGGACAGGTCTAAATAGTGTAAATTAAGCTCTTTGCAGGTCTTTTCCAGGAATTTTTTCTGATGCGGCAAAGCTGAAGAAGCTATTAAAACAGGAACGTCATGTTCTTGGGCTGCTTCCGCCAGCCGCTTCAACGCACGTTTGACTCCAGATTTGCCGATCATGTATCGGAATTCCTCCGGAACGTTTGCGGAAGCTCCGTCAGGAATGTCCTGCTTTTCTCCCTTTCGTTCATTTTCCATGCCGATAAGCTCAGGTTTCTGATCCTTCGGCACAGTAGCCTCTAACTTACCTATTTCAAAGCGATCTCGAAGGTCCAGGCCGATAAGCGATTCTTCCTCCCGACCTTTTAATCCCTTAAATGCGTCTATGATCAGCTTCAGAAAATAAGACCTCTTCAATGATGAATATTTCGGCGGGTTCTCAATAAAATTAGGAAGATTAAAATCGTTGGAAATAAAATTAAGAATCGCCAGGTCAGGGTCATATTTCAGGCATTTATGCTCGAAAACAGCGGCTTCTATCGCCGTATTATATCCGGGCGCTCCGAAATTGATTACTTCATATTTTCGATCAGAGTCCGCCTGATTCAACCAATCCTCCAGCAAAGAAGGAAAAGTGTCCTCCATTTTGACTCCCCATCCGAAAATAATCGAATCTCCCAGGCCGACGATTCTGAAAACGCCGGGAGCTTTGTTGAAGGAGTATTCGCGGTCGCGCAATCCATGCGAATTAGTGCGCAGGGGTTGATTGCGAAATGTTCCGAAAAGATTGGGTTTCATTTCGTACACTATGTTTTTGTTCTCGCTGGGTTTGACGAGTCCGTTCAAATTAAAAACAGGCCCTGAAAATGTCGTTAATTTATGTAATTCAGATTCTTCCAGCCGCTGCTCATAAGTCCTATGGTCCTGTTTCAAATAGAGATAAAAACGGGAAAATAATTCAGCCGCAGTAAAAGATATCAGCAATCCTAAAATGACTGCCGCCGTTTTCACGCTGATTTTTTTCAGCATAAAAAGACAACCCTGTTTTGCCGCAGCGCTTATCGCTCCTAAAAATAGAACCGTCGCCGTAAAAAGAATATAAAAAACCGCATAAACCGGGAAAAAAGTTTTCTCAAAATAGACCAGTATTAACGGCGGTTTGTAGTTATATAATACAGAAGCGGGCAGCAGTTCTCGCTCGAATCCGGCTTTTTTTGAACTCTGGTGGGCGCCGCTTTTTTCCGGTGAACCGGCATCTGTATTCTCGGCTCCTGATGAGGACCAGTAAAGCGCCATGTCGTAAGGCCCGCCGCTTTGCACGTATCGAATCTCGAATGAGTGCAATCCTTTGCTGAGTTCGACGGTTTCTGAAGCCACGGGTGGAAACCGGTAGTTGTGCAGGACGAGTTTTCCGTCAACATAAAGGTCAGAGCCGTCATCAGACCTGGTGGTGAAAGTGTAAAAAGCAGAAGCTGGAATATAAATCCATCCGCTGTAGTGAACGCTGAAATTTCTTTGAGGAAATTCAGCGTATTTTTCTCGAACTACTTCAACGCTTATTTCCCTGTCGTTTTCTTCGTAGAAAGGCTCGCCCTGGAAATGCCGATTAGAATAGTATCGGGCCTTCAAGCCATGATGGAAAAGATACTGATGAAAAATGAAAATTCCGCCGGCCAGAAAAATGATGGTGAAAATGTAGAAAACTGTTTTTGTGAAGATTTTTCGACTGGGACAATTCATTTTGAAATTCAAGCGTCAATTTCCGCTCTGGCTTCCTCATCTTTTGTTTCGAGCGGTGAAATCATGCAAACCACAAAAGTCTAATGGAATATTTTTCTTTTAGCAAGTTTCTGTCTGCCCGGGCATGTCGAAGTAAAGATGATTTCCTGCTCAACCGCCGACAATCGAAATATTCCATTGCACCGTCGGAATCCACTAACGGAAGCTCTTTTTTCAGAGGAGCCGGTTTTAAAACCGGCGATGCGATCAGATCGGGATTCCCCGCTTTACATTTCGGTCTTGAAACAATATCATAGATCATTCGATGAATGAATGAACAAGGAAGGAGACGAGAACGATGAAGAACATACCGCAGAAATCAGACGGCATTCATCATTCTGTAATGAAAATCGACTCGAATTTTTCGCATAAATTATCGCGAAAAAATCTCAACTATGCTATCATTCCTCTTTCCGAAAAACGGAAGACAAATATTATTCGCAGTCATAAAAATTCTTGCCGAAATTCAGCCATGAAACCCCCCAAAAGAGAAAACAAAAGCAATCAATTAAGACGGCTTTCCGTTGCGGTCGCTTTCCTTTTCCTTTTTTCGTCGGTTTTCGCTGCTGAATTGTCGATCCGGGAAGCGCTTCAAAAAGGCTCGGAACACGTCCAGAACGGCCGATATGATGAAGCGCTGAAATTATACGATGATGTTTTGGAAAGGGAGCCGGAATCTCCCGTTTTAATGAACGCCAAAGGACTGGTTTACAAACAAAGATATGAAGTTCACGGGAATCCTGAATTTCTAGATATGGCTGTCAATGCCTTCAAGCAAGCCCTGAAAATAAATCCCAGGTTCGTTCCCAGTTTGTATAATCTGGGAATGCTGTACTATTCGAGTGACAGAAAGAGCTACGCCGCTCCCTATTTTAAAACTCTTCTGGAAGTTTTTCCGGATCATCCCGAAAAAAACGAAATTGAAAAAATGATCAGCGATAGCGAATTGATCTCCAACGCAGCAGATCAACCGCCGCGAGTTACTTCGACTTATCCGCTCAATATGGCCCGCGACGTCTCTCCCGAACTGAAGGAAATAGTGGTTCGCTTCGATACTCCAATGAAAAACGACAGTTGGACATGGGCTTACGAATCAAAAGATGAGTTTCCCGAATTGACGGGAGAACCATCCTTTAACGATACCAGAACGGTTTGCAGGCTCCCTGTTTCTCTGAAACCCGATAAGACCTACATCATCTGGATAAATTCCAAGGAAAAAAGCAATTTCCAGAACGAAAAAGGCATTGCATCTGCCCCTTATCGCCTCGAATTCACTACCGGCTCCATCGGAAAACAGGAACAGCAACCCAACTGAAGCTCTACCAAGGCAAATCGTAAGTCTTTGAGCTTTCCTCCAGTGCAGATAACCTCGAAACCGTTCACCGATGCTTTTTTCCTCTGTTGATTCGAGTGATTCAGGGCTGGAAGCGCCGATAATCTGAAATGACTGATTCAGAAAACAATCAGGATGCCACTACCGAAGGACAGCGAAAAGACTTCAACACATCGAGCACTTTATCACGGTTGAATTGATCATTTGGCTGAAAATACTCGATCTGAAAAAGCTTCCCGTCCGCTTCGCATAAGAAAAATGTTACACCCAGACGATATTCCGTCCCGGATGATTCCTGGATAGGACAGGGAAAATCGTCGCCGGCACGAAGTATATATAATGGTATCGTAGGGTCCGAAAAGGGTAAATACTTCGCCGGAAACAACGATTCATCACCTTTATCCATCGAATCTCGCTCGCTTAGACTCGACAATTCCTCATCCAATATGCGACACTGGCTCCTTATGCGCAATACAGCTTCCTCCAAAGGTATCTGCTCGAACACAGTCATCCGGATACAGTCTGAGCCGCGGCGAGCCAATATTTCCCAACGGTTGCCGCTTGAAGTGTCCGCTAAATCCTGTATGCTCGATTCCTCTACCCGAAAACCTTCCAGTCCCTTGATGTTTATTCCCATGTCCGAAGTGAGTTTCCCCCAGGTCAGATGCCGGCTGCCTTTCACCCACCCCGACGAAGAGAGTATCAGGAAAAAAAGTCCCGCCAGACATAGACCCTTTATCAGTTCTCTTAAATCCAAATTCTTTGTTCCTCTCATTAGCGGCCTCTCAATTACGGTTACTGCAGGTATCCGCCGTCCCCTTATACAGGCAGATTGCGTCTCTCGTCAACAACTCTATCAAAACGGATTTCAAAATGTCAAAAAAAAACTGAGTTTTTTTCATGATAATTTCGGCAAAAACTGCAAAAAAACTTAAAAAACAGTATGGAGTGCAATATTAAGTTATTGTATTTAAAAAATATTTATTTTAATTTTAAATATGTGGAAAAAAGATTGAATTTCAGAAAAAAAATGGCGAATTTGGGGGTTTTCCAGGCCGATGATTAAATGTAACGGAATGACAGGCATGCTGGTAAGAGACCACAGCGACTTGCCGGGGTTAGAATTTTAAGTATGCGTCGAGAATTTGAAGAGATGCGTGTTGAAAATTCTGGGAAAGATGTCGATAAAATTTGAGATTTTCTTGAGAATGATCATAATGAAACGAGGAAGGCGGATTTGTCAGAAAAGGATGGAAAGATGATAGATGAAAGGATAAAAAAGTATCGAGAGTCGATAGATGGAATTAATCGTGAGATTTTAGAATTACTGAATAAGCGCATCGAGATCGTCCAGAAGATAGGTCGTGTAAAGGAGACATTGGGAATAGAGAAGTATGATCCGATACGCGAATCGGAGATGCTGAAGGATTTGCTGGAGCAGAGTGAAGGGCCGATGAAGCCGAGTGCGATAAAGTCAGTATTCAAGCAGATTTTTCAAACGAGTCTGGATATGGTTGAGGAGCAGACGCGGACTTATATGCTGGTATCGCGAAAAGAGGGTATGGACAGGGGAGTAAAAGTAGGAGATGTGACGGTAGGCGGAGGGAAGCCTATAATCATAGCAGGGCCTTGTGCGGTGGAAACGCCTGAGCAGTATGATCGAATAGCGGGATTTTTAAAGTCTGTGGGCGTACGATTCATCCGTGGGGGAGCGTTCAAGCCGAGGACGTCGCCGTATTCTTTTCAGGGGTTGGGATTAAAGGGATTGGAGATAATAAGAGAGACGGTCAAGAAATATGATATGCTGGCGGTATCGGAGGTGATGGACACGCGTCATATCGAGGCGGCATACAAGGCTCTGGACGTTTTCCAGATAGGCGCCCGTAATATGGCGAACTTCGAGTTGCTGAAGGCGGTGGGGCAGACGGACAAGCCCATATTATTGAAGCGTGGTTATATGTCCACAATAGAGGAATTTTTGCTGGCAGCGGAATACATACTGAGTCAGGGGAACAAGAATCTGATTTTGTGCGAGCGAGGGATAAGGACATTTGAGAAGTGGACGAGAAACACTCTGGACATTTCGGCTGTTCCTATATTGAAGAACGAGACCTATCTTCCTGTTATAACCGACGTGAGTCATTCGGCGGGAAGGCGAGACATACTGACGGCTCTGGCGCGGGCCTCACTGGCAGCGGGGAGCGATGGAGTAATGATAGAGGTGCATGATTTACCGGAGACGGCATTATCCGATTCTGATCAGCAGGCGGATTTCGGTCTGTTCCGGGAGATACTGAAAGGTCTTGAGGATTTATTGTAAGGGCATGCAGACAATTGCTCGCAGTTCAGATAATGAACCGGATTCCATCCTTGAGCCTTTGAGCAGAAATTGAAGTAAAGGGCAGGCATCAAGGACAGAATCCGTCATAAGCTGAGCGGCGTGAAAAATCATCGCCGGTTTATTGAATTACCTGAGTTTATTAAGCGAGTATCCCGTAAGAGCCACAGATGCAAGCAGTATGAGCAGGAGAGCGCCGCGGAAGTCCACGGCGGGTACGGGAGGCGGTTCGGCGCCTTCATGAATTGTGATGAGTTGATTAACGGCGAGATTGGTCAATGTTTGCGTGTCATGTGAAGAGTTTGGCCAGTGAACGGTGATGGAGTCGACCAGGATTGCGTCGCCGAGTCCGAAAGTGAGGATAAGGGGAACCTGTGGCGAGAAATGCCCGTTTCCGGCATCAACCTGTTGCATGTATTCGACGCCGCCGGCGTTAAGTTCCACTCGTGCGCCGATGGCTGATTTATTGCTTTTGCCGGGAATGCCCTGGCCGACGAGTTTGACCTGCAGCCAGTTATTATCAGTTCCCACGACGTTTTCCATCATCCTAACGTGATCGAAGGAGGCGTAACCGATGAGGATATCTTCATCTCCGTCGAGATCGTAATCCAAGGGGGAAGCGTTATGAGGCGGCGGGCCGGTATTGACGACGTGAAGGCCTGCTGCTTCGGTGCAAGCATGCAGGGTATTGTCGGGAAGCTGTCTGAAGAAATACATCTGGTCGTTGCTGTAACCGGATTCTGTAATGGCGAAATCGGCCAGACCGTCGTTGTCGGCATCCAGCCAGCTTCCGTAATGATCGCCGTTGTGATCGTAAGAGTCCTCATCCGGTCGTCCGTTTATTCTTCCTTCCGGCCGGCCTTCCCAGGTGAAGACATTATCGTTGTTGACCATGATTCTTGAGCTGTAGCCGGTGTTGTATCCATGCACATAGACTTCGAACAGGTCGAAATCCCTGTCGTTGTCGAAATCACGGGGCATGCATCCCCAGGAGCATCGGGTGAATGCCCTGAAATTGGTTGCGTTTCCGACTTCGGTGAATGTGCCGTCTCCGTTGTTGTGCCAGTGGAATCCGGGGCCGCGGCAATAATTTGAGGCGAAGAGGTCGGGATATCCGTCGCAGTTGTAATCCGCCATGGAAACTCCGTAGGAGGGTTGGGAGAGATTCATGCCGGCCGCTGCGGTGACTTCGGTGAACGTGCCGTCGCCGTTTCCTTTATACAAACGGTCCATGGAATAAACGCTGCCGGCGTAATCCAGAAACCAGTTGCCAACGAAAATGTCGATGTTTCCGTCCAGGTCATAGTCCACGAAGGTTGCGCCTGACGTATTCAGAAGCCCGGCATCGTGGAATGTGGTATCAGGGGCCATCGTGAAATGACCGGCGCCGTCGTTGAGGAACAGGTCATTGCGATCGCCCCAGTCGGTGTAGTTTTCCAGTCGATGATAATAGAGACCCAGAAAAAGGTCCAGATCGCCGTCATTGTCTACGTCTGCGAAAGCTCCTAGTGATGAATGACGACCTTCCGGCGTGCCCTGACGGTTTTCCCTTATGCCCGATTCTTCCGTAAAATCTACGAACTCCCTGGTTCCCGGCGTATCTCCCGGAACGTTCAAATAGATGAACTGATGATTCAGCACGTCCGCTGGATCGCTTGACGCCTCGTTGATCGGTTCGTGCAAAAGAAGGTCGGGATAATTATCCCCGTTAATGTCTCCGATGGACAGGCGAAAGGCCGACTGGGAAATTAATCCGGCCTGGGAAGTAACTTCGATGAAATAGGGAGAGCCGGACGGCGTGGGAGAAGGGCTGGGCGTGAACGAAGGACCCGGGGTCGGGGTGTCGACCGGAGTTATATCCAGGCCCGCATAATACATGGCGGGGTAAGGATAGGGCGCTGAACCTTCGCCTCGTTCCGTCCAGATAAAGTCGACATCATCCACGTCGCTGATCCTGTTGAAAGCCGGAAAGGAGGACCATCTTATCGAAGGCGCAAATGCCTTGTCCGACAACGCCGTAATGGGCGTTTCAGGCGTCCAGCTCCCGCCGACCTTTTTCCGGTAACAAAGTTGAACTTCACCTGAAGAAGGATTGACTACCTTCTGGTAAATAATGTATACGTTGTCGCTTACGTCCAGGCCAATCGGAGATTCGTGATAATCCAAGTCCGTTTCAGATATCTGCATGCGCGAGGTCCAGCCTCCGCTTTCCCTTATGCTGTAATAAATCCGCCAGGGCAGACTGTATCCGTCGCCCGTCCAAGCTACATGAGGTCGGTTGAGAGAGTCTATCGCTATAGATGCATGACGGGGCGAACCGGTTGAATCTATTGTTTCCATGGAACCCCAGGTTCCGCCGGTCCGTTTTTTATACTTCAGACCTGCGCTCATAAAATACCCGCCCACTACATGCACATCATTATTATAATCAATGGCCAGGGCCGTCTGCGGTCCCAACGCTCCGATCGATTCCACGGAAGACCATACGCCGCCTATCCGGTTGCAATAAAAAGTGTCGCCTAAGGTTTCACGTTGCCACAAAACATGAAGGTTGTCCGAACCGTCAACCGCTATGGTCGGGTTCCTTCCGCCGTCCTCCATTACTTCCGATACCTGCACCGCTCCGGTCCAGGAAGAGCCGTTGAATTCTTTATGATAGAAATGACCTGTTTTACTGGTTTCCCAAAGATGATAAATCAGATGAATATTATCTGAAGAATCTACCGCTATTCCGACTCCTTTATTGGTGTCGACAGGAGTAATTCCCGGATCGGGCAGTAAGACCCAGGTCGCCCCGCCGTCGTCGGATTTCATCACGCTGACGTAATAAGGCTCGTTGTTATCTTGATTGACGGCTATGTTCAACACAGCATAAAGACTTCCTGAACTGTCCTTGACCAGTATACGGCGACAGGCGTAGCCCGTGGTCGATGGATTCCACGTATCCGTTATTTCGCTCCCGTCCACATAGCAGCGTGCCTCCGGAGCGAACTGAATTGCCGACCAGACAATGAAAGAAAAGAGAACGACGCACCATATAAAACTTTTTTTCATCTCCATGACCTCCGTGAAAAAATATTTTTTGTTTGCTCCTTTCTATTAATGAATCTGAATGCCGTTGTCAAGAAGGATTTGGATTTTTCTGAAAGAATTCTGCCGTTCAGCGCCTGTCCATGAACTCATTCCAAGGAAAAAATACTCCAGGAGATGGGGGGCGAGATTCCAATCCATAAACGGATGATTTTGTCTTAAGGTCATGAAGGCAAAGATTTGCAAAGGATGCGTATTGCTTCTGCGTCTGAGTGACTATGCAGCAACAGGGAAAATGAGCCGTTTATGAACAGAAACCTGTTATTCGGTCCGGGCGAACCATTGATCGATGAGGGGAATAATTTTTTTTAAATTTTTTTCGGCAATCACATGCCGGCTTATTTTTTCGAGTTTTTGGCTTTTGCAATTGAAGGCGATGGACAATCCTGCAGTTTCGGCTGCGGACAGGTCGTTTTCATTGTCGCCGATGAATACGGTCCTTTGGAGCGGGATATTGAATTTTGCCGCCATGTTCACCAATCCGTCGGCTTTTGCGGCCAGATCATAGGGCGTGGTCTGAACGCCGACAAGCGCGTCTGACGAATCGAAAAGCAAACGATTTAGAAAAACGGCATCGAAATAGCGGGAATATTGAGGAAACGCTGTTTCCAAAGCAAGATCGACGGACCCGGATATAATGACCAGGCGATGGTCTCTTTTTTTCAAATATCTGAGGGTTTCTTCCACGCCGGGAATGAGCGCCAGGCAGGCGAAAGCTTTAGCAATGCTTTTTTTATCAGCGTTTTTTGATTTAAGAAGCTTTATATCGTGTTCAGCCCATTGGCGATAAGAGATTATTCCGTCGAAATAGTCTCTGAATGCCTTTTGCCGCTCAGATACATCCGTCCGGAAGTATTCATGGAGTGTTTTCCAAATATAGACGGTCCCGTCTATCAAGGTACCGTCGACATCAAAACAGATCAGTCCGTTTTTCATTGCCGTACTCCGTAATATATTCTTTTCATTTGATATCCGATTCATTTACAGACAATTTAACTTTTAAGACGTTATATAAACCTTCCAGCAGTATTTTCGTCGTGAGAGTCGACTCGCCTTTCGTTCTGTCCTCGAATATGATGGGAATTTCTTTAATTTCATATCCCTTAAGAATCAACCGGTACAGGACGTCGCTCAAAACCCCCGGACCCCAGGTGGAAATGTTTCTGACTTTGATGGATTCAAGCGTCTCAGCCCGGTATCCCCTGTATCCTGAAGTGCAATCCCGGACGTTCGTACCCAATACTATCCTCGTATACGCATTGGCGGCGCGGCTGACTGCCCTGCGAAATGCTCCCGGCCTGGCGTCGCGTCCTCCTTTGACGAAACGTGAGCCGAAAACAACGGGATAATCATCCAAAGCTTCAATTATTTGTGGAATATACCGGGGGTGATGAGAAAAGTCGGCATCCATTTCGATTATTTTTTCAGCTCCCTTATCGAGTGCATAGCAAAAACCTGCGATGCCGGCTAAGCCCCGGCCCCTTTTTCCTTTTCTGTGGAGCGGATGAATTTCCTGATATTTCCGTGCATATTGATCGACGATTTGTCCGGTGCCGTCCGGCGACTCGTCGTCCACAACCGCTATATGACATTTTTTCTTTAAATTAAGAATCTCATCCAGAAGCGCTTCAATGTTTTCCTTCTCATTAAAAGTAGGTACAACCAACATCGTTTCCATTGCTCTCATTAACTTCCTTTCCTCCCACGACAGTTCGACAGTTGAATCATCATATCTTTATAACTTTTTATCTCAGGTTTTCAAGCGCGAATTGACGAAAAAGTTATCAAACGCTGGGGGAAAAAGGCTCTGCAGGCTTCTGATCGATGAAGGGAAGAATTGATTTAGAGACAAGCAAGGCAAGGATTTGCGAAGGAGCCGTAACCAGTCCCGCTGAAGCCTTGGCGTAAGAGGATTGGTTATTTGTTGACCGAACAAGTCCGCAGCCTGACGGAGAGTCACGGAAAGTTCGCCGTCCGTGGTCAGAAACTGGAAAGGAGCGGCACGCTGACGAACCGGAGACTCAAAAATATCTTTTTGCTGATTGTCGATTTTATGCGGAGGATATTTTTAAATGGAGCGTATTTCCTGCTGATTATTTTCTGATACGACGGCTTTCCTCCAATTGTGCAGGGATTGATCATCGTAGCCTAATTTGTCGAAATATTCTTTATTTAGTTCATCGAACAGATGGTCCTGAAAAGTTTCATCATCCAGGTCATGGGACTTGGCGAAGCCGTTGGCGATATGAACGGCCGTCAACGCGTTGAACGAACTGACGGATAAGGAAGCGGGTTCATGATGGAAAGCTATGGCGTCGATCACCGCATCAGGCAGCCCCCATAATCCCAGAAGGTAAGCGCCTAGATGGGCATGATTCGCTCCGAATATCGAATATTCCGCTTCGGGTTCATTCATGTTTTCCGTCTGTTTTAATTCCTGCACTTTTTTATAATCCTCGGGAAGATTCGAAGCATAAATAAGTTTCCCGATATCGTGAAGCAAGCCTGCGATGGAAGCATCTTCGGCAATTTTTTGATCCTTCCCGGCCGTTAACGCTATTTTTTTCGCATTAGAAGCCACCGTCAGACTGTGATTCCAGATACCGGACAGCCCGAATTCAGCGGCATTTTTTACGTTGAATTGCGAAAAAAGCTGATTCGATAAAACCAGCATTTTTATCGTATTCAGACCCAGTAAATTTACGGCGTGGGTGGGACTGGATATCTGATTGGGGAGTGAAAACATCGCTGAATTCACTATTCGCAGTATCTTGGAGCTCATGGCCATGTCCTGCTCAATGATTCTTCCGACTTCTTTTGCAGACGGATATAACGACTGCAGCTCCCTGGTCAGTTCATTATAGAGCGATGGCCGTCCGGGCAATGTCTCCAGGCTCGATACCACGGAACGAAGCTTTGTATTCGATAAAATATTGCTGAGATTGTAAGCGCGCGCCAGGGTACTTTTTAAATGCTGGACGTCATCAGGCTTGCTCAACGAAAGCTGTATCAGGCCGGTCGGCGAAATCAGCTTGTCTTTCGTCGGTCCTACGAACAGGCTTATCCGAATTATCCAGGGATAAGAACTTTTTATTTCGTTCATCAGCTTCCGGGCATCTGTGTTCGTCATTCCCATATCTATGACGATGACGTCGAAAGGGTCTTTAGCCAGTCTTCCCAGCGCCGCCTCCCCGCTCACCGCAGTTTCAATTTCCCACAAATGCCTGTTGAATTCCATTATTCGCAAAAAAGCGTCTGCTACTTTCGGTTTATCGTCAATAAACAAAAGATGTTTTTTCGGCTTCATGAATGTATCTTCCTCGACCGTTTATTTTATTTTAAAAAGGTTTATCGAGACCCCGGCGAATTCAAGGACTCTGGGGCCAGTCCCTGGTAACCATTATATTAATGATAATAAGCCCTCATGTCAAAAAGTCGAAAAAAAACTTCGCGGTTTGTTGCCATTACAGTAAATTAAAGTATAATCATCCGGCGAAACCTGTTCCCTTTCCCTACGGGTTAGAAAAAAAATGATGAAAAATCCTCGCATTTCAGTCGTCATACCGGTTTTTAATGATGAAGAATCTTTAAAAGTGTGTCTTAACGCAGTCTTCGAGTCGCATTACGAGCCTTTTGAGTGCATTGTCGTGAATGACTGTTCTACGGACCGTTCGGCTGATATAGCGGCGGAATTTCCGGCAACGCTGATCAATCTGGAAAAAAGAAGCGGACCCGCCGTAGCCCGAAACAGAGGCGTTTCAGCAGCTCAAGGCGAAATAATACTATTCATCGACGGCGACGTCGTCATTACTGAACGAACCCTTCAGAAAATCGCCTCCTCCTTCGAAGAACATCCCGAAATTTCAGGCGTTCAGGGTATCTACAAATTGTCCGAAAAAAATTGGGACCTTATATCGGCTTATCAGAACGACTATTATCATTATACTTTTATGCATATAAATCATGATTTCGTTGGCATTGCCGCCACATACTGCTTTGCCGTTATGAAAAGCCATTTTGAAGAAATTGGGGGATTCAGAGAAAACATCAGGGAACCCACCGTCGAAGATGAAGAGCTGGGTTATCGACTGGCGAGTCACGGGAGAAAAATCAGATTGAACAAGAGTCTCCTCGTGGAGCATGCTGCACGATACAATTTGAAATCTTTTTCTAAAAGAAAATTCAGAATGACCAGAAATCAAACAAACGCACTCTTCTCAGGCCATTCCAGCGATTTCATCAAAGATTGCGCCAAATCAGCAGAAAATAAATCTCATCATCCCCTCTCGCAGATGATAAGCCTTATCATTCTGCCGCTGGCCTTCCTGTTTGCTTCGGCAGCGCCTTTTTCCTCCCTGTCGTCGCTCCTCGGCACACTCTCTTTTCTGCTCTTCGCTCTGCTTTATACTCCCTTCTGGTTCTTCTTTCTTGAGCACAGAAGTTATCTCGAATGCTTCCCTCTCATTTTCTTGACGGTCTGGGATGTGATTGTAATGGATGCCGGCATATTGAGCGGGATGTTTGATATTTTCAGGAAAAAAAAGATTTTTCGGTGAATCCGGTAAAACAGTTATTAACTCAAAAAAGAAATTGAGATCAATGTCATGCGTCAGAATCGCACCAGGCGGCGGGACCTATGTAAACTCAGGCCGATCAGCAGACTCAGCAGCAACACGATCAGGAAAATCGAAGGCGTTTGCAAAGTCGGAACAGGCGGAATGGAGGGCGTAGCAGTCGGGGAGGCGGTTTCGACAGGGGAAGGGGAGGAGGATGGAGTCAGTGTCGGTGAAAACGTCGGCGAAGCGGTTGGGGAAGGGGTCAGCGAATTGGTTGGAGTCATGGTGGGCGATGCCGTGTGACTTTCTGTCGGCGTCAATGTTGCCGTCAGAGTGGCTGTGTATGTCGGGGTCGGGGATTGAGTGAAAGTCGACGTATAAAAGGGATGAATGGTGCCGGGAGGCGTGGGGGAGAATGTGGCTGATGGAGTTTGTGTGGGAGTAAACGTATTTAACGGATGAATGGTGGGTAAATTTGTAGGGGAGAAGGTCGGTGATGCTGTGGGTGTATTGGTGTGGAGCGGGAAGAGGGTGAAAAGTTCTGTAGGAGTGGAAGAAGGTGTATTAGTGGGGGTTCCGGAAGGCAATGGAGTAAACGGAGTTGATGTGGCGGTGGGTGTGGCGGTGTCGGTAGGGGCTGTATTGGTAGGAGTGGGCGAAGAGGTTTTTGTGGGCGACGGGGTTGCCGTGTCCGTGGGTACGGTGGCTGTCGGCGAAGGAGTATGCGTTGAAGTGTATGTCGGGGTGGTCGTTTCTGTCGGCGGGGTACCCGTCGGCGTGGAAGAGGGAATTTCAGTCGGCGTGGCTATGACAGCCGGGTGGTGATATCCCATATCGACTTGACCTGTGTCGGGCAATTCATCCGTCCGTGTCGACAGTTCGTCCATACAAAACGTCCCGGCGCTCGAAGTGAAGCAGACCAGCGAAGCATCATCGCTTCCCGAATCGACGGCCGGGCTGTCGGATGTTTGCCCTGCAGCGACCTGGCTTAAATAATAATTGCTGTATGGTCCGGGGACGAACAATGGCGACGAATTAATATTTCCCGTACCGGAGTGATATCTCTGAGTAATGGAATAATTGACCACGGGGTCAGAATTGTTCGTGCCGTTCGGCGTGTTTCCCCAGATGATGCAATCCGTTACTTCCGGATGCGAATTGAACAAGCAGTGAATGCCTCCTCCGTCGCTCGCCGCGTTATAGGCGATCGTTGTGCTGTAAATTACAGGCGTGGCATTGTAAATATAGATTCCTCCGCCGTTTTCAGAGCTCGTATTATTGGTGATAAGACAATTTTGGATAACAGCATTGGAAAAGAATTCGCAATATATCCCTGAACCTCTTGACCGATAATTCTGAGTGATGACGCAGTTAATTATCTCCGGACATGCGAAATCGTCGCAGTAAATCCCGCCTCCGGCGTTTTCCGTTATTTCGCAACCTACGATAAGAGGATTGGAATACTGATCGGCATGAATACCGCCTCCAAAGACGCCGTCGTTGTTCAGGTAGCAGTCTAAAATAATTGAATCACAACGGTCCATGGATATGCCGGCGCCGTGCGATGCTGAATTGTCGACGATTATGCACTCGCTGATCGTGGGTGACGCATAATTGCATCTTATTCCTCCGCCTTTTCCGCCAGTGAGCAGGTTGTCGTGAATAATGCAGTTATGAACGGCTGCGTCGGAAACGTAAAAATACATCCCGCCGCCTTCCCAGGCCCAACCCGCCGTCATAATGCAATTGATGATGGTCGGAGATGAGTAACGGCAATATATTCCGCCGCCGGCGCTCTCATAATACGCGTTTTTTATTGTAAAGCCGTCCAGGATTGAATCCAGACTCTCGCCATTTTGAAAATAGAAACCGCGACCGTTGTTTTCGCAATCAATGATGCATGCTTCCGGACCGTTTTCTGATTGAACCGTGATCGATTTGCCGCCGAAATCGATGTTTTTGTTGCCCGGTCCCGTATACGTTCCGTCCGCCGCAAGAATAATGTCGCCCGTTCCTGCAGCATCGATGGCCGCTTGAATGGTGGAATATTCCGTGGGCACTCGTCGTATCGCACCATCCACTGGCGAAAAAGAGGATAGCAATACGAGAAAAAGGCTGAAACAGGAAAAAGTAAAAAATTTTTTTATAAATGCCATAATTTGTTTTTCTTCCTTTCTGAGTCTAGCGAGAAACGAAAAAGGTCGCCTTATCCGTTATAAGAGTTAATATTTTTTTGTCAAATAGTGAATTTATAAAGATTTAATTTTATATTTTAGGACAGGAGTCTCGTATTTATTCTAATGAATTTCAGAACTCTTGCATGGGCATCCTAACATATTGAATCGATTGATTTTTTATACTGTGTTCTAGCATGAAAATTTTGCACATTTTAGCCTTTCCGCGTTCGGTGGAAGAGCACTGATAAATCGAGATTCATAAGTAAGTTATGATGTTAATGATTTTCTGTCCACAAACGGCCAATTTTCCTCAATGCTGCGTTAGGCTGCGGATTTGTTCAGTCAACCTATGTGCAATCCGCTTACGCCAAGGCTCCGGCGGGACAGGTTGCGCTTCCTTCGCAAATCCTTGCCTTCCTTACCTTGAGAAAAGTTTTTTCGTTTGTGGATCAGAAACTGCAGCGCTTGTCCAGCATCGAAATTTGAATCGGGAATTGAGTTTATGTACAGCCGCTAATGATGATTTACGATGATGCATCGTATGGTTTGGAATCGTATCCATATTCGATTAATCAACTGACCTGCGAGCGGGGCGACTTTTTTCCTTGAAATTTTTTGATCGATTGTTGGATTTTCGTTACACATTATGCAATTTTTTATCAGCTAATGACATGGGATGTAAAATTTTGACTTTTTCAAAACAGAACGTATATTAATAATTGTAAACCCTCTCTCTCCGAAAAATCTAATATTTTAAAAACCAACCAGGAGGCAGTTTAAATGTCATGAAAATGTAGGTTAAAGAAGACCGATTTTACGCTGGATATTTTCGTAAATGGACTGATTTGCCATGAATTGTCATTTTGAAGGGGGAGAATTTTGATGAAAAGCAAGAGTATATTTTTTATTGTAATGCTTCAAGTGTGCTGTTTTTCAATAGTTTATTCAGGAATACCACATCAAATAAATTATCAGGGTTTTTTAACCGACACCGAGGGCGCCCCGATAAATGGATCAGTAGATTTCGGATTCAGGATATTCAATGTCGAAAGCGGCGGTGAATCGGTCTGGCAAGAGACGCAAACCGATGTTTTTGTGTATGATGGTGTTTTCAATGTCAAATTAGGTTCATCAGAGCCGCTGAATTTGGATTTTTCCGGTATTTTGTGGCTGGAAATTGAAGTGAACGGAGAAACGACTGATCCCAGACAGATGCTGACCAGTGTGGGACAGTCCTACAACGCTGAGGATGTCGTCGACCAGGAAATTCACCCGAGAAACGTATTTATTTCAGGTTATGGAAAAGTTATTAATGAATGGGGAGAGTGGTTAGGGGAGCCCGACGGATTGTTAGGCCCTACCGGACCTCGAGGTGATACTGGTCCAATCGGAGCGACGGGTCCACAGGGTCATTCTGGTCCGAGTGGACCGCCGGGAGTTCAAGGAGAAGCAGGACCAGCGGGAGCGAC
>CAZUFC010000011.1:0-67749 GCA_964619725.1 uncultured bacterium | reverse complement strand
CTGGTCCGAGTGGACCGCCGGGAGTTCAAGGAGAAGCAGGACCAGCGGGAGCGACAGGTCCGGAGGGAGAGATAGGTCCGACAGGGCCTTTGGGTTCTCAGGGAGAAACAGGTCCGACCGGCCCCCAGGGAGACATGGGACCTGTTGGAGCTACAGGTCCGACCGGTCCCGTAGGAGGTTTCAACAAGCAGGTCATTTTTAATGACAACGGGACCGCAGATGGATCGGAAATATATTATGATAAGGCTTCAACGAATGTCAGTATCGGCACGAGCGTTTTTACGGAAAAACTTTCCGTCCATGGCGTCATTCAATCGGAAACTGGCGGATTTAAATTTCCGGACGGAACGGTTCAAACCACGGCGACGTCAGGCATCTCACCTCCGATCGGAACGGTCATGCCCTGGCTGAAGAGTTATCAGAATACGCCTGGATTGCCGGACGGATGGGTGGAATGCAACGGACAAGTTTTGAGCGATCAGAATAGTCCTTATGATGGACAGACGATCCCTAATCTCAACGGCGCCGATGGGGGAACGGCGAGATTTTTACGTGGTAGCATCGCATCAGGAGGGACGGGAGGAGCAGACAGTGTGACGTTAACGGTTAATGAAATGCCCTCACACAGTCATTCGGTATACGTAGATTATGGACACAATTACGGGCCGGGAGATTATAAAATCGGTGACGCGAATAAATCGCAAGGCGTTCAATATACATGCTCCACCAATGCAACGGGAGGAAATCAAGCACACGAAAACAGACCGAGTTTCTATGAGGTGGTCTGGATAATGCGGATAAAATAAGAAACAAAAAGATGTGAGCCAATCTGTTTCGAATAGGGCGTTACGATTCACCTTTTTCTTCTATGAGAAGGGTATGGCGTCTCAAAAAGGATTATCCGGGTCCGAAACCGAATGTCCAGCAACCAAGTCCTTCCGTGCCGCCGAGTATGCGGCTGCCGGTTTGATCCAGCATAGCGCCCCAGAACATGAGGTTCTCCATGAAGACCGAGCCGGTATCCGGCCAGATAAAGGAGTTGATGAGGATCAGGGTTGTCCTTCCGGAAGGAAGCGTTATGAAATTGAAATCGATATCCTGTGTCCATTCGTCCCAATACCAGTATTCTCCGCTGATATCCAGCAGCACGAACAGGGGAACGTCAGACATGGGTTCAGAACTGTTATAGAGGAACGCTTCCAGCCGACATTCATCGCCGGGAGAAAAATAATGTGACGGCATGAACAGCCTTACCCCCGATTCAGGCGGGAATGCCGTAGGAGTAAATTCAGGAGTGGGATTACCCGTCGGCAGAAAGGTCGGGGTTGCTGAAGGGATCGGTGTCACGGTCATCAGGGATGAGGGGCAATAATGAAAACCGATGTCCGCCGTCGAATCGTCAGGCAGTTCATCAGACCTGGTAGTCAGGGCGCTCAGACACAACGTCTGCTCTGACGTTTCGCAACATGTTTCTGAAGACGGGTCCGCACCGGAATCTATGCACGGACTGTCGTACGTCTGACCGGATAGAGTATGACTCAGATAATACCCTCCATAAGGACCGGTTACGAAGATCGGTTGCGTTTCCAGGTTGCCGTTTCCCGGATATCCCCCTTGAATATCCGAATGAGTTACGCTTAACGTCCCGCCGGATTTAAACAACTGCACCGGCGAGTTTTCCCATATTATACTGTTTAATATTTCAACGCTGCAGTCGTAGAATACTGCTCCGGCAGCCGCATCCGATTCATTGCCGTTAATCGTACAGTTTGTTATCTGGAGGTGCGAATCCGAGCCACATATTCCACCCCCCACATGAGCGTAATTATCGTTGACAATGCAGTTGAAAACCTTCGGATAACATTGACTCCACAGAAAAATTCCGCCGCCTCCAACTTCGGCCGTATTGCCGGAAAAATCGCAATGCGCTATGACGGGAGAGTCTGAACCGCAAAAAATACCCCCGCCCTCTTCTTCCGACTCATTTTCAATAATACTGCAATATGTTATTTCCGAATCATCGTTTCCGGAAAGGATTATACCTCCTCCCTTAACTGCCCTGTTCGCTTTCAATGTCGTATTGCGTATAAGACAGGATGAGCCGCCGCAGGAAATTCCCCCTCCATACCAGGCAGAATTATTTTCAATAGTGCAGGCCCTTATTTCACAATAACTTTCCAGTTCGCAGCCTATTCCTCCGCCGTCATGTTCTGCTCCGCTTACAAAAGGGGATTTATAACCTGGATTGGGGCTGTTCCCGGATATCGTGCATTTTTCAGCGTAGAGTTCGCTTTGGTAATAAACGACGACGCCCGGAGAATAATTTTCGGATATGATCGTATCGAGAAGCGTTAGGGAGGAATTGTTAAACATTTTAATGCCGGGAGCATCGTTATCAATTATCCTGCAATGCGAAAAATTCAACGATGAATAATTGTAGGCATCTAAGGTTGAATAATCGCTCGAGTTGCCTGTGAATAAACATTGGGAAAAAAACAACGACGCTTCCGAATCGGAAAAAATTGCGGCTCCTTCCCAGTTCGACCGGTTTCCCGAAAAAACGCATCGCGTAAAAACCGGCGAAGAATAAACGCAAAACAGACCCCCGCCGTAATTCCTCTTGCCTCCGGTTATGCTGATGTCGTTTATCACGACATCATAATCGCAGAAGGCGGAAAGCACGTTGGAAGTCTGTTCTGCGTCGAGTATTGTTGATGAAGCGGTTTCTCCCCGCAAAGAGATATAGGGCATCAAAGGTAGTGGAAATTTTTCGCCAGTGACTGAGGGAGCATAGTGTCCAGCCGTGAGATGAACGGTGATCGGATTCGAAACGGTTGATTTGATTCTGCTCAAGGCATGCTGAATTGTTCTGAAAGGATGACCGGGGTCGGTTCCGCATGCATCATCGTCGCCTGCAGGCGAAACATAGACGTCCTGCAGGATGGGTTCAAGCTCGTTGTCGCTCCCAGTTAAACGAAAAGCGCTCTGAGGCGAAACATAATAATCCGAATAACAATAACCCTCGAAAGAGTTGTAGGAAGTAACTATCATTTCATCGGGAATAAACAAGGAAGCTATATCCGCCCCATTCGGAGCAAAATTTCCCTCAAATCGATTTCCTTCACCCGCACTGCCTCCTATAACGGGGGAGGATCGATAATCGCAACAGATTGCACCGCCCCAGCGCGCTTTATTATTTTTAAATGTGCATCGCTTTATCATGGGTGAGCAATCTCCATAAAAGTTTATGCCGCCGCCCTGATCTGCTTCGCAGTTTTCGAATATGCAGCCTGTAATGATCGGTGAAGATTCGTAGCAGCCTATGCCTCCTCCTGAAGAAGTCTTACCGTTACGAATCGTAAGGTTTTTCAATACGGCGCCGGCTGTCTCTCCGTTATCGAATCTGAAGCCGAAAGAAGAAAATTCGCAATCGATCACGCAGTTTTCAGCGCTGTTATCGGATTCCACAGTAATTGCTTTTCCGAAATATCTTAACCGCCGGTTGCCTTCTCCCGAAAAAGTCCCATCCGATAGAAGAACCGTATCTCCGTCAGAGGCTGCATCAATGCCGGCCTGAATAGTGGGTTGATCAGCAGGAACTCGTATTACAGCAGCCTCCGAAATGAATGAAAAGTAAAACAACAAAATAAAAAAACAAAAAATAAATGATTTCAAATGCTGCCTCCTGCCCAGAAAAAGGTTCTCATTTTTTTATAATAAACTTTCCGGGAAAAAAGCAAATCCGGCATCTGAAAATGATGATTATACTATTTCCGTAGAATTATTATCCGCAAGATCACGTCTGTCCGCAAAAGGAGAAGAGGGATATATTTCTGATTTCTCGTTATGTGCAGCTCCACGTGACAGGAGTTCTGAGATGCCTGTCTCGTTTTTCGTTGCGGAGAATTTTACGTTCTATAAAAATAAAAACGCATTCCCGATCGGGAATGCGTTTTTGTCTTTTGCTTATATTATATACTGATTCAGTGTTTAGCAGCCTTGACAGGCAGTTTTAATGCGCCGAAAGTTCGATTTAACGGATTTAATCTTTTTTTATTGACGAAGACCGAAATCGAATCTTGCGTACCATTTTCGTCGGTGACCACTATGGTGGCGAACCCGGTTTTTCTGGCTCTGACGCGCCCGTAATTGTCGACTGTCGCTATCTTGGGATTGAGACTCTTCCAGCTTACCGCCCTGCCTTTTACAGGGATGATTTTTGTTTCATCAGGAACCAGAGTATAAGGTTCACGGGGAATAAAAATCGAATTGCCTGTTTTTCCATGACCGGCCCACCAGATGGAGTTGACCAGCAGTTTGCATTCGACGTCGTTGATTTCCGGATTGAAAGCGCCGCCGGAACCTATGACCGAATGACCGATTTCATTCACGACCACTCGACCGCTTCCGTATTTGTTGACTGTCAGATAAAAATTATTCGGAGCGGGATTCTCTTTATGTTCGATGATTATATCGGCGGTGGTGACTACCCCCTGTCCGGAATGAGAATAGCCTCCTTTGAACTGAGTTGTCTGAAGGACATCTCCGGGCAGGCCCATATCGAACACGTTGTAAAGAATTTCATGGTCTTTGGCTATGCGGATTTTGCCGTTATGCATGCCGATTCTTTCCGCTTTCTTCTCCGCCACTCCAGCAGGTATTTCCACGTCGTTTCCCCAACTGCGGCCATATTCCAGCGTGTCATGAGTCCACACTATGCCGCCCCCGGACTGCACATAGAGCTTCAATTCCGGGATGTCGGGCGCTTCCTTGCCGACGGACGTTTCATAGCAGTCGGACAGTCCGAAAACCAATACGTCGTAAGAAAACCAGTTCTCCGGCAATCCGTCGTCCAATAAGACTTCATCTACCTGAAAAAGGTCCTTGGTCTTTGCCTTGTCGATGATATACTGCAATTCGCCTGACCCGAATGCACTGATGTGCAGAACGGATATTTTGTCTGCAGCGGTTGCGGTTGAAATCACCACAAGGCTTATTAAAACGATCAAAAGATTGATTTTATTTTTCATTTTATCACTCCTTTCCGAGCATACTATAAAAAGTATAAGTCAAGCGGCTTAAAATGTCAAAAGCCGCTTTTCCTTTTGAACATATTATTCGTGAAAAAGTTCAAAAAAAAATACATTTATCGTCAGTTTCGATTTCTGCATCACTTTTCGGAATTATATGGACGAAAAGTATAATTCTTTATAATATTCCGGCGGATGGAGGAAATTTCATTGACAGAGAGCGACGAAAGCAAATCCATCAGATCGGACAGGCTGTTGTCCAAAAGTTCCGCGTTTGCATTATTTTTAATTTTTACGGTTCCGTTGCTTTTGTTATTTGCACCGAGGCTCAATTCAGACGGGGCGTACTATTATGAGTATCTGCGTTCTGGTGTATGCGACGGCGATTTAAATTTCTGGAATGAGCGCGAGCATCACACTTATCGTTATATCCCGGTGATATGGAAACCGAGGCCTGGCACAGAAGCCGTCCAGGGGTATGAAGTCAATGCATTTTCCGTCGGACCGGCCATGAGCTGGGCGCCTTTTTATATTGCGGTGCGTTTCGCCGATTCATTAAAGAGCCGTATGACAGGCGTTCCCTTGTCTGACGGTTACGGGGTCATTTACCGGTTTTCGGCCTGTTTTTCATCTGTAATATATTGTTTTCTGGCGATTATCCTGCTGCCCGGAATGCTTGTAAAGATTGCTTCGGAAAAGGAGCGAACAGCATCCGTAGGTCTAGTTTTCCTCGGCTCCATGGTCCCGGCGATTGTTTTCATCACTCCAGCGTTTCCCCATTGTTTGAGTCTGTTATGCACTGTTCTGTTTTTCAGGATATGGATGAGAGACAAGTTCCGGGAAGAGCCGGATTTAATAAACTATTCGCTCCTGGGAGCGGTTTCCGGTCTAATGATCGTCACGAGGTTGCAAAGCGCTGTTGTTCTGTTGATTCCATTGGTTGATTTCATAATTGCCATAGCAAGAGAAATCTTAGACGGAGAGAGGGAAAAAGCTGTTCATCGAGTAAAATGCGGCATTACCGGCGCAGTATTTTGTCTGCTTGCAGCCTCCCCCCAGTTCATGACCTTCAGAACCATTTTCGGCGAATGGATAGCGAATCCTTTGGGCCGTCAGGGACTTCACTGGTTAAATCCTCATCCGTTTCTGATTCTTTTCAACGGATTAAAAGGGTTATTCACGGTTAACCCCATACTGTTGATTGCGGCATGCGGGTTACCTCTGATCATAAGGCATCACGATAAAAGAACCGGCTGGGGATTAACAGGACTGTTTCTTTCATATTTATACATGAACTCTATTATGCATGACTGGGCCGGCGTGGGATACGGCATGAGAAGATTCAGCGAATGTCTGCCTGCTTTTGCCGGAGGATTTGCCGCCGTCCTGTGGAGTTTGCGCCGCGCCCGGTTGCTCAGGCGTATGCTTTTATTCATAAGCGCGGCTCTCATTCCGTGGAATTTTCTTCTGATGGCGCAATATTTTTTATCGGAATACGGCGCTCCTTATTTTGGAATGCCTGCCTGGGTCTGGCCGGCGAGACAATTCACCCAGGCGCCGGGATTATTGATTGAACTTGTATCATCCAGTTTGTTTATTTCAATTTTTTCCTCAAGCGCGAAATGCTTTTTGATAAAAACGGCGCTTTTGATCGCAGGGATCGTCGTATTGCTCGGATTAACCTTTCTGGCTGCGGGAAGCGCCTGCAGACGAACGGGGCGATTTGACCGGAAAAGAAAAAATCATGTTCTTGCTTTGTCAGTCCTGTTGGCTCTATCCATTGATATCTGGCTTTATCATTGCGCTGCGGATATACGGAAGCTTGACGCAATTATTTTAACGAGTGATTTCAAGACTAAACCGCTTCACGAGATTCATATCAATAAAAATGGACCTTACAGTGGACAGCGAGGTGAACTGGTTTTCAATTCAGAAGTGCGATACGTCAGAAAGGAGCCGCAGTACGAAAGGGACAGACTGTTGGCGGAGGCGGAGTTGATGGATAACCAGGAATTCATTCCTGTCGATTCGGACGGATGGCTCACTGTTGCCGTAGACTCGAACGAACTTTACAGCGCTGTTGAATTCGTCACTTGGCTTGAACATGCCGAAAACGTGAAACAGGATGAGCCTGCGGCCGAAATTGAAATTCACGGCCTGGGCGATTCTCCGAAAAGATTCCTGATTAGAGCAGGTAAAGAAACGGCTGAAAGATTGTGGGCTCCTGAAAAGGTTGAACACTCCCTGAAGAATCCCGTGGTATGCCGGTTTGAGGAAGACCCCTGCGGAAAAAATCCCACGGCTGCATTTTTTTGTAATTTTAAATTTATAAAACCCGCAAAGGTCGATTACGTGAAAATACGAAGTTTATTGAATTCGCCGGCGCGTTTCGTCGTCTCCGGCATCGCTCTTGAAAAATCCGGCATGAAGTTCATTCGACCGCGTTAAATCAAGGCTTATCCATGAGTATTTGACAGTTCAAAATCGAATATTTAAATTAGAGAAGATTTTGATGCTTCTGTTTCCTCACAGAGTGAAAGGACAATCAGGTTATGAGAACAAACCAGGATGAAGTTTTTCTTTTGGGAACGTCCGGCGCCAAATCCTACAAAGAGAGGGACAACACTTTTCTGGGAATAACAAGCGGCGAAGAGAGTTTCATGATTGATTGCGCCGGATCGCCTGTGACCAAAGCAGAAAAGGCTGATTTCCCCTGGTTTTCTTTGTCGACTGTTTTTATTTCTCATTTTCATCCCGATCATTTCTACGGATTACCCTCTTTGATTCATAATATGCGATTGCATCAAAGAGAAGATGAGTTGCTTGTCGGTTGTCCTTCGGGCGAAGCAGGCAGACTCAAAGATTTGTTCCAGGTATTTCAACTTTTCGATAAAAGCGAATATTTTCCCTATCAGATAAGAGAATATGAGCCCGGGAAAATTTCCAAGATTTCTGAAAGCGACAGAGTAAAAATCGAATCGTTCCCCGTAAGTCATGGAATGCCGGCGTTCGGTTTCAGAGTAAAATTCAAAGGTTCAAAAAAGACTCTGGTCTACTCTTCCGATACCGCTCCCAGTAAGTTGCTTTCACAGGCAGCAAAAGATGCGGATATTCTGATTCATGAATCTTCCTTTCTTGATGATGAATCAGATTTTGCGGCATTGACGAACCATTCGACGGCCGGACAGGCTGCCCGATTAGCCGAATCGATTGGAGTGAAAAGATTGTTGCTGGTCCATTTTTACAGGAAAAACGAGAATGAAATGGCGCATTTCCTGGAAGAAGCGACGAAATATTATTCAGGTCCGGTCATGATCGGAGAAGAACTGCAGGGCGTTAAAATTTAGAAGTATAAATTACAGAATTTTTAAGGCGATATATTCTGTCCGTTGAATGATTTTACAGACTGTTTCAGCTTATATCTTATTTTTCACTTCGGTTAAAAGTTCCTGTATCTCTTCCAGATTCTCATCCGTGGGATTCTTGTCGATAAAATTTTTGTAGGTTCGGCGCGCTGAACGGTAATCTTTTCTCATCTCAAATATCCTTCCAAGATATATGACTGCCTTGTGATTGCCGAAGGGATTGAGAGAAAGGGCGTTCTCCAGGTTTTCAATCGCTTTTGAATATTTTTTCTGATTAAAGTAGTTTATGCCCAGCGCTGTAAAGGTTTCCGGCCGGTCCGGGTCCAGTTTCAGGGCTTTCATAAGCGTTTCTTCGGCTTCAGCCCACATGTTTTTTTCATGCTGGAGCCAGGCCCGTCGAACCAACGGATGAGGGTCAAATTCATTTAATTGAAGCGCCTTGGTCAGATTCTTTTCCGCTTGATCCAGTTGATCCATTTCTAACTGCAATTCCGCCAATTCTGAGTAAGCCCGGGCAAAATCAGGGTCTTCCTTTATGGCTTTTTCCAACATTTCCGTTGCTTTGTCCCTGTTTTTCAGTTCTTTTTGCGTTATCGCCTTGCGGAAAAGTTTTAACGCTTTTTTCCTGATTTTAACCGACGGCGGATTAAAAAATTCATCCAGTTTGCCGCCCGAAGCATCTCCTAACGTTGATGCCAGGGGTATGAGAGAAATATCCTCATAATAATTCTGCGGGGTATTGCTGAGGTAATCGACCCTTTCGCTGAATTCTCTGTAACCGTCTGCATTGATGTAGAGTTCGTAGGTTCCGACATTAACTTTAGAAAAATAAAAATGGCCGGAATCGCTTGTGTAAGTCGTATCGATAGTTCTTCGATTGGTCGTTCTCAGCTCAACCTTGACGTCGGGAAGTTTTTTGCCGGTCAGATCGGACACAACGCCTTCGACCGAATGCCAGGCGTAGGTGGAAGAGCTTTGAAACAAGCACGCCAGGAAAAATATCATTAAAGGATAAGATTTCATATTGTTCATCCTGTATCTCCTCCGATTAAGAATCCGACATTTCCGACATTAATGCTAAAATTTGGGAGGAAATAAGTCAATAAGAGCAAGACGAAAACCGTCAGACCGGCATTTGACAGACGCTAAAAAACAATGTTTCATACGGAATCCCTGTATAACGGGGCAGGCGGGCGTTACTGAAAGAGGTGAAGAAAATGGACGTTTTTTGCGTGGCAGCGGTTGTTGAAGAAATGAAGAAAAAACTGGCGGGAAGAAAAATAGTCAGGATAAAAGAGGAAGATTACGCCGTCATTCGATTTGATTTTTATGGGAAGCCTGAAGAGTTCACGTTGAGTATCTGCCTGAATTCTTCTTTTCCTGCTATTTACTGTGGAGGCGGAAAGAATTATGCTGGAGAATCCAGTCAATCGCTTTTTCTGCAGTTCATGAAAAAGAACCTGACAGGAGCGGAGCTAGAATGCGTCAGGCAGGAAACGGCTGAAAGAATCGTGCACCTGGATTTTTATCACGTATTTCCGGAAAAGAGGAAAATAACGGGAACGATTGAATTGATGGGAAGGAACAGGAACTTTTATTTCTGGTCTCCGGATACGGGAAGGATAATGTACCCTTTTAAAAGCGTAGATATTCAGGACAGCCCGGAGCGACCGATATTCATCGGCGCTTTTTACAATATACCGCCCCTGGGTGAAAGCATTAATGCTTTGAATCTGGAAGATGAGCAGGAGTTCAACAGGATAGCCGGTGCAGAGCCTTCACGAATATCTCTTTTGAAAGCGTTCAAGCCGATGAGTCCCGATGCCGCGGGTGAGATCGTTGAACGGGGGAAACTTTTTCCCGGGAAGGGACTTTTCAGTCATTTTCGTGATTTTATGGAATTATATAAACAGAAGGATTTTTCTCCTAATCTGTTCAGATTGCCGAGAGAAAAAAGAAGAACCGGAAAATATGAATGGAAGCTAAGCGCATTTAAAACATACCGTTACGGCGACGTGGAGGAGCGGTTTTTCAGTTCGATGAGCGAGGCTGTGGAAGTATATTTGTCTGAAAAGGCTCGAATTGACGAATTTAATAATTTGAAAAGCCGCATTCAAAAAATGATAAAGACGGAAATGAACAGACAGAAAAAGACATTGGAAAGACTGAAAAAAGAATCAAAAGGACTTGATAAGACCGAAACTTATAAAATAAGGGGACAATTGATACTGGCGCAGGCTCATCTGATTGAAAAAGGAGCGGAGAGGATAGAAATTTCCGGTCAGATGCATCCGTCCGGCAAGAAAACCGTCATTTCTCTTGATCCGGCCTTGTCGCCGGCTATGAATGCTCAAAAATGGTTTAAAAAATATAAAAAAAGCCGGAGAGGTAAAGAAGTTTTAGAAAGAAGAAGATCAGAAGCGGAAAGCATCATAAACGATTTAACTGCTATGGAGGAACGGATAAGAGATTCTGATTCGACTGAGCAGTTGAAAAGAATTGAAGAACAGATTAAGCGTTTGCTGGGCGACATTTCGGCCATGCGCCGCAAGAAAACGGACAAGGGGAAGCAAAAAAAACTTTTCAAAGTGATCAGCAAGGATGGGATGACCATCTATGTCGGCCGGAATGCAAAAGAAAATGAGATGATCAGCTTCAAAAAAGGAAAAGGAAGAGATTTCTGGTTTCATGCTTCGGTATATAGAGGCGCTCACGTGTTGGTCGTCAATCCGCAGAATAAGGAAACTCTGCCCGAAGCGACTTTATTGCAGGCTGCAAGGCTTGCGGCTGAGCACAGCAAAGGGAAATACGAACCTAAAACTTCTGTAATGTATACAAGGCGGAAACACGTGAAAAAAATACCCGGCGGAGCCGAAGGCCAGGTACGGGTTGAAGAATATAAAACTCTCGTAGTGAAAACGAAATACTGAGCAGGATTTGGATTCCTCCAACGAGACGACGGAAAATCAGGATTTGTCTCTATCGGCATAAGAGTTTGATTTTATGGTTGATTGGCTTCATAATATGAATGGAGAGGAAGAGTGATGAGCAAGGAAACAATGATAGAGCTTGCCGTTGAAAATTACGGCACAATGAATGCCGCTTCTGAAAAAACATTATTGGATGTCCTTGACGAAAACGATTATCAATCGAAATATCCTGTCGTGGTGGCGAACGTCAACAATAAAATCGTAGACCTGTTCTACAAGCCAAGCAAAGACAGCGAAGTTGAATTTTTCGATATGGGAACGCGTGCGGGAACTCAGGCATATTACCGAAGTCTCATTTTTCTCCTGTACCGGGCAGTCAAAAGCCTTTATCCCGAAGACACATTAATCGTCGATCATTCCATCAGCAAAGGTTTGTATTGTCATTTCAAGAATCAGCATATTCTGACCGACGAGCAGGTAAAGTCCATCGAGCAGAGGATGCATGAGATAGTGGAACAGGACGAACCTTTCGTTCGACATACTTACCCCGTGCAGAAAGCTATCCGTCTTTTCAGGGAAATCGGCGAAATGGATAAGGTGCGGCTTCTGGAGAACATACCGCGACGCCGCGTCAACGTTTATTCGTTCGGTCCTTTCTTCAATTATTTTTTCGGCCCTCTTGTGCCGCGGGCCGGTTACTTGAAATATTTCCGATTGACCAATTATCCGCCGGGTTTCGTGCTCTTGTATCCCCATTACTCCGTTCCTATGGAAATACCGGAATTGGAGGATCAACCGAAATTATTCTCTATTTTTCAGGAGCATGAGAAGTGGGGTTCCATTCTTGAGGTGGAAGACGTGGGTCAATTGAATCAGATTATAGTGCAGGGCGACATTTCAGAATTCATTAAAATAGCTGAGGCGCTGCACGGGAAAAAGATCGATGACGTGGCGGAAAAAATAAACGAAGAAAAGGATAATCGAAAAATAATTCTTATTGCCGGTCCGTCTTCTTCGGGAAAAACCACGTTTTCAAAGAGACTTTACATTCAGTTAAGAGTTTTCGGCCTGAAGCCTGTAGCGCTGTCTCTGGATGATTATTTTAAGAACAGGTCGGATTCTCCCAGGGATGAAAACGGCAATTATGATTTTGAATGCCTTGACGCAATTGATGTAGAGCTGTTCAACGAGCATCTTTTAAGACTCCTCGACGGACAGGCGATAGAGATACCCCGTTTTGATTTCACGTCGGGAGAAAGAAAATACGGCGGCAGACGGTTGAAGCTGGGCGATGCCGGACTAGTAATCATTGAAGGCATTCACGGACTGAATGATGCTTTGACTCCTTCAATACCGCCCGACCTCAAACAAAAAATATACGTCAGCGCGCTGACGCACCTCAACATAGATAATCACAACAGAATTCCTACGACCGATACAAGACTGCTTAGACGGATAGTCCGGGATGCAAGATTCAGGTCTCATACCGCTCAGGAAACCATCAGTCGGTGGCACAGCGTCAGGGAAGGCGAGGAAAGGTTTATTTTTCCGTTTCAGGAGCAGGCGAATTTTATGTTCAATTCCGCACTGGTTTACGAACTCTCAATTCTTAAACGCTACGCTGAAACGTTGCTCAGACAAATACCGCGGTCTGAAAAAGAGTATTCCGAAGCGAGGAGATTATTAAAGTTTTTGTCCTATTTTCGAGGCATCAGCCAGCGTGAAGTGCCGCCGACGTCGATTTTAAGGGAGTTCATCGGAGGAAGCAGTTTTATGTATTGAAAACGTGGCAGGAGGATGCAGCCAAAAGCGAACATCAGTTCGGTTTCATTAAGCAAAGGATAAAAAATGAATCAGAAACTGGAAAAAGAATGGAATTTGATAGACGAGCTGAAGAACAACATCGAAAAGGTCATTATCGGCAAAACGGAAGTTGTTGAGTTGGCCATGATCGCTCTTATGAGTAAAGGGCATTTATTGATCCAGGACATACCCGGAGTAGGCAAAACGACCCTGGGACGGGCCATAGCCAAATCCCTCGAAACGGAATTCCAACGAATTCAGTTTACCCCGGACCTCCTTCCCTCAGATATTCTCGGCGTTTCCATCTATAATCAGAACCTCGGTATATTTGAGTTCAAAAAGGGTCCCATATTTGCTCATATCGTGCTGGCTGATGAAATTAACAGAGCGACGCCTCGAACTCAGTCCGCACTTCTGGAAGCGATGAGCGATTTCCAGGTAACCATAGACAGAAATACATATGAGTTGCCGGACCCTTTCATGGTCATCGCCACTCAGAATCCTATCGAATATGAAGGAACATTCCCGCTCCCTGAATCGCAACTGGACCGTTTTTCGATGAGCATTACACTGGGATATCTGAATGTCCAGATGGAAAAGAAAATGGTTCTGGATCAAAGGACCGCGCATCCTATTGAGACTTTGAAGTCCAGACTTTCCATTACGGACGTCGTGAGGTTGCAGGAAAAAATAAGGAATGTCCGGGTGGACGACGATCTTCTGGATTACATGGTCAGAATTACATCTGAAACCAGAAATTCAGACAAGGTGCGTCTCGGAGCCGGTCCGAGAGGTTCTCTGGTGTTGTATCGGACCGCTCAGGCCAATGCTTTTATCAAACACAGGAATTACTGCCTCCCTGAGGACGTCAAACGCGTCGCAGTGCCCGTTCTGGCCCACCGGCTTATTCTCAAGCCGGAAATCAGGTATGGAGGGATTACTGCGAAAGAGGTGGTGAAAGAAATCCTGGATCGCATTTCCGTACCGGTTTGATTTTGATCGGCGTCTGACCGCTATATCAAGTTTAAATCCGCGGGCAGGGGCGGACAGATGTTGCGGTTTACGCTAACAATTGTACCGCTTCGGCAACCGTTGATATCACGGACCACGTTGGATAAGAGAGAAGTATTTTCATAAAAGTGTTACGTTTATTTCATCTCTCACGAAAATTTTTCATGCCTGTTTTGTGCTCAATTTCAGAGAAATCAAAAAAAAACAGAAAAAATTTCTGTTCAACGCCATTTTGCTCTTGACGTTTTTAAAAAAAAATATTATGAGCATTGATTGAACTTTAGAAGACTTACTGGAGGTTAAAAATGGCGATAAAAAAAGTATGGATCGAAGAAGGTTGCACCGCATGCGGATTATGCGAGGATATTTGCCCTGATGTTTTTGAATTGGATGATGAAGCTGAAGTTATCGAGGATGCAGATTTGGCTGAAAACGAAGATTGTATTGTCGAAGCTGCTGAAAATTGTCCTGTCGAAGTCATTAAGTACGAGTAACGGCTGAACGGCAATTCACGAGTAAAAAAATTGAAAGGGATGCGGCGACGCATCCCGTTTTTTTTATCCGGAGATATGGTTTTTATTAAAGAGAAGCGTTATACCGGTAAGGGTTACACTTTTCTTGAAATTATGCTGGTGATTGCGATTTTGAGTCTGACGATAAGCGTTGCGCTGCCTGTTTTGACTTCTTTTTCTCAGGAAAAATTTCTGTCGTCTCTGAGAATTCTATCAGCGATTATTGAAAAAAACCGTCGGGATGCTGCTTATTCTCATGAGAATATAATTCTGTTCATTGAATTGGAATCGGGAATTGTTTTTCGCGGAGGAGATGAAACCACAAAATTAATGTCTTTCCCGAAGGAATACAGTCTGATTGATGCTGTTTCGCCGTCAGAAGGAAAGAAAAGAAGGGGTCGATTCGCGATCAGGATTGATCCTTACGGAATGGCTGAGCCGGCTGTGCTGCATTTTGAAACGGAGAAGGGAAAAAGAAAAACTGTTTTCATTCATGCTTTCAGGAGTTCCGTTGACTGGGAAAATGGGTATGTGGAAGAAGAAGCGAAGATATAAAGGATTTACACTGATTGAAATAACGGCTTCCGTCGTCATCATGGCCTCAATGTTTGTCGTATTATTCCGGTTTTTGGGTATGAGCATCAGGATAGCGGAAACAGCCAGGGACAGAATGCTGGCGGTTCAACTGGCGCAAAGTCTGGTTTCACGATTGGAGGCGGAAGAAATTACGGTTATGGACGGGCAGAAAGGGAAACAGGAAGGGGCTCATAACAATTTACACTGGCGCCTGGAAAGTTCGCCCGCCTTGCTTTCAGGTTTACGAAAAATTACTCTGACCGTATTCAAGGAAAATGAACCTGAGTATCCCCTTTTTCAGGCCGTATATTTTCCAGATGACCGATGAGTTTCCAGGGAACCTTTGAATGATTACAGCGCTTGGAAAAATAAAAAAAGGATTCACGCTCATTGAAATTATGATCGCATTGACCCTGTTTTCTCTCATCATGATTCTCATGCGCCAGAGTCTTTCTCAAGGCATCAGCTTTGTCGCAAATGTGCGGACGGATATGAATCGGGTTCAGTCAGCCGACAGGGTTTTAGAAAAAATATGCGAAGAACTTGAGCAGACCGTTTATTTCAGCGGAAATCAGGATTATCTCTTTAAAGCGGAAGCAACTTACGACGAGGACATCAGGCAGTCAGTCATTACTTTCGCTTCAGCCGCCGGCGCTCGATATGACGGTCCGGCGAGATTAAATTACCGCTCTGTTTATGATCCGGACAATGAAACCTATATCCTTTATTATTCCCGGCAGCCCGTAAATGAAACGGACGGTAACCCTTTAAACTGGTATGTCCTTCTGGATAATATCAGCGAATTTCAAATTTTATTTTTCAGGGACGGCGACAGGGTTGAAAATTGGAATTCAAACGACCATTGTATTCCCCGATTAATTGAAATAAAACTTACCCGGAAAGGCAGAGATGATCGCTCATGGGAATTCGAACGATTCGTCAGTCCGGTCATAGATGTTTGCGAGCAATGATCCTATGAAATTTTTAAAGATGAAAAACAGGGGTTTCGCATTGATTACTGTATTGGCCCTGACCGCGTTGCTGTCCTTTTTGTTTCTGGAATTCAACAAAACAATGAGAATGAAGGCCGCTGTTGCGGAAAACGTTGTAAGAAGAGCTGAATGCTGTCTGACGATAAAGTCAGGGTTAAATGCAGTAGCCGGTTTTTTAGAAGAAGACGAACCGGTCGTCGATCATCTGAATGAATTCTGGGCGCAGGAACGGTTCCTGGAAGCGGGCGAAAATCAAAAATTGACCGTTCTGATCACGGATGAATGTGCGAAATTCAACATCAATCAGTTAATCAATGCAAGAGGCGAGGATAACCTGCGAAAGATCGATCAATTTGAGCGTTTAATGGATATTCTGGGAATTAACCCGGCGTTTTTACCGGCTCTGTTAGACAGGCTTGACCCGGATTTGCTGCCCCGGGAGAACGGCTGGGAACGGACTGATTATTCTGAAAGTTTTTCCTCCCGCACAAGCAACGGCCCTATGAATTTTATCAATGAAATTTTCTCCGTCCGCGGATTGGAATCATTAACGCCTGGAACAAAAGAAAAAATTAAAAAATTTTGCACGGTCTTCTCGGAAAGAAAAATTAACGTCAACACCGCCGAAAAACCGGTCCTGCAATCTCTGTCGCCCGCTATAGACAGAACTTTGGCGGAAAACATCATCTCATTCAGAGAAAAATATCCCTTCAAGGAAGTCCAGGACCTGACCTCAGTTCCAGGTATGACCCGCGAAATTTTCAGAGATATCCAGCCGGATGTTGCGACCCGCACGCGATCCTTCAGGATTTATTTGAAGGCCTCTTCAATCAATATGTCCCTGGCGGGCGAAGCGTATGTAAAAAGAAAAACTTCGGGAATAAGGACGATAAGCTGGAAAATCCTGCCGGCATAGTCTGCGTGCTGAACACCCAGGCTCTCGATTTGACCATGACAGGTGCAGGAAATGAGCAGGCAGACTTCTTGAACCAGCTTTATTGTAAGGATATAATATCGGTCGATGTCGAAAGCGCTTCGGAAAGATGAAGGATTGCCTCTTCTGCTTTTCTTCGCTCTTTGTTATTTTGTTTCCATAAAATTACTGGACCTGATCAATGGGGGAATAAAATTTCCATAAAGTTCTTATTTTTTTATCTGCGTTGATCTGTGTGAACCGTGGTTGCCGAAGGTTGAAGACACTTTTCAAAAAATCCGGCTGTTTTGATCATCGCCCGGAATTCACAAAGTCAATCCACTCCGGGAGCTCTTGTCCCTGAGTATCCGGCATTGACCATACCGCATCCGGCGGCTATATTTTTTAATAAGTTTTATTCACAACAAGTTACAATGAAAATCCCGTTTTTCGGGAACAAATGTTTTGATATGTTGTCGAAATAGAAGTGTAAGGCGGTCCGGACCGCGAGAATGTTGATTTGTTTATGTGGAGATGTTAAAAGAGTTGTAATAGTTCCAACGGAGGAAAAGATGATGAAAAAGAATAACCGAAGGGTTTATGGGTCGATTTTGAGAGGAATTTTGCTTATGGCGGTTATAGCAAGTTTGTCGGGTTCCGTTACGGCGCTGGAAACGCCTGGGACAGGCACGCTTACGGCGATGAAGGATGGAAAGAAGGTTGATTTTCCGTTGAAGCATACGGATGTTGAAGCGGAGATATCGGGTTTCATAGCGAGAGTGGATGTTGTGCAGCATTATGAGAATCCTTTTGATGAAACGATTGAGGCTGTTTATGTTTTTCCTTTGCCGGAGAATGCGGCAGTGGATGAGATGACGATGCATATCGGCAGCCGCGTCATCAGGGGTGAGATAAAAAAGAGGGAAGAGGCTCGTGAAATATATGAACAGGCCAAACAGGCGGGACATACGGCGAGTCTGCTGGAGCAGGAAAGGCCCAATATATTCACTCAATCCCTAGCCAATATTCATCCGGGCGACCAGATAGAGATCATGATAAGTTACGTTCAGGATTTGAAGTATGATGATGGAACTTACGAATTCGTGTTCCCGATGGTTGTGGGGCCGCGATTTATACCGGGTGCGCCGGCGGGCAAGAACGGAGCGGGGTGGGCTGCTGATACGGACCAGGTTCCCGATGCATCACGGATAACGCCGCCGGTGTTAAAACCAGGCCGGCGGTCTGGTCATGACATCGATCTGATGGTCATGATCGATGCGGGTGTCCCGATAATGGATATACAGTCGAAATCGCATGAAATTGTAAAAGAGGAATGGGACGGCGCTTATGCCGCGGTGCGTCTGGCTCCTCACGATACGATACCCAACAAGGATTTTATCTTGAGTTACAGGGTGGCGGGGAAAAAACCGGAAGCAGCGCTTCTGACTCACAGAGATGCCGGCGGCGGGTTCTTCATGCTCATGGTGCAACCGGAAGAGCTGCCCGACCAGGATGAAATCGTTCCCAAGGAGATGATATTCATCGTAGACTGTTCAGGCTCGATGAGCGGCGCTCCTATCAACCAGGCCCGCCAGGCCATGAAACGCTGCATAGCGGGATTGAATCCTGACGACACTTTTCAGATAATCCGTTTTTCATCCTCAGCCTCAAAATTTTCTCCGCATCCGCTGACCGTAACGGATAAAAATATCGAAAAAGGACTGGATTATGTGCAAAGCATGTGGGGTTCCGGCGGCACTGTGATGATAGAGGGTATCAAAGCCGCCCTGGGTTATCCTTCCGATCCTGAGAGAATGCGTATTGTTCTGCTGATGACGGACGGGTACATCGGAAATGAAACTCAAATTCTGGGGGCTGTCGAGGATAAGATCGGGAATGCCAGGATGTTCGCATTCGGCGTGGGTTCTTCGGTCAACAGATATTTGCTGGAAAGAATGACGGAAATAGGACGGGGAGAGGCGCAATACGTTCGGCCGGATGAACCGGCGGAAAAACCGGTGAACAAGTTCTACGATAGAATCAATAATCCGTGCCTGACGAACATAAGCATCGACTGGGGGAGCCTGGAAGTCCGTGATGTTTATCCTCAGAGGGTCCCTGACCTTTTCGATTCGCAGCCTGTGGTTTTGTTCGGAAGATTTTCTGAGTCCGGCGAAGAGACCGTGGTCATCCAGGGTAAAACCGGTCAGGGCAGACTGGAAATACCGATCGTTGTGCAATTTCCGGAGAATGAAAAGGAACACGACGTTCTGGGAACTTTATGGGCGAGAAAACGAATTCATGATCTGATGAACCGGATGTTTCACCGGGAGGACCCTGACATCGTGCAACAGGTGACTGATCTGGCGCTGGAATTCAATCTGATGACAAAATACACTTCTTTCGTTGCCGTTGAAGAAAAAGTGAGAAAGGAGCCGGACGGCACGATCGTAAAAGTGGCCGTTCCTGTAGAGCTGCCTGAATTCGTGGAATATGAAGGTGTCTTCGGCGATGAATCGGTCGGAATATCCTATGATAGTTTCGGCCGTTCAAAAGCCTCTGTTCACGGCGGAAGTTCCGCCAGGGGATTGATGCTTTTAAAGGGCGTCGAATCGGTTCCGGCTTCACCGCCGCAGAGATATCTGGAGAAGAAAGTCGACTCATTTACAGCAGCCGAACCCGCGGCCGAAGAGAGAGCGGAAGAAACGACGATAGACAAAAAAGAGGCGAAGGAATTCAGTTTTTCCCTGCAGATTGATGAAACAGCTTTCAGCATTCTGGGAAAAGCGAACCGGTTTCAAATTCTGAATACGTTGAAAAAAGAGTTGACGGAGCTGGAAAATTGCCTTGCTGAAACTGAGATGATGCGTCAGGAAAAGATAAAAACATTAAAAATGGTTCTGATAATAGATGCAAAATGTCAGGTTGCAGATTGCCGCTTAACGATTCCCGGCCAAATCAGCGAAAAAATAGATAAGTGCGTTGAAAACTGGACCGGGAAACTCAATTTTGGCGATGGCGACTGCAAAAATGAGATAATGATAATATTCAACATACACATCCGTTATGAAAATTAACGTGAAGCAGTCAACCCTGGTCGGTCAGCCCAGGCGATGAAAAATGAGAATGAGCCTGCGATAAGCCGTCGCAGGCTCATTTTCGCATCACGACGAATGCTGCTTTCTTCCCCGGCGTATTGGGTCCGCTAAGTATTTTTCATACGATATTTATCGAAATGGCTGTAAAGATGCTGAAGAGTTTCTATACACAAACGGCCAATTTTCCTCAATAATGCTTCAAGCCACCTATACGCGCTGTCGACCTAGAATCAATCCTATAATTACAAGTCACCGGCGATAATGGTTGACGCTTCCGTCGCAGATGCTCGCTGATTAGCGTTTAATCAATTCTGTAGACTCGGAATGAAAATTCAGATAAAATTTTGGATGTTATCCGGTGAGCGCCGGAAATTCGCTTCGGCACAAATGATAACGGATCAACAAGGAGAAAAAAGGAGGAAAATCATGAATCGATCCATATTCAAAGGAACGAAAATATTAACCGCTGTTGTGATCGCTGTAGGCCTTATCCTTCCGGCGGGACTGATGAATGCGGCAGAAAATGATGAGGTGAAAGTTATGGAACTTCCGGCGCCGGAAAAAACGGGAGGCAAGCCGTTGATGGAAGCATTGCAGGAGAGGTCTTCATCACGCTCATACAGCGAAAAAGAATTGTCTCCGCAGACTATTTCGAATTTGCTGTGGGCGGCTTTCGGAATCAATCGCCCTGAATCGGGAAAAAGGACGGCTCCTTCTGCCAGAAACCGCCAGGAGATAGATATTTACGTTGCTGTTGCAGACGGTCTTTATCTTTTTCACGCTTCGAAGCATGCCTTGGTAAAAATACTGGATGAAGACATCAGGAAAGTTACCGGCAAACAGGATTTCGTTGAGAAGGCGCCGCTGAATCTTGTTTATGTAGCTGATTTATCGAAGATGGGCGACTCCTCAAAGGAGGATAAAACATTGTATGCTGCAGCCGATACGGGATTCATCGCTCAGAACGTTTACCTGTATTGTGCTTCTGAAGGTTTGGCGACAGTCGTAAGGGGTTGGGTAGACAGGCCGGCATTGGCGAAAGCCATGAAACTGAAAATAGACCAGAAAATAATTTTGTCTCAGACAGTCGGGCATCCCGGCGAGTAAAATTCAGCGCTGATACGACGAGCAGTCGTCTGATAAACCCATAAGAAGAAGCGCGGCCGCGGCTTTTTCTGATATGACGAAATCGTTCAGTATCAATTTTTCCAGTAGAATTCTCGCATTGGAAATCTTGCGTAATCTTCCGAGACCGATAGCTGCCGCGGCTCGTACTGCTGGATTGGAATCATAAATCAATCGTTTTAGAACCCCGGGGGCGCGATCATTTTTGCTTCTTGCAAGCAACCTTATCGATGAGATTCGTCTTGGGTGATTGCCTGTCGCAGCCAACTGAATCCATTCATCGATCTTTTCCTTCCCGGCATCAATCGGGTCCAGTTCATATAAGTCAAGAATATCGGGAAATACATGCTCCGGGCTGTCGAATTCGTTGAATACGGGGATTTTTTCGGAGGATTGATTGATGCCTGACGACCGGGTATAACTACCGTACTGCAGCGCTTTCTCTGCTGCTTTCCGGTATTCTTCGTCTTCATGCTGCAGCATTTCGTTGACCTTTTCGCGTCCTTCGTCGCCGCATTGAGCCAGGGCGGTCATAACAGACGGCATCATGAATTCATCGTCGATGATTTCCGTAAGGGATTCTACAGCCCGTTCATCTCCAATGCTGCCCAGGGCCATTATCGCGGGTCCTCTTAAAATCGGGTCTTCATATTTATTCAAAAGCGGTATTATTAACTCGCCAGAGTCCTTATCCTTCAATTTCCCGAGAGCGTTAACGACTTCCATGACCAGGTAAGGCCTGTCCAGGTCCAGAAATGTACTGAGTATTGTATCCCGCCAGTAGGAAAACCATCCGGGATTCCTGTCACTGATTTCCCTTTTCAAAGTTTCCCTTAGGGATTCGGTTGCTTTTTCAGCCCTCATGATTCCCAAAGAGGCTGCCGCCCACCGGGCCTTATACCCGGGAAGATCAGAATCATCCGGTTCCAGAGCTTTAATGAGAGCGTCGACTGCAGCTTCGTCGTTCATCAACCGTAACGCTCTCGCAGCCGCGGACCGGATAGTCGCATCAGTATCGGCCAAGGTTTCGATCAGTTTATCGACAGCCGGTTCCCCGATTTTCGCTAATGCTTGGGATACGGTAATTCTTACGCGATAATCTCTGTCGTCTAAATTCTCAATTAAATCTTCAACAGACTCAGCTTTTTTGAACTCTCCCAACATCCATACCGCTGCCTGTCTTACGTTGGGATCGGCATCCGTGATTAATTTTAAAGTCGTTTCAGCTCCCTTGTCAGCGCCTAAACGACCTGCTGCTGCAACGACTCCGATCCTGATCCCGGGATGTGCATCTGCAGACATCTCAGACAAAATACCTGACAAGACGTCAACGTCATCGATCAAGCGGGCCGGCAGCCAAAGCGACCACCATCGAACTTCAGGTTTCTCAGAATGCAGTCCGTTCCTCAGTTGATCGAGCGCTTCCTCCGGCTGTGCAGCGCAGAGATTCTTTACTGCCGATAAACGAACGCCCCAATCGTCGCTGCCTAGACACCGGACCCATGCAGCGGAATCTCCAGAGCCTCCAGCATGCGACACTGTAAAAAAATACGCAAATCCCAGAATAATCAATGACTTTTTCATGTTTCCCTCTGAAGGTTCGATGCGCCTGTTGATAGCCCGATTCACGACTCTATGATTCATTTTAATATATTCTTAGGTCTTTCGGCAAGCTGCCCTCTTGAAGATGTAGTCGACAGTAATTTTGATTGGGAGTCTGACTTTGAGAAAAAAAGTGAAATGAAATAATGACATTGATCAAAAATGGGTCTTTTGAGGTTACATTTATTCCGAATTTCCCTCATTTAGTTTCGATTCCTATTACGATTGCGATACCGACCCCGATTACTGAAACAAACTGTCAAAATTATTGAAAGATGAAAAATTAACCAGGTGTTTGCTCTTCCAGCTTGTTTAAGGCAGATTCATCGCATTGCTGCCGATCATACAGGTGGATGCGCGTAAGTAACTGCCGTTGTTGTCAACAGAGGAGCATTTCGTGGGGTTCATCACTTCCGGATACCTGAAAACAAAGACATAAAAAGTGATTTTATGCAATGATGCTTTGCTTGAAAAAGCGCGCTGATTTTCGTAAAATAATAGAAACCGGGTGGGTTATGAGTATTTAAAAATTTTCGTGTGAAAGGAAAAAAATATGAAGGGAAAAATACTCGTTTCTGCATTCATTTCTGCGTTTTTGTGGGGGAGTGCGACGCATGCTTTGGTAATTTACGTGGACGACGATAACATCGACGGTCCCTGGCAGGGGACGCCGGAAAACCCGTTTAATGAAATTCATGATGCCTTGGATGCATCGATGTCCGGGGATACGGTTCTAATCGCACAGGGAGTATACCATGAAACTTTGTCGGCGCCCTCGGGGATTTATATCCGGGGAGGATACAGCAGCGGGTGGGCGGAATGGAAACCTTTCAGTTTCATGACGGAAATAGCAGGGGGTGGAGGGGCGGCCGGCGTAGTCCTCAACGGAGATGCGCAAATCAAAGGGCTTGTTATTCGAAATGCAGAGACAGGCGTTTATGGCGATGGTTCAGGAATCATAGATATTGAAATGTGCAGTTTCGAATCATTGCAGGGAGCCGACGGATATCCGGGCGGTTCATCTCCTCCAGGCGACGGAAACGGCGCTTACGGAGTGCATCTGACCGGTTTTTTTGTCGTTATGGAAAACAACATCTTCTCGAATATCAGTGGAGGGGACGGCGGTGACGGAACCTATCCGAATTATACTCATACGGGAGGCAACGGAGGAGAAGGATGCGCGATTTTTCTGGATCAGTGTACTGATATACAGTTGAACGGGAACGCTGTATCGAACATTCATGGAGGGGATGGCGGCGACGGAGGATGGAACTCGAATTATTCTGCAGACGGCGGCGAAGGCGGAGATGCCTGGGGTGTGCGCGTGCAGGGAAGTTCGGCAACTGCAGACTACTGGGACAACTCGATTGCCGGAATTTACGCCGGTAAGGGCGGTGGAGCTTACATGGTTCAATATACTGCAGGCGACGGCGGTCATGGAGGAAAAGCAGCCGGCATATTTTTAAATAACTTCGGTTTAAGTTCGTTGCATAGTAACGAAATAAGCATAATAAACGGAGGATTGGGAGGCTCCGGCGCATTCGGCGGCCCGGCCGGATCAGGAGATGGCGGTGACGGAGGCGGCGCTGCTGGATTCTTCTTCGACGTCGGAACAACAGCTTCAATGATAAACAATCTCGTTTACTCTGTAACGGGAGGGAACGGCGCTGCGGGAGCCTGGGGGCCACCCGGCGGACCCTGCGGACACGGAGGCGACGGCGGGTATGCCTATGGAACTGCTTTTTCATCGAGTATAGCGGAACTATATAATAATACTCTTAATGATATTGAAGCGGGAAAAGGCGGAGACGGAGGAAGAAGGGCTAAAAAAGGAGAAGAAAATCCGCAAGCGAACGAAAAGCGAATTGTATTCAGGCACAATGATCCAAGAGATACAAACAGAGCCGCCGCTTTATCTGCCTCCTTTTCCTCCTGCGGCGCTGTTTCTTCAATCAGATGTTTTTATGCCGTCAGGAAAAATCAGTATGCTGAGCCGGCGACTACGCAAACTCCTGAACCTGACTCTACGGCTACCGCAACGCCGACTCCAACCGGCGGTCCGGGGATATGCTGCGGCGTCGGCGGCGACGGAGGTTTCGCAGCCGGCATCCATTCCTGGAACTCAACTGAAATAACGGGCTGCGCAAGCAATGTCATCATGGGAATCATAGGCGGAAACCAGGGCCAGTGCTTTTCGCCATCGCCAGGCGAGGGCGATGGAGTTCACTATGAGGGTTCTCCCCCTCTCGATACAGACTATAACAACGTCCTGAACTGCGAGACTGCTGATTACTACAACGTGAATCCCGGTCCCAATTCAATAAGCGAAGACCCCCACTGGACATCAGGACCCAATGGAGATTTTTACCTGAGCTCCATTTCCGGCGGCCAGGAGACAGACAGCCCATGCCTGAACGCAGGCGACGTCGCAGCCGAAGCCAGAAACCTCTCGGAAAACTACACTGTCCAGACCGATCACGCATTCGATCAGGGTATTGTTGATATGGGATATCATTACAGGTTGCCGCCGATCCCTTCTGTTCCGGCTATGAAGGTCGGGGGAATAAGCATCCTGATTGCCGGGTTGAGCATAATGATTTTCACGAAACGTTGGAACTGAAAAAAAAATCAAGTTTATGGACAGGCGCTGGTGAGAAAAACCATGGAACCGTGAATATTACGATGAGTATTTCGATTGCGATACCGATTGCCCGCTATAAACCCAACCGATCGGCGACATCCTCATAATCCGGGTCATCGGAGTAAATTTTTTCGAATTCGCTTCGCGCCTTGTATTTTTTTCCGATTTTATCATAGACGAGAGCGCGTTCGTACCGGATAGTTTTCAGCAGTTCTGGAGACCTGCCCTTTTTCCGGCGCAAGGCTGTCGTCAGGACATCCCTGGCGGCAGAGAGGAGTTCGAGTTGTTTTAGAGCTCTTGCCTTGTAGAGCAGCAAGGCGGCATGAACCGGCGTTTCATTTTTTATATACCCGATAAACCGGATGACTTTTCTGCAGATTTTATTATTTTCAGGATAGGCTTCCATAAGCAGCTCGGCGAGCGAGAGCATAACCACGGCATCGTTCGGTTCCAGGTGGTGAAGTTTTTCCAGGCACTTCAGCGCATCATGCGTTCGATCCTGATGCTGATAGACCTCGGTCAGTCCCAGTAACGTTCCTTTAAGGTCCGGACCGACATGCACGCAGATATCCTCAGCAATGGGAAGACTCATTACGGCGCTCATACCGTATTTGGAGAAATAACGACCCAGTTTCAAGTTTTTTTCAACGGCTACGCTGAAATAATCCTCAGCTTCATCCAACTGTCGCCTCTTGAGCGCGAGAAAACCCGCCAAATAGGCCGCATCCGCCAGATGCACCACATGTCTGAAATGGTCAAGAGCTCTGTCCTCATGCCCCAGAACCAGCTCCCGGCAACCGTCCACAAAGCCTTCCTCATCATCCGGCGTCAGAAGACGTTTGAAGAATCCCAGGCTCAAACGGTCCTCAGGGCGAACCGTCGGTGCATCGGTATCGCTTCTTTTCCCGGACTTTTTTCCGCTTCCTGAAGTTTTCGTATAAAACAATCCTGTTCCCGGAATCCCTACCGTCGTCCTTGCTCCGCCGCCTCCCAGAGTATACTTCGCTCCCCGCGGACCGAACGACAAAGAAGCTCCCGATTTACTTAAATTGACCGTTACGCCCGGCGCGATTTTTATCCTTTTCCAGAATCGAAAACTCATTTTTTTCTTCCTCCCCTGTTCAACTGATATTATTCTACGGCAGCGCCATGCTGCTGATCAAGTTTGAGTAAAAATGTGCGGTCCCGATTATCACTATATCCTCGATCAACGTAAACCGCTAAGAATAAAAGAGGGTTAGAGTTTCATGGCTTTCGCTGGAAGTTTAGCTCTGTTTTCCTTCAGTCCATCGTTTTGAAGTCTAATGCCAGCAATCTTCCACACACGATTTCTATCATAGTTTTGTCCATAAACGGTAGATTTTCCTTAATACTGCGTCAGGCTGCGGATTTGCTGAGTCAACGTACAAGTAATCCTACTGACTCGCAATCATTGCCTTCCTGGTCTTAAGATAAAATTGCTTCCCGCGCAGCGGGATGGATCAAAAACCGCAGCGTCTGCCCAGCGATAAAATTTAAACCTGGAATCTAGTTTACGACAGACGCTATCGCAGCATGTTTTGCAGAAGGTCTTTCAATCTGCGTGCCCATCTCGATCGCCTAAAAACATTTTCAGGATCGATTTTTCTTAGAATCTCAAAAGAATGGGAACTTTTGCTGTATTTACCTTTTTGAGTTCTTCGTGAAGCATTTTTCAATGTACTTATAACATGATTTGTCTCAACGTTTTCCAGGTCATTACCACCAGGCAGAGAATTTCTTGAAAACCGCTCACCAAAAAAATCCTTCAGCGCTCGAATGTCGGCTAAAAACCAGCTCTCCATGCACTGCACCATCATATGAGCTTGATTGTCGCTAGATGCTTTCGGTTTGAACCAACCATCGTGAGCGAGTAAATGATTCCAGGGTAAAAAGGCATTTTCCCGTTGATTTCCGTGACTGACAGGCTGTTCGCTGTCAACAAGCAAAAGTGGTGTTTCATTCCGTTCAGACAGTTTAAGCGCTTTACAGAAATCATGATAAGTTCTGTGTCGATCTCCACAGGCGATAATTTTAATAGAGCTGACATTAAGCCCGGCGTTTTCAAAAAAATTTTTGAATCCTCGGCGACATTCTCTTTTTAAATGCTTTTTTTTCACCGCCGCCCTCAACGTATATTTTAACCTTCCGTCCTTTCACCAGCGCGTTCCTCCGATTTCGCCTTTCCTCCATAATTCGCCTAACGAGTATTCCTCGATCCACAATTTCAGTTTATCGGCGCTTAAGCGCTTCATAGCCGTGCCGTCTTTTTCCTTCTCGCAAACGATCACGGACTCAGGCGTATGCGTCAGTTGATCAACCAGGGCTTCAGAATGGGTCGTTATGATGAGCTGGGTCCTCCGGGACGCTTTCACGAGCAATTCCGCCAGAGTGAGTATTATATCAGGATGAATTCCAAGTTCCGGTTCCTCGATGCATATGAGAGGTGGAGGATTCGGATGACAGAGTATTGCCAGAAGGCTTATATACCGGAGAGTCCCGTCTGAAAGACGGACTGCGGGTATCGTGTATTCGTCTTCTTGCAGAAATATTTGAACTGTATTGCCCTCCACGCTGATATCAAAATCATCGATACCCGCATAGAATTCTTTTAAATAATCTTTGAATCTTTTTTTATCGGTTGAATTCAATCGTATTTTATTCAGGATTAAACCCAAATTCGAACAATCTTCGGAAAGGAAATCCGTCTTGAGGTCTGCCGGTTGAGGCGACCGTAAAATTGATTTCATGCCGAACCGCCATTCCCTGTAAATTTTTATTGAATGAAATTGTTCGCCCAACCATGTTATTTCGGGAAACTGATCGGGGTCCTTCCTCTGACTTAAAATAGACAATTGAGGATTATGAAGGAAAATCGTAAAAGTTCCGGGACTTTCTTTGGGTTTTATGTATGGATATCCCTGTTCGAACCTGTAATAGAAATGATCTCCGCCTTCTTCAGTTTTATTTGATTCACGTTCCAAAAACTCATCAGCGATCTTGAACTGCTGCCCATCAGCGGTAAAGGAAAAGGAATAACGAATGTCTGAATCAGGATCAAAAGGATGTCCAATTACAGTTTCTATTTTTGCAGAAGGAACTTCTTCCGATCCTTTCCATAACCAGTTGTGAACGCCTCCGCCTTTACGAACGGGATCAGCGATATCCTTATCTGCAGCCTGTAAAACAGAAATAACGTCGATAAGATTGGATTTCCCTGATCCGTTCGGTCCTATCAGGACGTTAAGCGGACCGAGATGAATTTCCTGGGGTTTGCTCCCGAATGAAAGGATATTCGACAGCCTGATTTTTTTTATGAATTCCGGTGTCTGGTTTTTATTTTGTTTTTTATTTTTTTTCATTTTTGTCCGCCTGCTTAATCGTCCCAAATTTGATGCTGACAAAATAATATCACCGATTTCCCCTCTATGAAAGAATATAATTCAGCCGATTGAGCAGCTTCACATCTCCTGACATTGACTGATACAGAATCGTGAAATATTTGAAGAAAAAACAACAATCGATCAAAAAATTCAAGTTAAACAAGAACCTTCCGCTTGCGAAATACGCATTAGGTTAAGCTTTAGTTGATTACTTTACAGGGTCTGATCAAACCGGGGTTACACATCTTTCAAGTCTTTCGACAGTTTGTTTCAGTAATCGGTATCGAAATCGAAATCGAAACATCGGTCTGATCTCTACAGTCGTTTGAAAGCAAAATTGGGCAATCATTTGAATAGATCGATTACGATTACGAGCACGAGCGCCGCTCCGCTGAGCACGAAAGTTCTTTTTCAGTATTGAGATCACAATTTGTAACCCCTACTTGATCAGTCTCGTTTTTTCCTTTAAACATAATAAATTATTTCTATGATCCTAATGCCAAAGCCGCTTGCGCTGGCGGTAAATATTATGAGCAAAGATGAAGCCGGGCAGAAAGATCAGCAGGGCCATTCCGGAAGCGTTCATGGCAGGGATCGGCTGGATGGTGGGTTTCGGGGACAATGTGGGTGTGGAGGATGCCGGGGTCGCTGTGGGCGGCGATGTGATTGTCGATGTCGGCGTCAGAGTCGGCGAATCAGTGGGAGTGAGTGTTTCCGTCGGGATGGGTGTGAGTGAGAATGTGGGTGAGGGCGTTGCTGGAGGCGTATCTGTGAGCATTGGGGACTCGGTGGGCGCAGAGGTTGCTGTCGAAGTGTATGCTGGAGGCGTATCAGTCGTGATTGGAGTAGGAGTTACTGTCGGCGTGAGCGATGCTGTTGCAATGGGGGTGGCGGTAGTCGGCATGCTTTCCGGGTCTGTTGGGTCCTTATCCCATTGATACTCTTCCAGGTTGGTGAAATTGTCGCTGTCGTAATCATCATCCGGCCCCTCTTCAAGACCGCCGAAATAATTCTTCTCCCAGACGTCGGGCAGGCTGTCCCGGTCGCTGTCCAGCAGCGCGTCGACCTGGCGTTCGTCCAGGTCATGATCGTATATTTTGACCTCATCGATAATGCCGTTAAAATACCACTTATCGCCCAGGCTGCCTATGCGGGCGCTCGAAGCATCGGGGTCCAGGGTTCCTGAGATTTCCCTGAAGTTAAAATATTCACCGCTTGCCCCTATAGAGTTTCGAATATAAATTCGCATCTCTGATCCGGTATAAACCCCCACAAGCTGCGTCCATATACCGGCCGGAAGGGCTCCGAAACACAGCTCCCGGAAATTCTGCCCGTCCGGCTGGATGGTAAAACAATTGCTTCTGAGTGATATTCTTCTGCCTTCAGAGGGCGATACGGAACCGACGATATTCAGGTCGATGGACTGTATCGCCGGCTTCACGCATGCGGAAACGGCAAACTCAATGCCGGTCGCATCCAGGGCATCGCCCACATCCACGTAATCGTTTATCCCGTCGTATTCCAGGGCGTAGCCCGGTATGCCGGTAACCCATTCAGGCGAATCTGAAGGATAATCCGGTCTGAGCGTCCCGTCGAACGGGGCTTCAGTCGAATCGTACGCGATATCTCCCGTTCCCTCGTCGAATCGCCAGTAAGCGTAAGATTCGACTGTTATCGTCCTGGTCTCCGTCTGAACGTAATTGCCGGTCAGGTCCGCAGCCCAGGCGCTATACTCGTAAGTCCCTTCGGTTAAATCGGCGAATTTGCGGTAAAGGTTATTCCTCTCAAGACCGGATGATGCTTTTATTTCCTGGGGTGAGAGGGTTCGGTTCCATATCCTCAGCTCGTCTATTTTACCTGTAAGGGCTTGACCGATGAGTAAAGCTTTGTCGTTAACCGAAAGCAGTCCGCCCCTTCTGGGACCTCCCTGAGATACGCCGTCGACATAAAGCCTTCCGCCGATTTCGCTGTCGAAGGTCCACACGACATGATGCCACCTTGACAGGGATTTTATTTCGTATAGGGGGGAAACGCCGCCCCATACTCCGCCGGCGTTCGCCAGGAACCCGATTTTATTTTCATAGCCCGCGGCCCCGAAAAAATACAATATATAATTGAAATTGTCCGTAGTTGAGCCCTTTCTGATCGGCGTGATAGCGTAAACTGACGGAAATTCTTCCGGACAGAACCAGAATTCAATCGAAACTTCGTCGTCCAGGTCCAGGCTGTCGTCGTCAGGAACCCTGACGGCGCAATCATAATTGCCGTTGAATTCCAGCGCCCCTCCGTATTTTCCCGCAACCCATTGCGGTTTCTCCGTTCCCTCCAGCGCACCATCATTCCCGTATGTCGATTTATCGCCGGCCGTATCGCCTGAACCTTCATTAAAATCCCACCAGCCGACAAGCGAACGGTCCCAGTCTATGAATGCGCAAGGACGGTAATTGCTGTCGATTGAGACGTTCACTTCCGCCCAATCCCTGTTAATGACGGCGTTATCATCGGCAGTCGGCGCCATGAAAGCTATGGAAACGTCAGAAGATGTATCGAAACTGTAACAGCCCGAACCGGGACTGACGGCAGCATTCCCGGCAGCATCCCGTGAACTTACCTTGAAATAACAGGTTGCGTTTTCATCAAGTCCGGTCAGTTCAAAAACATGCTCATAAACAAGCGCGGGGTCTTCCCCGGCGTTAATCCAATCCGTTCCCTCGCAGGAAGTTCCGTATGAAACTTGGCTGGAGCTGCGTTCATCAGTTTGCCATGTCAATTTTACGCACGGCGGATATTCCAGATAGGATTGCTTCACGTCCGATATGACCGGCGGATAAGGATCGGGGACAGGCGTTTGCAGCGCCAAAATATAACCGGTTATGCTGCGTCGTACGTCGTCGAGATCGATGTCATTAAGATAGGCTGATTTTAATTCTGCCAGCCTGTTTTCAATATAATCATGCCCGCCGGCATCATCGACAGCCTCGAATAATGTCGTCAAATAACGGATGTCGTCGACTCCTTCACGCCATCCTTCCCACTGTATCGTATCTATAACGCCGTCCATCGTCGGATAGGCGAATGCGTGGTCCCGGCATAAAGTACTGTCGAAATCATTCCATATGTTGTTCATGCTGTGCTGATAGGCATAATCCATAGCGGCATCGTAATCGTTCTGCCAGAGAAGCAAACCGTAATTCCTCCTGTAAGTCTCAGGACGCTCAATGCCGACCTGTGGATTGTTGTATGAAGCGATTCGATTTCCGTAACTGTGCAGCAAAGCGGCAAAGTCCGGATCAGGATCGCTTCCATCAACCACGAGATCGAGGATATCCGCATTCGGTTCATGAGCGCCGGATGACCCGGAAGCGAACGCCAAGCCGCCCCCTTCATGCACTTTATGGACTTTTTCCCTGGGTGGAACGCTTTCATCCGCTACGTAAATATACAGATTCTGTACGCCGTAACCGTTAACGAACGGCTTAAGATTACTGACCGCCTCCTTCAATTTTTCGTAGTCGCCCTGGCAACTTCCTATTCCCAGATAATAAAGCGACAGGTTATCCATACCGATCTCGTTCCGGATATCCAGAACCTGCCCGAGCACCGGCCAGTCCGTCCAATCACAAGGATGCACGCCGGGAAAACTGTCCTGACGATACACGTTAGGATTGGCAACCCCGTGCGCCAGCATATTATCGAGTTCCGCTCTGAGCTGCTCTTCGGTTTTATCTTCTGATGAAATACTCCCGTCCTCCGTAAGGCAACCCCGGTAATAAAGGCTATACTCAATAAAAGGAGACGACAATTCTATGGGTAGTACCTCAATCTTTAGCGTAAGCTGAGCGCCGGACCCCGGCATGGCGGGTATATCCAGATTTATGAATCCCTGGTAATTTCCGGAAGGAATATCCTCCGGCAAATGAATCAATACCCAGAATTGCCTGTTCGTCCCGCCAGGAATATCCACAGGCTGCAGCGTATCGCTGTCCTTTACAGGAAGCTCCGTTATAGGAATTTCGCAAGCCCAGGCAGGTTGCGGAGCGCAAGGCGTTCGATGACTGATATGAATATATGTCGGCGTCGGACTGTTTATTCTGAGGTAATTTTCGCCGTCTGTAGCGGTGATCATTTTTTCGTCCTTCAACAGAAGCTCGGGACAAAGTAGCTTGCTGTCCGTATCATATATTAATTCCCCTGACTGGTACCAGCATTTGACCACGCGAATATCGACATCGTCAGATAAGATTGAAGGCGGAGAAACCGTGGGCGTCGGCGTGGGTTGAGGAGTCGATTCCAATACAAGATCACTCGAACTTACCTCCAGGCCCGTTATGTCCTCTTCAGCCCGGACGACGAAACTGGCCGCTTCATACTCGCCGGGACACGCGCTTATGAATATCTCATTGGTTAGATACTCGGGATATAAATAGGTGTCCGGCAATATCTTCTCGTCAGTGATCGCCGGAACCACATACACCGTAAAGGGCGGCTCGTCCCTGTCCCGACAATAAGCCGAATAAGCTCCTGCCATGAGAAAACAGGCGATGTACGCCGTCAGTTGTCTGATCATATCACTCAGATTAGTTTTCATACCCTGTCTCCTCTATGCCGCAAGAGAAATAAAAGATATCAGCAAATGTCATGTTAATTCAAATGGAGAGACATATCAAATGAAGGTTGCATGGAGTGTTGACGATTTGACCTATAGTTTTATATTTCAAACTCGATTCTCGATTCAAAATTTAATGCTGGACAGTCTCGGCGGTTTATGGACAAAAACTCGCAGTGCCTGTCCGCTCCGGAATGCCGATAAAAAAAGTTAGTGGACAGGCGCTAACTATAGATATCTTCGTAAGGCATTATAGTTCATAGGTTCGATGCCGGACGCATAAACACAAACAAAAAGCTGACAAGGATCAGCGCTGTTAATATTCCGTAACCGGAGGCAGCGGGAATTTGCGGAGGGGTATTCGTGTTCGTTGATGTCGGTGAGGGTGTCAGCGGGGTTGGAGTAATGGTTTTCGTCGGCGTTTTTGATGGGGGGTTCGGGCTTGGGGTGTTCGTGGGAGTCGGTGAAGGCGTCAGCGTGCTTGGTGTGATGGGTTTCGTCGGCGTTTTTATTGGGGGTTTAGGGCTTGGGGTGTTCGTGGGAGTCTGTGAAGGCGTCTCCGGGCTTGGGGTATTTGTGTTTGTGGGCGTCATTGACGGGGAAGCCGGCGTACTCGTTTCCGCTGGAGTGGGTGAAGCGGGGACAGGCGTAAAATTTACCGGTATGAATTCATCTGCGCCTATATCGAAGTCTACCGTACCGTTTTCATCACCGTCGACGGGTCTTTCATCGCCTTCGAAGTCGAACGACGGTCCGTTTAGGCAGCCGGTGTCTATGCATGGAGAGCACGTTTCGGGCGAATCGCACCTCAAATGATAGTCGTTATTGCTTTCGTCGATGAAGAGCGGATTCTCTGAGATTGAATGAGAACCGGCCAGCGTTGTTCCGAACCAATCTGTACTGTTGTTCCAGACATTATTGTAGTCTAAATCCGCTGAGTCCGTTTCGATCCTTATTCCTGTCTCATTTCCTGATACTATATTGTTTTTGACGACAGTAACGGTTTCAATATCTTCATTATAAATTCCATAACTTTCATTATCCGCTATGGTGCAGTTCAATATAGAGAGATTTTCCCAGGCGCCGTCCAGGCCGTTCTGGTTGCCGTGAATGATGACTGAATTCATCTCTATGGCGCCGCCCATTCCGAGCGCCATGTGAACGCCTGAACCCTGGTTTCCGTATATGATGCAACGGTTAAGCACGGTTTGGCTGTATTTGTATTGAACGACTCCATGACTTGCCGCGCCGTGGATAATGCAGTCGTTCAATTCCAGGTATCCGCCGGTGAGGTAATTGTGCACGTTGCCTCCGATGTCTGAGCCGCTGCTGTTTCCATGAATGATCATGTTGTTGAGAACGACGGGATTATTCTGGAAATTGAAGAAATTGCCGTGCCAGGCATTACCGTTTTTTAATTCAAGATTCTGGAAAATCCAGTGCGAACATTGTTTATGGCCGGTTTTGATGCAGCAGCCTCGCGTATTTTCTGCATCAATGACCGGTAAAGTTGTCGAATCGGGCCAGACGGACAGATGTCCATCAGCTCCGTCAATATAGCCTGACAGGATGATCTTCTGATCGGATGATCCATTATTGATGAAATCGTCGACTTGTTCGCAGTATGTTCCGCTGCGCACGCGACAGACGGCTCCGGGACCCAGTTGAGCGACGGCATGGTCGATCGTTTTCCAGGGGCCGGCAAAGCAGCCGAGTGCGGGAGCTGATCCTGAATAAACGTCATTTCCGTTTTCGCCGTCCACATAATAGATTTTAACGGAAGAACCGGGGAAGCTGAGAGGTTCGACCGGATTCGTTTCAGCACAGAATTCAGAGACATTCGAGAATCCGTCTTCGTCCGGGTCTTCGCCTGAATCGTCCAGGGTTGGATTCAGCCCGAAAGAGTTTTCCCAGCCGTCCTGCATTCCGTCATTGTCTCCATCGTTTGGATTCAGGCAGCTTTCATATTCCTGAAGATTCGTCAAACCGTCGGCATCCAAGTCTTCATCAGCATCATCGGTCAGCGGGTTGAGACAGTTGGATACTTCCCAACCGTCCGGCATTCCGTCATCGTCAGTGTCGAAGGCATCAGGAAGCGTCCCGTATATCAGTTCCGCGCCGTCCTGAAGGTTGTCATTGTCGCTGTCGAAGTCAAGAAGGTTCCTCTGCATGTCGCGATCTATATCGCCTGCGGGATTAATGCTGCGGGCTTCCCAGTAATCCCGTTCATCTCCGTCGTCGATACCGTCGCTGTCCGAATCCATGTCGACGGGAAACGTCTTGTAAGGATAATTTTCTTCTTTATCCGTAAGTCCGTCGCCGTCACTGTCTGTATTCTGATCGAAAGGACCGGCATCCGGCGCCAGGGGATTGTTCTCGCACCCGTCGCAATGCCTGTCGTTATCCGTATCCCAATCAACGGGGTCAGTACAATAATAGCCATAATACAGGTCGCAGTTTATCTCGTCTGAATCTGAACAGAAATTATCGCCGTCTGAATCAGGGTCCGTCGGGTCAGTGGGTTGATATCCGTAATGGACATTGAGAATACCCGATGTTTCGTCGCCGTCGGATATAAGATCGCCGTCAGTGTCCTCGTTGAATGGACTGGACAAATAGGAGAAAAGTTCATCCAAATCGGATAAACCGTCTTCATCCGAATCGCCGTCCGTTATCACGTGAAAATGGTCGACCAGGCTTGCGCTTTCCCCGCCGGGATTCGTTGCCGTAACGTGATAAATCCCCGGAGGCAGAGTTTCGTTCAGGTGCGCTTCAATCCTGGATGAGCATGCCGCTGTAACGGAACAGAAATAATGTGCGTTCAGGTTCGATATATCCGTTAAACGTAACATTGCATCTTCGTCGAACCCCCTTCCCGTGACGACCAGATCAATGGAGCCTTCGCCTTCGAATGCAAAAAACGGATCGATCCTGTCTATCCTCATTTCGTTCAGCCTGATGAAGGGATTGCCCATGAAAACGAAATTCCAGGGATGGTAACTGCCGCCGGAATAAATAATATTCTCTTCATTGTACTGATGGTCCAGCCATGATTTGAAAGAAGCACCGGCATGCTGCCCCGCTTCCAGCGCTTCATAGAAAATATGATGGTTTTCCGTTCCGACGGCCCGACCGGCGCCAATGAAAATCTGGCCGTCGGAATAGGCTTCATTCCCGCCTCCGCCGTAAGAGTTGCCGAGAACATAACCGACGGCAAGATTGTCGGGACAGTTATTGAAATTCGCGGCCGAGCAGGACCAGCTCACCGTAATCAAAGATCGGGGCGGCTCAAGACCCTGTATCTCGGTCGTATGTAGTCCGTGGCTGCCGCTGCTTCCGTGACTCCAGGGATCGACAATTTCATAGCCTTTCCGTAAATGATTCAACATGTCCAGATTGGGATAGGGAAATCTCAGCGTGCCTCCCTCTATAAAAAGGTCGTCGCCGTATATATTCGTAAGGACTTCTCTATAGGGGCTTCCCGGATTCGCCGCCGACGGATATGAAGAATGGCAGTGGATCAAAGCGCGTTTAGGATAAATCGCGTTGCCGGCGTAATAGGCGTTGCACTTTTCAAAAAAAGCGTTTAATGCGGCGCCGGGAGCCGGATCGTTTATTTGAGCACGGATAAAAGTCATCCATATCTCTACAGGATCGCTTTCCTGCGGATCGTAATAATCGTAGATACCGTCATCAGCCTCTGTTCCCGGTTGATGACCGATATCCATGAACACCCCGTCAAGGTCCTCAAAGAACAGAGGATTAGGCAATCCGGGAGAGGCATACCACAATCCGTAAGGTAATTCGCCCACGAGAACGGCGCCCGCCAGGCCGGCATTGTCGTATAAGTCCTTCAGAAAGGCCCGAACCTGCTCCGCTGAATTCCACGTTCCGCTTTCGACTGACAACTCGACGTCGAATCTGCTTTCCACGTTGCCTATGTAGACTTCAATAACAGACTGAAGCAGCTCGTAATCAGAGGAGTCGATCACCATAACGACGTTTTCCTCTTCCCGCCCGTTGATAGAATTACTCTCGCCTGGATGTCTAATATCCAGATGATTCTGTTGAATGGAAGATTCGCCTGAAAAATTGAATCCCAAATTAACGCCGGAAGGAAGAGCTGATCCTCCATGCGCTGCCTGTAATGTCACAGCCTCATGGAGAAGATACAAAAGCAGCAGCAAACATATTGACTTTTTTTTCACTTTCAGCCTCGATTGAGCAAAAAAACGGATCAATGTCATCAATTATGATTATAATGATAAAACCTGTGAATTTAAAGATTTCTTTCCTTAAAAGCAGACTCCGCCATACGATGAAGACTTCGTTTTCCGTTTGACATCAGCGCTTTCTCTGCGGTATTAAATTATAGTGGGTCGATCGGGCAGGGGGCTCCCGACGTAATCAAGAAAATAATTAAAATTCAAATTAACAAAGTCATTCGAACGCGTAATGAATGAAAGATCACTCTTCGCAGGGGAATATCGGGGAAAGGGTTGCTTTTTGTCAGGGGATTGATATCCGTTGATGTGAGATACATGAAATTTTATGAAGGGATAATCCCGGATTGTGATGGAATCAAAGGAGGAAAGCATGGGGAAAGTGATTGCGGAAGTTGGCCACAGCGTCAAGGGGCAGTCATTAGAGGCCGGAAGGGAAGCTGCGACAGAATTGGCGGAGAAGCTGGGGAACGAACCAGATGCGTTGATTGTTTTCGGGGCTTGTTCTTTCGATCATCAGGAGCTTTTAAGAGGAATAAGCGGAGTTTTTCCGGCGACGCCCCTGGTGGGCGGTTCGACTGCCGGTGAGATAACGACGTCCGGATTTGCGACGAATTCTGTGGTCATTATGGGGATCAAGTCGGACGATTTGGAATTCAATTCAGGCATAAGCAACGGGATGAGAAAGGATGAAAAAGCTTGTGCGATGGAGCTGGCGAAGAAGATTAAGCAGGAAGGCGAGGAACGTGCGATGTCATCGTTGCTGGTATTTCCAGACGGAATGGGCGGCGACGGCGTAAAGGCGATTGAGGGATTGCAGTCGGTATTGGGAAAAGAATTTGAGATAGTCGGCGGTTACCTGGGGGACGATGAGAATTTTGGAACGACGTACCAGTATTGCGATGGAAAAGTATATACCGATGCCATTGTAGGATTGCTGATAAACGGTGATTCGGAGTTCACGACGGGTATCGGCGTGAGGAGCGGTTTTGAGTCGATCGGCAACCGTTTCTGGTGTACTGAAGCAGACGGCGCGGTCGTGAAGAAATTCGACGATGAGCCGGCTCTGGCTTTATATAAGCAATTCCTCGGAGAAAAAAAATCTGAAGGGCTTCCCGGAGTTTGCCTGGAATATCCTTTCGGCATGATCGACGAGGCGGTTTCCATTTCCGGAAAAGAGTATTTTCAATTAAGGTGCGGTCTGGGCGTAGACCATGAATCGCAGACAATAACTTTGGCGGCTTCTATTCCAGAAGGACGCGCCGTAACATTGACCACAGCATCGAGAAACGACATTATTTGCGGCGCACGCCTTGCGGCGGAGCAGGCGAAACAGGTTCTCGGCGGGAAAAAACCGAAAGCCGTTCTCATGTTCAGTTGCGTGGGAAGAAAACTGGTCCTTGGAAGAAGAACCCAGCAGGAAGTTGAAGCCGTTAAGGAAGTTCTCGGTAATGATGCGCCTATCAGCGGTTTCTACACGTATGGTGAAATCGGACCTATTGATAAGACCAAAAGTGAACTGTCAGCCGCAAAATTTCATAATGAAACTGTCGTGCTCTGGGTCCTGGGCGGCAATTAAGCATTGTTAAGAATGTGAAAGATACTGAAAGTTTCTGGGCCGGCTCGGGAAAAGTCATCTTTCTGACGACGCTTTCTCATAAGTAAAAGTCTGCTTTTACAAGAAGAACAAGGTTGAATTAATGACTGAAAATATAACCTGTCAAGACCTTACGGGATGTTGTTATACAACATTAAGGCAAAAATGCGAATTGCTGGAGCGAAAAATCGAAAAGCTGGAAAAAGAAGCTTCTGAAAGAGAATACATCGAAAAAAAATTGATCGAAAAACAGAAGATTCTCAAAGAACAGAACATAAGCCTGGTAAGAAAATCAATAGAACTGTCGGATATCAAACGGGAACTGGAGGATAAAAATTTCGACCTGGAGCAAATCCGTAAGGACTTGCAGAAAGCCATGTCGGATTTGCGGCAGGCTCATGATGAATTGGAACTCAGGGTTGAAGAGCGGACGGCTGAACTGAAAAAAACGAATGAGATGCTTCTGAAGGAAATCGAGGAAAGAAAACAGGCGGAATCCGCTCTGCACGAAAACCAGGAAAAACTACGGGCTACGCTGGAATCGACCGCGGACGGCATACTGGTCGTTAACGATAAAGGTCGGGTAACTCATACGAACATGAGGTTCATCAACATGTGGAAAATTGCGCCTGAAATAATAAAAAGCTCAGACGACAAATTATTGATTGATTTTGTCATGGATCAGTTGGAAACCCCTGAAAGATTTCAAAGGAAAATTGAAGAATTATACCGTTCGTCGGATGATGATACTGATATGCTTTACTTCAAGGACGGCCGTGTTTTTGAAAGGTATTCCTGTCCGTTGATCCAGGATGGCAAGATGAAGGGCCGCGTCTGGAGCTTCAGGGACCTCACCCAACGCACTCAGGCGGAAAAAGAAAGACGAGCGCTGGAAAAACAACTTCGACGGGCTGAAAAGATGGAGGCGCTGGGCAGGTTGGCGGGCGGCGTCGCTCATGATCTTAACAATGTTTTAAGCGGTCTGGTGGGATATCCAGATCTGATCCTCTCGGAATTACCGGAGGAGAGTCCTTTGTATAAAATGGTACTCACTGTGAAAAAGTCGGGACAAAGGGCTGCCGCCATCGTCGAAGATTTGCTGACGCTGACAAGACGAGGCGCTGCATCCGCAGAAATAATAAACGTCAACGATGCCGTAAAGGAATATTTCAAATCGCCTGAATACGATAAATTGATAACTCTTCATCCTCATGTGCGCATAAAAACCGATCTGGCGGAGAATCTGTCGAATATAATCTGTTCGCCGGTTCACATGCTCAAAACGGTCATGAATCTGATAACTAATGCAGCCGAAGCGGTTGAGGACGAAGGTAAAGTCGTCGTTGCCACGCGAAACGAATATATAGATCTTCCCATCAGCGGATACGACAAAGTTCAACCGGGCGAATACGTCATGTTGCGGGTCAAGGATAATGGGATCGGAATACCGGCAGATGAAATTGAAAAAATCTTTGAACCGTTCTACACCAGGAAAGTCATGGGACGCAGCGGAACAGGGCTGGGAATGGCCGTCGTCTGGGGTACGGTCAATGATCATAACGGCTATATCGACGTTAAAAGCAAAGAAGGCCGGGGAACCACGTTCGATTTATATTTTCCGGCTACCGACCGGCAACCCCAACATGATCAACCACCTCCGGTAATCGACTCATACAAAGGCAATAATGAAAAAATACTGGTAGTTGACGACATTGAAGCGCAAAGAGACATGGCAGTCCTGCTGCTGGACAATCTGGGCTACACGGTAAACGCTGTTTCAAGCGGAGAAGAAGCGCTCCGCTACCTGGAGAATAATTCAGCCGATTTAATCATACTCGATATGATCATGGAACCGGGGATGGACGGATTGGACACCTACAGAGCTATATGCCGGAAGCATCCTGGAATGCCTGCAGTCATCGCCAGCGGATACTCCGAAACCGATCGAATAAGGGAAGCCCAGAGGCTCGGAGCGGGCGAATACGTTAAAAAACCTTACACCATGGAAGAGATCGGACTTGCTGTGCAGAAAGAATTGGAAAGACACGGCATTGATTAAAATATACGCTTTTAATCCGTCAGCTTGACGCGATATCTTGAATTTTTTCCTCAGCGCTTAACTGTTTATGTTTTTCCTTGATTTACTCTCTTCCAACGCCATGTAAAGATTTATAGGCGGAATTTTAAGAGTAGGGTAAATCCCGCGGCTTGTTATATTGCTTATTAATTCTCTTGCATAGGCGAGAATGTATGATGGGGCCTGCAATTCAGCGAAATTTTCCAGTGGGTAAGATTCATCACTACCTGAATGAAATACGGCTCTAAAGGTCGCAGACATTTTGAACGGGCGTTTCCTCTTACTTTTAAATAATTCTATCTGAAGTACGCTTATTAGACTTTTTTTGTGCGTTTTCTCATCAAATTTATCATTTTCCGAATCTTTAATCGAATAATCATAGGAAAGTTCGATTTCAGGCATTTCCAATTTTGAGTTAAATTTGAGATTCGTTTCATAAGAAATTTCAAGAAGTTCTATTTCTGAAAAAGCGATTCCCGGATGTCTGGATTTTTTCATGATTTATTCCTTCATGCAGCTAATGGAATTGCATCATTGTTTGTCTTCCCTTCATCCAACGATCTGCATGAATATTGTTTCTTTTTGTTTATTGAAAAATTTAGTTTCAATTCAACATTACCTTTATACTCATCATCTTGAAACAACTCTTCTTCAAAACTGCCTGATAGTTTGGCGACTTCAATATTCACGCGCCTACCAAGTCTAAACATTATTTTAGCAAGATTCCTCAAGGAAATGTTTTTTGATCCTTTCAGCAATTGAGTTACATATGATTTTGAAAATCCTAATTCTCGCGCTAATCGTGCTTTGTTCCATTTTCTCTTTTCCATAATCTCGGAGAGAATTTCTCCAAAAAGGATCACTATTCTTTCCTCTTCATAACCTTGTCGAAATTCTGTGTCTTTCAATAGCTCGTTAATTTTATTTATGTCGAAACTTTCACCTGATTTTTTTTTCACGCCTTGCCTCCTCTCAGATGCCATTCCCTATCTTCTTCTTTTATACGTTGTGCACGCTCTACTTCTAATGTCTCTCTCTTTCTTTTTGGTTGCTTTTTACATCCATGTGTCAAAACAACTTCCTTTTTTCCGTTCGGCTTTTCATCGACATAACAATAAAGCCTTCTGTTTTTAGCTCGAAATTCATGAATTCCTCCCGCGTTTCGAAGCTTCTTGAATCGTTCCTTATTTGCTATTGAGCCTTTAGTTGCCATAAGAAGAAAAAGCGCACATAAATTTTCCAAAATTCCTTTCCCTGCATTATCTTTTTCAAGGCTAACCAAAAACTGTTCCGCTTCCTTATTGCCGCTTAACCGTCTTGCAAATCTTATCGATGTCTTGACTTGTGGGTGTGGGGGAATTAAATAATCCGGGTCATTCCCACTTTTTTGAAGTTTACTGATAAGTTCACGATATGTCAAATAATTTCTCCTCTTTTCATACCCGAGGACATGATCAAATCAAATATTACACCTGCTCTGTCTTTTGTTCAATATTCTTCTCGACAGGTTGGACATCCCTAAGCTCAGACTCTCAAAGCTGATGAAACCAATCAATTACAGAATATTTTTTTTTTCCGCTAATTAGTGCCTGTCCATAAACTCGATTGTCGATTCAAAATTTAATGCTGGACAGCCACTTGGGTTTTTGATCCATAAACGAGCGAATTTTTCTTAAGGCAAGGAAGGCAAGGATTTGCGAAGGAGGCATATTTATTATAAGTTGACTGAGCCAATCCGCAGCCTGACGCAGCATTGGTGGAAATTCGTCGTTTATGGACAAAAACTAATTAGAATTCGATTAACCGTCGTTTTTTATCGAGACCGATTAAAAACTGTGTATAACAATTTCCAATTTGTTTCCTTGAACTATAAGATGCGTCTGATAAGCAGCATGACAGTCATCGTAATGTTCAGGCAGCGTGAATCAGAGGCGAGGTTTCGTCGTCCGTCAATCCGTATTGTCAAAACGGGAAAAATTTGATAAAAAGAGTGAGGAATAAAAGGGCGAACAAACGTAGTTTTTTTTCGGATTAGGGATAATATAGAGAACAGGGAGGAAGGAGAGTGCCGATGATATCAGTAATACAGGAAGTTAATGAGGCATCGGTTAAGGTTGACGGTGAGATGAGGGGACGGATATCGAGCGGATGGGTCGTATTAGTCGGTGTGGAGAAGGGAGACGGTGAAGGAGCGATAAAAGAGACGGCGGAGCGACTGTATGAATTGAAACGGGAACGTGAGTGTGAGGATGGAGAGTTTTTATTGATATCTCAGTTCACGTTAGCGGCAAATTGCCGGAAGGGGCGGCGGCCGAGTTTCAGTCATGCGGCGCGTCCTGAGACGGCAGAGCCGATGTATGAGCGCGTCGTTGAGGAGTTGCGCAGACGGGGCTGCAAAGTGGAGACGGGAGTATTCGGGGCGTTGATGAGTGTGGAGATAAACAACGTCAGGGGCGGCGCTTTCATAATGAATGTGAACGAAAGGCAGGAAGGCTGAGTTGAATGAATGCGACGGATGAAAAGATTTATTCGGTAACGGAGCTTACGCGTGAATTGAAGCGGTTGATCGAGGAGCGGTACAGGCGTATATGGGTTGAGGGAGAGATATCGAATTTCAAGCATCATTCTTCCGGTCATATGTATTTTACTTTGAAGGATGAGAAGGCGTCTTTGCGCTGTGTAATGTTCCGGAATCAGAACAGGCGATTGCAGTTTCGTCCGGAGAACGGCATGCGGGTGCGGGGTTTCGGGGATATTTCGATATACGAGGTTGCCGGTTCTTATCAGTTGTATGTATATGAATTGTTGCAAACGGGCATGGGCGCCTTGTATGAAGCGTTTGAAAGATTGAAGAAGAAGCTGGAGGAAGAGGGACTGTTCGATAAAAAACACAAGAAGCCCATTCCCGCGTTTCCATCAAGGATCGGGATAGTGACTTCTCCCACGGGCGCTGCGATCAGGGATATGATACACGTCATACACCGCCGTTGTCCTGGCGTGGACCTTCATCTTTATCCGGTAAGGGTCCAGGGAGAAAACGCAGCCGGCGAGATTGCGGAGGCGATAAGGCGTTTCAACCGGCGCGAACCGAAGATGGATGTGCTGATTACGGGACGCGGCGGAGGATCGATTGAGGATTTATGGGCTTTCAATGAGGAGGTGACGGCTCGTGCGGTATTTGAATCGGAGATTCCCATAATATCCGCCGTCGGTCATGAAATCGATTTTACGATCACCGATTTTACGGCTGACGTCAGAGCGGCTACGCCTTCGGCTGCAGGCGAAATGGTCGTGCCCGACATACGTGAAATGTTACAGATGACCCTCAGCCTGCGCGACAGAATACATAACCGGATATTCAACATGCTGGAAAACAGGCGCCGCCGTTTAGAAATATTTAAAAAATCCGACCTGTTTCGGCCTGAAAGACGCATTCGCGAATACAGACAAAGCATTGACGCCTGGAGGACCAGGCTGGCCATGACCGTCGATTCGCTCATCAGGAAACGCCGAAACGCTTTGACCATATTTAGTCATTCAATGAAGTCCAGACCGGAGTCATTTTTGAAAACAAGACGCAGCGAATTCAGGCATCTCCTTTTCAGGCTGAGAGCTTTCAAGCTGGAAAAATTTAAAAATATGCTGGAATTGAAAAAAACCAGATTAATGTCGTTCGATCCTCGAGAAATTCTAAAACGAGGTTACAGCATTTGCCGGAAAAAATCCGACGGTAAAATTGTCAGAAGCTGGAAAGATGTCAAAACGAAACAAAAATTAAGCGTCACTCTTCACGAGGGCGGCCTGGACTGTTCGGTCGACGAAAGGAAGTTCCTATGACCAAGAAGAAAGAAAAAAAAGAGGCCTTCAAGGAAAAAGATTTTGAAGAATCCTTCAAAGAGCTGGAAGAGATAGTCAACAAATTTGAAAACGAAGAACTTCAACTGGAAGAATCCGTCAAATTATTCGAAAGAGGAATGAACCTGGCGGAATTATGCGAAAAAAAGCTGGATGAAGCGGAAGAAAAGGTTTCAAAGTTAACGAAAAAAATGGAGGCGGCAGCGCCCGCAGATGAAGAGCGGGCCGGACCGGATGAAGCGCCGTGAAAAAAAGTCTGAAGATTGTAGGACTGATCATTGCAGGACTTCTGATATATTACCTGATCAACCATTTTCATCATTACGGCATAAAAAAATCGATAAACACCGGGATAGAAGGTCTGGAGGAAAACAAACCGGGAACCGCCATATCCGTGATTTCTCCCAATTACCGGGACAGATACGGCAATGATTATGATTCGATGACGTCGATGGCGAAACAATTCCTTGAGCAGTTCAAAAGCGTGAATATAGTTATGTCGAATCTGAAAATTTCAGAAGAAGGAGAGAACGCTTCTGCCGAGTTCAACTATAAAGTTGTAGGAGAATATTTGGGGAGCAGGGGGTTTGTGGCCGGTTCCGCTTTTTCAGAAGCTGCGGGCAAAGCATATTTCGAGAAAATAGGTGATTCCTGGCTGATCAGTCGCCTGGAAAGCAATCACATACAGGAAGGTACAGACCTTTATTCCGAGCAGAAGTGAGATGAGTCGCAGTCTCGTCATTAGCGGATCGGGCGGTTGTTTTTCCTGTATATCACAACCCAACTGATAATTTTCCGGCGCCATTATAAATTGTCGGATACTCTGCAGATATGTAACTTCTGAATAGCGCTGACCAAAAATGGCCATGTCAGGATTACAATTTCTCAGTTTGAATCCTTCGTGCTAGAGCTCAGTGCAGCGGTAATCGTAATCGAAACATTGGTCTGATCTGTACAGTCGTTTGAAAGCAAAGTAGGGCAATCATTTGAATCGATCGATTACGCTTACGAGCACGAGGACCGCTCCGCTGAGCACGAAAGTTCTTTTTGAGTATCGAGGCCGCAATTCTAAAGAGTATCACATCATTTTGTTTCGATTTCGATTGTGATGCCGATACCGACCCCGATTTCGGCATTGATCAAAAATGGGTCTTTTGGGGTTACAATTTACCATAATATGCCGTCATTTTATTTCGATTTCGATCCCGATACCGACTCCGATCATTGAAAGAAAGTGTCAAACGATAAAGCCTAATCCCGGGTTGATCAGTCCCAAAAAAAGAGAATGTGATGTTTATATTATTTGATGCCGTTAAGATTGATGAGGGTGATGTCTCGTATTGAACATCTTTTTGCGGATAGCTCCCGATAAGCAGTTGTTCAGATTTCGATACCGATAAAGATTAAAGAAACAAACTGCCAAAAGTTTTGAAACAAATGCAGCCCCGGTATGACCAAACCCAAAATCCGTTTCTTTTTTAAGCCGGCAAGTTTTCTGATACCGGTTTTTGATTATACAAATGATTTTATATTACAGGCGACCCTTCTGTCCCTTCTGTCCCTTAGGTCCCTTAGGTCCCTTAGGTCCCTTCGTCCCTTTGTCCCTTCGTCCCTTAGCATGAAAGCCATACCCGAAGTCAACAACAAAGTAATCACCCCGGATATGGTTCATTTCTTTGTTCAGCAAGGCGCCCCGGAATTTCGGTTCCTGGTTTTCGTTTTGAATTGTAACGGGCCAGGAGAATTCGTTTGGAATAGTAATTTCCGATGTCCCCGTTTCAAAGCCTGCCTTGTCGAAATCCAATTTTTAAAAGTGCGGAAAGGCGCCGGCGAGAGCTATTTCATAGTTTAACGCCCGGCGAAATGCGGAATTTGCGGCGGTTCGGACGGAGTAAAATATTTATTTATTTCATGGAATGAGCGTATGACTTCATTTATTTTCGGTTGATTCAGGAACTCTTTTTTAAGGTGAGGTTCGACGACCTCTTTTATTTGATCAATGATCTTCAAGGCGTGGAAAAAGCTGTAGTAGGCCGGTTTATGTTTATTGAGGGCCGCCAGGGCTTTCCCGTGCAGGAAAAGAACTTCCCATGCGTAAGTTTTTGCTGTTTGGGACGAAATAAGGCGGAGGATTTCTTTGGTGTGTCGGCGGACTTCGTTCGGTTTGTTTTGGACAGTTTTAATATGCATAAGCGCCAGGAGGGATTTAATTTTGAGTTCGTGGTCGTTCATTGAACGTGATGCTTCTATGGCATTGGAGATCAGGCTTTGCGCATTTTCAGGATTCTCTTTTTTAGCCTGGACAAGGGCTGTGCCGAGGTCGGCGAGGACTTGCAGTTTTTGAAAATTAATTGATGAGGCCAATTTTTTAGTTTTTTGGTAAAAGTCGAGGGCTGAACCGGGCTGATTAATGTTCCGGAAGTATTCTGCGATATAATAGAGATTGTAGGCGGCAAGCATACGGTGTTCAATTTTTCTACTTATTTCCAGGGATTCTTCGAAGTGAGCAGGGGCTGTTTTATTATCGCCTTCTTTAATTTTGATGGCGCCGATATTGATTAAAGCGATGGCTGACCCGAGCCTGTCGCCCATTTTACGGCAAAGTTCGAGTGATTGCTGGAATTCGGCGACGGCATGCACGAAATCGCCTTTTTCCAGGAGTATAAGGCCGCTGTTGTTATGGACGGATGCGAGCCCCATGAGGTCTCCGATCTGTCTGGAGAGTTCCATGGTTTTCTGGTAATGGAAAAGGGCTTTATCGAAATCTCCTTTGGTGTAATAAACGACGCCGATATTAGTAAGGCTTTTAATGATAAGGGGTTTCGCTTCGAGACTTTCGTAAAGATTCAGAGCCCTGGTAAAGTGTTCCAGGGCCTGGTCGTAGCGGCCGGAGGCGTAGTGGACATTGCCGATGTTCATGAGTGCGTCGCCTACGTGATGGGGATTCTTGTTTTCAGATATTCTGAGCGCTTTATCGAATGTTTCCAGGGCCTTAAGCATATCGCCCTTGTGTTGATAAACGTTTCCGACTGCGTTATAGGTGGCGGCGAGGAAGTTAATATTGTTCAGACGTTCAGCGACTTTAAGCGCCGGCATGTAGTACTGGGCGGCTTTTTCTTTATTTCCGAGTTGAATATGGATAGCGCCGAGCATATTGAGGGATTTCCATTCCGACTCGGCATCCGCCAGTTTTCTGGTTAACTCCAGCGATTCGGCCAGAACGTCTCTGGCTTCGTTAAGCCTGCCCGACATTTCATATAAGCGGCTGCGTATCATCAGTAATTTGAAATGATCGGATAGTCTTTGATTTTCATCCGGATAATCCGCGTGTTCTATCAGTTCGACGGCCGGATCAAGGTAGCGATGGGCTTTCGTAAAGAGATAAGCATTCAGGAATTTACTTCCGGAAAGCAGGCTGTAGTGAACGGCTTTAATATCCTTTTTTGCGGCATAATAGTGATAGGCGAGGGTTTCATAGTATCTTTCCAGGCCGGGAGCGTATAATTTTTCAATAGCAGCGGCTGTTTCTCGGTGCATTTTTCTGCGCCGCGGCGCGGAGATGCGGCCGTAAAGTATCCGGCGGATCATGTTTTGTTTGAATTGGAAGATGTCCGCTTGCCTTCCAGACTTTTCAACGATGAAGTCCATCTTCAGCAACTCGCCGATAGAATCCAGCAAATCGTCTTCATCAGCCCCGGTGACTTCCGACAGAAGATTAAAATCAAAGGTTTTGCCGATGACTGCCGCATGATTGAGGATTCTGAGGGTCGTTTGGGACAGGTCTTCCAGACGCCTGGAAATAATATTGAAAATGGCCGGAGGCAGTTCGGATATCTGGGAGGAAACGAATTCCGTTCTGCTTTGCGATATAATATGATCGAAATGCTCAGGATCGATTATCCATCCCGATTCAGCCTGGCGTATTACCTGCTCCTGCGCCAGCGCCTTAACTATTTCCTCAATGTAAAGAGGATTACCCTCGGTTTCAGCGTACAGTTTGTCTAAAAATTCTTCCGGCCATTCCTCCGTATTGGTCATCATTTGAATGATCTGAATCGCCTGTTCGCGTGAAAAGCGCTCCAACTTGATCATGTCGATTTCTTTTCGGCTCAGCAGACCTTTCAGAGACGCTCCTGACGGGTGTTCCGCACTGAGTTCCTCATCCCGGTAAAGTATCATCAGCATGAGCCGGGGAGCTTTTTTTCCGGATTGTTTTGCGGAATTTCGAATGATGAGATTACGGCGAATGTAGAGGAGGCATTCCAGGCTGAGTTCATCTGCCCATTGAAAGTCGTCGATTACGAACAGGAGCGGCTGATCGAGTGAAAACAGTTCTACCAGGGAGCGGAAGGCTTCAAAAGTCCTGATCTTTTCCTGTTCCGGGGGGAGCGGGGGAAGAGGCGGCGTTTTCTGGAGCGGCTTCCATTTTTTCAGTTGAGGAAAGTATTTTTGGAGGGCTTTGAGTTCAAAATCCGACATGTCATGAAAAACAGAGGATTCGCCTTTAAGGCATTTTTTTAAAGCTGATTCGACGATGTCGGAAAAAATTTCATAGGGGTAACTTCCGATTTCCCTGGCCGCAGTTTTGAAATAAAGGCAGCGAGAGGTCAGAACATTGGTTTCCCATTCTTTAATTAGGCGGGATTTGCCTATTCCTGATTCGCCTTCTACTGCGATGAACCGGTTTTCATAATTTATCAGGCGCCGGAAGTTGTTTTCCAGGAAATCCAGGGCATTACGGCGTCCGACGAATCCGGGCAAAAGAAGCATAGCCAGCGGATCGACGGCTTCGGGCGTCATAACGCCTTCCCTGTCGGCAAAAGCGACTGCCGTCAGTTGATAGTATTCGGACAGGAATTCTTCAAGTTCGCGGCTCAATTCCAAAGCTGACTGGCAGCGTTCTTCGGGGTTCTTTTCGAGTAATTTCAGTATTATATTTTCCAGGGGAGCGGGAACGGCTTTATTTAGAGAGGCAGGCGATTCCGGTATTTCCTGCAGATGTTTCATTATGATCGAAACGAAGCTGTCCGCTGTGAAGGGCAGTCTGCCGCAGAGGGCTTCGTATGCGATGACGCCTAGAGAATAAAGATCGGCCCGCTGATCGACGTTTTTGCCGATTCCCTGTTCGGGTGCGATATAATTGGCGGTGCCCATGAAAACGCCGGTTTGAGTCGCTGAAAGCTCATTATGAATATCCAGGTCCTTGACCAGGCCGAAATCCATTAATTTTACGGTTCCGTCGGTCCCGGTCATTATGTTGGCCGGTTTCAGATCGCGGTGTATTAATTTCAATGAATGAATGTAATTCAAAGGTTCGCATATATTGCGAAGCGTCTCGGCCGCAAGCCTTATTTCGTCATCGCTGACGGGAATTCCTCCGCCGTTGCCGGCGCTTAAAAATTTTTCCTGGAGAAACTCCAGTATATTGCCGCCTTCCACATATTCCATCGTGAAATAAGGACGCCTCTCTTCCATACCGAAATCATACACTTTCACGATGTTGTCGTGACTCAACCTCGACATGGCGCGAAACTCACGCTTGAAACGCCGCATATAAGTCTGATGCAACATGGTTTTCAACGCCACAACATTTTTCGTCTCCGGTTCCTCAACCTGATATACAGCGCACATTCCTCCCTGGCCGATTTTTCTGATTATCTTGTAAGGACCGATAAAGCTGTTGGTCATCATGACATCTCCGTTAACGCGTTACTTGTTCATACCATGAATCGAAGAAGAAATAAACGCTGATCAGCATGAGACGTCATTCTTTTTCATTTAAAATGTATTCGGGATGAGGTATGATTGGATTCGTCGAATGCCTTTTCGCAGGAGGTTTGCTTGTGAAATGCAATGATAGAGAGAGCAAGAGGCTGAATTTGATTATTGTTTCGGACGGTACGGGAACTACAGCCGAATCGGTCGCTACTTCGGTTTTGCTGCAATTCGGCGGAGTTGAGGTTATAAAGCAGCGTTTTCCTTTCGCCAGGTCGATGGTTGAAGTCAACCGGATAATGGACAGGGCAGAAGAATGCAGTAATGCTGTGCTGGTTCATTCGCTGGTATCCAGCGATCTGAGGAATTTGATCAAAAACCGTTCCGAAAAAACGGGAATAATAGAGATAGACATCATGGGCGCCATGATGGACAGGATCGGTCAGATATTGAAGAAGAGTCCCAAGCGAGTCCCGGGACTTATGCGTCCGTACGATGAAGATTACTATGCCGTGGCAGGTTCGATCGAGTATACGCTCAGGCATGACGACGGCAAAAACCTGGATACCCTGCAGGAGGCGGACCTGGTTATTCTGGGCGTCTCCCGCACGGGGAAAACGCCGACCAGCATCTATTTATCCAGTCAAAAAGTTAAAGTAGCCAACATTCCGGTCATTCTGGACATGAAACTTTCCTCCAAGGTCTATAAAGTGAAGATTCCCAAGGTCGGCTTCACCATACGTCCGGAAAAACTCTTCGAATTGCGCAAGACCAGAGCAAAAAATATTCCCCGGATGCTGAACAATTACGAAAGCCTGGACCATATTCTTGAAGAAAACGAATACTGCCGCGAAGTTTTCGAGAGAATACCCGATCTGCGTAAAATAGACGTAACGGATCGGTCCATAGAAGAAACAGCAGACTGGATCAAGCGGAACGTTTTATGATGTTGCAGTTTTAAGTTTAGATTTGCCCGGTTTGCGCATCACGGGCATAAAAAAATCGACCCTTCCGCGGGGAATCCGCTGAAGGGTCGTTTTTTTGTCAAAAAGAATCTGTTATTTGCTTCTTTTTTCTTTGATGGCGGCGTGAGCTGCAGCCAGTCTGGCAACGGGAACTCTGAAGGGAGAGCAACTGACGTAATCAAGACCTGAACGGTGGCAGAAATCGACTGATTTAGGTTCGCCTCCGTGCTCGCCGCAGATGCCTACCTTGAGTTTGGGATTGGTTTTTCGGCCGTCGTTCACGGCCATTTTCATCAGAACGCCGACGCCTTCCTGATTGAGGACTGCGAAGGGTTCTTCTTTGAGAATTCCCAATTGCAGGTATTCTTTGATAAATTTACCGGAGTCGTCGCGGCTGTAACCGAATGTCGTCTGGGTCAGGTCATTAGTTCCGAATGAGAAGAAGTCTGCGTATTCGGCTATGTCAGCAGCGCGAATGCAGGCCATCGGCAATTCGACCATCGTACCGACGGTGTATTCGAATTTTCTATTCCTGCGTTCCATCACTTCGACAGCTACCTCGTCGATTATTTTTCTCTGGTTAGTGAATTCTTCAGGAAGGCCCAGTACAGGGATCATCACTTCAGGCAGGACCTTTTTCCCTTCCTCAAGAATATCGCAGGTCGCTTCAAAGATGGCCGTAGCCTGCATGCGGGCGATTTCGGGATAGGAGATGGCCAGTCGGCAGCCGCGATGTCCCAGCATTGGATTGAATTCATGCAGTTGATTGACGCGCTTGAGAAGGTTTTCCTTTTTCTTCAGTTCTTCGCCGGTTTCGCCTTTGGCTTTGGCTACGGCTACTTCGACCATGAGTTCTTCACGATTCGGCAGGAATTCATGGAGAGGCGGGTCCAGCAGTCTGATGGTTACAGGGAATCCTTTCATTTCGCGGAAGATGCCGACGAAATCCTGGCGCTGGATGGGCAGGAGTTTATCCAGTTCGATCTGTCGTTCTTCTGTGGATTCGGCCAGGATCATTCTCTGAACGATGGGAATTCTGTCTTTTTCAAAGAACATGTGTTCCGTTCGGCAGAGTCCTATTCCTTCAGCGCCGAATTCAACGGCAACTTTGCAGTCTTTGGGAACGTCCGCATTGGTTCGCACGCCCAGTTTTCTGAACTCGTCGGTCCACTGCATCATTTCCCCGAACTCCCCGGAAAACTGAGGGTCAATAGTAGGAACTTTACCCAGTATGACGCGTCCAGTACCGCCGTCAAGAGTGATATAATCTCCGGATTTAACGGTGCGTTCTCCTACGATAAATTCTTTTGCTTTAGCATTAACGACGATTTCCTCGCATCCTGCGACGCAGGGTTTTCCCATGCCTCGTGCAACGACAGCGGCGTGACTTGTCATGCCGCCTCGAGCGGTAAGAATGCCTTTGGCTGCGATCATGCCGTGAATATCGTCCGGGGAGGTTTCCTGTCGAACGAGGATGACGGGACCTTTTTCTCCTTCTGCTTCCGCTTCGTCCGCGGTGAAAACGACTTTACCGGAACCGGCTCCCGGCGATGCGGCCAGTCCTGTGGCTATAACCTCCAGATCGACTTTGGGGTCCAGAATGGGGTGCAGCAGTTGTTCCAGTTGATCCGGCTTGAACCTCATAACTGCCGTTTCTTTATTGATAAGTCCCTCTTTGGCCATATCAACCGCTATTTTGGCTGCGGCCGGTCCGGTTCTTTTGCCGGTTCGGGTTTGAAGAACGTAAAGTTTGTTCTTTTCTATCGTAAACTCGAAATCCTGCATATCCTTGTAATGTCGTTCCAGAAGTTCATAAACTTTGATCAACTCTTCATAAGCATCCGGCAGTATTGCTTTCATCGAATCGATGGGTTTGGGGGTTCGAATTCCGGCCACGATATCTTCACCCTGGGCATTGGTTAAAAATTCGCCGTAATGCTCCTTTTCGCCTGTTGCCGGATTGCGGGTGAAACCGACCCCTGTCCCAGAATCATCGCCCATGTTGCCGAAAACCATGGCCTGTACGTTGCAAGCCGTTCCCGCATCGTCGGGAAGCTTGTTTGCCTTACGGTAGTTGATCGCCCGTTTGTTGTTCCAGGAATTGAAGACAGCGCTTATAGAAAGACGGAGCTGCTCAGAAGCATCTTCAGGAAACGTTTTGCCTATGCTGTCTTTGACGTGTTTCTTGAATCTTTCCGATAAATCATGCAGGTCGTCCGCCGTCAGCTCTGTGTCCAGACGTACGTTTTTCTCATTCTTTACTTCATTGATTATATGCTCGAATTCCTCACCTTCGCATCCCAGCACAACTTCGCCGAACATCTGAATGAAACGCCTGTAAGAGTCCCAGGCAGGCCGGGAATCGTTGATCTCCCGCGCGAACGCGTCTACTGTTTTTTCATTCATACCCAGATTTAAAATGGTGTCCATCATTCCCGGCATGGAAACGAAAGACCCGGACCTCACGGAAACAAACAGAGGCGAAGGCCCATGCCCGAATTTCTTTCCCATATTCGTTTCAAGCTCAGAAACTGCTTCATTCACTTCTTCCCATATGTTCTCAGGAAGGTCGCCGTCGCTCTCCAGCGCCAGTTTGCAGGCTTCTGTGCTTACCGTGAATCCCGGAGGAACAGGCAATCCCATCCTGGTCATTTCCGACAACTGCGCACCTTTGTTTCCTAAAAGCACTACATTCTCGTCGGAAGCTTCCTTGTCTCCAAATGCAAATACATATTTTTTTTCGCTCATCTCAACCTCCATTGCAATCGGCTTCGTTAATCATCAGAGTCATTTTATGCGCCGAATTGACGTCCTTTTCCGGTTAATACGATTTTCTGACGGTTTGACGGCCCTCGTCCCGGCAGATTTCCCAAACTTCATTCAACCAGCAGCAATCTTGCGACAATAACATAATCAGCTTCGCAGTTTCCCGACCGCCGGCCGTTGTAACTTCAACCGTTGAAACCGGACTCCATTCGCAAACCCGACTTACAGTAGGCGACAATGTTTCAATTTGTCAAGATGGACGAAAAAATTTTTCCGTTGATGCAGTTTCGTGAAAAATTTTTTGTAAAGATTGACCTGAAAGAGAAATGCCGGCAGAATAGATCGGCGCTTCAGTCCGAAATGACTGGCGATGAAAACAAGCGTTGATGTTTTGATCATAAAATTCGGCGTAAGAATCGATCATGCTGAACTGAAAAGCATGCTCAGCGGAAGGGAGAGATAACTAATGAAAAGAAACTTTGTTATTCTGCTGACGGTATTGGCGGCATTCGTCTTTATTTTCGCCGCTGACGCTTTTTGCAAAAGCAGACAGGAAATTATGGATGAGATTGATGAAGCCATTAAAACCCTGAACAAGGCTATCCAGGAAAAGAACGATCCGATGCGCAACAGGATGTATTTCAAGTTTCGACTGATCGAGCAGGACAATCCGGGCCTGGTCGCCGAGCCGTTAATCGAAAACCTGGACAGCGACTTGGAAGGCGTTCCTGAATATACTGCTTTTATTCTGGGTTGGATAGCCGACGATAAAGCCGTCGATCCTTTAAGAAAAATGTTGAAGGGCAAGGACTCGTTTAAAAGAGCTGCCGCAAAAGCCCTGGGCAACATGGAGGCTGAAAAGGCAATCCCAGACATCATTGCGCTTTTGGATGATCCCAATGAAAGAGTCAGGCAGGATGCCGCCTATTCCCTGGGTATACTCGGCGACAAGTCCGCCATACCCGCTCTTCAAAAAGCGGAAAAAGACAAGGATGAGCTGGTCCGGTTTTTCGCTAAAGAAGCGATCGAACGGATCGAAAATAAGGAAAAATACGGATTCTGATTCACTGGCCGGATCATAACCGGCGGGCGGAATTGCGTGAATCTCTGGAAAAAATATTCAAGAGCAGGAATTTGGAATTTAGGGATCGCCTGCAGGAGCCGGAATAAGCAATAAAAGATTTTCTGAGCTTTGAGCCGCGTTGAGCGGTTGAATCGGGCAGAAGAGGCGTCCTTGTTGTTTTCCTGAGCTGTTGTAGAAATCAATCGATGTTTGATCGTTCGTATTGAGTTGGAGATATGGCTTTAATTTTCATCGACAGCGATATTTGGGTTTATGCCGGAGAGAGAAGCAAGTGCGCAGAGCCGTATTAAAATTCGGAGGAACATGCCTGGCATCGGAAGGAACGAGGCGTCTTGTCTTAGAGCACATCCGCAAGAAGGTGGAAAAAGGTTTTAAATGCGTGGTCGTCGTTTCAGCCATGGGAAGAAAAGGGGACCCTTACGCGACGGATACTCTGGAGTCGCTGCTGGAAGGCGAGTCTCAGCAGTCAGGTCCGAAATCGTCAATAGACGCGAGAGAAAAGGACCTGGCTTTATCGTGCGGCGAAATAATATCCATGACGGTTTTGAGTACGATGGCGAGAGCGGCGGGTATGTCGGCGAAAGGATTAACCGGATGGGAAGCAGGAATAATCACGGAAAACGTTCACTGTAATGCCTCAATTCTGGAGATTGAAAAGAATGCTCTGGAAAAGGCTCTTTTAGAGAATGAAGTGGTAGTGGTGGCCGGTTTCCAGGGTATTTCCCGAAGTGGAGAAATTACCTGCCTGGGACGCGGGGGAAGCGATACGACCGCCGTGGCGTTGGCGGGAGCTCTTGATGCCGATGAAGTGGAAATCGTAAAAGAAATAGAAGGAATATACACTGCGAATCCCGACAAAATAAAAAAGGCTGAAAACCTGCGGATACTGAGCGCCGAGGAAATAAGGCAGATGGCCTGGCAGGGAGCGAAAGCTCTTCATCCCCGTGCGGCCGAACTTGTCGAAAAATTTAAAATTCCCGTCATAATACGTTCATTATTTAATCCATCCGGCAGTACAACAGATATACTGCCTTCCGTAAAAATCGAGCCGTCCCGGATCATAACGGCTGTTTCTGAGAACGGACCGGTAAGCCGTTTTCATGTTTCATTACAGGATGTGAAGGACCCGCAAGGCCGTATCGTCCAACTTTTCCAGAAAATAGCGGATGAGAAAATAAGCATGGATATGTTCAATGTATTCAAAAATGAAGCATATTTCTCCGTAGAAGCGTCAGTTGCGTGTGCAGTCGCAGACTTGATAGGGGCGGAATCTTTGCGTTACGATATTATTGAGCCTTGCATGAAAGTTTCCATTATAGGGGCCGGCATGCACGGCCGTCCGGGCATTATGGCTGAATTTTGCCGTATCATACATAGCAAAGGCATTGACATTCTGCAGACAGCGGATTCTCATGCCGTCATATCCGCTCTGGTAAAAAAACAGGATGCTCAAAGAGCCTCGGAAGTTCTGCATGAAGCGTTTATAGAAAGCGACAATTTCAGTCTTCTGAAATGAAGCGGCGGCCGGGAAGGAAGCGAAAAATGGAAAACTATCTTTTGGGAATCGATGTAGGAACGAGCGGAAGTAAAGTCGTCCTGACGGGAGATGAGGGCGCGGTCAAGGCTGTTGCGATGTTTGAATATCCCATGTATACGCCTCGGCCGTCGTGGGTGGAGCAGCATCCTGAAGACTGGTGGAGGAGCACGGTCAAGGGTATAAAAAAGGTTGTTTCCGAGACGCGCATCAATACGGAGCGAATAGCCGGTATCGGTCTTACCGGACAGATGCACGGTCTGGTAATGATGAACGGATCGGGAGAAGTTCTAAGGCCCTGCATAATGTGGAACGACCAACGTTCAGGAAGGGAGTGCCGTGAGATAACTGAAAAGGTCGGCGAGCGAAAGGCGCTGGAATATACCGGGAATCCTGTGCTGCCCGGTTTTACGGCTCCTAAAATTATGTGGGTGAAAAAAAACGAACCGGAAGTATTCGGGAAGACGTCAAGGGTGTTGCTTCCGAAGGATTACGTGCGGTACCGGCTGACGGGAGAATATCTGTCCGATGTTTCGGATGCTTCAGGCACTTCGCTTTTTGACGTATCGCAGCGGAGATGGTCGAATCAGATGCTGGATATTCTGAATATTCCCCGGCAATGGATGCCGGATGTTACGGAATCGTCGACGGTCAGCGCCGTGACAGCCAAACAGGCGGAAGTGGAAACCGGCTTAAGGTCAGGCACTCCTGTGGTCGGGGGCGCCGGCGACCAGGCTGCACAGGCTGTCGGCGCCGGTATTGTTCAGGAAGGAACGGCTTCCGCTACTATCGGAACTTCCGGGGTTGTATTCGCCGCTTCAGAAGAATACCGTAGCGATCCGCAAGGACGGCTGCACAGCTTCTGCCACGCTGTGCCAGGCATGTGGCATTTGATGGGCGTCATGCTGGCTGCAGGAGGAAGTTTCCAATGGCTGCGAAACAGTCTTTGCGAATCCGAAAAAAGAATGGCCGAAGAATCGAAACGCAGCGCCTATGAAATTATGACCGAAAAAGCTGCAGAAGTTTCAGCAGGTTCAGAAGGCATGATCTTTCTCCCCTATCTTTCCGGCGAAAGAACCCCTTACGCGAATCCCGATGCACGGGGCGTATTCTTCGGCATCAGTCTGAGACATAATAAAGCTCATTTCATCCGGTCGGTCATGGAAGGCGTTGCCTACGGTCTGAAGGACTCGCTGGAGTTGATGAATGCGGCAGGATTGAAAGTGGAGGGAATACGAGTAACCGGAGGCGGAGCGGTAAGCCCCTTGTGGCGCCGGATTATAGCGGATGTGTTCAATACCGAAATTCAAGTGATAAAAACGCCGGAAGGTGCAGCATTCGGTGCGGCCATACTGGCTGGAGTCGGCGTCGAAGTGTTCGAAAATGCCGTTAATGCATGCAAAAATATAATAGTAACTTCCGATGTTCAATCGCCCGGTCCCGATTCCAGGATATACGCGGATTTTTATACGGAATACAGGGCTTTATATCAGAACTTGATAGAACGTTTCAGTAATTCTGCAAAAATAGTTGAGAAATATTTCAATTAGCGCCTGTTAAGTAGTGCCTGTCCATAAACTCGAATCTCGATTCAAAATTTCATGCTGGACAGCCACTTGGATTTTTGATCCATAAACGGGCGAATTTAACTTAAAGCAATTAAGACAAGGATTCGCGAGGCAGGGGCGGCGCTTATACTTTGACTGAGCAAATCCGAAGACTGATGCAGTATTGGGGAAAAATTCGCCGTTTATGGACAAAAACTAGTAAATGATTAGCGCCCCCAGTCGCCTTGTGCGACAGGAGCGAAAGTTTGAGGGATGTTTTTCTAAACAAACCCATCAAAAAATGTATTTTGATCAATGCTCCTGTTTCTCCTTCAGATTCTGAATTTAAATGCAACGGGATTAATCGCCCGGACCCCGGTTCATGGGGGAATCTTGACTGAATCGGCGATAATGCTATTCTTATACATGGGAGGATCACTGAAAGGATGCTGTTCCGGGAACAAAATGAAAACAGCGATGCGCCGGGATTGAGGTTTATCTTTTTCGGGGATGTCTACGAGGCGCTGAAGAAGGGGAACCGGCAGTTTAAAGTTGATCTGAAGGAGAAGACGAAAGAAGCGTCTGACGACATAAGCGGCAAGGGTGACAGGCTTTTATGTTCGGCCTGCGGTCACCCCATCACGAATGTGAAGAATAAGGTATCCAGAAACGGATCGCATGAACATACGTTTGCGAATCCGCATGGAATAGTATTTCAAATCGGGTGTTTCGCCGCTGCATCGGGATGCGTTGCCGATTACAAGGAATATACGGACTATCCCTGGTTTCCCGGGTATTCGTGGAGAATAGAGCTTTGCGCCAACTGCTGGGTTCACCTGGGATGGTTTTTTCGTTCGGAAAGCGATCAATTTCATGGACTGGTTTTGGATAAACTGGTCCAGGAAGATTTAGAATTTGATGCATAACTGCGGACGACATATGATAAGGGAATAAGGATCGACAATGGTTGAGGTATCAGGATGAAAGATCGTGCACATGATGCTTCGGGAGAAGTTCTGACTGAGCGGCGTATCGGGACCAGAACACCTCGTCCTTATAACGTCGTGCTTTATAATGACGATTATACGACGATGGAGTTTGTAGTGAAAATTTTAAAATCTGTTTTTCATCATACGACGACGGCGGCGAATCGTATAATGCTAAAAGTTCACAATCAGGGAAAGGCGATCGCCGGGACTTACACGAAGGACATAGCCGAGACCAAGGTGATGGAGACGATATCCGAGGCTAAGAAGCACGGGCATCCTTTGAAGTGTTCGGTGGAACCGGCCTGAATTTTTCAATAAAGCGAGGCGATAAATATGGGACAAAGCGAGTTACAATTCGCTATAGAGACGGCGATCAGGGAAGCCGAGGTAAGAAGCCACGAGTATGTGACTGTGGAGCATCTTTTATATGCGTTGTTATTCGACCACGAAACGCGTGAGATCATTATAAATTGCGGTGGGGATATGGAATTGTTGAAACAGGACCTGGAGGATTTTCTGGAGAACGATGTTCCGAGGATTCACAGCTCTGATTTACACTCTGCGAAACAGACGATGGGATTCAGGAGAGTTCTGGAGAGGGCGATTTTTCATGTAAAGGGGAGCGGCAAGGAAGAGATAGACAGCGGCGACGTCATAGCTGCGATGTTCGGCGAGAAGGATTCCCATGCCGTGTATATGCTGGAAAAACAGGGCATAACGAAACTGAAGGTGGTTGAGTATCTTTCCGGGGAGGACCCGGAGTGGGCGGGAGAATTTTATGATGAAGGCAGGGAGGAATTTGAAGCGGAGGAGATGGAGAAGCGGCCTTCGGCGGGAGCGTTGAAAAAGTTCACGGTTAATCTGACCGAAGCCGCCCGGAATGGCATGCTGGACCCTTTCATCGGAAGGAAAAACGAGCTGAACCGCGTGATGAAGGTATTATGCCGTCGCACGAAACATAATCCTGTTCTGGTCGGAGATGCAGGGGTAGGGAAGACCGCGATAATAGAGGGCCTGGCGCAGGCAATTGTGAGTGGAGCCGCGCCGGACTTGCTGCAGGGAAGTGAAATTTTTCTTCTCGATTTGGGGGGATTACTGGCCGGCACGAAATTCAGGGGACAATTTGAGGAGCGCATGAAAGCCGCTTTGAATGAATTGAAAGAGCTGGACAAGGCGATACTTTTTATTGACGAGATGCATATGATCGTCGGCGCCGGGGCAGCCACAGGAACGACCATGGATGCCGCCAATCTTCTGAAACCGGTTCTTCAGGCGGGACAGATACGGTGTATAGGAGCCACGACGCATGAAGACTTCAGGAGAAGCCTGGAGCATGACCGTGCCCTGGTCAGACGATTTCAGAGGATCAATATTGCTGAATCCTCTATCGAGGATACGACGGAGATACTCAAGGGATTAAAAGAACGTTTCGAAGTATTTCACGAGGTGAAGTTTACGGATGAGGCGCTGGCAAGCTCGGCTGAACTTTCGGCCAGGTATGTTTCGGAGCGGTATCTTCCTGATAAAGCGATAGACGTTATTGATGAGGCCGGGGCCGCCAACAGAATGAGAGAACTGGAAAAGAGGAAGAAAGTCATATCCAGGGAGGATATTGAAGATACTGTTTCGCAAATGGCCGGCATACCCGATTTGAAAGCCAGAAAAAATGAGCGAGACCGGTTGGCCGTGTTAGAAGAAGAGATGAGTAAAGTCGTTTTTGGGCAGGACAAGGCGCTCAAGGTGGTTACTGACGCGGTTAAACTTTCCCGTGCGGGGCTGGGCAACCCGGAGCAGCCCGTAGGCGCTTTTTTGTTCGCCGGCCCGACCGGAGTCGGTAAGACTGAAGTGGCTAAACAGCTCGCCGGCATCCTGGGCATTAATTTCCTGCGCTTCGACATGAGCGAATACATGGAAAAACATACCGTTTCCCGTCTCATCGGTGCGCCTCCGGGATATGTGGGATACGATCAGGGCGGATTGCTCACAGAATCCATAAGGAAAAATCCTCACACCGTTTTATTGCTGGACGAAATCGAAAAGGCGCATGGAGACCTGTTTGACATATTGCTCCAGGTTATGGACCACGCCACCCTGACGGACAACAACGGCAGAGAGGCTGATTTCCATAATGTGATCATCATAATGACCAGCAATGCCGGAGCCAGGGAAATGAGCGCCAGGGGGATAGGATTCCAGAAATCGGTCAATATAACGAAAGGAATCAGAGCCATTGAAAAAACTTTCAGTCCCGAATTCAGAAATCGATTGACGGAAATAGTCATTTTTGAAAGTCTCCAGCCGCAAACAATGGAGAAGATAGTGATGAAATTCGCGGCGGAGTTGGAGCGACAGCTTAAAGCGAAAAATATCACGCTGGAAATAACTGATAAAGCCGTCAAATGGCTGGCCAAAGAGGGACATGATGAATTGTTCGGCGCCAGACCGCTCAATCGCCTCATGCAGAATGAACTCAGAAGACCCCTGGCCGAAGAAACCCTGTTCGGCAAACTGACGGATGGCGGCCACGTTCTGGTGGATGAAAAAAAAGGCGCGTTGGACATCAGGATAAATCAGGAAAGTTGAACCAGGGCAGAGAAGCGCGTCTGTTCGACAAAGAAACCCGCAAAAGAGAACGAAGGAAAGTAGAAGCGGCATCCTGCCGCTTTCCGATAAGCTTTCAAAATCGATCAGGATTATGCCGCGCCGTAAACCTGGATGAAGGAATAAGAAGACTTGAATCTTATGCCGCTACCCGATCCATCTTCGAAGCCCAGCTACCGTCCAGGCAGACTTACTCCCGCCCGAACCTAAGTTTGACTCCCGGAAAAATCTTGACGTGCATTCCCTCACGAGTATAATCCTTTTGAGAAAAATTGAAGACACAAAATTTCGCAGAAAAGTCCGCTGTTGATGAATAAACCGCTTGAGCGCGTATGAATTGCAGGAGGAATAAAGCTTATGTTATATGAAGGATACGTCGATAATATCACCTCTGAAGCAGTCACGGGATGGGCATATAATATTTATGACGGTGAGTCTTCTGTTAAACTCGATGTATTTATCGACGGCCTGTTCCACGACACCTTCGTCGCCGATGTTTTCCGTTCCGATCTAGAGCAGGCCGGCAAGGGGGACGGATTCCACGGGTTTGAATATATTTTCAGGCAAAATGCCAAAGGCAAACATATCGAGATTAAATTACACGATTCAGATCATGCGCTTCCTTTGTCCGCGGAGTCTCTGAACATGTCGATCAATGAAAAAGAAATATACGAAACGAGACGCCGGTTTGCTTCACTATTCATTAAAGGAAAAGGAATTGAGATAGGCGCGTTGAATTCTCCCTTACCGGTTCACGCCGGCGCTGAAACAATCTATGTGGACCGTGTATCAGAAGCTGATCTTAAGGCTCATTATCCCGAAATCAATCCTGATGAGCTGGTGGAAGTGAATGTCGTGGATAACGGAGAAACTCTTTACGCTTTTGACGATCAAAGCCTGGACTACGTCATAGCCTCCCATTTCCTGGAACATACCGAGAATCCTGTCTCTACGATCGGCAATTTTCTGAGAACGCTCAAGAAAGGCGGCATAGCCTTCATAATAATACCCGACAAGCGATTCACTTTCGACCGATGCAGGCCCATTCACGGATTCGATCATATCAGGAAAGATTTTACGGACGGTCCTGAATTATCCCGGTTGATGCATTTCCGGGAATGGATATATTTCGTGGAAAGATTCAGAGGCGAAAAAGGCATTGAAAAAAGGGCTGATGAACTGATGAAACAGGAATACAGCATTCATTTTCACGTCTGGACACGCTATGAGATAATCGATATGTTTTCAAGACTGAAACGCGAATTTCTTTTCCCCTTCAAAACTTTACTGATCCGGCAGAATGAGTCGGAAGTGATATGCATATTGCAGAAAACCGGATAGTGACGAACAGACCTAATCCGCTTTTCTCATTTAAAACGTCTGGGACTGATCAAACCGAAGTTACACTTTTTTCAAAACGTTTGACAGTTTGTTTCTGTAATCGGGGTCGGGATCGGTAGCGAAATCGAAACATAATGATGGGATATTCGGAAAACTTGTAACCTGAATAGATGCATTTTTGATCAATGCCGAAATCTGAATCTGTAACCGAGTTTATGGACGAGCGCTCCTCAATTTTCAAGGATTATATTTAAGCGGAAAACGATCGGGATGGTGAATCGATTCCAGACTTAAATCAATATCAAGATCGGGCCAATAAATATGATCAGGCGTCGGACGTTCGACATTAAGTATCTTTCTTACAGGAGCCTCCTCGAACCACGGAAAATCCTCAAAGGACATGAATATTTCTTCCTCTCCCGTTAATATCCATATTCCGTGCATAGAAATATTAGTGACTTCCACCTCTAAAGTGTTTTTCCCATTTGTTTTCGATTTCTTCATAGCGCTCCTTAATTATTTTTTCTATTTCTTTAAGTTGCCTGTCCGTAAGACGATAATTTCTGGCCATTTCTATATCAGGGAGCATCCAGAACTTGGCCTCACCATCCTCGCAATACACGTGAACATGCATCCTTGACTCTTCACGGGAAAAGAAAAAGAATCGATAACCCTTTTCTTTGAATACCGTCGGACTCATTTTCATAGACCTCTTAACCACAGGAAAAGGCAACTCGAACCTTCTCAGATTAAACTCTACCAGCTTAAGCGCCTGAGGTCAAAATCTCAAATAATTTTTGGCGCTGATCAAATGGGGGTACAAATTGACGAGACACGAGAACAAATTATAGTTCCAAAAACTGGAAAAGGAGAAAAATTTGATGCGGGTTGCACGGATGAAAAAAGGGCTTCCGAAATAGATGCATTTCTGATCATTGCCCGTTTTTTCCATGAATAAAAGCCGGTTAGACGACCTCACCCCCCGGCCCCCTCTCCATGAATGGCGAGGGGGAGTAAGAATGGGTTATTATATAGCTGAGTAAGGGCGTTGTTTTTTTTGTGTTCGCTGAGCACGAGCACGAAGCCATAACTGCCCAATGATTTGCTCAATCCCGCGTCGCTGGACTGCTATGCTTCCGCAGTCATCCGCTTCTCCTGGTTCGCGAGATTGAATCTGCGGCGTCTGAACGCTCTCACTTCGATTTTGCATCAAAAATTCGCCGCTTGTTGCGAATCCTATTCGCTCGACTTATAAGGTTTGCTGAGGCTTTTCAGTTGTCTTTCCGTTAGCGGTTTACCGTATGCCGGGTATTGAATCAGCGGTTCAGCGGGATTCTGAATGGGGACCCACTGTTCTTCCCGGCGGTCCTGATATACGCATTTATATTTTACGTCTTCAACTACCGGTATTACGCCTTTCAGATTTTCTACCCCGCCGTTTTGCCGCCATGTCAGCGAAATCGAGCCTTCCATCGCCTGTTTTACCGTTTCTGTTCCGTGGCATTCTTCACAGTCTCTTCCTGTTTTCATAATGGAATGACTCATATGAGGGGCGAAAATCAAAAACGTCTTGTCGCTGTCGTAAACGAATGTCTGCATATTCGCTGATGTGACTTCATCGTCATGATTGATCAGGAACATCCAGCCCCATTCAGGTATTTTCAATTTTTTGCCGGTTTTCAGGAAAACGTCGAAATGGCAGTTGGTGCAACTGACCACGTGCCTTACGTGGCATGCATTGCAATCCAGTTTGTTTTCATGGATGGTATGCGATTTCGTCTGCTCAATCGACGGGTGGCAGTCTTCGCATTTCGTTTCGATGGCTCCCGGCTGTTTCATGGAGTCATATGCAATTCCATCGCCGTGGACGTCTCTCGCAGAATGGCAATCCATGCAGTTCATATCCACAGCAGTATGGACGTCCGGTTGACCGGCCTCTTTATCGATCTTCATGAGCAGTTTTTCACGAGAGTGACAATTCAGGCATATCTCCGGGTTACGCGCGGCTGCAGTCGAATAATGATATTTACCGTTCTTTTCCGTTTTATGGCAGTCATCGCAACTTTTAACGTGACAGTCGCCGCAGGTGAGTTCCCCATAAGGAATGCCCGTTAAAGTTTCCAGTCCGCCGTTCTCTTTTTTATACCAGTATTCCATGCCTCTCGCCGTGTAATGCAGAGAACTGAGAAACATGCATTCTTCCTTATCGAATTCACCTGATTCGACATTATGGAAAAACATAATGCCGGCGGCAACGGCCAGGAAGGCAATCATCAGTATTGTTTTTTTCATTTTAATTCCTTTTTTCGAATTAGCGGAAATTCCGCAATTTGAAGAATCTGCCGATTAAAAGAATTCCCGATGAACAGTACCTGTTTTTTGATAATCCCTGATCGGCGTCGCTTAAATTTTCGAACGCCGGGCAACCATCAGCGGAAGAAAAATTTAATCCATGAAAAATGTATATTTGTCGATCCCATTTGTCAAATACTTTATGTAAGCATCAGGAGCGCTGCTCACGAAGGGCCGTTTTTATTGAAAAATGACAAAGGCCGGCATTAGAGTTGCCGGGGAAGTGAGATTTAGTAAAAAAAACATTTGGCTCTCAAACGTTTCATATAAACCGATCGACCTTTCACATAGAGTCTACTATGAATACGATCAGTCCAGGCATATGACGAGCATTAAAGATGCGCTCAACCAGGAAACTCAACTGCAGTTAATCACCGCAGCGCTTATACTTGCTCTGGCTGGTTGCAGAAGGAAGCTCAAGTTTTAAATGATTGAATGAACGGCATTGAAAGGAAACGCGATGGAAATGAGAGCAGCAATTTTTCGGAACAGATCGCTCCGCCCGTAACGTTTGCGGTGTTCTGAAAGAACGTGACGTTGTTGAATTCCGGCTCGCCGTTGAAACAATAGAAGGCTCCCCCGCTGTCGGCATAATTTTCCGTGAAAAGGCAATTCACCGCCGGCATATATGTATCATGACCGTATATCGCTCCGCCCGATTTCGCCGTATTGCAGGTAAAATAACATTCGTTGAAGCGGGGTGCGGTCGTTCAGCAGCCTGCTGCACCTCCCTGCACGGCTGAATTGCCGGTAAAAGTGCATTTGTAGAAGGCCGGCGAGTATCCCGTTACAAAAAACAGCGCCGCCCGTTGAGGAATAGTTGTCGATGAAAACGTTTTCTCTGATCAGGGGACTTGCATTATCGAAATAAACGGCGCCGGCATATGAGGGGGCGAAGACATGAAAGATATTAAAGCGTTGAAAAATTCCGTATCCGTCGAAACCGTTCTGGGACATTACGGACTTTTGGAGTCTTTGACGCCCAAGCATGACGATTTCTTCGGACCCTGGCCCATTCACAACGGAGACAATCCCAGAGCCTTCCATATCAACGGTCAGGGATTGTGATACTGTTTTACAAAATGCGCTTCAGGCGGCGACGTTGAGGACCTGATCAATCTGCTTGAAGACGGAGAACGTTTCAAAGCGCATGAAGTTCTTCACAGCCTGAGCCTGATTTCCGAACCATTGAGCAGGCCTGCGAAGCGCGTTCTGAAATTGCCGGCATCAAGTCGTCCCGCCAATGCGACGTGCGCCTGTTCCGGCAGAAGGGAGCAGCAGTTCGTTCCTTTTACTCATTCGCTTCCGCTCATAAGGAGACATAAAGAATTTTCGGCAAGAGGAATTTCACAGCGAACGCTTTTATATTTCAATGCCGGTTTCTGGTCCCGGGGCGGTTTCCTCAATCAATGCCCGGCAGTTCGCGTTCATGATCCTGAAGGAGGCGCTGATCAAAAATGGCCATGTCAGGGTTACAATTTCTCAGTTTGAATCCTTC
>CAZUFC010000010.1:6276-119467 GCA_964619725.1 uncultured bacterium | reverse complement strand
ATGAAATGGACGGTGTCAAGTGTGGGTAAAGATCAGCCATTCATGGAGAGGGGGCAGGGGGGTGAGGTCAACCCGCCGACAACAATCAAAACCGCAAGCCGATTAGCAAACAAATATTCTGCATTCATGGCAAAAATGAAAGCGCTGGAGGTATTGATTGAACATGCTTCCTTTGAGATTGCGTTTCTGCAGAATTGCCGTCATTTATTATTGGCCTGGGAAAAGTGATGTATGGGCTGTGACTTGTGGGAAAACAACCCTTCGATTTCGATCCCGATACCGACCCCGATTTCGACCCCGATTGCGATCCCGACCCCGACCCCGATTGCGATACCGATAGCGACCCCGATCCCGATACCGATAGTTTAATCATGCCGTTTATCAGCGGAATTTAGGCTGAGGTTCACCGTTTTACCGGTTTTGCATTCATGATTTTGGTTTCTATTTGGATTCTTTTTGAGGATTCATCCGGGTGAAAGCGGTTGGATAATATCCAGGGAGCGGTCAGACAGAAAGAGATTACAGCCAGGACGAATAAAGGCCGTTTGATGCTTCGGCCCAGCAGCGACAACGCTCGCGTTCCCGCCAGAACTGCGGGCAGGGTTATTATTGCGTAAATGTCCCAATCCATGTGCGGCGGCAGTTTGGAATCGAAGAACAGCAGGGCTGTAAAATAAATCAGGCTTGTTGCATTGAACAGCAGCGCTTCAGAATGCTTTCTCCTGCGGGCCGTTTTCCACATCAGCAGTAAAGTAATGAAATAGAACGGCCACAAGGGTATGTTTCTGAATAAAATATTGAAAAAATCCGACAAATGGCGGGGTGAAAACGCTGCTGCCGGCGACAGAAAAACATGCCGGTCTATATCCAGTCTGTTGAATCCCGCCGTAAATTCGGGGCTTCCTATCAGACGACATCCCAGGTAGAAGAGGATTAAAAATCCTGCGTAAGGGAGGATTATTTTAATTAACGCCTTGTAAGGACTGCTTCGCTCTTCCGGTTTCTTTCCTTTTCGTAAATAAAATAACAAAGGCAAAATGAAAAACAGCAGGACTCCTTCAGCATGCAATGCAGCAGCCGTCGCCGCTGCAATGGATGCCGTAATCAGGCTGCCTCTGCCTTTAAGGTAATTCACCGCGGTAAGAAAAAACAGCGCCGTGCCCGTCTGTATCATCGTATACTGCTCGAAATGACCGAAATAAACCAGTGAGGAACCGTTGAAAAGCAAAAGTCCCATCGCTGTGATCCGTATTCCGTCGTCAGGAAAAATTCGCCTTACCAGTCGATAAAGAATAATTATGGTCGCGGACCCTGCAAGACAGTTGACCAGGGGAACCGTTACGGATGAACTCCATCCGAAAAAATATGACCCCGCTCGATAAGCGCCCATGTGAATCAGCCTGTCCAGAGGCTTCTTCCAGAAATGTCCCCAGAAAGCATTCGATGACGGACCAGCTTCCAGCGAAGTCAGTAACTTCAACGCATCGCCCCATAACTTCCTTTCACGGAATATCCACAACAGGATGAAAAGTCCGGCGAAAAACATTATCGTCAGCAGCTTTCCGGATACATGACGCTCCAGGAAAGCCGACAGCCTTGAAATGCCATTCAGAACTGCATCCTGCACCCTGTTGATCGCACTCAGAAACAACAGAACAATCATGGCTGTCCTGAAAAAAACAGGCGCTTCAAAAGATTTTATCCCCCAGAAGAGCTCCTTCGGCAGAAGCGGCAGGATATTTATCAGAATAATGCCCGTTACCGCAATCACAACAGCCGACGGCTCGATTCCTGCTCGTTTCCCCTCCGGCATTTTTACCGCATTTTCGTTTTTACTGTGCATTATCTTTTCGGGACTGATAAAACCAGGTTTACACTTCTTTCAAAACTTTTGACAGTTTGTTTCAGTAATCGGGGCCGCAATCGGGATCGAAATCGAAACAAAATGATGGATATTCTGTCGAATTGTAACCGGCGCTTGAGCGGCCCCTCTAAAAATAAGCTTCTCATAATGCGCTTCGCTGTATGTTTACGATTCGACTACGCCGTTTGAGGTCCGATGCAGTCAGACGAACCCCTTTTAAAGATAGCAGTCCTGAGCGTATCCGACGGTTCCGGTGAAGGATTTGATCTCTATTACGGCGGGGGATGAATGATGGATATAACCGCCGCAGGAGCCGTCGTAGATATTGCGGAAGGCCGGACGGCCGCCGGGTATTTCGATTGTCGAACTGCCTTCAGGGGATTCGATGAAAATCCTTCCATTTTGATTCCAGGATATTCTCCATTCGCCGTTAGCCGCAGAAGGCGCAGAATGGATATGCACTTCGTCGACGCAGGGCGAATTGGGATCGAGTCCGCCTTTCATCTGAAACCTGTTCCCCGTACGATGCCGGACATTCATCCAGTTACTGTTGTCCGGGTTGCCTAAACAGAAAATAACCGCTTTATCATCATAAGGCTCTTCAGGCAATCCCGATACCTCGATAATCGCTTCACCTTTAATATATCCCCATGCGCCTTCAGGCGTCGGCGTCGGCGCCGCTGTCGGCGTCTGAGTCGGAGCTGACTCGCTTTCCGGGTTGGTGATCGAATCGTCTTCTGTGTCGCAGGAAATCATACCGATCATCGCCATAAGGCAAGCCAATATTATTACGTATCTCCAATCGAGACGTCTCATCTGATCCTCCTCTTGATTAAGCATGAGATGACAGGAATTTCAATTTAAATCTCAATTCCTGTCGCCTCGTTTCCTGAAAAGGCGCAGGAAAAAGTTAAAAATCTTTGAATCGAACATCCTCTCCATTGATCAGCAAGGATTCCCGCACTGATCAATGAAGCGGATGTTTACAGAAAATTGGAAAATTGTCAATTAGCGGTACGAAAAAAAACTGATTTTCCTTGTTTTCAAGATTAAAATTTTGGGGACTGATCACATCGAGATTGCACTTCTTTTATAACTTTTGACATTTTGTTTCAGTAATCGGGGCCGATTGCGATTGCGATTTCGAGCCCGATTTCGATTTCGACTCCGATGCCGATGCCGATGCCGATCCCGATACCGACCCCGATCCCGATTTCGATCCCGATTGCGATATGGAAGTTATGGATGAATGTGAAAATAAAAGGTTTGATTTTAACCGCCTGTTTTCTTTGATTGGGGAGAATATCAACCGTGGTTTGGTCGGTTTTCTCAAAAAAAACAAAAAAATTTGGATAAACTACAAATAAAATTTGAAATTGGCGGGGCTTTTTGATAAATGAAAAAACAGAAAAATGGGAGGCTTTATTAATTGACCGGAGGCGACGATGGATCAGGCCGCCGTGCGGCGGGTCGTTGACCGGCGACGCAAAGGAAAGGCAATTGAAAGTGAAGATCGACAAATCTCTGTTCAATATTTTATTTGTTTCCATTTTCATTTTAGCAGTGACGGTTTTTTTCGGCAGTTCCACGAAGGGCCGGATATTTTTTCGGTCAGAAGGTTATGTAATTGAGTCAGGCAGAATTTTCGGTTTTATGAAGAATGTTGTGGCGGAAGCGAAGACGATGGGTGAACAGCATGAAGAAGTCATGGGAGAGGCGGAAATGGAGGAATTAATCGAGGAAATATACGGAGAGGGAGGATCGAGCCGGATGAGTGCAGAGTATGAGGCCTTTTTGGAATTTGTCGGACTGACACTATTGGGCGGGGTCATGGTATTAGTAGTTTTAACGATTATAGTGAACCGGTACCGGAGGAAGGCGAAACAGGGTAAATTTAATATTTATGAAGAGATAGAAGAGAGAGAGTTGAAATTCATGGAGATATTGTATGGCGGTGGGCGTTTTTTTCGCCAGAATTTTCGGTCGATTGTCATAATTATTTGTTTTCTTTATATTCCTCTATTAACAATGGTTTATTTTCTGGAAAAAGCCTCGTTTTCTCCAAATCATGCGGGCATGCGAATCTATCAATCCTTTTTTAAGTTTTTTTATACCCAGATCGGCTTTGTGATGACGATGGCGGTGGCGTTGCTTGTTGAGGGTTCTCTGGAAGAGAGGAAGCTTCATTGGAAAACCGCGTTGACGAAGGCGTTGAGGAAGTGGCCCCGTCTTTTTGTGACGAAGCTCGTAACGGGGATTGTTTTGCTTGTTTACTTCATAGTAATCATACCTGGAATAATTTATTATATTTATTTCATATTCATCATATTTGCCGTGGCATTAAGGGATAAGAAGGTTGAGGGAGCGATGAGTTACAGCAAGGAGGTAGTTGAGAAGCGTTGGTGGCGCGTATTTTTTTTCATGTTGTTTTTAATTACGGCCAAGTTACTGTTGATGTTTTCGTGCATGATTTGTTTTACATATGAAGGTTATGGATTCGCAAGTGTTTTGATACTGATAATAAGCTTTCAGGCGGCGGCAGCGTTGGTGACGTCCTCGACGGCTGTTTTTTTTCTGAACCTGGATAAAACCCGAACTTTTTCCCAGGTTTGTGAGGACGGGGAACTTGGAGCGCTTGAGAATTTGACTACGGGTACGGAGAAATTGTAAAACTAAAGAGACAATTCATTGAGCGAGGGATGAATTTAACTTAATGAAGAAATGATGTTTCGAAAAACAAATTTGAATAAACGGAAGGAATATAAAGAGTAAAAAGGGGAGAGAGCAAGGATGAAATGGAAAATTTCAGCACGTGCGATAATTTTATTATTATTATCGGGATATATATTCTGCTGTTGGGCTGCGGCATATGAAGAGAGAGGGGCGATCGTGCTGGAGAGGAGCCGTTCCGGTTCGACGGATTTTGTGCCTTCGGGTTATGATGCGGAATATACGTTTTCGTGTCCGTGTTATTCGTGGGGCGACGGTACGGATTTAGCGGACAAGCACACTCAGTCGTGCAATTGCAACACGGGCGCTGTCGGAGCCTGGTCATCGGCCTGGGTAGGCGGAGCGACGGCAGAGGCGATGCAGCGGGTGGATTTTTATGTGGGAAGGACGAAGTATATCAATGTGGAAGCGGAGATAGTGCGGATGGGAGGCAAGGCGACGTTCGGCATAGGAGCATTCGGCGGTACGGAGAAGACGTGGAGTTATGATGATTTTTCTGCGAATTATGACAGGGCGGACATTGATCCTCCGTTTGGATATGAAGATGCGGTCATGCTTATAATCGATTTCGTTTCGTTGGCGATAGGATTGAATCCGTCTGATATAGCGCAGGCGATATCATTTTTGAGTCTGGCGGCGGACGTGGAGTATTTTGCTTATCAGATGCAGGAGGCGCTGGACGAAGATAATGCGGAGATAATAAATATTTCATTCGGATTCATGGCTTATGAGGGGAATCATACGGTATGGGCGGGTCTGCGATCCAATGCGAGCGCGTGTTTGACGGGAACGGCGGTGGCAGTGAACGCGGGTCAGGTTACACGCATAACGATAGACGGGATAGCGGAACCGGCGAAGCCCGATATTGAGGGTCCTTCCTGGGGCGAGACGGACCAGCTCATTTGTTCAGATTATGATGAATACCGGCAGCGAGCTGCCTTATGACCATGTATCGATAGACGGAATCGATCATCCTCCTTATCAGATAAGTTTTCCTCATCCGCCTGACGGCGCTTCAGGAGAGGAGTTATCGACGAGCATAGAATGGACGGGCGGCGATCCGGACGTTGGGGATTATGTGTATTATGATGTCTTTTTCGGCGATGAATATCTGCCGCCTTTTATCGGTACGATAGGCGGTTACGAGTCTTCCGAGCCTGAAATAGCGTATGATCCCGGCGAGTTGGCTTATGATGCTTCTTACTATTGGCAGATAATTGCGCGGGATGCTCTGGGTAAAACGAATGAAGGCGATATACTGCAGTTCAGCACGCAGTCAGAGCCGAACCGGCCGCCGTACACGCCCCTGCTCATATATCCGACATTCAGGGAGTATGAAGTTTCGGTAGAAAGCGGGCTGGACTGGATGGGCGGCGATCCGGACAGCGGAGATATGACCGTATATGACGTATATCTTTCCGTAGAATGTCCGCCGGGCCAGGCAGACATCATCGCAAACGATCATATTTTGACCTATTATGATCCGGGAACCCTGGAATATGATACTAACTATTTCTGGAAGGTCATCGCCGAGGATGCATCCGGTGAACAGGGGGAAAGTCCCATATGGGATTTTTACACTGAAACGCTCGACAACAATGCACCCTATGCGCCGCGTTCTCCTCAGCCTGCAGACGGAACATCGGACGTACCGGTCGAGGGGACGGACCTGACGTGGGTCGGCGGCGATCCTGACGAAGGTGATGCTGTAACTTACGATGTATACTTTGAACCGGGCGATCCGTCAGCGGATGAGCTGGTTTCGGCGGATCAGGCAGAGGAATATTTCAATCCCGGACCGCTGAATTATGATACGCCCTATTATTGGAAAATAACGGCTCGCGACATTCACGGAGCCGAAACGGAAGGACCTGTCTGGCAATTCCGGACCCTGGACCAGGAAGGCTGGAATTTTCCGACGGATCACAATGATCCGGAAGATGCCTGGGATTATGAAGTCAGGGCTTATGATGACGATACGGATACGAGAGCGGGATGCTGGATTTACAGCGCCGGCCGGCAGTGGACGCCCTGTCTGGAGCTTCTGATCAATCCTCCTGTGAGCAGCTCCAGGGTGCGCTTCTGGGCCTGGTTCGATGATGATTATATGCTCAAACACTGCCGCTACATCGACCTGGATATCTATTACGGAACCTCCTGGCACGACCTCTACGAAGGCTCCTTCGCAGACAGAACCTGGGTCGCGAAATCATTCTCGCAGCAACTCATGCAGAAAGCACGCGTCAGGTTCGAAGTCAACCGGCAAACCTGGCTGACTGTCATCGCCGATCTGCATGAATTTGAGTTTTACCAGTCGCAATGATTTTGGGGGATGGTCGTTGTTGGGTTTTTGGGTGGTGAAGGAGTGAAGGAGTTAAGGAGTGAAGGAGTGAAGGACCAAGGGACATAAGGGACCTAAGGGACCTAAGGGACGAAGGGACAGGTTCTTACTTTTTCCTGGGTTGTAAAAAATTTGGGACTGATCAAATCGTGGTTGCACTTTTTTCAAAATGTTTGACAGTTTGTTTCAGTAATCGGGGTCGGAATCGGAGTCGGGGTCGTTATCGGGGTCGTTATCGGGGTCGGTATCGGGGTTGGTATCGGGCCCGGTATCGGAATCGGGGTTGGAATCGGAGTCGGGGTCGGGGTCGTGGTCGGTATCGGGGTCGTTATCGGGGTCGGGGTCGGTATCGGGGTCGTTATCGGAATCGGTATCGATATCTAAATCGATACTAAATGACGGGGTATTCTGAAGAATTTTCACAATATCCATTTTTGATCAATTCCTAAAATTCACATCTCCTGACATTCGCTAATGAAAAATTGTAAATCTTTGACGAAAAAAAACTATAGATGTTCGAAAAAATTCTTGTGAAACAAAGTCCCCCCATTGCGGGTCCGTTGATTAATCGAAATAGAACCTGTTTCATCCCATACGAAGCATTATCATAAATCATCATTAACTTCAGAGCTCATGTTTGAATTTCGATTAATCAACGCTCTTCCACCGGATATAGGGGGGGTAAAAACTTCACAATTATTATGCCGAGTTGTAATGCGAGAAAATTACACTTTTTCAATAGTTTGTGACATTCTTGTCAGGAGTTCTGAAATTTGGATTTTTTACTCGAGGGTCATTTCGGCGGTTGTTATGGAATCTTCTTTGATTTCTACCAGCTTTTCTATTGTTGCAGGCTTTTCGTTTCCATTATCCTTCAGGTTCCCTTCGATCGTCACTTTATATCTTCCGGCAAATTTATCTTTGTACGCGACCGTTTTGCCGTTTAAGTTTTTTTCATCACCGTCAAGCCTGACTTTTCCGCTGCCCTCTTGAATTTGATCGTAATTCGTCACCGTTATGTTTATTCCGCCTCTTTTTACCGAGGTTATCTGCTGCTGGAGCTGTTTATCGATTTGAGCCAGGGCGCCTTTGAATTCCTGTATCCAGAGCTTGGATTCTTCCTGGATCAATCTGTCGAGATTCGTTAAAAAATTGCGGCATAATTTCAGGAATTCATCGCGCTCCTCTGGAGTAGGGTCGGTGTCCTTCAGTTTTGCCTTTGCCTGTATCCACTCCATAAGAAAATCGTCCAGACGAGTCTGAACTTCCAATTCGGTGCTGATGAATCTCATCCATGAATTGGAAAAACCAAACAATTTGTCAATCATAACGCATGCCGCAGCGACCGCTAAGACTACTGCAGACCACGACGCGTCCAGTTTTTCGAATATGCCTGACAAAATGGGAATAATTCCGCCTATCGTTGCAAAAATAACAGCGAAAAGTCTGAGTCTCTGAGCCCACCATTTTTTAGAACTTTTCCGTTCCAGATACCAATCGATAACTTCCTTCGCTTTATTGGTTACGAAAGATTTGTACTTCTCCAACGACTCCATCTCATTCTGCGGGTCCCACTTTAATTCTGCGAGATCGCCTGGAGTAATGTTATTTTCTTTAATGTGGCGAGTTTCTTTTGTCTTGCCTTTATTATTGTTTGTATCCTTTTTTCTACCAAAAAGCATTTGTTTTTTCTCCCCAATGTCGTTTCAGTTACATTTTTTGTTTTAGTCGGTTTAATATTTTCAAAAGAGCAATCTGGTTCGTCTCAGAATATAAAACAAATGAACTCTTTAAGTTTGAACATTCGACGCAATGTTAGTTTTCTGACTGAACGCTCAGCCCATCGCCGTTATTCCGTCATTTTCCCGAAGATTTCCTTTAAAATGTCGGAACCTCTGGCTGCAGGGTCTTTTCTAATTTTTTCTTCTTCTTCAGCTACTACTTTGAAGAGGCCGTTCAGGGCTTCTTTGGTCACGTATTTATTGATGTCCAGGTCGAACTGCTCCACCAGGGGGTTCGACTGATATTTTTCCACCAGATTGTTGTAGGTTTCTATGGCTTTGACTTCTTCCATCGATTCTTTAACCAGGGGATAAAATTCCTTTTGGAGCGCATCGCTGGTTTTGTTTTTCAGATATTCCGTGGCTTCGTTGGATTCCCCGAACAGTATTTTGGAAGCGTCATCGAATTTAATCTCTTTAATGGCATCGATGAAAATTTCTTTTGCTGCGGGAGCGGCTTTTTCAGCGGCGCGGTTCATTTTTTCGACCAGTTTTTCAGAAAGTTCGCCGGCGCCGATGGATTGCAGTATATCGTCGACCTGTTTCAGTTTTTTCGGCAGCAGTATCTTAATATCCATGTTTTTGTAAAAACCGTCTTCAACGCCTGTTTTTTCGACCGCGTTTTTGATGCCGACCTGCAAGGCTTCCTTCAGGCCGGCGGCTATGTCCGAACCCTCCTTGTCGCCGGCTGCGACGTAAGCGGTGAGCAGAAAGGCAAACATTACAATCATCGACAGGACCCTTATTGCAGCTTTCATTTACATCTCCTTGTGTTGAGTTTAACCGATTCGCCTGAAAAGTTTTTTTCAGTTAGCGCTTATACGAAAATGATCACTTAATGAAAGTATGAAAGAGCGTTAAAAATGTCAATAGAGAGCGCCTGTCCAGCATTGAATTTTGAATTGAGATTCTAATTTGTGGACACTCACTGGAGAGGGATAACCGGAGCCGCTGCGGCAAATCCGCCGTTGGGTGTCGAAGTGAAACAAAATCATGGACAGGGAATAATTTTCATATTAAAATCGTGTGCAACGAAGACGGTTTATGCCTTTTGCTTAAGCTGTTCTAAAAGTTGCCGGGGAGTCTCGAATATAGAGATGCCGGAAATGATCTTACGAATGATGAGTATTGATTTTTTCGAGGATTCATTTGAGGAAGGAATATAAAAATTTATATATTTGATAAAAACAAAAAGAAAAATGGAGGATTTCGGAATTATGACTGACGTATCGAAGAAGCGCAGACTGATACCGGGTGATGCTGGAGAATCGGTATATGATTTGAATTTATTTTTGACGGACGCGCAATTGCAGGCTGAATACGAGAAATGTGAATATTGTGCGGACAAGCCATGCAAGGAGGCATGTCCATGCGATTGTTCGCCGGCGGATTTCATCAAGGCGGCTTATGTGGGGGAAGCTTCGGACATAGCGCGAGCGGCGGCTTTAATCATGACGATGAACCCGTTAGGCGGAATATGTGGTCAGACGTGCCCGGAGAAGCATTGCATGTCGGCATGCGTGCATAAGAAGTTCGATTCGGCCGTGAACATTCCTAAAGTGCAGGCGACGATAATCGAGAAGGCCAAGCGGCTGGGGGTAATGCCGAGACTGGCTGATCCGGAGTCGAACGGAAAGCGGATAGCGATTGTGGGATCGGGACCGACCGGATTAGGTGCGGGGGCATTATTGAGCCGTCGGGGATACTCGGTGACCATATTTGAGAAGGGGCCGGAACCTGGAGGCATGTGCAATTTGATACCTGATTTCAGGCTGGACAGGGAAGTATTAAAGACAGATATAGACTGGACGTTGAGATTAGGGAACATAGAACTTCAGACGAACGCCGAGGTCCGGAATCCTGGCGAATTATTGGAAAAGGGCTATGATGCGGTCATAGTCGCTGCGGGATTGTGGGAGCCGATTTATCCCGGCATATTGAACGAGGATAAGGCGATACCGGGAATACCGTTTCTGGCGAGTCCTGCTGATTATGACGTTTCCGGCAATGTGGGGATAATAGGCGGCGGCGCTACCGCTTTTGATTGCGGTATGACTGCGCTTCTTCACGGCGCCGGCCGGGTGGAATTGTTTGCGCTGGAGAATTTGAGCGAGATGCCTTTGACGAACCGGGAGATGGGTGAGTTAGTAAACAGCGGTATAGACGTTAACGGCAGGATACAGGCACAGTCGATTCTGATGAATAACGGCGATATTTACGGATTATCGCTGGTAAAGGTACGATTGAAAGAAGGGCGGAAATTTGCGCCCGATGCTGTGGAGCCGATTCCAGGGAGCGAAGTCGTAAGGAACGACATTGACAGGATCATCATCGCCATAGGAGCTAAGCCGGGGGTACCCAGAACGGACGAACCGGGAATTTTTTATGCGGGTGATTTTCTTGAAGGTCCGACGACTGTGGTTGAGGCGTCGGCGGCGGGAAAAAATGCTGCAGAGCAGGTTGATTGTTATTTAGAGGGCAAAGATGTGCCGGAGTTTAAACGGGACGAGCGCGGACATGTGAAGAGCGAGATACAGATACCGGGTTATAATTTCGAGCCGGTATCGCTGGAGACCGATTTTTTCGGCAAAACTATTTCGAGTCCGTTCCTGCTTTCCGCTTCGCCGCTGACCGACGGACTGGAGCAGATGAAGAAGGCGTATGAAGCGGGATGGCCGGGAGCGATCATGAAAACAGCGTTCGACGGCGCAGCGATACACATTCCCGCCGAATATATGTATGAATTTACGGAAAGGACCTATGCGAACTGCGATAACGTTTCAGGGCATCCTCTTGACCGGGTGTGCCGTGAGGTCAAGGAGCTGGTTGAGCAGTATCCGGACAGAATGACGATCGCATCGACGGGCGGACCGGTGACGGGCGACGACGAGGCGGACAAGCGCGGATGGCAGGGCAATACGAAAAAACTCGAAGATGCCGGAGTTATGGCTATCGAATACAGTCTTTCGTGCCCGCAAGGGGGCGACGGCACAGAAGGCGACATCGTATCTCAAAACGCTGAGTTGTCAGCCAAAATTATCGACTGGGTGATGGATGCCGGCAGGGGGAATGTGCCCAAGATTTTCAAATTGACCGGCGCCGTCACATCCATCGAGGCGATTTTAAAGGAAATAAAGAAAGTCTTTGAACGTTATCCAGATAAAAAAGCAGGCGTTACCCTGGCCAATACTTTTCCCACAATGGCGTTTCAAAAAGGTGAAAAAGAAAACTGGGAAGAGGGCGTCGTAGTAGGAATGGCCGGTGAAGGAGCGTTGAACATAAGCTACCTGTCCCTGGCCAAGGCGGCTCCTCTGGGCATTGAAATATCAGGCAATGGCGGACCTATGGATTACAAACAGGCCGCCGATTTCCTGGCCTTGGGATGCAGAACTGTTCAATTCTGCTCGATGCCTACGGTAAACGGCTATGCCGTAATTGATGAACTGAAGTCTGGACTAAGCCATCTCATGGCGCACCGCGGCATCGATTCAGTTCAAAAGCTCACAGGAATTGCCCTGCCCGATCCCATCAGGGACTTCATGGAATTGTCGGCCGATAAGAAAATTTCACAGGTTGATGAGGAAATATGCGTTCAGTGCGGGAATTGCAGGCGATGCCCTTATCTGGCTATAAGTTACAATGATGAAGGTTTTCCGGAAACAGACGCCTCAAAATGCATAGGATGCAGAATGTGCAACTTCATGTGTTTCGTTGGAGCGTTGAGCATGAGGGAACGAACGCCGGAAGAAGCCGCAGCGCTGAAAGAAGATTGACGTTAATTGATGTTTTAGGAAATTACTCAGGCAGGAGAACAGTTATGGATGAATTCATTATTACGGACGGTACAGTCATTACTTTGGGTGAGAATAATCAGGTTATTCATGGAGGCGCCGTATTCGTCAAAAACGGCAGGATTGAAGAGGTCGGCGTCTCGGACGAAATAAAAAAGAAATATCCGGCGCGGACAGTCATAGACGCGAAGAATAAAGTCGTGCTTCCCGGGTTCATATGCGCCCATCATCACCTTTACAGCACAATGGCGCGAGGATTCGCTCCGCCTGGAGAACCGGCTTACAGCTTCCAGGAGATTCTGGAGCGGCTGTGGTGGAAACTCGATATGGCCCTGTCAAGAGATTCGGTCTATCTCAGCGCCGTCATTCCGCTCATCGAATGCATCAGAAACGGCACGACCACGATCCTGGACCATCATGCCAGTCCCTCCTACCGGGACGGCAGCCTGGATGAACTGGCCAATGCCGTCCTGCAGAGCGGCATTCGGGCGGTTCTCTGCTATGAAGTCTCAGATAGAAACGAACCGGGCGCCGGCATCAAGGAAAATGAAAGATTCCTGAAAAGGATGGAGATGGAGAAATCTGAATTTCTGGCCGGCATGATGGGCATTCATGCTTCCTTCACCGTCTCGGATCAAACGCTCATGGCCTGTCGCGAAATCGCAGAAAAATACGGCACCGGGTATCACCTGCATGTCGCTGAAGGCGTCGAAGACCCGGAAGATTCCTTGAAAAAATACGGAAAACGGACTGTCGAAAGACTCGTCGACAGGGGTATCTGCGGCGAAAATTCACTTTTTATTCACTGCGTCAATATCGATCAGAATGAAATGGAGCTTATAACAAAAACGAAAACACAGGCGGTTCATAATCCCGAATCCAATATGAATAATGCGGTCGGAACCGCCAAGGTCCTCGATATGATGAAAAAAGACATCCTCATGGGCCTCGGAACGGACGGCATGTCTTCCGATATGCCCGCTCAAATGCGCTGCGCCTATCTCCTGCACCGACTGGACAACAGAGACCCCAGAGTCGCCTTTTGCGAAGCTCCTCAAATGCTCCTGTGGAACAATGCTGAAATTGCGAATAAATATTTCCCGGTGAAAATAGGCGTAATCGAAAAAGGCGCAGCAGCGGATATCGCCCTTCTCGATTATATTCCTCCTACTGAATTGAACGCCGGCAACTTTCTGGGACACTTCATTTTCGGAATGACTGACGCTGTAGTCGATACAACGATCGTTAACGGAAAAATATTGATGCAGAACAAAAGAATATTGGTTTTCGACGAGGAAAAAATCGCTGCAGAATCCAGAAAGCTGGCTGAGAAGGTCTGGGAAAAAATAAAGTAAAGCTGAAGTCTGACCTGTTTTCCTGGGCTCCAAGCAAAGCCTGAAGCCGGAGAACCCGCTATAACCGCGCTTGAATGGTTCGTCTTCCTTTTATCATTTTGAATGGGAATTCGTTCGGGTTTTCGAAGGAGGGTATTTCAGTCAGCTCCTTTTGTAATGCCTTATTTATTCTTACGGAAGGGTTTTACCGCCTGCGTCGTCAATTCCGGTCGATTTAAAGGTAAGGCCTGACAGAGAGTTTTTCGTTTCATGGATGTGTACGATGCGCAGGCAGGCTGGAAGCCTGCACTCCCAGTAATCGTCGAATGGATTATTTTCTATGGTCTGTATGTATAGAGCCGAACGAATGCGGCAGGATGCCGCGCCTGCCTTCATAAAACCAATTTTTCATGAGCCCCAATAAAAATCAAAGAAGTAAAAGTAGAATCGGCATCCTGCCGCTTTCCAGGGCGCATTCTATAACCGATAACGAAATAAAACTCCGCAACGCTCAACGAATGAAATCGTCCCTTTTTTCAGCGTTTATCCTGATTTCCTTCCGCTGCTGTCCCAACTAATCAGATCGGCGACCTGGCAGAATAAGAAGGTACGGATAATCGTCAATTGACGCAATCGACCGGATTAATTGCTTTTGCTTTCTGTTAAACCCTTTCAGGATGCTTAAATTCATCCATCCTGCCCAGGGTTGCTCTCGCTTCGCTCGATTAACCCCGTGCTTTGCTTTTTGTTCTTTTTGTCATCATGCCTTTTTACATAATCAGTCAGTCGGCCAGTCGGGCGCATCGTCGGAATATACATACTGTCCCGTGCCGTAGATTCTGAAGTTCCTGATGTAGCCGGTATGACTGCTGTACCCCATTTTTGCCCATAGTTCTATCAGGTCTCCTTCTTTCCATCCTTCGATATCTTCCGTGATAGTGGTCCAACTGTCGACCTGGGTGTGATGTTCATCCCCGATGGGTTCTCCATTCCTGTAGATGGTCGCCCGCAGGTGCTGATTGACCATGGAACTTCTTGTGTCGAATTTGAATCTTAAAGTGGAAACCATAACATTCGCCGGTATGTACATTTCCTTTATTTTTTGCCAACTTGTGCCGCTGAAGCTTTTTTGAGCATCGTCGGATGCTGTAAGATTGTTGGAAGGAGAATATACCGTCCCTCGTATGATGCCGCCGTTCTCGGTTATAGCGCTGACTTGCACGGAGCCGTCGGGAAATTTGTATCCTCCCGACATTGAATGGACCATACCGTTGACCTGGAGCCTGCTTTGAGGATTCGATTCGCCGATTCCCAGAAATTGCGACTGATCGTCATAATATATCTCGCTGCCTGCTGCGGTTCCGGCATCGTTGTAGATCAGTTGCATATCCGCTCCGGCAACAGGACCTGTCGGGCCTTGAGGTCCCGTGTATCCCGCAGGTCCGGTATCGCCCCGGGGGCCTTGCGGTCCTGTATACCCCATTGGCCCCTCAGGTCCCATAAGCCCCATCAGTCCTGTGTCGCCTTGAGGTCCTTGCGGTCCGGTGTGACCTACAGGACCTGGCTCTCCGGCAGGACCAGACGGTCCGGTGGGCCCCTTCAATCCCGTGGGATCGCCTACCCATTGTCCTGTTTCATCAATGACCATCCCGCCGTAACCGGTGATGCTGACGGTCCGGGGATTTATATCTCGGCCGTATACGTCTTCCGCATTTTCCGAAATATAAGCCTGGCCTACGCTCGTCATTAATTGTCTCGGAGAAAGAACTTCCCCTTCAACTGCTATCTCAAGCCAGTAATGCGCGCTGAAATCCAAATCAAGCTCGTTTTCCGATCCCAGAATAATGTGAAAGACTCCCTCGTTCACCAAAACGTCGGTCTGCACCTCGGACCATAACAGATTTCCAGCCGCCGGCGCGTCATACAGGTAAAAAACGAAATCGAATTCTCCGTCCAATTCTTCCCCCAGATAGTCTGTTAAATGTCCCTGATAGTTTATCTGATGGGGAACTTCTGACATTGCAGTACCGGAAAGAAAAATCATGAATATAACGCTGCTCAATTTCATCAAACGTTCCATTGGATTGCCTCCTTGCAAGTATTTTTTTTATTGTATTTCATTAATATCTCACTTCGCTCGCAAAAAAATTTGTGAAATACAGAATTTATAACAGCTCCTTCCCTTCTCTGGATTCGTATTAACGAAAAAAGGAAAGCAAGTCAAATTCATCAGAATAGCTTTAAAACAGGACGATGTCGAAGAAGGCGCATTTTCAGGCGTATAATTTGCACCTGCTTGCCGCTGTGATTTCAGTTATCTTGTTATGTGAAGCTCCACATAAAGGGAGTTCTGAATTTTCAATGAGATTTTAGTTTATGGGCAGGCGCCGGGATGTTGCGCATTTCGTTCGGTCAGGCGGTTAAGATCAATCGCCGCCGTAATCGAAGGATTCGGATTCTATATTGCTGATGAGTTCGTAGCTTGATGGGGCTGATGCCATGGACCAGAAGAAGATATCGGTTCCGGCGCCGGAATTTTCCGGCCAGATGAAGTTAAGGACGGAACGGCGCAGGACGTCCTGAGCGGGAATGAATATGCGTTCTGTATCCATGGCCGGATACATGACCCAGGAGGGCCAGAACCAGTAATTATCGTATACGTCCAGAAAAACATACAGGTCAATGTTTTGAGCCGGCGCAAAATTGACTATATCGATATCCAGCAGAAAAAGGTCTCCGGCAGAGAAAAAATTATTGTTCAACCGCAAATCCAGGAAGATGGATTCCGGCATGGGCGTCTGATGGGGGGAAGGCGTCGGCGCAGGCGTCGGAGTCATAGTGGTGGGAAAAGGCGTCTCATTCGCCAGATTGCCCATGTAAATTTCCATTGATTCCTCATCGTAAGACATCCAGCATAGATTGGAACCGTATACTTTTACGCTGTAATCGATCGTATCATTATAAGTAACCCTGTGATTTTGCTCTCCGTCAAAGTAATAAATTTCCCAGTTGCCGGAACTGAAAAAAAGGCAATCGTTGTCAGGGCATGCCTGCCAGACTACGGCCCTGTCAGAAATCTGGGGCGATATGTCGTCGAAATTGTTATCTGTGAGCTGAGTGGATGTCCCGTCGTACCAGAAAAAAATTTCATAATCCTGGCCGTCGAAACTTTGCCACACGATCATGCCGTTATGAATCTCAGGATTCGAATCATCGTAATTATTATCTGTTATTATTTCTATGACCTCATCACGGTAAATCGCTATTTCATAATCATGCCCGTCATGCGCTTCCCACACTACCGTCTCGTCGTCCACTCGCGGATGCCTGTCGGCAAGATCATCGTCCGTCAACTGCAAGGTTTCCCCCGCTTCCCACAAACATATCTCCTGAGTTTCCTCCTCCGCCCCGAATCCCCGATCGCTGATCCAGACGATTCGATCCCCGCAAACCTCCGGCTGAACATCCGCTACTTCATTATCAGTGATTTCGATTATTCCTTGACCGTCCCACGCATAAATCTCAAAATCATTCGAATCCAATCCGGCCCATACCACCCAGTCATCATTGACCTTCGGCAACTGATTTCCCAGTGAATCGCCGCTGATTTCCTTCTTCTCATCGCCTTGCCAGAATACAATCTTTAACGTGCCGTCCAGTTTCGACTGCCAGACCACCCGGTTCCCGTATATCCGGGGATAACGGTCCATATTTGAATTATCCGATAACTTCTGCGTCATCGAACCGTTCCAGTAATACACTTCATAATTTCCGCCGAACGGAGTGCAATCATTATCAGGACAGGCCTGCCATACTATTCCGTTCTGATGGATTTCAGGAAGCGTGTCCTCATAATCGTTTTCCGTCAATCGGGTGATCTGCATGGCCGAAACCTCCGGCTCCCAGGCTGCAGACGAAAACAAAGAAAAAATCAAGAAACAAAAACATGACCATAAACATTTTCGTAAATTCATTACAGAAAAGAACTCCTCTTCAGAGCGAAAAAAACCCTCTACCCAATCATTTTATATTAGCAAAGAAACACTCATGTCAAATAATATTGACTTTTTTTACAAAAAAATATATTCACCGCTTTTTTGACGAATTTGACCTGACGTTTAGATTATAATATAAAAATAAAGGGTAAAATCGATCAATAGTCGAAGACTTTCAAAAAAGGGTTAAAAAAATGGAAAAAAGAATTTTATTGATGGGCGTATCGCTGTTGTTTATCATTTTATTTTACGGAGCGGCGGAAGCGGGAGAACTAATTCCGCGAACGGTATTCGAGAAGCCGGAAAGGATCGTGATACGTGATTGCGACCGTTGGGATTTGCTGGTGGTGAAGTTTCGTGAGGGAACGGGAGTGCGGTTGGGCGAATCGGGCTTCACGGCGCCGAACGGCATAGATCTGAGGGGATTCAGTGGGGTAATGCGGGATTATGGTGACGTGAGGACAGCGAGATTATTTTCGAGGCCTGAATCGGAATTATGGAATGAAAAGATAAGGGGAGAGTTACGGACGGGCCGAGAGCTGGCGGATTTAAATTTATATTATGCATTCGGGGCCGGTTCGCGAGAGGAGGCTGAAGAGCTTGCGAACAGGTTAAACAGGCTGCCGATAATCGAATTAGTGTATCCGGAACCTTATGTAGAGCTTGCCGGGATATGGGGTAAGGATATTCTGACGCCGGATTTCGTACCGCAGCAGGATTACCTGGAGGCATCGCCGACAGGAGTAGATGCTTATGCATCATGGGAATATGCGGATGAGGGTTCGAAGGGCGAGAACGTAAAGATGATCGATGTGGAGTTGGCGTGGAACTGGGACCATGAGGATTTAACGGAGCCGTTTTTCACGGGCGGGACGCCGTCGATGGGTTCTGAGCCGCATGGAACGGCTGTTATGGGCGAGATACGGGGATCGGAGAACGGTTACGGTATAACGGGTATAACGCCGCTGGCGGAAGTAGGAGGAGTTGCGATAGATATTGACGATTGGCCGGATAATGTGGCAGCATGGTTCAACATGGCATCGGCGAATCTGGATGAGGGGGATGTATGGCTGATAGAGCTTCACGGTCCGGGGCCTATCGGAGATTATGTATGCATGGAATGGTGGCAGGCTAATTATGATGCCATTGCCGCATCGACGGCTAACGGACGCATATGCGTGGAAGCAGGCGGCAACGGCAGCACGGATTTTGATGATCCGGTGTACGAGGGTAAATTCGACCGTGACGTCCGCGATTCCCTGGCGATTATAGTGGGAGCGGGAACGCCTTATGAGATGCAGCCGGAGTGGTTCACCAATTACGGAAGCCGTATGGATGCGAACGGTTGGGGGTCTGAGATCGTGACGACTGGATACGGAGATTTGTACGGCGATAATATAAACAATTATTATACAGCGGATTTCGGGGGAACTTCCGGGGCTTCACCGATGGTGGTAGGAGTATGCGTCGCCATTCAATCGCGATACAAGGCGCTGACGAACGGGGAGGTCCTGACGCCTCTGCAGATCAGGGAGGTCATTAAGGAAACGGGTGTAGAACCGCCCGATCCCGATCAATACATCGGTCCGCGTCCGAACCTGGCTGCCGTAATGGAGCATGAAATATTCGATGTTGAAGGAGTGCACCTGGACGATGATATTTACAATTGCGACGACGTTCTGGAAATAAGCGTGATGGATGAGGAAGCGGGACCTTCGGTGGATGTAATGGTGGAAAGCCTGACCGAACCGGACGGCGAAACGGTCGTGATGTATGAAAACGAACCCGGCAAATATGAAGGTTCTTTCCCCATACAGGACATTCCTCCTGTGACCGGAGACGGAGTGTTGTCGGTCGTTGATATGGATACTGTAACCGCATATTATCTTCCTCTCGCATCACAGGCAAGCGCTGTGACGGATTGCCTGGCGCCGGCGATATCTGATGTTCTGATATCGGATGTAACGGCAGAATCCGCTCTGGTTTCCTGGACAACGGACGAACCTGCTGATTCCGTCGTAAAATACGGTATCGGAACGCCCGCTGAAACTGCTCAATCTTCAGGTTTGGAGGTTTCACATGAAATTATCCTGGAGAATCTTGAGGATTGCGCCTGTTACAGCGTCCAAATCGAATCGACTGATGAAGCGGGCAATACCGCTGTTGACGATAACAGCGGCGAATACTACCGGTTCACCACGCTTCAACTCGTAACTTTTTTTACGGAAGGAGCCGAACAGGGGCAGGGCGAATGGACCGTCGAGGGGTTATGGCACATTGTCGAACCAGCGAGTCCCTGCTCCAAATACCACTCCGGATCGAGAAGCTGGTATTACGGTCAGGAATCGACATGCGACTATGATACGGGAACCCATAACTTCGGCTGCCTTACTTCAGGACTCATTGATCTAACCGGGACATACGTCGCTCAGCTCACTCTGTGGCACTGGCTGGAAACCGAAAACGTTTCTTCTTACGACACAGGGACCATTGAAATAAAAGCGAACGGGCAGCCGCTGTTTACGGAACTGGGCTCATACAGGTCCACCGGGGGTTCCTGGAGTCAGCTTGAATTCGATATTTCCGAATATGCCGGCAACGATGTGATCCTCCGGTTCTGTTTCGATACGCAGGACGATTACTACAATGATTATGCCGGATGGTACGTCGACGACATCATGATCAGCATTACCGTTCCCTGCACCACGCCCACGCCGTCCGTTATTCCCACTGAAATTGCCTCCCTGACGCCTACGCCCACCTGTTCTCCTACAAATACGCCTTCAGCTTCGCCCACCTGTTCGCCCACATCCACCCCCTCGCCTTCTCCTTCGCCTACCCTGACCCCTACTCAAATCCCTACCGATACTCCCACGGTCTTTTTTACGCCTACTCACATTCCCACTGTCGCTCCAACCTGCACGCCAATCGATGCTCTGGGCGTGCGGCTTGATCTTAGTTATGAAATGTTTCATCCGGGATTAACCTTTAATCTTGATGCCTATCTGACGAATCCGGGCCCGGCGACTTATCAGAATATCAGGCTTGCCGTCGTGCTCGACGTTTACGACCTGTATTTCTGGCACCCTTCCTGGACCCCGGAATTCGACTGTGAATCGATCGACATCGAAGTCGAGGCCATTCGAAAAAATATCCTGAATTTCATATGGCCGGATACGGGAAACGATCAAATGAACGGACTGGTTTTCTATGGCGCTTTGCTGAATGAATCCATGGCGGAGATTTTGGGAGAATTCGGTACCGCTGTTTTCGGGTACGGTCCTCCATAGAAATTGAAATTTCGCAAGTGCATTCTCAAGGCTTGAAACGGCGGCTTGAAGTGATTTCCAAATCAGCAAAAACTTAACTTTTAAAAGTTGAACTTAAAAACAGAAAGAGATACAAGGCTTTATCCTCAGGAAAAAATGGATTCAGAATTTCATAGATTCCGGGATCAGGAGATCAGTGAAAATTATTGAGCTTGACATTCCCGGAAATTTTAATAACATGACTTCAGGAAAAACCAGGCGGAGAAAAAGAAGACAATTTTCGGATTTTTGTCTGGAGAGGGGGAGGTGATAGAATTCATTGTATTCGTATTTCTGTCCTTCGCGTAACCCCACAGGGGATTGTGATTCAATCAAGCGCTGTGCAATGGTCAGAGAAGCTCGGATACAGGCAAATGGAAGAGGATAAGGCAACACTTGATTCATAATAATATAAGGAGGTATGGATGAATCAGAAGAAGTGGTTATTTATTTGTTTAATGGGAGTTTTAATGACGGCGACGGGTTGGTGTTACACCATAACGGTGGACGGCGATCCGTCCGACTGGCTGATGACTCCTCCGACGGCCGTCAATACGGGTCACGTGGCTCGTAACGCATCAATGAACGGATCGTATATCTGGACGGATGATCCCGCAGATGCGCGAACGGATATCAGTCCCCCCGCTGAAATGACGGAGTATCGGATGACGGCGGACGCTGATAACATTTATTTTCTGGTCAGATTTTCAGATTTGACGATTGAGTCCGGCGATAATGCGGTACAGGTTCAGATAGCGATAGACCGGCAAGGAGAATACCAGAACGGTCAGCAGTATATGGCTCATTTTTGCGACACTGAAGTCGACGACTGGGCATACTGGGAATATCTGGTGTCGACGCGATTCGGTTCAACAAATCTGATACCGGTGGTGTTCGATGTTTCTTTCAATCCCGTATATACCGGAACGAGCATTATAAGTGCGGCCAACGACGTGATTGAGATCAGCATTCCCTGGGCGGCGATCGGCGGCCCAAATGAAAGATTGATTTTTACCGTCGGGATATTCCGCAGTCAAACCAGCGATGAAACGAAAGACATTTCCGGCGTATCGGATTGTCTGGATGCGGTGACGAATTATACGACGATGCCCGGAGTTGCGGGTATGAACACCTGGGTCGAAGTAAGCGACGGGGTGATCAATTATCGTCATGCAGCCTGGTATGAAATGGCGAAGAAGGGCGTTGGCGACGTGAAAGCGCCTCTGCTGATATCGGAAGTGTATTACGATACGATTGGAACGGATGCTGACGAAGAATGGATAGGAGTCTACAACAATACGAGCGTTACCCTGGCAGTAAACAATTTCAAGTTGAGCGACGAAGAAGCTGTGACAGGAACCGAGGGAACGTATTCATTTTACGATCCGCCGGCATTACCTCCCGGCGAAGTTCTGTATGCCGCTCAAAAAGCGACCGGATTTTTTGCGCTATACGGCTGCAATCCTGATGCGGAGATGGAAGATACTGACGGAACAGTAGACGATATGGTGAAGGATACGAATTGGTCGAGCGGTTCAATTGCTCTAGGCAACAGCGGCGATGAGGTTCTGTTGCTTGATCCGCATTATACGGTTTTAGATGCGGCAACGTATGAAGGGAACGTATATCCCGGAGTAAATCCGCATCCCGGCGTATCGATAGATCATACGATAATGCGCGATCCTCTGTCGATGGATACCAACGACTGCAGCGCAGATTTCATTGACAACGCCTCACCGGACCCCTGCGGCATGGCGACGCCTGTGCCGACGGACGTTCCGACGCAAGTTCCTACGGAAGAACCGACACAGGAACCGACTGATGTCCCCACACCGGAAGCGACTCCTACAGAAGGACCTTCGGCCAATTTTATAGCGGGCGACTGGTCTTGTACCGTTACTTCCGATAACGTTCCCGTGGATACTTACTGGGAATACAACCGTTCGATTTATTGCATACCTGCGGAAGAGCTGATGCCGGTAGCTTATGAGATTTCGGACATTTGCTGGTATCAGTGCAATGAAACACTCCCCATGGATCGAATCATAGACGTCTATCTTTTCATGAGCCTTGACCCCTGTCCCGACTTCTGCGATGTGGCGCCCGGCGACTTGAGGGGATTGGGATTGACGCAGGTCATCGACGACGGAATTCTTATGCTGGACGGCACGCCGGGCTGGAAGTGCGTAGATTTTAATGTGACGAATTTCCCTTATCTGCCTGGAGCCAACCTGTGGGTTGTCGTTTGCGACTTTACCGGCGACTGGCCGGATACTGTCCAATGGTCGGGAACGAATCGTGTCGGAGCTTCTTTCTATGATCATTCCAGCAGTATGCCTTCTTCCGAATGTCTTAATTTCGGAAGCTTATGGAGTTCATTCGGCGCTGCTTGCGCGGATTTCTGGCCGGCGACCAATTTTTCAGGCATGTGGTTAGAACCCACGCCGGTTTATACGCCGACGGAAGTTCCCACAGCGACGCCGTCTCCGACGGAAACTCCTTTCTGGAATCCTGTGGAAATTCCCTGCCTGGATTTCGATGACGGATTGCCCGGACCTTTCATAAGCGCAGGCGACTGGGAACTGGGCGCTCCCACTGCCGGACCCTCGGCAGCCGCCACCAGCCCCAATTGCTGGGGAACCGTTTTGGACGGCGATTACACCAATAATGTGACGGACGATCTGACGGTAGTAGTCCAGATGCCGGGTACCGGAAGCTGGGGATTGGCCTTCTCCAACTGGTTCAATTATGAAGCCAATTACGACAGCGGACAGGTCAGGGTCGACGGTACGCCTATACTGCCGGCGGGCGGAACGGCCTACAGCAGCAACGCTCACTCCACCCACGAACCTGACGGCGGCTATTCGGGCGCTCACAATGCCGATCCCGATTGGGAAACAGCTTTGTTCGATCTGAGTGCTTACACGGGACAAATCATAACTATCACTTTCAATCATGCGACCGACATTTCCACATCCGATTACGGCTGGTACATCGACGATATCTGCATAGTCGAATATATTGAACCGACAGAAGTTCCTACAGCGACGCCTGAACCGACGTCGACGCCGACCGGCGAATGTCCTTACGATCCTGAAATCGAACCGAATAATGATTGCGCAGATGCAGCAATGAACATGATCGCATGCGAAGAGTCGCGGTGCGGCGTTATAACTGCGGACGATGATGATTATTACATGCTGATGCTGGATGCTCCCACCTGGGTCACAGTAAGCGTTTTCGCCGATGATTCTACATGCGAATGGCCTTACGGACAGGGGCTTGATCCTTATGTCGAAATACTGGCGCCTGACTGCACCGAGCAGTTGGCATACAACGGAGACAATTACGGAGATTGCGACGGATGGTGCAACGATCCGGAACAGTATGACTCTATGACCGATCCGGTTTATCTTGATCCCGCAGAAGGACCGTTCTACATTCACGTATGGCCGTTTTCAACATCTACAGGGCCCTACGTCGTTTCAGTATGCTGCTACAATGAAGTGAAGATCAATGAAGTTCTTTACGACACCTCCGGAACGAATGATGCCGGCAGTTTCGTAGAATTGTACGGACCGCCGAACCTCAGTCTCGACGGATTCTCATTGGTAGGCATAAACGGATCGAACCTGGATTGCGACGAATATCATACGACGGATTTAACGGGTATGACCATTCCAGCGGACGGTTTCTTCGTAATCGCCCAGGATGATTCCGTTGCGAACTACGACATGATTGACGGTACATTACCGCAGTATGGATGGCAAAACGGACCCGACAATATAGTGTTGCGTTATACCGGCATTGGAACGATCGAGCTGGATGCCGTCGGTTACGGATTTTTCGATGTTGACGAATGTTTCGCCGGCGAAGGCGATCCTGCTCCTGATGTATCGGCGGATATTTCTTTATCCAGATATCCTGACGGCGACGATACGGACGACAACCTGACCGACTTCTGCGAAAGCGCTCCGAGTTCGGGAACCGCCAACGATTGCCTCTATACGCCTACGCCGTTGCCGACGGCGACATTCACAGCGACGCCTGTTCCAGGAGACACGTGCGACGATCCGATTATTATTGCCTGCAACGAATGCGTTGTAGGTACGACGGACGGCGCCACGAACTTCCACGATTGCGGTACGGGACATGGCGGACCCGACCTGGTTTATGAACTGACCTTGCTCGAAGATACTTTCGTGCAGATCATAGGCGAGGCCGATTACGACGCTGACTGGACGCTTGCCGAGACCTGCAGCGACACGGCAGGCGAAATCGTTTGCGCCGATGATTACGGCGATCATGTCGATCCGAGTTGCGGCGACATCACGCACAACACTTATGGTTACATGAACTATGAAGGAATGCTCACAGCAGGAACCTACTACATCTGGGTCGACGGCTATTACTCCTACTCCTACGGCAACTACGCGCTTGAAGTCGTCTGTGTGACCGGAACGCCTACTGAGGTCCCGACTGTAATTCCCACGGAAATACCTACGGAAGGACCGACGGAAATACCGACTGCGGCTCCTACGGTAGAGCCGACGCAGCACTGGACCGCCGGCGATACGTCATGCACGGTAACCAACAATCATGTGCCGATCTACACCTATTACGAACACACCAGGTCCGTATACTGCATAGCTGCTGAAGACATGATGCCGGTGGATTTCGATATCGAAAGCATCGGATGGTATGTCTGTTCCAGTCCTGGGGCCATTACCAGAGCGCCTGTCGACGTTTACGTCAAGGAAACTATGGACGAATGTCCTGATTTCTGCACGACGGAACCGGGCGACCTTACGGCCGCAGGATTCACGCAGGTTGTTGATGACGGCGTATTTGAAATCGACGATTCCATCGGATGGAAATACATCGACTTCAATATGGCCGTTCCATTCACCTATACTGCGGACAATAACCTGATGGTTGTCGTCTGCGATTTAACGAATGATTACATCAGCGGCGGACATTACTGGTCAGGAACGGAAAGGCCGGGCGCTTCCTACAGCGAATACTCGTTCAGCGCTCCCCCAAGCGACTGTCTTGACTTCTCGTCTCATTGGGCCAATTACCAATGCGAAGATTTCTGGCCGGCTACAGACTTTGTAGGGACCTGGCTGGAACCCACGCCGGTCTATACGCCGACGGAAATTCCCACTGAGACGCCTGTGCCGACGCCTACGCCTTATTGGGACCCTCTGGAAACAGCATGCTGGAACTTTGACGACGGCGATCCCGGACCGTTCCAGTTTGAAGGCGACTGGGCCCTTGGCGCTCCAACAGCAGGACCTGCTGCTGCCGCCAGTTCTCCCAATTGCTGGGGAACTGTACTGGACGGCAATTACTCCTTGTCTGCCGATGACGATTTAACCGTCGTCATACTTGTACCTGCCACGGGTACTTACGCTTTGACGTTCTCCAACTGGTTCGATTATGAATCGGGTTGGGACAGCGGCCAGGTGCAGATCAACGGCACAGCGGTCGAACCGCTCGAAGGCACTGCATACAACCCCAACGGCCATTACTCACACGAACCGCCGGGCGGTTATTCTGGAACTCACGATGCTGCTCCCGATTGGGAAACGGCATTGTTCTCGTTAAGCGCTTATGCGGGACAGGCCATCACGGTTACCTTCAACCACAGGACGGATTCCAGCAACGCTGATCACGGCTGGTTCATAGACGACATCTGCGTTGAAGAATTCGTCGAACCTACGGCTACGCCGGTTCCGACACATGTGCCTGGAGACACCTGCGATAATCCGTTGATGATCTCGTGCGACGAATGCGTCACGGGAACGACGGAAGGCGCGACCAATTTCCATGATTGCGGCACTGGTCATGCCGGTCCGGACGTGGTTTATGAACTGCTGCTGACCGAAGAAACCTTCGTGGCCTTCATCGGAGAAGCCGATTATGATGCTGACTGGACCATCGCTACATCCTGCAGCGAAACTCTCGGCGACATCCTTTGCGTGGACACAGAAGGTGACCACCTCGATCCGAGCTGCGGCGACATCGTTCACAACAGTTACGGGTACATGAACTATACCGACACGCTTGCAGCAGGCAGCTATTACATCTGGATCGACAGCTATTCACTCTCCTCGCTGGGCGGAAATTACGCGCTTGAAGTGCTCTGCCCCGAAGGTACGCCTACTCCCCTGCCCTCACCGACTCCTACAGGCACATGTCCCTATCCGTTCGAGCTTGAACCGAACGACGACTGTCCTGAAGAAGAGAACACCATCGCCTGCGGCGACAGCATGTGCGGCGAAATTGACGGACTTCTGGACGTCGATTATTACAAGCTGGTCATCGATGAACCGATGGAAGTTACGGTGAGTGTTTTCGCGGACTATTCCGAATGCGAATGGCCTTACGGAACGGGATTGGATTCCTACGTTTCAGTTTATGATGCGGAATGTGCATTGATCGACTATAACGACGACAATTACGGCGATTGCGAAGGCTGGTGCGGCGATCCCGAATATTGGGACTCCATGCTCACGCTGACTCTCGATCCCGAAGACGGACCCTTCTACATTGCAGTGGAAGCCGGTCCCTGGGCATCCGAAGGCGGTCCCTATGTTGTCAGAGTATGTTGCCATCCCGGCGTTTACATCAACGAAATCTACTATGATGCCGACGGAACAGACATTCATACCTACACCGAATTGATCGGTCCTCCCGGCGCAAGCCTGGACGGCTTATCTCTCATAGGATTGAACGGTTCCGTGGATTGCGATATCTACGATACGATCGCTCTGGACGGTAATGTGATTCCTGCGGACGGCCTCTTCGTCGTCGCCCAGGATGACGGCGTACCCAACTACGATATGATCGATACCGCAGTCAACTGGCAGAACGGACCCGACAGCGTGCAGCTCGTTATGGGCGAATCGGTCCTCGATGCGGTCGGTTACGGAGACTTCACTGATCTCTGCTTCGCCGGCGAAGGGGACCCTGTGCCTGAACCCGCGGATGACGTCAATTCGCTTTCCCGATATCCCGACGGCGACGATACCGACGACAACCTGACCGATTTCTGCGAGAGCATGCAGACTCCGGGCGAAAGCAACATGTGCATCGGAACGCTTGATTGCACTGATGCCGTCATCGCCTATTGCGGCGTCCAGATCGACGGCGACACTACCGGAGGAACCAGTACGGCTGATCAATACGGATGCGGCTCAGGCTGGGCCGAAACCGGCCCTGAAGACGTCTACGTCATTAATCTCGACGGAACGGAAAGTCTGCTCTATGCCGACCTGTCGAATATGACCGAAAACCTCGATGTCTTCATACTCGGTTCCTGCAACAACTACGATTGCCTCTCGGGCGGCGACCGTTTCGCCTACATCGAAGAACCGGAAGCCGGCGCCTACTACGTCGTAGTAGACGGCAGAAACGCTTCTGAGGGCGCTTACACACTCAGAATCCTCTGTCAGCCCGCTCTGGATTGCAGCGAAGCCGTTATGCTTACATGCGGAAGTGACTACTCCGGCGATACGACTACTGCAGATAACGACGTCAACTGGTATCCCGATTGCACTCTCTTTACCGAATCAGGACCGGAAGTGGTTCACACGCTCGTAACGACTGAAGCTTTGAGCGAACTGGCCTTTGAGATGACTCCGGAAACCGGCGTCGACCTGGATATGTTCCTGCTCGACGGATGCAGCGAATTCTCCTGCGTCGATTACAGCGCTTCGGTCGGCTCTGAATCGATCGTCATCGAACACGCCCCCGCAGGCGCCTACTTCATCGTCGTTGACGGCTATGACGGAGATGCCGGTACTTATGACCTCACCGTCACATGCACCGGTTACCAGATTCCAGCCTTCTCCGGCGCAGGCATAACACTGCTCGTGCTGTTGTTCGGAGGCCTTATCGGTTTCAAAGCGAGGAAAAGAGGTTAATTGTAAACCTGGTATAAATCACTGAAAAAAGCGGGTTCTTCGAACCCGCTTTTTTTATGTCAAAACATGGCCTGATGAAAATATGAAAATCAATATCTGAAGGAATCGGGCATCCGCAACGAATACATTTCTAGCGTTTCTTCCATTAGAAACAATGATCTGTTCTCTTTATCCCAACAGCAAAGTTCGGAAGGGGGAGATTGCAATCCCCATTTGATTATTCGCTGCTTTGTTATGTGTATTAATGCTTGCCGCTTCCGCCTCCTTTTGCTATGATTAAATTATTCGGCATCCTGCTTTCCTGAAACCAGGCAAGGATCAATATGAAATCAGCCATACCCAGAGATAATTTGATTGGACAAATCGTCGAAACCAGTCCTTCCGCCATAGCCGTCGTCGATATTGAAGGCAGCATTGTTTTCACCAATCGACAGGCGGAAAACTTGTTCGGCGCCGGCAAAAAAGAGATTCTTAACCGGAAATATAACGACAAGGAATGGCAAATTACTGATTTCGACGGAAAGCCTGTTCCTGATGAGGAATTACCTTTCAGAAGGATCGTCGATTTAAAGAAAAGCATTTTCGATATGCGTCATACAATAATGAAAAAGGACGGTTCACAAGCCTTTCTTTCTATAAACGGAACTCCATGGTTCGACGACGACGGGAATGTCGCAGGCGCAGTATTTAATATTAATGAAGTGACTCACCTTAAAAAACTGGAATCTTTCCTGAAAAATTCCGAAAAAGAAAAAAGAATCATTCTGGATACTATAAGTGAACATGTCGTTTACCAGGACTTGGATCACAAAATTATCTGGTTGAATCGCGCGGCCGCCGAATCCGTATCCTGTGAACGCGAAGAGCTTATCGGTCAATACTGTTACAGGGTTTGGGCAGGAAGAGGAGAAGTATGCGAAGATTGTCCGGTAGCGAAAGCCATGAAAACCGGGATAAAACAGACAATTGAAAAGAAAACTCCTGACGGCAATTACTGGTTCATAACGGGCTATCCCGTCAGGAAAGATTCCGGCGAAGTGACCGGCGGTATTGAAGTGACGCTTAATATCACCGAAAGGATTAAGGTTGAAGAGAAAATACGGTCTTCCCTGGAAGAAAAGGAAGTTCTTCTGAAGGAAATACATCACCGAGTGAAGAACAATTTACAGGTTATCTCCAGTCTTCTGAGTTTACAGGCCTACCATATAAAAGACCCTGCATTGATCAGAATTTTCAGGGAAAGTCATAATCGCATCAGGGCTATGGCGCTGGTTCATGAGAATTTATACAGAACAAAGGACCTGGCGAGAATCGATTTCCGGGATTATATTAAGAACCTGGTCGGCAACTTATATAAATTTTACGGTACAAGACCCCACAGGGTAGAATTAATCCAGAACGTCAGCAATGTGAATTTGGGCGTTGATGTGGCAGTCCCATGCGGACTGATCGTGAATGAACTGGTCTCAAATGCATTGAAATATGCTTTTCCTGATACTTTTAAAGGCAAGGGAAAAATTTTTCTCAACCTGGACCGATACTCTCAGGATGAATACAGGTTTACGGTTTCGGATAACGGTATAGGACTGCCGGACGATTTTGATATAAACAATATCGATTCACTGGGTTTGAAACTCGTGAAAATATTGACCCGGAACCAGTTGCAGGGCAGGCTGGAATGCAAAAATAATCCGGGAGCCTCCTTTTGTATCTTTTTCAAACCTGATTGTAGAAGCATCTGAAGTTGTTAAGATTCGACCTTATTGACACAAAACAGGAAATTATTATAAATAAAAACGGGGGATATGCGCGTCCGGTCAAAAGGTCCTGCCCTAATTTCGTGAGCTAATATAAAAGGAAATAAAGGAGAAAAAATGGAGACAGCAACGTCCTGGTCAACGGAGAATAATGCCCGGAAAGCTGTGGATGAGGCTTACGGCAAGTTAAAGGAAAAAATAGGAGATTCCCCGCAACTGATGCTGATTCACTGTTCATCCAGGTACGATTTAAAAACTTTAATCGAAGAATTCAGAAAGGCGGCTCCAGAAGTCCCTTTTCAAGGCGGCACGTCATGCTCAGGCATAATGACTGAGGAAGGCTTTCATGGAGAAGACGGTTACGGATTAGGAATACTCGGAATATCGGATCGCAGAGGAAGTTATGCGACAGGGATTGAGAAGTTGAATGGAGATGCCGAATCATCTGCTCGGAAAGCTCTGGAGAGAGCGATACAGGCAGCGGAACGTCCCGGCGAGGCTCCTTTGGCTGTATTAGTGTCAAATGCTCCGGGGTATGAAGAGAAGGTGATCAGGACCATAGAGGACTACCTGGGTAAAGGGGTGCCCATAGTCGGCGGTACTGCTGCAGATGAGGTCATGGACGGCCACTGGCGACAATTTACCCAGGATGGTTTTTTCCAGGAATCCGTATCTCTGGCCGTATTGTATCCGACCGGTGAAATCAGTTATTCGTTCAACAGCGGTTATGAACCGACGGAAAACACAGGTAAAGTTACTCGTGCTGAGGGAAGAATTCTGCGCGAAATTGACGGAAGGAAAGCGGGAGTGGTTTATAATGACTGGACGAACGGCCTGATTGAGGACATTCTGGAACAGGGGGGCAGCATGGTGCCGGCAGCGACCTTCACGCCGTTGGGAAGCCCTGTGGGACGAATAGGCGGCGTATCCTATTATAAACTTTCCTATCCTGTTGAATTAAGAACCGACCAGTCAATCGTGGTCTATACTGAAATCAGTCAGGGAGATGACGTAGTTCTGATGACCGGTACGCCCGACAGCCTGGTCAGCCGCGGCGGTCGCGTCGCTTCGGCAGCTATTGATACCGCCTTCTTCAACAGAGACGACGTCAAGGGCGCGCTTGTCCTTTTCTGTACCGGCTGCATGATGGCTATTCAGGATAGAATAGACGAAGTCGTCCTGGACCTCAGAAAAAATTTGAGAAATGCCCCTTTCCTGGGCTCTTTCACGCTTGGTGAGCAAGGATGCTTTATAGGAGGGGAAAACAGGCACGGCAACCTGATGGTTGCTTCATTGGTTTTCGGACCCTGGAAACAGTATTGAAATGAAGGATACATCTGAAGTTCTTCGCGAAACCTTGCTCAATCTTGAGGAAGCAAGGAAAAAAGAATCGCTCCAGAAGAAAATAGCCGAGGCGCTTTTAGCCGGTTTGCGCGTCGTCGTTTTAACCGAAGACACCCATTTAATGTTTGAAAAACTCTTCGAAGTGATGAATGAAGCGCTGGATGCTGAGGCGGCGTTCGTTCTGAGTGCGGATGAGGATTATGAGGATGAAGGTTTTTTAAGAATTGAAGCTGCTTCTGACGACAAATTTATTAATTTGCGTTGGCAAGCAGGTGCGTTGATGAAACGGGTCCTGGATGGAGATGTGGTTGCTGTTTTTGACGTTTCAAGCGTTCCGGAATGGATCGATCAACATGCGAATTTCCAGGACGAGATACGTTCAGCGTTGCTGTTTTCCATATCTGCAGTTGAAAAAAAAGCCGTTTTCGTCGGCGCTCATTCAAAAAGAGGACACTTTTCGCGCGAGCACTTGAATCTGGCTAGAAGGTTTTCTATCCTGGCTACTCAAGCTCTTTTAAAACTGGAAACGGAAAAGAAGGTCGCAGAACTGCAAAAGAAACTGGAAACTGAAGCCAAGCTGGCTGAACTGAACCGGAAACTAAGGGAAAGCGAAAGACGCCTGGACAGAGCCAAAAGAATGGAAGCCCTGGGTTTGTTGACGGGAGGAGTAGCCCATGATCTGAATAACATTCTGTCCGGTATCGTCGGTTATCCGGAACTGCTTCTTATGGACGATTGCCTCTCGAATTCTCATCGTAAAGCCCTCAAGGCCATACGTGATTCTGGGCTGAGAGCTTCAGCCGTGGTTTCAGACATGCTGACGCTGACCCGAGGAGTCGCCGGTAAAAAAGAAGCGGCCAATTTGAACGATATTGTTGAGGAGTATCTGGTATCGCCCGAACACGCGAAGCTCCTGGAGAGTCATAAAGGGCTGCGGGTGCAGAGATATCTGTCGAAGAACCTCAAAAATATCAATGCCTCCGTTATACATGTGAGAAAAGCGCTGATGAACCTGGTTTCAAATGCGGCTGAGGCTCTGGAGGACAGCAGTGACGGCGTGATACGTATTTCGACTGAGAACATTCATCTGGTCGATACGCTGAAAGGTTTCGACAGCGCTTTACCGGGCGAATATGCCGTCCTTAAAGTATCTGATAATGGGCCGGGGATTGATGATGAGCGTCTGGAAAGAATATTTGAACCCTTCTATGCCAAGAAGAATCTGGGCCGTAGCGGGACCGGACTGGGGCTGACGATCGTCTGGAACGCCATGAAGGACCACAAAGGGTACATTGACGTAAAAAGTTCTCCCGAAAAAGGTACGGTTTTCATTTTGTATTTTCCGATCACAAGGTGTAAAATAGAAAAACGTAATGAAGAGTTCTCAGTAAGCGAGATAAGAGGCGAAGGAGAAAAGATACTGGTGGTTGATGACATTAAACAGCAAAGAGAAATGGCGAAAGCGCTTTTGACGTCGCTGAATTATGAGGTCGTTTTGGAACCTGACGGCGAAAAGGCTGTCGAATTCCTGAAAAACAACAAAGTCGATCTGGTCGTGTTGGATATGATCATGGAGCCGGGAATGAACGGCAAAGAAACTTACAAAAGGATCATAGAAATTCATCCCGGACAGAAAGCCATTATAGTCAGCGGCTATTCTCCGACCCAGGAGGTTAAAGAAGCCCAGAAACTGGGAGCGGGCGAATACGTAAAAAAGCCCTATACTTTGGAAACGCTGGGAAGAGCAGTAAAAGCGGAAATAAAAAAATGAATCCCATAAAAAAAATAGAATTATTTCATGTCGAATATCCTTTGCCGGCCCCATTCTATCCGAGCTGGATACCCGGATTTCCGCAAAAAGAAAATCGTTTTACGCTGATCAGAGTGACCGCCGGCAGCGGCCTCACGGGTTATTCGGCAGGACCGGCAATGGGCAAGGAGAGATCGGGGCTGGGGGATATAGTAGGGCCGTACCTTATTGGAGAAGATGCTGAGGACATAGAGTTGATCCAGCAGCGTTTAAGAGAAATGTCCTATTTAGGGCATCGTAACTATTGGATCGAACCCGCATTCTGGGACATTAAAGGAAAAGCAGCCGGGAAGCCCGTTTGTGAACTGCTCGGCGGAACTCCTTGTCGCCTTTCGCTTTATGCTTCGACAGGCGAGATAAAAGAACCTTCTGAGAGGATCAAGCAGGCGGAAAAATTGTTTGAACAGGGTTTTCGGGATATCAAAATCAGAGTTCACGCATTCGATGAGAAGGTGGATGAAAAACATGTCGGGGAAACCGTAAAAGCATTTGATGATAAGGTAAAATTCGCCGTCGATGCTAATCAGGGGTGGCGAGTTACCATTATATCCGATGCTCCGTTATGGGACTTGAAAAGAGCTCAAAGATTCGCCGGTTTTTGTGCGGATCACGGCATAAAATGGCTGGAGGAGCCCTTACCCATGGACGCTTACGATGATCTTTCCGCACTGGTTCGCTCCAGCCGGGTTCCCATTTCAGGCGGAGAATTGAATTCGTCAGGTTTCCCGGAACTGAAAATGATGATCGAAAGAAAATGCTTCGATATCCTTCAGCCGGATGCACTGTTTACCGGAGGGATTGCACAGACTCATAAAATCAGCCGGCTCTGCAGAGAGCATAACCTTGATTTCTCTCCTCATACCTGGACTAACGGCATCGGCCTCGCCGTTAATATGCACATGCTGGCCGCTTCTGGCTTCCAGAATAAAATGACGCTCGAATACCCCCTTAATCCGCCGGGATGGACCATTGAAGCCAGAGACGCTCTTTTGCAGCAACCTTTCCTCCACCAGAAAGGAAAACTCGACGTTCCAAAAAAACCGGGACTCGGATTCGATATTGATCAAAAAGCGCTTAAAAAATACGCCAAACGCTTTTTCGTTATGACCAAGAAAAGGCTTGTCTGGTTTTCAATTCGAAATAGAGGTTTGTCGACATCGCTCGAAATCAACAGAAATAAAAAGAAGAATAAGAGGAGGTGAAGCGATGGGTAAAGGCGACCGACGCACTAAAAAGGGCAAAATATGGAGGAAATCCAACGGAGTAACCCGCTCAAAAGCCCGAAAGAAAAAAAAGAAAAAAGAAAAATCCTGATATCGGGACCGGTAAAACAGGCGCTTCGCACCGGCAGCATGAACGGCAGAAGACTGGGCTTTCGCTGTTCTAAAATTGATTCCTGAGAAGTTCTAAAGCTTCGTCCCGCTTGTTGCGCCAACTCCGCAGCATGATTACGAACGAGTAAAGCTTATTCGGGTCGGAACGAGGAACGAAATAACCCGCCAGATTCTTGACGTTGCTTAAAGTCCCAGTCTTGGCCCAAACATTGGTTTCATATTGCGGCAGAAGTTTATAATAGGGGCGAAAATCCGCCAGCGCTTTGCCGAAACTTTCGGCTGAAATGAGGTTCTTGCGGCTGATGCCGGAACCCTCGACAATGTTGAACTGTTCTATTTCCAGTCTGTCTCTGACGTATTTTTTTACCGAATTGACCGATTTTTCGAGGGTTGCGGGAGGCCGTCGAGCTTTAGCGCCGAGTATTAAAAATAGTTGATTGGCGATGAAATTATTTGAAAATTTCATCATGGCTTCCAGGATTTCCGCTGCAGTTTTTGATGATCGATGAACCAACACGGGACTAAGATAATTCGGCGTTTTTCCTTCCCTTGTTTTTCCCCGAACCATGATGCCTGACCGGGAAAAAAACGCTGAGGCAAGCGAACCGGTAAGCTTCAGGATGTCCGAACGATCTTGGTGAATGTTGATTCTTACCCGGCCTGTTTTACCTGAAGAGAGAGCCTTCCTTCTGATAAACGGCGTTAGAGGAGTCTGCGGTTCGGCGCTGCGTATCGTTTTCCCGTCGGAAGATATGATCACGTTTATCGTATTGAAGTTGGTCGAAAGCGCCCCGTTATGAGCATCAAAAGGATTGGTCGAATCGCCGATTCCGGGTATCATTATGTTCGGGTCAAAATAGAGGTCGTCCAGGTATATATCTTTGATCTCTCTTACGCCTCGCTTAAAAAGTTCATCGGCTATGGATGCCCATTCCTCCGAAACCAGGAAAGGATCGCCGAAACCTTTTATATAAAGATTCTTTTCCGCATCCTGACAAAAAATCGTGGGAAACCTGTAATCCAATTCAAAATGCTGAAGAAATGCAGCGGCCGTAATGATCTTGAGTATTGACGCAGGCACGTTCATCCGCTTTGCGTTTATTTCAAGAAGCGGTTCGTTGTTTTCATTCCAGACTGCCGCAGAACCTGATTTAATCAGCTTGTGCAGTTTCGTCATGCCTGAAGGCGATGCCTGAACCGCACTTTTATGCGTCGTCCTTGCCAATGAATGAAGCAAAAGGGCGGAAACCGCAATTGCGCTTATAACAAAAACTTTTTTCCTGGTTTTTCCCGGTTTGTCCATGGCGTTTCGACTCGTCCCCCTTTAAAAACTCAAAAATAATTACCATAAAACGGATGACTCGGCAAGCTGCAAAAAAAATTGGGGCATCCATCAAAATAATTCGTTCCTTTATGAAGCAGGAACTCAAAAAGCCTGTTCGCCGATCCGTAAAGTAATTAAATGGGCTTGTGAACATGCGCTGATTGAGAAAGATTTTCAATTAGTGCCTGTCCATAAACTCGATTGTCGATTCAAAATTTAATGCTGGACAGTCACTGCGGTTTTTGATCCATAAACGAGCGAATTTTTCTTAAGACAAGGATGGTAATGATTTGCGAGGCAGGGGCGGCGCTTATACTTTGGCTGAGCAAATCCGAAGACAGACGCAGAATTGGGAAAAATTCGCCGTTTATGGACAAAAACTAATTAGTATGAGAAATAATTTGACGTTGGGAACAAATTTGATTAAAATGAAGTCGTGGTGGATGAGTAGGGTAACTTGTATGCTTATTTCCGAATAATTGATCAGGAGGAAGGGATGTCTGCGTCTGTTTTAGTTTCCGGAGGTGCTGGATATATTGGAAGTCACGTGGTCCTCGAACTCATCAGGAAAGGCTATAAGGTTCATGTATTGGATGATCTGTCGCAGGGCCACAGGGATTCCGTACCCTCTGATATTATAACCGTAGGCGACATATCGGATGGCGAACTTTTGAAATCGGTCGTTCGCGAGAGGGAGATTAATGCTGTCATGCATTTCGCGGCAAAAACACTGGTTTCGGAATCGGTGGAGAATCCCAGAAAATATATGAACGATAACACGGTTAAAACGTTTCAGTTTCTGAACTGTTTGATGGATGAAGGGGTGGAGAAATTTGTATTTTCTTCGACCGCAGCCGTATATGGCGAACCGGAAGAAGTTCCTATCACGGAAGAGCATCCGAAGAATCCGGTCAATATGTATGGGGAGTCGAAGCTTATGCTGGAGAAAATACTTAAGTATTACGATTCAGCGTATAAACTTAGATATATCTCCCTCCGATATTTCAATGCCTCGGGCGCAGAGCTGGAAGGCCGAATAGGCGAAGACCATGATCCTGAAACTCATCTGATTCCTCTGGTGTTGCAGGCGGCTTTGGGAAAACGAGAATTCGTCGAGATATATGGAACGGATTATCCGACGAGAGACGGAACATGCGTCCGGGATTACGTCCATGTGCTCGACCTGGCTCAGGCCCATGTAAAGGCGTTGGACGCGCTTCTGAAGGGTTGCAGAAGCGAGGCGTACAATTTAGGAAGCGAACGGGGATTCACGGTTAAAGAGGTAATTGAGACGGCGAGTCGAGTGACGGGTATAGATATACCTTACCGACCCGCAGCCAGAAGACCGGGCGATCCCAGCGCTTTGATCGCTTCCTCTAAACGTATAAAAACTGAATTGGGTTGGGCCCCTCAATACGACGATCTCGAAGTTATTGTCGAAACGGCGTGGAAATGGCACAAAAATAATCCCGACGGTTTCGAACGCATCAATCGGTAAATTTTTTCAACAATTTAATAATGAATGGAGAAACTTGTCATGGAGGAAACATCTGTAGTGTTGACTGTTGGGTTGAAGGAAAAAATTTCTGAAAACCTGAACGGTGCGAATAAAAAACAAGTAGAAATATTAAAGGCGCCCAGGGGGGAAGACGCATTAGGAATAATTCAGAAGAAGCGATGCTCCGTAGTCATTGCCGATTCATATTTAAATGATATGAGCGGTCTTCAGTTGTTAAGTCGTTCAGCAGAAATTTCGCCTGAAACAGTAAGAATAGTCGTAAGCGATCAAATATCCTCTGATGAACTTTTGAAAGCCGTGAATAACGTAGGGCTGTTCCGGATCATCAGCAGGCCTGCGGAAAACGGCAATCTGGAAAGCGCTGTGCAGGAAGCTTTGAGTCATTATCATAATTTAAAGAAGGCCAGGGATTTCGATCGAATGTTCAAGGGACTTTTCCGCACGATTACAAGCGCTCTGGAAGCGAAGGACCCTTACACGCGAGGTCATTCGCATCGCGTTACGGAATATGCCTTGATTATCGGTCATCAGATGAATCTGGATGAAGAGCAGTTGCGAATACTGGAGCTGGGAGGCAGTCTTCATGATATAGGTAAATTCGGTATACCTGATGCGGTCCTTCAAAAACCCGGATACCTGGAGGAAGACGAATGGGAATTGATCAAGCTTCACCCCAGGCGCGGTTACATGATGCTCGTCGGACTACCGGGATTGGAGGCGATCCTTCCTCTTATTCGGAATCATCATGAACGGCTTGACGGGTCGGGGTATCCTGACGGACTGAAGGGCGATCAGATACCGTTGCTGGTCAGGATCATATCGGTGGCGGATGCTTATGACGCTTTAACCAGTCATCGTCCATACCGGCAGGCTTTTTCGCATCAAAAGGCGGCTGAAGAATTGAACCGCTGTAAAAATACTCAATTCGATCCCGATGTCGTTGAAGCCCTGATGTGCCTGCGCTCAGTCGCTGAAGTCAGGAAAGTTATTGAAGACACGAACAACTTGCCCTCTATTTCGCCTATTATACAATCCGTTCTGAATATCCTGGAACAGGAATCATTCGAATGGAAAAGAGTCGAGGAATTGCTCAGCGCTGACGTCGGTATTACGACCACTATTCTGCGTTTGGTCAATTCAGCAGATTATGGGCTTGGACGCGACGTCACATCGCTGCAGGAAGCCCTGCCCTTCGTCGGCGCCGTTAAGCTTAAAGACATTATGATGACCGCGGAAATCGTCAATATGTTGCGCTCAGTCAATCAGTATCCTCTATGGAAACACTGCCTGCGATGCGCCTGCTTCGCACAGAACCTCGCCGACTTGAAACAGGACGTCCCTGAAAGCGAAGCTTTTACCGCCGGCCTTTTGCACGATGTCGGCAAGATATTGCTGAATAAGAATTTCGTCGAAAAATTCCAGAGAGTTCAGGAACTGAATTCCCAGGGCCGCTCCTCGGTCATTACCGAAACCTTGATCTTCGGTATGACTCACGACGAAATAGGCGCCTGGCTCCTGGAAAACTGGAAGCTGCCCCATTCTCTGTGCAACGCAGTTCGTTATCATCATAAGCCGGAAATCATCACTGATTCCCTCACAGCTTACGTCTACATAGCTAATCAGATGACTCACCTGGCCGAAGAGCCTGATTTCTCAGAGAATCTGGATGAAGACCTCCTCGAACGCTTTAACATATCTTTCCAGGACCTTTCCAATACCGGCGCTCAAGTCGATAAAATGATCAAGGGGCTGGAAGAAAGATTCACCGCTTCCTGATTCTGCTCCCGGTGCAAAACGCCTGATTCAACACATTCATCCGGCAAGACAGTTTCAGCCGATAATGTCTAATGTATGCTCATCCATTTCCTGCGCTGTTTTCAGTACCTGGACGTTCGCTTCATATCCCCTTTGAGCTACGGTCAAATTCGTCGTCTCTGTAATTAAATCCGTATTGGACGATTCTATCGTATTGCCTTCTTCATCCTCGCCCAGCGGTATCCCAGGGCTTTCGTCCTGCGTGATCGTTACCTTCACTCCGCCTGATTCCGTTTCAGAAAATTCCGCTCTCTGAGACTTGAACCCCTTCGTCTCGGAATTGGCCAGATTGTGGGCTGAAGTCCCCAGCATCGTTTTAAATGCATGTAAGGCCGAACGAGCTATATGCAGTGCGCCTATCATGTTTTTTCCGCCTTTCCAGGGTGGTCATATGTTCCTCCATTTCTTTCTTCGTCCCATTTTCGGAAAACTTTAATTATTTTTCAGGTCTGATTTTACGGGGAGACGATTTATATTTTTAAAACATTGATGATTGACAATTAAAGAAAAAAAATGAGAATCTTTAAGGGCCGAATGTCGTTCACGCATGAAACTTAATGCATACGGACAATTTGAATATGATTTTGAAGGAGTGAACAAATGAAAACCGTAATTTTGGCAGGAGGAAAGAGTTTACGCGCTGCTCCCATTGAAGACAAAATATTCGTTTCGTTTTTCGGTAAACCCCTTATTCAATACATACTGGAGGGACTGCTTTCTTCAGGAGCGGAGGATTTCATTTTTATCGTGAATGACTCGAACCAGTCTAACGTTCGTTCTTTGGCTAAAAAGCTCGGGATTGAGGGGAGTTTTCATGTTCAGGATTCCGAGCATCCGGGCATGGCCGGGGCTGTGTTGAGTCTCCCCAGGATGCAGGATACTCCTTTGTTAATAGTAAGCACGAACGATCTAATCGAAAAGAGGGGCTATTCCGATTTGCTGAAAATTTCACAGAATAAGGGACTGGACGGTGCGATTCTGGCGAGAGTGACTGAAGAATATTTTCCCGGCGGATATTTAAAAATCGACTCTGGCGGGATAATACAGGAAATAATAGAGAAGCCTGGAGCCGGTCGGGAGCCGAGCGATCTTGTGAACCTGGTGGTTCATTATCACAGGAGTTCCGAATTATTACAGAAACGATTGAGGGGTGTAACGGGCGACCGTGACGACAAATATGAATTGGGACTGTCCGGGATGTTCAAAGCAGGGATGAAATACCAGGTTGTCGAATATCAGGGACAGTGGCATCCGTTCAAATATCCCTGGCATGTATTGGATATAATGGAATATTTCTTTCAGAATCAAGAATCCGGCATTTCTGAAAAGGCGGAGATATCTCCCCAGGCTGTAATAAAAGGGGAGGTTATTATTGAAGACGGCGTCAGGATTTTCGAAGGAGCCGTTGTAAGGGGACCGGCATATATCGGGAAGAATGCTGTGGTGGCGAATAATGCCCTGGTAAGGGAATCTCATGTCGGTGAGGACTCTATTGTGGGTTTCGGAACAGAAATCGCCAGAAGTTTTCTGGGAAAAGGCGTGTGGACTCATACGAATTACATCGGCGACAGCATAGTCGGCAATAACGTTTCTTTCGGTTCCGGAACGGTTACCGCAAATCTGCGCCTGGACGAACAGGAAATTAAAGTTAAAATCAACGGGAAAAAGATCGGTACGGGAAGGAATAAATTGGGTTTGATGACCGGAAACAATGTCCGCACTGGGATTAACGCTAATTTTATGCCCGCTGTGCGGATAGGAGCCGACTCATTTGTCGGACCGGGGATCGTCGTGAACCGGGATATTGATCCCCAAAGTTTCGTGACGGGTAAATGGGAACTCGTCATAAGAAAAAACGCTACTTCTGCTTCACCGGAAGGACGGGATAAATTCAGAAATAAAATATGAAAAGATATCGGACCGCATTCGGAAAAACATGGCCTATTCCCCTGTTTTTTTATTAAAAAACGTTCATTTTGCTGACAGGAGGCATTATGCCGGTCGTTGAGGAGGACAGCAGGAAAAAAAAGATTCTGTGGAGCAGCTTAACTTTCATTTATATCCTTTTCATTTATGCGACGCTGGGCATAATGCCGCATATCCGCACTATTCTTACATCGGTTTTCGGGGATTCTATTTACAATTCCGTCATTTTTATCGCGCTCGTTTTTCTCGCCGGGTTGCTCTATTATTTGATCCGCCGCATCAAATTCAAAGGCATCTCCTCTGTCATCGCCGCCGTCATTCTGGCCGGAATCTATGCCTACGCATTCATGATCCTGGACGTTGCGATCGAAAGAGTTCACTATATTCAATATGGGATTCTCGGTTTTCTGTTTTATAGAACATTCCGTTGCTGGGAAGATGGTATTATCGTTTATTTTTATACGGCCATAGCCGTTTTTCTGGCCGGTATGGGGGATGAAACCATTCAATGGGCGTTGCCTAACAGAGTCGGCGAATACAGGGATATTGTAATCAACGGTACCGCCGGTGTTCTTTCACAGATGATAATCGCGTTCTCCGTTAAGCCCGCAGGTTTATATGAAAAAATCAGAAAAACCGACCTTAAAAGATTGTCTTTTCTTCTCGCTTTCGTCTTTATTGCGGTCGCTTTGTTTATGACCGCTGCGCATGAATACGGTTTCACCATTGAGGACCCGGAATGGGGGGCTTTTAAAAGTTCCCTGACAAGAGAACAATTGGAAAAGGCCAGAGCCGAGGGAGTGAAAGCATTACCGGCGGAATTGCGCCAAGCGTATCTTGATGAAGCTGCCGCTCATTATCACATGGTCAATTTTCACTATGACCATGCATTCAAAATTGAATTGAGCCGATTACTGCTTCTGCTTTTAAAAGGAGTTGCGGTTCCCGATTTCGGAAAAATGCAGGAGCAATACAATGCGGCGTATAAAGAGTTCAACATCGCCGTAAAGTATTATTTGCCTGGAGTGACGGCTCAAAACCTGGCCTGGCGGCCTTACAGGCTGGCCAGAATCCATATCTTTAAGCCCGAAAATATACGCTCGGTCCCCCTCAGCATCCACAAAAAGCATCATATAACGATTTTCAGTCTCTTTGAGTTCTGGTTGGCGGCTGTGGGCGGCGCTGCACTGTGTCTGTTTGCGCCTGCACTTTTAAACCGTTTTCGGGGCTGATCAAAATGAGGTTACACTTTTTCGCAGATTATTTGACTGATCGAAATCCTCATTAAAAACTAATTCTGTCCCACAAATATCTGCCGGAAGAACTTGCCGCTGTTTTTTCATTGACAGCCGTCAGTTCAGGTATCGTGGTCGGCGCCGGTATCGCTGTCGCAAACGGAATAAATAATTACGAAGTAAATACGCGAACAAGGGGAATGAGACGACCGGCATGACCGTTCAAAAACGATAATCGCTTGTTCGGCGAATCTGGGTTTGGTATGAGGCTGCCTTTTAAGCGATGCGGTTTCCCGTATTCGGCGCCCGGCAGCCGGTATCCTGAAGCTAGAACCTCCTGTATCCCGGATTGAGCAGGGCGGGACCAATGGCGTAATAGGGCAGGAATAGAGCTAACGCTAGGATAAGGACCAGGCCGCCGACAAGAAGCAGCATTATCGGTTCCAGCAGGACGGCCAAATTGTCATAAAGCGCTTTAAGATCATCTTCGAGATTCGATGCCATTTTATTCAAAACTTCGTCCACCGCTCCTGTTTCTTCGCCTACGCCGATGATGTCAATGATGAATTCTGAGAATACTTTGTTTTTTCTCAGCGAATATTCGATGGTGTTTCCTTCGCTGATGAATCTGTTGGCGTTTCTCAGGGCATCAGAAACTACAGCGTTTCCCACGCCATCTTCCATGATCCTGAACGCTTCATGGATAGGAACTCCTGATTTAAGCATCATCGACATTAATCGTGAAAAACGATAAGCGATACCGCTTCTGTGAATATAGCTCAAAACGGGTATTTTTAATTTCAGTCTGTCCGAAAAGTCAGCATACACTGGAGTGAGTCGAAAGAGTAAAAAGAGAATTATCAGGATGACCAGAAGGGGGATCAGGATGAAGTAATAATTAACGATGAAATTCGTAATGTTTATCAAGAATTGAGTCACTCCGGGCAGTTCAACTTCCGAGTTCGCATACACTTTTTGAAATTCGGGGACAACCCGAACCATTAAAATCCCTAAAACCGCAATGGCCGCTATGATAGTCGCTACAGGCAAAACCATGGCTGACTGAAATTTCCTTTTCATCTCTTTCTCATCTTCCTGATAATCAGCCAATAATCGTAGCGCTGTTCCCAGTGTGCCGGTGGTTTCGCCCGCTTTTATCGAACTGATGTAATAACGGGAAAAATGATAAGGAAATTTCGCCAAACCCTCAGATAACGGAGCTCCGCTTTCAACAGTTTCTCCGATCTGAGCGATGACTCTCCTCATCGATTGTTTCGGCGTCCTCTTCGCGAGAATATTCAGCGCTCTTATCAGCGGAATGCCTACATCAATCAGCATGGATAATTGCCGGCTGAAACTCGCCACATCTTTCAGCGATACCCGGCCCGTCAACATTTGCTTTATTCTCTCCCAGATCGACAACTTTTGCTTAGTTTCAGGAAATTGACGGGCTTTCCCCAATTCCGACATGAGTTTTGATCGAATATCGTCTCTTAAGTCCTGCTGCGGCAATTGTCCCTCTTTATCAGGACCAGCGGGTTCTTTTTGATTTTCTTCGGCCATAAATACGCCTCCATTTAAAGTTATGCGACAGTTGGTTCATACAGGTAAGGCTTTAATACTGAAAAGAACTATGTACGGATGACTAAAGTTTGACTTCCCGCAAGACCTCTTCCGGCGTCGTTATGTGAGCCTTGATTTTTCTTATTCCGTTCATCCACAGAGTATTCATGCCTTCTTTGATTGCAGCCTTCTTCAACTCAAGATCAGGAGCGTCCTCCAGGATTAAGTCCTTTATAGTTTCCGTCATCTCCATTATTTCGAATACGCCCATTCTTCCATAATAACCCGTGAATTTGCAATAATCGCACCCGACTCCTCGAGCAAATTCATAATCTTCATCGACGCTTATTCCTAATTCTTTTATGACGGCTTCAGAAGGCTTGTAGGTTTCTTTGCACTTCGGACATATTCGACGGACCAATCTTTGGGCCGCTACGCCAACCAGAGCGCTGGCCAGGAAAAAACGTCTCACGTTGAAATTGGCCATCATTGTAATAGCCGATGACGCATCATTGGTATGGAGAGTCGCAAAAACGAGTTGCCCTGTTAAAGCCGCCCAGGTCGCTACCTTTGCGGTCTCATCGTCACGTATCTCACCCACCATAAGCGTATCGGCATCCTGGCGCAATACGGCCCGGAGACATTCAGCAAAGCCTAATCCCATTCCATAGTTCACTTGAACCTGGTTAATTCCGGCCAGACGGTATTCAATCGGGTCTTCAATGGTGACGATGTTGTTCTGCAAAATATTTATTTCGTTTAAAGCGGCATACAGCGTCGTCGTTTTTCCGGAACCTATCGGGCCCGTTACCAGTAATATGCCGTACGGCTTGTTGATCAGACGCGCCAGCTTTTCCTCTTCCTCCGCCTCCAAACCCAACTGCTTCATTCCCCGCAACACGTTAGTCTCATCCAAAACGCGCATAACCATTTTCTCGCCGAGATGCGTAGGGATCGTCGCTACGCGCATATTGAATTCCTTGCCCCGTATCTTCATCGTTATATGACCGTCTTGAGGTCTTCGGCGTTCCGTTATGTCCATGTTCGCCAATATCTTTATTCGAGAAAAAACCGACTGCTGAATCGATTCGGGTATCGACATCACATCATATAGCATCCCGTCTATCCTGAATCTTACCCTCATCGAAGGCAACTGCGGCTCCAAATGGATGTCCGTCGCTCGCGAATTGATCGCTCCTTCTATTAAAGAACTCGCCAATTGCACCGCCGGTATGTTCAGCATGCTTAAACCCTTGTCCTCCGCCGTCTTGCTTATCGGCTCCCTCATCAATGCTTCAGCCCTTTTGAAATATTCGTCAATCACATCTTCCAGATCGGATTCCTTCGCCAACAGAGGCTGTATGTTCAGCCCCGTCATCAGCTTCACCCTGTTGATGACTGATGAATCCAGCGGATTGATCATGGCTAATTTCAACGTATTGCCGTCTCTCGCAACAGGCAATATCTTATCGCTCCTCGCTATGTCCTCGGGTAGCGTATATACTACATTCGGATCAATCTCATAACCCTTTATATGAATGAAAGGTATCTGTAATTGCTGCTCCGTCGCCTCCCCTACCTTCTCTGCACTGATGTAGTTCTTCTCGATCAAATACTTGATCATCGGAACTCCCTTTTCCCTGTACTTACGCTCCGCTTCCTTACGCTGATCCTCGCTTATTAAACCCGTGTTCGATAAAAATTCCATTATCAGCTCGTCCTGAGCGCATTCCGTCGGCTGGGTCAATCTATCCTGCATTAAATTTACCAGCTTCGTCGGCTTGATCATGTCCAGGTTGATCAATACCCTCCAAAATGGGTGTCCCGTACGCTTCTGCTCTTTCAACGCCTTCTCCAATTGCTCCTCCGTCAATATACCCTTCTCACGCAAAAGCTCCCCTACGTGCGTCTCCTTCTCCTCTTCCGACAACGACTTCTGAAGCTCCTCATCCGTTATTATCCCGGATTTTAAAAGAACGTCCTTCAGCTTGTCCCGCTTGGCCTTGCCGAACGGCAACGGTATCTCCATACCGAAAAATCCCCATAACAAATCCTTAAAACTTTGAAGACTCGCATCACGCCTTAATATGTCGTATAAACTGTCCCCTGTTCGCTGCTGCTCCTCGAGCGACTTCTCCAGTTGTTTAGGGGAAATGAGACCTGAGTCTTTCAGTAACTCGATGAGTTTGACTTCATCTCTCTGTGAATTCTGATTCTGTGGTTCCGCCATTATGCTTCCCCCCGCTGAAAAAAAAATTTCATTGATTTTGTTGCCTGGTCTTTATTGAACCAGCTCACTTAAGCCTTTTGAAATCTGGCCGCATAAGAGCCTTTCAATAGCCCATACTCAATGCTCCTGTTCTTATACATACTCCATTTGCGTTGTTTAAGTCAACCATTATTCGGAAAAATTTGTAAAAAGCGGAAAAATTGAGTATGCATAAGAGCGCGCTCATCGAGGAAGGAGGGCTCATGTATGAAAAATTTTTCCCGTTCCGAGATCAAAATTTGCCCTCATTGCGGCGAATATTTATCCGAAAAGGATAAGGTTTGTCCGGCCTGCGGTTCTGACTATCAAACAGGCTGGTCAGATGATGCCGTTCTCGATCGCCTCGGTCTTCCCCGGGAAATGACTGACGAAGAATATGAACTCGCTGTACAGGAAATTTTGTCGGCTGACAAAAAATCAGGTACAAAAAATCTTATTTTGGCTTTAATTGCGCTGCTGGTTATTTTGAGTTTTCTCCTGGTTATTTTGAGATTTTAATAATGGGTTTTCGTCATTGAACGAGAAAGAACTTTCAGCCGCGAAACCGAGATGCCCGGATCAGCAGGTCAGATGAAACCCGGCAGCGATTTTCTTTTTTTCTTGCTTCAGCCGGTTAAATGTTTCTACCGCCTCATCCGTTTTCCCGGATATGAGATGGATATCCTTTTCCTCGAACCATTTTCGGGTTGATTCCGGGATTCTTAAAACGCCGTATTTTCCGCAACCCATTATAAATGTTTCAATATCAGTATTTTCGATGGCGGATAAATCTTCCGGATGAAGACTATGGCCTTCTGTTCTCCACCAGTTGGGAATTATTCTGGAAGGTAAAATAATGATGTCGTTTTTGAAGGTCTCTCCTTCAACTTTGATCCTGCCGAAGGAATAATGTTCAATCATTTCTCTTGCCCTTTCATGCATTGAGTATAATCGTGCGTTAAGCAGCCGGATTCTTTGCGGGCCGGGTTCAAAATTGAAGCAGAGTGGGCATGCCCGAGGATCGACATGATTGTGCCGACTAAAATTCTCTACCCGCAAAGTTTTTCTCCGCCGTGATCAATTTCTGAACGCCGACTGTCGTTTATTTATTTTAGCAGGATTAAGCAAATTTTAAAAATGCGTTCTTGATGCATTGAATTTGTGTGTGGCAGCCTGATGCATTGTTTATCCTTCCGCCGGATACGGATGCGCCGTCGTTATGGTATGAGAAGTCTGATGTCGAAAAAATAAGCCTGCGAATCAAATGGAGTTTAAAATCTGGACATAGGGAAGAAGTGCAATGGATAAAAGAGTTATGTTTAAATTATTGTATAATAATGATTTTAGTATGAAAACCCTGTTTTGATGACTCGGCATGAATATTGCCCATTTGTGGGGGGACATATCCTGAGAGGATGTACGCCGGAGAGGAAAGAAGCATGAACTGCGGGGCAGGTTCGATAAAAGAGAGGAGAAAACAATGAAGGTCAAAGCTGGGAAACTGATGACGCTGACGGCATGGGTGATTTTAGTCAGCGGTTTTATTTCTGTTCATGCGAAGGAGCCTTTCGATAAGGAAGCGCATGATATGGAGCTGGAGCGGATACGGGCGAAGATCGAGCGTAACGGTTATGACTGGGAGGCTGGAGAGACTTCTGTATCGATACTTTCTGAAGAGGAGAAGGCGGCCTTATGCGGATTGAAGGCGCCGGAAGGTTATGTGGAGCCAGTAGGCGACGGTAAGGAAAAAACAGATGTGACTTGGCCGAGCGTATTCGATTGGAGGGAAATGGGAGGAGTCAGTTCTGTGAAGAACCAGGGTAGTTGCGGAAGCTGCTGGGCGTTTTGCATAGAAGCGGCTTTAGAAAGTTACGTGATGATATACGACGGTTGGACGCCGGACCTTTCCGAACAGCAATTGGTATCCTGCAACACTTATGGTTATGGATGCGGAGGCGGTTGGCTGAGCGCTGCCGATCTTTTCGTGAATCCTGGGGCGGTAGAGGAGAGTTGCATGCCGTATGAGGCCAGCGATTCTCCGCCGTGCATACAGGATGAGTGCGACATTGCGGCATTTCTTGACGGCTGGGAAAGCATCGGTTCAGATACAGACGCCATTAAAGCGGCGCTTCAGTTCGGTCCTGTGCCTTGCGCTATGACGGTTTATAATGATTTTTATTATTATACGGACGGATGCTATCAGAACAGCGGCACACAGTCGGTCAACCACGGAGTTACGATAGTCGGTTGGGATGACGACGTATGCGGGACAGGCGCTTGGATAATTAAAAACAGTTGGGGACCCGGTTGGGGAGACAATGGCTTCGCTTATATTAAATATGGATCCTGCAACATCGGATACGGGTCCATACAGTACTATTATACGCCCAGCAATCCGGTGAACCTCGCTTACGAAAGTCACGAAGCCGATGACTCCGAGGGTGATGGGGACGGTTATCCCGATCCCGGAGAAACTGTCTATCTGTCATTGTCGCTTGTAAACAATGGTTCGGAAACGGCTACAGGGGTAACAGGAGTTATTTCCTCCGAAATGTCGGGCCTTCAGATAACCGATCCCGAAGCTGATTTTCCCGATATTCCCCCGGATGAAACCAGAGATTCGGTTGATCCTCATTTTTCTATAGTAATTCCAGCGGATATGGAGGAGGGAGCTTATTTGCCGTTGACGATCGTTATTTCGTCCGATTTCGGGCAACATGAAAGCGAATTCGGTTTATATGTGGGAGAAACCGCAATCATTTTCCAGGATGGATTCGAAGACGGCGACAATGGCTGGACACACTTCCAGATAGAAACTCAAGATGACTGGCAGAGGGGTACGCCTGTGGGCACAAGTTCATACGACCCTCTCTCCGCTTTCAACGGCGACTGCATATGGGGCAATGACCTGGGTTTCCAGGGCTGGGACGGCAATTATAAAGCCAATGCGTTCAATGTTCTTATATCGCCGATTATCGACTGTACAGGTTTCCATAACGTTCGATTGAACTATCGAAGATGGCTTACGGTTGAGAAGAGCATGTACGATATGGCTCGTATCTTCGTAAACGACCAGCTCGTCTGGCAGAATGACCACGACACCGATCACATCGATACTGACTGGACATTGCATGATATCTCCATTTCATCTATCGCTGACGATAATCCTGAAGTAGAATTCAAATTCGATTTGGTTGCAGATGCAGGCATCCATTTCGGCGGATGGAACATCGACGAATTCTCACTCATCGGAGCGCCTTTCGCCGGCCAGCCGACTCCCACACCCTTTTATGAAACTCCCACGCCCGTTCCCACTCCGACAGCTCCCGATCCCACATACACCCATACAGAAACTCCTGTAACGGAAACACCTTCTCCAACCTTTACTCACACGCCCGTTCCCACTTCCGAACCCACACATGAAGAACCTACCGCCACTCCTACTGATGCGCCGCCATTCCATACTTATACGCCGACTTTTACACCTTCTCCTACCCCCACTGCCTCGCCGCTCCCCGCTTATCTCGTTCTGAACCTCAATCTGAACAAGTCCGTATTCCATCCGGGAGACCATTTCCGTTTATCACTGGGCATAGACAACGGCCCCTCAAGCCATCATGTCGATATTTACGTGGCCCTCGAAGTCTGCGGCATTTACTTCTGGCACCCCGCATGGACTACTGATATCAACAATCTCAATATCTTCTTGAACGCTGAACAGGAAATGACCATTAGCCTGCTTGAATTTGATCTGCCCGCTTCATTCGATTCCGGCGGTCCCTATCAATTCATGTCTATCGCCGCCAAACCCGACACCTACGAAACCTTAAGCAACTTCACCGTGGAACGATTCTTCCTCGCAAATTGATACATACTTGAATTGTCCTTCTCGGAAAAATTCACCTCAGACCGGCGATACTTCTCGCCGGTCTTTTTTTCTCCCAGCCGTCGGATTTGCGCATTCCGGCGCTGACCAAGCTGGATTGCCATCCTTGCGAACCGCTTCTTCCTCTCTTATAACAGTCAGATCGGCAAACGGTTTCATGGGCAGCCGCCGGACAGAGCGCCGATGAATATCCCGTGTAAAGGTCTTTTTAAACAATGACCGGATTTATTTACTATCCTTCGGCTTGCGAAAAACCAGGAATTTATAGCCTACAAAATTCCATACCAATACTACGAAAGTCGCCGTTATTTTTGAAAAATTCAACCATAGCTCCGGAGGAATGCCGAAGGGCGCCTCCATATAAAAAGAAAGCGACCAGATGACTGCTGAATTCAGCATCAGCCCCGGACCGAACAGGACTTCGAAAGGAGCCGCTATCAGATAGGTCAAGGACCAGACTACCGTTGAGTTTAAAAGCAGTCCTATAACGTTCACGACCATGAATTTGGAAAATTTCACGGCTTCACGTTTGGATGCACGGTCTTCGAATGTCCAGAACTTGTTTAAAATATAACTGTTCGCAGAAGCAATGCTGTAAGATATTGAATTCAATATGAATACCCAGGTCCCCTTGTATATCCCCGTCAGAAAACATAATAAATTCAGCAATCCCAGATCAAGAAGCGTATTCCATACTCCGATCAGCGAAAATTTTAATACCTGAATCGTTGTCCGCTTCCTTAACAAAATTGTGACTCTTTTCAGCATTTTTCGCCTCTTTTATTTAAAAAAAATCGACGCTTCCAGGCATTGCCTCATAGGCACAGCAGCCGTTTTTATCAGCAGCCGGACCATAAGTCAACCCCGTCAAAACTTGACGATGAGGAGGAAAATGATTATAGTAACAAGTGAGAAAATCCTTTGCTCTTGCCGAACATTTTCAAAGGAGGTTTTATTGCGGTAATGAAGAGCTTATTCAAGGTGACTTTCCTGCTCACTGCCCTGACAGGGCTTTTTATTTTTGCAGGCAGCATGATCGGAGGACGATCAGGAATGATCGTCGCTTTTTGTTTCGCAATGGTTATGAATTTCAGCGCTTATTGGTTCTCCGATAAAGCAGTGCTGAAAATCTACAGAGCTCAACCTCTTACGGAAACTCAAGCTCCCGCAGTTCACTCTTTGGTCGAAAACCTGGCCAAAAAAGCAGGTATCCCAAAACCAAAAGTTTATCTTATTCCATCTGATGGTCCCAATGCCTTCGCTACTGGAAGAAATCCCCAAAAAGCCGTCGTCGCCGTTACGCATGGACTGCTCAGCTTGCTCGACCGTAACGAACTCGAAGGCGTCCTCGCTCATGAATTAGCCCACGTCAAACACAGGGACCTCCTTGTCGGCGCTATGGCCGCTACTATCGCCGGAGCCGTTATGATGCTCGCTCGATGGGCACAGTTCGCCGCTATTTTTGGAGGTTTCGCCGGCAACGACGAACGGGACGGAGGGTTAATTGGAACACTGGCTATGGCAATTATTGCACCTGTTGCCGCTCTTATCGTACAGATGGCCATCTCAAGAGCAAACGAGTTCTCGGCTGATAAAGAATCCGCTTTAATTACTGGAAACCCTTACGGGTTAATCAACGCTTTGCAAAAATTGCAAAGAGCCTCGGAACATAAACAAATAAAGGCAAACCCGGCTACTTCACACCTGTTCATCGTGAAACCGGCTGTCAATAAAAATTTGCTTAAATTGTTTTCAACACATCCGCCCATTGAAGAGCGTATAGAACGGCTTCGCAATTTTGCATGAAATTGCGATAAATTTTATGAAGCGTTCATCCAGACAAAATGCAAAAATTGCATGGTTTGTGAGTCCTGATGTTCAAAAAATTGCGCGAAAAAAATTAACACACTACCGTAACTTATTAGAAACAAAATGCAAAAAAAAATAAAACGGAATTGCTTTTACTTCGGCACGATTGTTGCTTTAATGAAAGTGCAATTTGCCTGCTAACCTAAAGGAAGGTGATGGAAATTGTTTAAAGTCGGCGATTCGGTTGTTTATCCTGCTCACGGCCTTGCTCAAATCGATTCGATTGAATCGAAAAAAATCGGAGGGCAAGAAGAAGATTTTTATATTTTGAAGATTTTGAAGAAAAATCTTTCTGTGATGGTACCGACGAAAAATGAAGAAAAAATAGGTTTGAGATCGGTAATCCGTGAAAAGGATGTAGAGAAAGTATTCAGGATATTGAGTCAACCTGCAGATGCGAAGCATACTCAATGGCATCATCGTTACGGTGATAACATTGAGAAATTGAAAAGCGGCTCCATCTTTCAGGCGGCTGAGGTCGTCCGGGACCTGGCGGCATTGAACCGGCGTAAGAATTTGGCGATAAAAGAAACCAGGATGATGGAAAATGCCAGGAGTTTAATAATCAGTGAAATTGCATATGCAATTTCCGCTAAAGAGAGAGAAGTTGAAGATTGGGTAAACGGGTTGCTTTCGGGAGACCGGGCCAATACCTATATCCCCATTAAGGATTTGGTCGCAACTCATTAAATCTTATTGACATTTCATTCAGGTTGGGTTGAAGTTTCCCCGCCTCTGGCGGGGATTCTTTTTATTTGCTGTTTTTTCGGTTATACGATATAAAATGAATGAAGGGCGATGTTTTTTGAATAAGAATTTCAGGATATGATTCAATGGAACCTTCAGAAGAAAAAAAAGAACACCAGGAAATTTATGATGACGAGGATGCCTTTCCCCTCAAAATGACGGATTTCATACTCCAGCATTATCAGAAGGTTATCATACTGGAGCGAAACAAAGTTATAGGGGATGCCGTTCATACGGTATTGAATAATGAAGGTTATAAAGTCACGGTGGTTCAGGACAAAGAGCAGGCGATGGAATTGTGCAGTACGGGGGACTACGACGTATTGATCATCAGTGAAGGAATGACGGCTGACGGACTTATTTTGAAGGATCAGATCGACAAGTCAGGCGTTTCTATCGATTTGAGAATAATAAAAGACTTCGGTTCAGCCATACTTTCCCATAAGGCTGATGAGGATTATCAGAAAATTCATATGGTTTATTCGGAGAGTTTAAGTCTGATGATTTCACTTCTGGAATCGGTGTCAGCGCCTAACGTGGGACATTCGAGACTTATTGGCGAGTATTCCGGGAAATTAGCAGACAAACTTAGTCTGTCGTCAAAGGATTGCGAAACGATCAAAATAGCGGGATATTTTCATGATTTACCCAGATTGGCCGGTGATTTTTTAAGAAAAATGGAGGAGATCGGTTCAACAAGTTCTAAGCAAGCCATTCCGATCAATCAGCAGGATTTTTATAAAACGCTTCTGCATGAGGAAGAGATCAGAACTATAATTCATCGATTGAGGGAACGGTATGACGGTAAGGGATACCCCGACGGATTGAAAGAAAAGGAAATACCTGTCGGATCACGAATCATATCAGTGGCGGACGTTTATGTGCATATGATCAGGGGCGCCAGGAACCGGAAGCCGTTAAAGCGCGTCAATGCGATGGCTCAGTTACAGATGAATGCCGGCAGCGCGTTCGATCCGGAAATAGTCAAGGCTTTTCTGGAAATATTAAAACAGGAGTTGATGAGAGATGATCGCAGTGAATCGAAAGAACAGATACTTATTGTGGACGAATCAAGCAAAGATGACTTGTTGAAATTGAGATTGAGGGATGAGGGATACCGCGTTATCGCTTCGTCGGATGTGAAACAGGCGCTGGATTTTATTAAAGAGAAGAACCCGGACCTCATTATTTCTGAAGTTGATTATTCCGAAATGGATGGATTTCAATTCCTGGAGTATCTGAAAAAGAGCAAGGAAACGAGAGGAATACCTTTCGTATTCCTGTCGGCCAAGAATGACTCCTCTTACATAGCCAGAGCCTTAAGGACAGGTGCCGAGGATTATATCCTCAAACCCTACAACCTGGATGTGCTGGTTTTAAAATTGCAAAGAATACTGCTGAGAAGCGCGCCGGAACAGGGTTTGACTCTTAGGGAACGCAGGGGCGTAACGGGGTCTCTGCTGGAAATGGGACTGCTGGAAATAATTCAGGTATTGGGAGCCGGCAACAGGTCGGCGATGGTGGAACTTTCCCGGGACAGCGAAAACGCCAAAATTTACCTGGAAGACGGCCAGATAGTCAGCGCTGCTTATGGAGACCTGGACGGCGAAGAAGCATTTTATCACATAATGAACTGGGAAGACGGCGAATTCACAATACATCCCAATGTTCCGCCGCCGGTCAAAAATATATTCACGCCAAACGACATGCTTTTGTTGAAGGGTTTCCATAAACTGGACGAATCTCGCAGGCAATATCCGGGATAAAAAAGAACAACCTGTCTCTTCGGCTTATGGAAAGATATGATTCAGATGGAGAGCGCTTCCAGAATTTTCTTCATCCTGGGGCGGTTGTATGCATGATAGAGAGCTGTTTCAGGTGAAATCTGTTTTTGCTTAACATACCTGAGAAGGCTTTGATCCATTGAGATCATTTTGTTTTTAGATGAGCCGGCAGTTTCAAGCTGTGAAGCGATCTGGTGCAGTTTTCCCTCTCTGATGACGTTAGCCAGAGCAGACGAACCGAACAGGACTTCAACCGCTGGGAGGCGCATCCTGCCGCCGCTTTTCTTTACCAATTGTTGAGCGATGACGCCTTTGAGCGACATGGCCAGCATGGCTCTTACCTGAGATTGTCTATCCGGCGGAAATGAATCGATCAGTCTTGAAATGGCGCTGGCTGTGGAGTCTGTATGGAGAGTGCCTAATATTAATGAGCCTGTTTCAGCGCATGTCAAGCTGAGCGAAATAGTCTCCGGGTTCCGCATTTCTCCTACAAGTATTACGTCTGCCGCGCCTCTGGCAGCAGACCTCAGGGCCGTTTCAAAATTCGGCGTATGAAGTCCTACTTCTCTTTGGGATACGAGAGATTTTTTCTTTTTGTGGATAAATTCTATTGGTTCTTCAATAGTCAATATGTGACGCCTTTTTTCCGAGTTAATGATGTCGATGATGGCCGCCAAGGTCGTTGACTTTCCGCAGCCAGTCGGACCTGTGATCAGAATGAGTCCTTTCTCGAAATTCGCGAATTCTTTAATGGAATGGGGTAAGTTTAATTCCTGCAGAGTGGAAATCCGATCGGGAATAATCCTGAATACGGCGCTTAAACCGTCCTTATGAGTGAAAACATTGACCCGGAATCTGGATGCGCCTTTAACGGTATAACTGAAATCGATCTCAAATTTCTCTTCCAGTTTTTTCTTTAAGTCGCTCGTCAGAATTTCTTCGATAAAATTATTGCAATCAGATTGAGAAATTTGACGAAATTTCAAATGAAAAAGGTCGCCGTTTACTCGAATCATGGGCGGCGATCCCGCGATAAGATGAAAATCAGAAGCCTTCTGTTCGGCGGCTAATTTGAGGAAGGTGTCGATTCTTGCCATGACCGGTTTCCTGATTTCTTTTCGATTTCCACGTACTGTCGGAAAATATCCTTATCAAATGCCTTGATATAGGCTTCCTCGGCAGACACAATCCCCTGCCTTACGAGATTCGCCAGGCTATGGTCCATCGTGGTCATTCCAATGCTTCGATTTGTGGTCATATGGCTGGGTACCTGGAACAATTTGTCTTCACGAATAAGATTTCTTATCGCCTGGTTGATCATAAGAATTTCGAATGCCGGATGCCTGCCGCTTCCGTCTTTGCGGGATAAAAGCTGCTGAGATACGACGGCCCATAAATTGTCGGCAAGCATAAGACGAATTTGATCCTGGTTTTTCGTTGGAAAATAATCGATGATTCTCTCTATCGCCTGGGGCGCGCTTACCGAGTTTAACGTTGCGAAAACCAAATGCCCTGTTTCGGCTGCAGCCAATGTCATGCGTATCGTTTCAGAATCTCTCATTTCGCCGACCATGATCACGTCAGGGTCCTCTCGAAGTGCAGCATCAATAGCTGAGGTAAAGGAAATCGCATGCGAACCGATCTCCCTCTGGGTAATCACCGAATTAGCGTTTTCGAATAAATATTCTATGGGGTCCTCAATCGTTATTATGTTAAGATTACGATTGTGATTGACCTGATTTATCATTGAAGCCATCGTCGTCGTTTTCCCGCATGCCGGAGGTCCGCTGAAAATTATCAGCCCTTTACGCTTCTTTCCGAAACCGCTGATGATCTCAGGCACTTTCAATTCCTCAAGCGCCGGGACCTTGTCTGGAATTAAACGCATGGAAACATTTAATCCGTTGCGCTCTTTACATATGTTACCCCTGAATCGGCCCTCTCCGGTTATCTCGTAGGAAAAATCCACATCGAGCGAATCATTCAATGCCTGCTCCTGCTCGTGACTGAGAGCCGGACGGATTAATCTGAAAATCTGATCCTCCGTTAAAGCATTGCGCTTCATCTCGAACAGCTCGCCGTCTACTCGCATAAAAGGCCGTAATCCCGTTACTAATGTTAAATCCGCTCCGCCTGCTTTTTTCGTTTCAAGAAGAAGTACGTCGAGAAGTCCCATCTTTCGCTTTTCCCACCAGGCGTCAGAAACTTCGACGTCAGCGCCGAGGTCAATGTTTAAATAATTCAACACATCTTTTGCTTTCAGACGCACTTCCCTTTCAGGACTTATCAGCATACCCTTGATATCTTCCGCCGCTTCAACGGCATTCAATTCAGACAACGCCTCCAGTATAACCTTCTGAATTTCGCTCGCAGAATCGTTGATGATATCCAGCAAGGGGCTGACGGCTCGCTTATCGCCGATCTGCCCCAGAGATTTTGTCGCTACATACCTTAGTTCCGGTATTTTCAGAAGATTGATCAATAACGGCACGATCTTTACATTGCCTAAAAATCCTAACGCCTCGACAGCACGTTCCCTTACCCACCAGTCAGGATCATTAAGCAGCTTCAATATCGGTTTGACGGCTCGACGGTCCTTGATCCCTATCAATATCTCGATGCCGTAACGTCTGAATATTTCATCGTCCGACTCTAAAAGCTTTATCGCTGAAGGAACTACACGATTGTCTTTTACCTTCGAAAGCGTTTCCGCTATCGCTTCCCTTACCCACCAGTCCTCGTCCTTTAAAAATTCAAATAATTCGTCAAATAAACTCTCATCCTGAATCTTCCTTAACAATTCCGCAACGCAACGACGAACGTTCACCTCATTGTCCACCATTAATTCAAGCAGTAACTTCGATAAATTCGTCTCCTCCTTGAAGGCTATCTGATAAAGAGATTCAGTGGCAGCCTGGCGTATCCGAAAATCCTCATCCTTCAACCTGTTGATCAAAATCGGTACCTGCTTCTCATCACCAAGGCGCCCTAATGTCTCAATCGCCTGAAGCTGAACAGAAAATTCCCTGTGCGATAACGCCTCGCTTATGGCTTCGATGACCCGAGAGTCGTTTATGCGCGTTAATCCCTGCAGCACGCTCGAAACTACCACCGCCTTATCGTCGTTCAATAACTTGATCAATGCTTCTACCGTGTCCGTCGTTCCTATCTCTGTCAGAGCTTGTGCTATTATCGTGCGTAATCGCAATGATGAGTGTGGAATCGCTTCAGACAGCAACTCCACCGCTTCAGTCGTTCCTATTCGGGTTAATATGCCTACGACGTTTCGCTTTTCAGGCTCCTTTCCCGTCTTCAAAATTGCTTCGCAAAATTCAACGATATCCTCGTCCCCAAATTCAAACAATAAATCTAATGCTTCGGATTTGTTACGCCAGTCGTCCTTTTTTAATTCATTCTTCAATATCCGACAGACTTCCTCTCCAGCATATTGATTCAGTATCGACGCCCCTAGTGTGCGATTCTCAGGATCACGGGACTTTAACAGCAGCGTAAGAGATTGAAGCTCTTCCGCATTCGCTAAACGGCTTATCAATTTGTGGACAGTGCTCTTAGTTACTACATCAATCGGCTTGTCGAGCAAATCCGCCAGATGCTGTATCAATCCCTGAACAGGATAAAGCTCGAATATATCTTCAATAAGCTTGATCTTGTCGGCCTTTATCCGGGCATCTTTTATCGTGTAAGCCTTCGAAAGCATCTCCAGTATCACTCGACTCGGAAAACGGGCCGCATTGTCGATGCTCCTCATGACCTCCTCTTTTTCCTCAAGCGTCAGAGGTCTTGTCGTCTGCTGCATCAACTGTATATAACGCCCTTTTGCTTTTTTGAAATAGTCTAACATCCTTTCCCCTGTCTGAAATGTCTATCCACGGCCGCTGAAATGACCGCAATATTACAAATAATAACATATCTCCCTTCTTGTCAATATTTTCCCAGGAAAATAACCGCTTTCCCTTGAATCACACTTTCAGCTCATGTATATTTTTCGAGGAGAAAAGAGGGAGGGTGATATGAATTTCGATTGTGATCAAATTAACGAACAGATCATCATCGGCTCATGTCCGTTTACAGACGATGACCTTGACGACATCGTCATTCATACCAACGCCACGGCAGTACTTTCCTTACAGGATGATCACGATCTCAAATGTTATCAAATCAATGTCCGCTCCCTGAATCTTAAAGCGGAACAACTCAATTTAATAAAAATATCCGTCCCTATGAGAGATTTCGATCCCAGAAGTCAGGCCTCCGCTCTTCCCCAGGCCGTTATGCAACTTAAAAAGCTCCTGGACCAGGGACACCGGGTCTACGTTCACTGCACCGCAGGCATTAATCGCTCGCCCCTCGTCGTCCTCGCATATTTCGTCTTCATTGAAAAAATGCCTATTTCTGATGCCCTCAAAACCATTAAACAAAAACGCTCAAAATGCGAACCATATCTCGATGCCGTTTTTATGGCTATGAATCAAATGGCTGAATTCTCCAATAATGATTCCTGAAAATAATTATCGCTCCCCCCCATAACAATGACGACCCCATAAATCAGACATATTACAAACAGATAGCTTAAATTGCAAGAATTGCCGATAATATCTATAATTTTTGACTTTCTGCGCTGCTTTCGTATATTTTAACTTGTCGGCGCATCTGCAGGCTGTATTTCAGTCGGATGGGCACAATCAAAATTCAAAAATTGCGCTGATAAAGTTTGACGGAACAATTATGTCAGCGTCATTTTCATTGAGGGGTTGAGTGATGAAAAGCGAAGAAGGCCGGCCGACCTGCCATGGTCAAAGTTCGGGCGGTTCCGAAAATAGGCATGGAAAGCCTGATGTGTCGTTTTCCGAAGGATCAAGGAGAGAAGGGAGAGGAGTGAAAAGAATGCGCGTATTAATAGCGGAGGATGAAGCGACATCCAGAATGATATTGAGTGCATCTCTTGAGAAATGGGGATATGAAGTGGTAACAGCGACTGACGGCAAAGAAGCCTGGGAAATATTGCAGGAGAATGCTTCACCCAGGATAGCGGTATTGGACTGGATGATGCCCGGGATGGACGGGGTTGATATATGCCGGAAATTAAAAAGCGAGGAAGGGAATAATGCTAAGTATGTGATATTGCTGACGGCCCGCGACAAGCGGGAGGATATCATAGAGGGATTGGAAGCGGGGGCTGACGACTATGTGTCTAAACCTTTCGACAAGGATGAATTTCGGGCGCGAATAGCAGTAGGCCGGCGAATCGTCGAACTTCAGGAGAAGCTGAGCGTGAAAGAAAAATTACAGGGAGCGCTGGAAATGGCGGGAGCTGTTTGCCACGAGATGAATCAACCGCTGCAGGGCATTTCGGGATATTCGGAATTATTGATGTCTGATATGCGTGAAGATGATCCTCATTATAGAATTATTCAGAAAATTAAACAGCAGACTGATCGATTGGGAAATATAACCAGCAAGCTCATGAGAATAACTCGATATGAGAGGAAAAAATATTTGGATGACAGAAGTCATATTATAGATATCGACAAAGCATCAGCAAATGGAGCGAGCGATGAAGCGGACGTTGTGCAATATAAAAGGGAAGGAATGTGAAACATGAACAGGAAAATAATGATCGTTGAGGATGAAGACGTAATCCGGGACACTTTCACACTGGGACTCACCAGGGCGGGTTATAAAGTAAAAGCTGCGGCAAGCGCAGAGGAGGCTCTGGAGATACTGAAGAAGGAAAAATTTTGGGTTTTTGTCCTTGATTTGAGGTTGCCTGGAAAGAACGGGATTGAGTTATGCCGGTTAATCAGAAAAGATTTTCCGCTAGCCGTTACTGTTGCCGTTACCGGATATGCATCTCTTTTCGAGCTTTCTGATTGTCGTGAAGCGGGTTTTGACGATTATTTTACAAAACCGGTTTCACTGGATGTACTGGCAAAAGTCGTGGATGCTTCCTTTGAGAAGCTTGAGAGATGGCGAAATGAAGACGGGAAATAATCCATAAAGGGTGAATTTTCTCTACTGCTTCGTCAGGCTGCGGCTGCCTCGGATATCACTTATAAGAGAAGAACATTTCTCAAATAGTGCATTACCCCTGTGATCCATTCCGATTTTTTCATTGATTGCCATACTCCGTTTAAAAGACTTCCATCGGATCGCGATCAATCACCAATTTGATGTTTCTTTTTTTGTCTAATTTTCGAAGGAGAGGCTGGATTGCATGCAAATAAGACGTCATCATTTTTCGTGAGGCTGTTTTAATGAGGAACTGCCAGCGATAATCGTCCTTTAATTTAAAAACGGGCGCCGGTGCAGGCCCGAAGAGCGCAGCGAGGTTTGTAGAGTGTTTCTGGAGTTCTGATTTGAGATCGTAGGCGGTATGATGTACCAGTTTTCTATTTGAACTTTGCAGTCTGATAAGCGTGAGTGAAGAGAAGGGTGGCATGTGCAATTTTTTTCTGAGAGAGAGCTCTGCATCGTAGAAACCTTTATAATCATGTTTTTGAGCAAATTGAACGGAATAATGATCCGGGCAAAGGGTTTGGATGAGGCATCTGCCGGGTCTATCTCCGCGACCCGTTCTACCGGCGGTTTGAGTGAGAAGAGCGAAGAGTTGTTCAGCGGACCTGAAGTTTGGAATGCCTAGACCGATGTCTGCGTCTAAAATTCCCACGAGCAGGACGCCGGCGAAATCATGTCCTTTGGCAACCATCTGGGTTCCGATGAGTATATCGGCTTTTCCGTGTCGAAATTCATCAAGGATATCGCTGTAAGCATTCTTAGATGTTACTGTGTCCCTGTCCATGCGCAGGACCGTATTAGAAGGAAACAGTTCATTTAATTCTTGTTCCAGCTTTTGAATCCCCATTCCCCGGTATTCGAGCAATTCTTCGCTGCAGCGAGGGCATTTAGTCGGAGCAGGTGAAGTATAAAGGCAATGATGGCACATTATTTTGTTTTCATTTGAATGATAAACCATAGAGACGGAGCAATGAGGGCATGAGATGCCTTCCCGGCAATGCCGGCAATAGATATGAGTTGAATAACCTCTGCGGTTGAGAAGTAAAATGATCTGCCCTTTTTGTTCCAGAGTTTTCATCATGGCCGCTTTCATTTCTTGGGACAGGCTGGAGCGCTGTTTTTTGCTTTTCTTGAGACTCTTGTTCATGTCAATTATACGGATGTCCGGCAGAGGACGTTCGTTCACTCGCTTTTCCAGCTTCAACATCGTATATTTTCCGGTCAGTCCGTTGTAATAGCTTTCAACCGACGGAGTGGCCGAGCCCAGTAACACGCAACAGCGATTCTGATAGGCTCTCATCACCGCCAGGTCCCTCGCGTTATACCGGGGTTCCGAATTCTGCTTGTAGGACCTGTCCTGTTCCTCATCCACAATAATGATGCCTGGATTACGCAGCGGAGCAAATAAAGCAGAGCGAGCGCCGATGACTATATCCGCTTCGCCTTTCCGTATTCGCTCCCATTCATCGTATTTTTCACCTCGTGACAAACGACTGTGAATGACGGCTATCCGGCTTCCGAAACGACCTGTGAATCGCCTGATTATTTGAGGCGTCAACGCTATTTCAGGAACAAGGACAAGAGCCTGCCGGTTTTGCCTCAGAACCTCAGAGATAACCTGTAAATATATTTCCGTCTTTCCGCTTCCCGTTACTCCAAAAAGCAGAAACGACGAATACTTATCTGAAACCAGCTCCCTTTTTATTGCAGCATATGCTGCTTGCTGTTCCACAAGAAGTTCCTTGCCCAGCGTTTTTAAAAGCGATTGCGATGGAAGCGCCGGCCTTCGGAAGATTCTACGTTTCTCTTTTACAATCAATCCTTTATTCGCCAAACGGTTGATCGTGCTGTAGACGTTTTTGAATTCTCTGCTAAGGGTGGACACAGGCGCTTCACCGCCAAGCTTTTCCAAAAACTCCAGTATGTTCCACATCTTGGTCGATAGGTTCAAATCAATGGAGCCGCTTGCATCCAGTTTGTCATTTATCTTAACGAAAGTATTCAGCTTTTCCAAATCTTGATTGCTTTTCAAACTCCAGGAAAGTCGAACGTAACCCCTCTTTTCAAGAGATTGTAAAATCGAGCCCCAATTTTTTTTCCCGAATTTTTCGTCAATAATTTTTATGTTTGTGCTGCCGAACGATATCAGATAATCGATGATTTGCTTTTGCGCCGGATTCAATTTTTTGTAATCCTGGGATTTTTTAAATGTGCTTCCCTTCAGTTTCTCCGTTGCGGTAATTTTTTTTATGATTAACTTTTCATTGCCCCTGGGCAGGCAGAGTTGCAGGTTCCGCTCCCATCTGTTCACGTAATATTCGGTCATCCATTTTGTTAACTTGATTAAGCGTCTGTCGGCAGCAGGCTGCTCATCCAGTATTTCACCTATCGGTTCAAGCTTCATTTTTTTGATTTCCGTTTCACAGCGATCCCGTGAGATCACATCAACGATGATTCCCGTTACGTTCCTTTTATTCAAAGGCACTAAAGCCCTTTGACCTATTTTGACCTTGCTTCTCATCTCTTCGGGAACCGAATAATTCAAGGGCTGCCATAACGGAACTGAAACGACGACTCTGACCGTAAGTGAATTTTTTTTCTCTGTTTGACCGTTACTCGCCATTGCTCGCACAAATATAAGGATGCATCAATAATTTTTATGGGTAAAAATTTTCCGCTATCTCTTGCCGGGCAAAGGTATTCCCAGTTCCAGCATAACCTGTTGCAAATCTTCCCATACTTTGATTTTCTCCTGCTCATTACGCAATAAGTAAGCCGGATGAAATGTAGGCATAACTTTGATGCCCCTGTATTTCCTGTATTTGCCCCTCAAAGCAGAAATAGGGATGGCGGTTTTCAGCAGGCGCAGAGAAGACGGTGAGCCCAGAGTTACAATGACTTTAGGCTGGATGATTTCCGTCTGGCGAATCAGGTAAGGTTCACATTGATCCATCTCATCGTCGCGCGGATTGCGATTGCCCGGAGGACGACATTTCACTATGTTCGTTATGTAAACCTGATCGCGAGTCAAACCCATGGCCGAGATCATTTTAGTCAGCAATTGACCGGCCGGTCCTACGAAAGGTTTACCGGACAAATCCTCCATCTTTGCCGGTCCTTCTCCCACGAACATCAGCTCCGCATTAGGATTCCCTTCACCGCATACGCTTTGCTTCCTGTGCTCATGAAGCCGGCACTTTTGGCATCCCTTAACCTGCTCTTCTATAGCTTGAAGCGCCGCAATTTTCTCGCTCATCGTATATTTAACCGTCTTCTTCTGAGCCTCTTCCGGTTTCTTTTTTTCCTTCGCCTCAGTCGCCCCTTGAACCGCCGGTCCAGGGGCCGGACGCTGCTCGCTGCGAACGAATTCTATACCCCAGGATTTCTGAAAATTCAGATAATATCGCAAGATATTTCTCAATGATTCAACATCCTTCATTTTCCTCTTTCCTCTCCCCGCTCATTAAAATTTCCACCAATGCCTCTATGAATTCTGTTCCGGAAGAGGGTAAAACCTTTATCTCCCGCTGACTCATCTTTTCCGCTTGTTTCAAACTCATATCGTCAATAAAACGTCCTGTTTGCGGATTAAGCATAACATCAGGAATCAGTACGGGACAATCTCTTTTTTCCCCCTTCAGCGCGTCCGCCAGGTCCTTTCCCGCTAACAGTCCGGCAACAGTCACCGACTCGCCGTAAAGGCGGTTGCTCACTCCCGCCGCTATGATCTCGACCCCTTTAATTTTATTGATCTTTTCCAGAATTTTGTTCAATACGGATACTGCAGCCGTTCCCGTCGCTAAAGTGAAATTCGCCTTATGATCGACATCAGCGGGAAGGTTCTTCATCTGCTCCAGGCACTCATCCCAGAATTTCCTGATCATCCCCACGCCGTTTTCGAGTTGCGGGAAATCGTCATACTTTACCGATTCCGGTATTTCCCTGTTTGCTTTCAAATAAAATTCATCTGCTGCATAAACAAAGCACACGCCGGTTTCCTGGTAAATTTTACGCTGATTCCGATGAACATATGACAATTGTCTTTCAGACCAGACGGCATCCGGACGCCTTAACGGATACAGGTTATTTCGGTATTTCGTTAATCCTACCGGAATAACAGCCAGAGATTCCAGCTCCGGATAAAAATGATACAATTCCCGGATCGATTCATCTAGCGCCGCATCGTCATTGATTCCCGGACATAAAACGATCTGACCGTGCATCCGAATGCCGGCCTGTTTCAACTCATTCAAAACCGGCAGAATGGGGCGAGCCCGAGCATTGCCCAGCAACTTCCTGCGAACTTCCTCATCAACGGCGTGGATGGAAATATATAATGGGCTCATCCGTTGCTTGACGACGCGGGCAAGCTCCCTGTCCGTAAGATTCGACAAGGTGACGAAATTGCCGTAAAGAAAACTGTACCTGTAATCCTCGTCCTTGATATATATCGGTTTACGCAAACCGGCGGGATTCTGATCGATAAAACAGAATATACAATTATTGGCGCACCTTTTTATCTTCATGGAAACAGGAATGATCCCCATTTCCTCACCATCCCCCGCAATCAAATTTATCCGGCATTTCTCACCGCCTGGTCTCTCAATCTCAATCGACACTTCTTCTTCAGAAGCGTAAAAACAAAAATCAAGCTCATCACGACAAGAATAACCGTTAACGGAAATTATCCGATCACCAGGACGAAGCCCCGCCATGAAAGACCGACTCCCCTCCATCACTTCAGCTATTTCCAGTCCTCTTAATCCCCTCATAAGAAGTCTCCCGAAACAGTATACATTAAATGGCAAGGGCTCGGAAAGGGCTCTGACCCCTTTTCAAAGCCTTACATTTTCGATACCTTCAGCATTAACGGCGCTTCTCTGGGATAAAATATTTTTATGTGCACAAAAGAAGCCTCCTTCTCCGTGGTATATTTGGAGTTGGAAAAGTTATGAAAGATCAAAAAGAGAAAAAACTGCTGAAAATTTACCGGAAACACAGACAACATCTTTATTCTTACGCTCTTTCCCTGACTCAGAACAGAGAGAACGCTGAAGATGCCGTTCAGAAAACTTTTTTAAATCTCCTGAAAAGGAACGAACTGCCGGAGGACCTTAAACCCTATGTCTTTCGTTGCGTGCGAAACGCTGCTTTGCAGAAACGACGGGACGAATCGAAAAATAATTATGCTTCCGTTTTCAATCTGCAATACTCGAAAAAATTCTCTAATGACCGTTTTACGCTTGAGGAGCTCGATGCTTTTTTTATGCGTATCTCCAAAGACGAAAAAGAAACCATTCTGCTGAAAATAATTGCCGGCTTCACTTTTAAAGAAATCGCCGCTCTGAAAGAGGCTTCCATTAATACCGCAGCCTCATGGTACAGAAGAGGTTTGATGAAACTAAGGGAAATAATGGAGGAGAAAAACAGATGAAAGACCTGGAAGATATCATTCGAAACGCTCCGCTGGAACCTGTCCCCAACTCTTTAGATAACAAAATCCGGAATATGCTCGGAAACGGCAGAAAACAGAGCTTCTTTTCCATACCTATTCCCCTGTGGGGTTGTATCGCCGCATGCACCCTTTGTCTAACTGCAGGATTCCTGTTGAGCGCTCATCTCCAATTCGAAATGATGAACCAGCCGGCCGCAGGCTCAGTCGTGTATCTGACGCTGCCTTCTCCGAAAATGATTGAACATCTCGATTTATCCTCAAAAAAAAACCTGGGTGATAGAATTTTTACGGAAAAAACAACATGTTTTGAAATACAGCCGACTGAGCAAATCCGAAGTCTGACGCAGATAGGGGAAAATTCGTCGTTTATGGACAAAAACTAGTTAACGATTAAAATCATAGAATGCATCCAAAAAGATGCAGGCAGAAGGAGGTAAAAATGAAAAGAAACTTGAAAATTTCCACGATTGCCCTCTTTGTATTCTTATTCTTTGGTTCTCCGGCGAATATCCAGGCTGGAAATAAGGAAGATGACAATCAAAAATATGCCACCATTGCTTTTTTTCTCAGTTTTCCGATGGATACACCCTGGCTGAAACAGGCTGTCGAAACAGATGATCTGGATGTGGCCTTTCTGATGGAGAATTTGGGAATTGAAACGATAGAAGAAAAAACGGCATTGAACGACTTGCCGAAAATTATTGCAGAAAAAACTGCAGAAGCAGGAGGAGAGCGATTAGCCTCACACCGTATCGGTCATCCTGTCGGGCAGTCGGCGGAACTTCAATCAATGTGGCGACTGCAGTATTTTGAGAAGGAGGAGGGTCGTTTTACTTTAAAAGAGATCGATCCGTCCGAATCGTCTGGAATTACTTTGAAAGTATCAGCCGTCCCTGAAGGACAAATGATCAGAGTCGAGTATGAAATAAGAGTCGTAGCGGTTACTGCAAGAGAGGATATCCCCGGAGTGGATTTGGAAGTCGGCAAACCGGTATTGCAGACAAAACAAATGCAGACGTCGATGACGGTCAGACCCGGACAATGGACGCTGCCGTTCATCACGACTTTTGCCGGTGAATCGGCAGGTGAGGAACGAGCCGTGATTATGCTCTCCAGGACAGAAACTGCCCAAAAGTAACCTGACCCGCGTCTCTCCATAAACTCGAATTGTAGATTTGCCCCGGACCATGCGTCCGGATAAAGTAATGCTTCCTCCTTTCTTACGACTTCTCAATGATTTCGAGATTTTCCTAAGCCTTAAACGGCAATAAAACGACACATGAAAAATTTGGTACTGAATCGATCGACAAGATCAACAATGCGGCAGCAAGAATGGCGCCTTTTTCAGGAAAACATCACCTGTTTTGCCCTCAATCAGTGAACAGGCATAGGGAGCCAAGACCGGCCGCGACGGAAGAGCAAGCGGATAAACAAGGTTTTACAATCATCGGCGAAGGGCTCTGACCCCTTCGCCATCCCTTTATTGATCATGAATTTTTTTATTTTTTATTATGATACGGAGCATAGGGACCGTAATCAGGAAGCATCATTTTTGTGATGAAATTCAAAAAATTTGAATTTCAAGGTGGGTAAAAACAGTGAAACAAGGCTGGGCTTACATTCAAGGGGGTCAAATTTTTTGAAAAAAGTTCAAAAAATTTGAATTGATGATTTTTGCGTTGTCGTGCCGGTTTGCTGATGGTTGAGGATTTAAATTTTCGATCCGGCTAGTTAGTGGCTGTCCAGCATTAAATTTTGAATCGAGATTCTAGTTTGTGGACAGACACTAGTTAGAAATTGAACATGGACAGGTCGGGAAGGGGCGGCATGCCGCATTTTCTTCTGAATGAATTATGCCGGGAGTATATTGATTTTCCTTCGTTCAGAATGCTATAGGCTTTATTTTTAGCTGTAGCTGCTGCGCCGACGTCGCCTTTCATTATTTGCTTCACGTAGTGAAACAATTCCATCTCCTTATCCATGTAATCGAGGATTTGTCGATGCAATTCCCTCAGTTCCGTCGGCGCATTTAAAAAGGAAATTTCATTTTTTTGCCGTTTTTTGTTTTCAAGAATTTCATCGATTGATGATGTATTCAGTGATGAAGTGAGTGTGCTGAGCGTCAATCGACTGGTTTTTTCATAACGGTTGTTTATTTCTTCGAGCTTTTTAAGATAGGTGCAATTCGGTGAAGAAGAAGTTTTTTGGTTTGATTCGACAGGGCCGTCATTTTCGAAAGGAGACTTTTGTGAAGAAAAATATCCTTCGTTTTCTTCAATGGGCGAGGCTGAAGCATCAATTTCTTCATCAACCGTTTGGGTGTCGGCGATTTGGATCAATTCTTCAATAACGTGGTTGCTTATTCCGGAACGGCGAAGATTAATGATTGCGTCCGTAGTTAAAGAAAAAGCCAGTCCGCAGGATTGAGCGTGACTGATGATCGCCGTATCGCTTATATTTTCATTATGGAGTCGAATTATTTCCATTTCGGTCAATGGAGTATTGCCCGCCGCTTTGGTAAACCAGACGACGGAGAGCAGACCGATGAGACAGCCCGTGATCAGAAGGACTGTGACAAGATTTAAATTTTTGTAATTGATAATCATTTACCTGCCTGTTTTCGTCAACCCACGAAGAAGCCTGAGCTTCCCGTATTCATTGTAATAATTTCAAAGCAACAGTCAAAAAATATCCTTTTGGGGAATTGGCATGAAGATTGCTAAAAAATAACCGGCATCAGAAAGGGAATTCCCGAAAGCAAATGTTTTCCCCTTAATTTTTTAGTCCGACAAGCGGCGAATCGGATGAAAAAGGAGAGGAGTAATGAAGATTGTATGCAAGGAACATCAGGTTATTCTGATTATTTTTTCTATTATAGCGATAGGACCTTTCTGGCTGATAACTGCCGGTCAATTAATTTCTGCTGCGCGTCCCGTTCAAGCGGAAACGAAAGATGACGACTCAGGAACGTCTCAAAGAGAAACTGATGTGCCGGAAAGCGGAGAATCTTTTGAGAGACCAGATTCTAAGACTGGAATAGCGAGGAAAGAACAAAATCTGGTACCCGAAACGGCATTTATATTTCCTGCGGCCGAAGGCGCTGTTGAAGTAATGGTGCTGAATCCTTTCAGAACATTGATCGATTTAAACAAGGCCCCGACGGAGTTGCTGTGTTTACTGGACGGCATAGGCTACACAACGGCACGAAGCATAATAGATTACAGAGACAAACACGGGCTTTTTCAAGCGAAGGAGGAGTTGTTGGAAGTAAGGGGCATCGGGGAAAAGAAATTGAAGAAACTGAAAGACCTGACGATTTGCAGTAGTCCATAGCCGGCAGAATAAAAAACCGGAAAGGAGCTATAAAATGAAGAACATAATTATGCGTCGGCCGTTTATGCCTTTCGCATTGGCTTTCGGAGCGGGTATTCTTATCTCGGAGCGATTTCCATGGATGGGTTCAATATCGATCTTTCTGTTTCCCGTCATCCCGATTTTCGTGATATGGACCTGGATAAGGAAAAAATATGTCTGGGGAACATTGGCGGTCGTTCTGATTGCCTTTATATCGGGCATTATTCGATATGACTCTGAACAGGGCGAGTATAAGGGTGTTTTATCCGCGAAAGGCGGCCGGGGCGATAAATGTATTATCACTGGGGAGATTGAAGAATGCAGCCGGCATATAAAACCAGGCTGTAAACTTTTGTTGTCGTCTGTAACATTAAAGCAAGGTGCAGAATGGTCCGAGTTACCCGGAAAAGTAAAAATAAGCATTTACAATGACCTGGATATACCTTTTGAAACAGGAGGAAAACTGACTGCAGAGGTTCGCCTTCACAAGCCCAACAGCTATAAAAACAAGGGGTCTTTCGATTATGAGAGGTGGTGTGCTGCAGAAGATATTTTTTTCCTGGGAAGCATATCGAAGAAAACCGCCGTTCTGAATTATCGAAAAAACGAACATATTTCCGTTCGCAGTTTTTTCAACGATTTAAGGGAAAAAATACAGAAGAGGATTAAGGGGGCAGGGTGGGAGGATTCGCAAGGGTTATTATCGGCCTTGCTTCTGGGAGATAAAACAATGATGAATTTTGAGAGGAAGGAGGCGTTTCGCAAAAGCGGGATGGCGCATATCCTGGCTGTTTCAGGGCTGCACATGGGTATCGTCGCCTTAATGATAAATTTCATTTTGCGGAAGACAGGTATGAGCATTCGATCATCTGCAGCTCTAACCATAACAATTTCAGGTTTTTTCGCGCTTTTGACCGGTATGCAGCCGCCTGTTTTCAGAGCTTTCATCATGGCCGCATTCTGGTTCGGCGGCAGACTCTTGTTCAGGAAATCTGATGCATTCAATTCCGTCTGTTTAGCTTTTCTTTTTTTGTTACTTCTTGAGCCGGATGAGATTTTCCTCACAGGATTCCAACTAACATTCATAGCGACGGTTTCTATTCTGACGCTTTATCAGGCGGTCAGAACGCAGATCGGATTCAGATACGGCAGAAGAATCTGGGACTTATTTGCGGTCAGCATTTCAGCTCAGGCCGGAATAATTCCCTTGACGGCTTATAATTTTCATCAGATAGCGATCTTCGGATTCATACCCTATATGATTGTCTTACCGCTGCTGACGATAACTTTAGCCGCAGGTTTAACGGCCATTGCGCTCTCTTCAATACCATTCTGGGATGCAAGCATTTTATTTGTTCCGGCGCATTTGACGGCAGAATTAATCTGTCGATGTGCCTCTTTTTTCAGTCGTCTGAATATCATAACGCTTGAGTGCGATTCACCCAATGCATTTGAAATAATCCTGTTTTACATCGCTGTCGCCTGCCTTCCGGGCATGCGTTACAGATTGCTCAGAAAACTCACGGCTGCCTGCGCCATTATCATGCTGTCGCTTTCCTATTCAGGTCTTATACAGAAAATTCATTCCGAGTCTATCATGAGCGTTACTTTTCTTGATGTCGGCAACGGGGATTCTTCCGTTATTCGTTATCCTGACGGAAGCATTATGGTGATCGACGGCGGCGGTCATTATATTTCCGACGATCATTTCATTAAAGAGATATTAATTGATTATCTGAAAACAGTCAGGATCAGGCATATCGATTATCTTGTTTTGACTCACAAACACCCCGATCACATCATGGGTCTGTTCCCCCTGGTGATGAACCGTTCCGTCGGACTTTTTATGCATAACGGTTTTCCGGACAGAGAACCGTTGCGGTCTCTCTTAAAAAAATTGATAAGCAAAAATATTCCCGTGTTCAATTATCAATCAGAACCTGCCGGAAAATTCAAATTATCGGAAAACGACCGTTCCCTCATTTTAAAAATTAAATACGACAATGTGGAATTTCTATTTACCGGCGATGCGGAGAGACCATTGGAGAAAGCCCTTATGGGCTTCGGAGAGCATCTTGAAGCTGATATTTTGAAAGTAGCTCATCACGGCAGCATAACTTCCTCAACGCCAGAATTTCTCCGGCAGGTTTCTCCAAAGGCTGCGGTCATTTCCGTCGGAATTAGAAATAATTTCGGACATCCTTCGCCGGAAGTAATAAAAAACCTGGAAGATGCTCCTTCCCGGCCTCATATATTCAGGACTGATCAGGACGGATCAGTGACCGTGAGGACGGATGGAAAAAATATTTGGATTTCGACTTACAACGGTCGTGAATTAGAGTTGCAGGAAGAACGCTCATACTGATTTTCAGCTAACCGCCGCAGTCGCTGCTTGAAGATCGGGGAGCCCCATAAAATAAAGAAAATAAAAAGTGAAATATTGCGGCCGGAGAATGATCAGTCCCCTGGTTACTCGACTCTGAAATAAACGGTTAACGTTGCGCCGAGAACGGTCATCAATATGCCGAGGGCTTGCAGGAAGTGAAGTTTTTCTTTCATAAAGATCAAACCGAGAATTGAACCGATAACGGGAGTCAGGCAGAAAGCGATGGGCATAACGATAGAAAGGTTTCCGCCGCTCAATGATTTATACAGAAACCATATCCCCAGGGTGCCGGAAAAAATCCCCCCGGATATGGCGACCATTGCTATTGGTCGGGGACCCGCGATTTTAATCTGACGCCAGAAGGGCATGCTCAGCAAACCAAGAGCAATAACGCTTATCGCTGTGCGAATGGCTGCTCCCAAAACCGGCGACAGACCTCCGAGTTTCACTCCTTTTTTTTCAAAAAAAGATCCGAATGCCCAGCACAGAGCGGTTAAAATTGCCCAATATTCCGCTTTCATCGTTCCCTCCTGTTTGAAAATCGAAATTATTACTGTCACGCACACGACATTTCGTCTGCAGTTCTCCCCTTTATACCAAAACAACTTCTCTTGTCCAGGGATCGCCCGTGAAAGAAGCCCCTCTGACCGGTCTAGTCACCGGCAGACGGATGCCATGGGGGAAAAAGCAGGCGGCTCAGGCGCCGGCGAAGGGGTCAGAGCCCTTTGGAAACCACTGATAAACCTTGACGAGACGTCGCATTCCTTTGGGCAGGCTTAGTTTATTTTGAATCGGTTTGATACGGTAAGGATATTACGGTCGTAAGTCATGACTGATGAAAATGCGCCGAAATTGTCCAAGCCGGACAGGATGTTCCCGATCATATCAACGTCGACTTTTTTTTGGATCAGTATGCGGTATGTCGTCAGGATTTTTTTCAGTTGAATGACGGTTTCGACGTTGTTGTAATAGAAGATTAGATTTTTCGCTTCTTCATGCGATTCTAATGATGATTTTACGAATTCATTTTGGAGCAGGTAGTCCGCTTTTTCGTCCGAATCTTTGAACAGCCGGTCGACTGCTGACGTCAATGCCTGGTAGCTGGTTCCCATCACGAGGATATCGTCTATTATCGTCCATCCCGGCGAAAGGTTGTTTCCGAACGGTAAAGGGATATAGTGAATTATATTGCCCTCGTATTCCTCTTCGATGAATTCAAAACCTTTGTCCTTCACAAGATTTTGAACAGGTTCATTGAACAGTCGTTTCAAAAGTTCCTGTGCCCGGTTTTGATCCTTAAGTTTGGCCGTCAGCAGAACGCGAGGTATGGGAATAAAACCTCCGAAATCGATCTTTTCAATAGCAAAGGCTGCCTGGCCTTGCAGAACGTCCAGTATTTCTTCCGCCTGGCTGAGATTCTCCTGCGTCAGGTTGAAATCCTGTTTCAGGTTTCCTAATCCCTGGCCGTCCCGGGCAGAAGGATCGAGCAGGTTTTGATCCTGCAGCAAAACTTTTAATTTTTCGAAGTTAATGGCTCCTGCGGCTGCCAGAAGGGCATCTTTTGCAAATAATTCGAGCGATTCCGGTTCAATTTTCCTGTCGTTGAGCAAAGAAGCTATTATGTTCTCCCTCTTTGTCGATTTATCCGAGTCCTTCAAAAAGGAATGAGTGACGGAAGAGATTTCGCCGTTTTCATAATTCAGACCTACTATGGAAGTATCGACGATGTTTTGTTTGTCGGCATCGATTCCCGTTTTAATATCGTGCCACGTCTGCATTATCTTTTTTAAAGAGGCGGAAATGCCGCTTCCTCGGGCAAAAACCACAACAGGATAATCGCCGAGCTGTTTTTTTGCAGTTTTATAGTCTTGTTGTTCAGCTAAGAAGTTTGAATCCTTGCCGGAAAGAAGATCAATCTGAATATTAAAAAGGGCCGGATTTGAAGCAACCAGAAGGGTGGATTCCGATAATGCGAAACCGAAACCGGCATCGCTTTTCGAATTTAATTTCGATCGGAAAACCGTGATGTCGAAGTCTTCATAGTTATTCTTTTCTGTTGAGAAGCGTTCCTTCTTGCTGACGGCCTCCTCAATGAATTGAAGCATTTTGACTAAATTTTCTCGATCTGCAATTTCTGAAACCAGCAAGATACCGGAAGGTTCTTTCAGGAAAGCTATTTTTGCCTGTTGTCCGATCAATTGCATTATGGTTTCTTCATTCAGTTTAAATCCGTATTCCTGTTCCGCCTTTTCAAGATTGGCCAGAAACTCTTCTACTTGGGGATTCTCGGAAAATTTCTTATACGTTTGCAATTCGACAAATTCGATATAAAGCTGTGAAGTTTTCAGACGATTCCAGAGTTGCCTGACATCTTTGAGTTCGACGGCGATCTGGCTGCCTGCAGGTATTGTCAGTTCTGAAACTCCAGGTTTCCGGCAGGCGGAAATCAGAAAAAAAACGGCAATCATAAAAACCCAAAATATTTTTTTCATCGGTTCTCCTTTTCAAGAACGTTTTGATTTCATTTTGTCTGAAAAAGACTGTCCAGAATTGATGGGATTAAATCAATCGAAGGATGCGAGTATGAGTTCAGAAGTTGTAAAATTCCCATGGTAAGGAGAAATTAAATTATCCCCGCCGTAAGGTCAAGCTGTTTTCACTGTTTTATATCTTTCGGATGAAAATAAGACGATTCGATTGAGAAACGAGTTTCCAGAGCTGGAAGATTCGGTGAATTTTTTGGGACTGATCAAACGGGGATTACACTCAGTCAATTTTTTTACCGGCAAAAACTGTTGCCCCGGTTTGATCAGTCCCGGAATTTTAAGCCTGTGGACAAAAACTGAATTATGTTATAATACAAAGAAGGGGTTAGTTTTTTAAGAAAATTGAGGTTATGAAAAAGTCATACAAACCAGGCGGACAATTCATTGTATTGGCTGTTTTGTCTATCATAGTGGGATTATTGTTGTTGCTGGAGAATTTCGGTTACATCAAAAACGTTAATTTGTTGTGGCCGGTTTTTCCGCTTGTAATAGGGATCGGATTAATCATGCTGTTTTTTCAGTCAGGCCGCCGTGACCTAAAAATATTGGGAATAGGATTATTTTTGGCGCAGTCGAGCGTGATATTTTTTTTCTACAATTTCAGCAGTTGGTCCATAATTTCCAAGACCTGGCCACTTTTCCTGTTGTGTTTGGGAATATCTTCATTTTCAGCAGCTTTTTTCCGAAGAGACGCTAAAATACTGAAAAATTCCGGACTTTTTTTAATGTTTCTGGCTCTGGCTTTTATTTTGATATTTTCACTTGATGCGAGATTCTGGCCTGTTTCGCTGGTATTATTTGGAATTTGGCTGTTAACGATAAAGGGGGCAATGAATGAAAAAAAGAGTATTAATCGTTGAGCCTACGTCAGTGAAGGCGAATGTTTTTGATGCCGACAGTCAGTTGCCTTTAATGGGCACGCTGATATTGGGGACTATATTGGAGGACGAGGGTTACGACGTAAAGGTGATAAACGAGAATTTGTTAAGGGATAAACTTAAGTCGAGCGATATGGATGCGGATTATCTGCTGTTGAGTTGTTTGACTCCGACAATCGAAAGAGGGTTGCAGATTGCGGTGCAGTTCAGAAAAAGGAATCCCGACTCGAAGATCATAATCGGCGGCGTTCACGCCACTTTTTTACCGGAGGAATTGACGCCTTATGCGGATCATGTGGTATTGGGTGAGGGAGAAAACGTAATTTCTGATCTTTTGCGTTACGGTTCTGATGATAAGATAATACAAGGCAGTACAGTGGAGGATTTGGACAGATTGCCTTTACCGAATTTCAATTTACTGGTCAACGGTGAGAGGATCAATGTAACTCCAATCGTAACGTCACGCGGGTGCCCTTTCGGTTGCAATTTTTGTTCAGTAACGAAAATGTTTGGAAGACGCTATCGGACGGTATCGGTTCAGAGGGCGTTAGCAGAGATAAACCGTGCGTCGACAAAGAGCGTATTTTTTTATGACGATAATTTTGCAGCAAACAGCCGAAGGACTCATGAGCTGATGGACGGATTGATCGAGAGCAGGCCGAGGATTCGGCGATGGTCGGCTCAGGTAAGGTCGGATATAGCTCGGGACGAATCGCTGGTAAAAAAGATGGCGGCAGCGAAGTGTTCCCGGGTATACATCGGATTTGAGTCAGTTAATCAGAAGACGTTGGAGGCTCTGAACAAGCATCAGAAGCCCGAGGAAATCAGACATGCGATGGAGATATTTCACCGGTCGGATATCCGGGTGCACGGCATGTTTATGTTCGGAAGCGATGAAGATGATTCAAGAGTTGTAGAGGATACGCTGAATTTTGTAAAGAAGAATCACATTGATTCCGTCCAATTTATGGCTTTAACGCCTTTGCCGGGGACGGACTTATTCCACAGGCTGGCGAAAGCGGGGCGACTGCTGCATAAAAAGTGGAGCTATTATGACGGCTTGCATGTAGTTTTCGAACCTCTGAAATTTTCCCCTTATGAACTTCAAAAAAGCGTGATCGATTCTTTTTCAGACTTTTATTCATTGACTTCGGCATTCAATGAGGGTTTGAATCTGGCGGCGGAGAGTTTGCTAAAGGGTTTGCTGAATATCCGGGCATCCATCAGGAGGACTTCTGCGGTAAATGTGGGGATAAAGTTGGGCGGTCGTTTCATAGTCAAAAAATGGATCAAATTGAATTCAGAATATATGAGATATTTGAAATCATTGAAAGAAAGAGTGCAAACCGATTCCATCTGATTGATTAAATGAAGCGGATTCGTTTTTTTGGAGTTCTGTTTTTGATGACTGCGGGGCTGGGCGCTTCCTCTGTAGTATATTTCCGAGAGAAAATTTATTTTAAAAATATAGCGGGTCGCGTTCGATTTGATGAAGCCGATTGGTCGGTTGTTTTTTCTGAGGGCGTTGACTACTGGTTATGGTGGATACTGGCGTGCATTTTGTTGGCCGCCGCCTGGATTCTAGTGAAGAAAGCGGAAGTAAAAGCTGGGCAGGATCGCACCGCAGGGCCGCAGAGGAGAAAGAATGTTTTCAGTTTGTCGCTTTTAATCATAATTCTTCTAATCTCTTTCATTTTAAGAGTTTATAAGGCTGAAGAGCATCCCTACTGCTTCGGTGACGACGGCGCCTGGAATTGCGCTTTTTCCTGTGATCTCCTGCACGGAAGAAGAACGTTCAATGTTTTCACCTTTGAAGATCATTCAAAGGAAACGTTGTTCATGTACCTGATGATGCCGTTCCTGGCGGTTTTCGGCAATAATATAACTGCGGTAGCGCTTTTTCTCGCCGTAATAGGAACAATGACTTGCGCCGCGGCATATTTTTTCGGATCGAAGGAATTCGATAAAAAATACTACGGATTGGCAGGGGCTGCTTTCCTGGCGGCCGCTCCGGGATTCCTGATGGACGGCCGTATTCCGTACAGACGTATTATTTGTCCGTTATGCTTGTTGCTTCTACTTTATTATTTGAGCCGGTCAATAAGGAGAGAAAAGTGGAGCGATTTTATAGGCTCAGGCGCGATCATGGGATTCGGACTGCTGACCTATCACGCGTTCCGGCTGATACCCGCCGCTGCGATATTGACGCTTATCGTCTCGGTTTTCCTGGACCCGAAATTCATACGGCGAAACAAGTGGAAATTTTCAGCTTCACTGGCCGCCTGCATCATAATTTATTCCCCTATGCTGTATTACCTTTTTCATTGGTGGGGACCTTATATGGGTCGTGCGTCCGGCGAATTAAAAAACTTCTTTGCAAAAGGCGATTTCCTTCTCAATTTAAAAGCCTTCGTTTTTCATTTTACACCCTTTTTCGATCAGAAAATGCATGGATTATACTATCCTATGGCTTCGTTTCCCCTGTTTTATCTCGGATTAATCGGGGCCGTCTTCAGGATCAGAAAGAAGATGAATCTTTTTTGCCTGATAAGCTTCGTATTGCTGGCGACGACTTACATAGGCGACACATGGTTGTATCCTCCCAATCCAAGCCGGTCCAATACAATTCTGGCCCTGTATGTATTTTTCGCTCTTACTGGTTTCAGCATTCTCGATCCACTGTTAAGAAAAGTCAAAAAATTTCTTCCGGCAGCGTTGCTTCTGTTTGTTTGTACCGCTGATATCGTTCTGGGGGCTCAAACGTTTTTCAACAGAAAAGATAATTGTCTGATACAGGAGCGGGAGTCGGCGTTATTGGCCCGCCGTTTGAACACAGAGGGATACCAGGTTCGTATATTGGATTGGCGCTGGTCGCCGGTTGTGAAGTTTTTAGCTTATCATGTCCCGGACCTTTACGAATTTCAGGGGCCGAATTATTATCGACAGGGAATTGAAAGGGTCGAAGGCGAAACGATAAAAAGACTGAAAGAATTTTTGAGGAACGAAGATTCAGTAAATCTTGTCGATTATAAAATACTGATCGTTCACTGGCGATATCCGAGCGACAAGAAGTACGCTGAGATACTGGAACGTTTTGAAGAAGTTATAAGCAAACTGAGGCCGGATGTCCATTGGGAGACCGTGTATTCCGAATATGCGCCTAAACAGGAGTTGTTGACGGCGGCTTCTTTTCCGGCGATCTCTCCGGAAAAGAGCGATAACATTCATTGAAGGAGTATGCGGAGTCAGCCGGCATAAAAATTTGGATAGGAAATCGAGTTTGTGGACAGGAGCTACCCAGTTTTTGTCCAAAAACCGTAGCGACTGTCCAACATTAAATTTGTAATAGAGATTCGCGTTTGTGGACAGTTACTATCTGGGTCCGTAACCGAAGTTCCATTGGCTGATGCCGTCCATGCCGCCCAGGATTCCGTTCATGTTTTCATTCAGCATGGCGCCCCAGAATATGATGCCTGTAAGTTCATCATTTCCCATATCGGGCCAGACAAATGAGGAGATGATTTCTTTTTCAGAAACGCCGGGAGGGAGCCTGATCAAATTGTAATCGAAATCGGGTGTCCATCGATTCCAGTACCAGTATTGTCCATAGACATCGAGAATAACGACCAGCGGAACATTGAACAATTCATTATCCGAGCAGTTATAGAGATACGCGTTCAGCCGGCATATATTCCCCCAGGAGAAGTAATGGGCGGGCATTTCGAGTTGGACGGCAAAATCAGAAGTAAAAGGGGTCGGAGAAGGGGCAGGAGTGGCGGAGCATTCCGCTGTGGGCGTTACTGTCGGAGTGGGTGTTCTCGTGGGCGTTGCGGGTGATGAGGAGATAGGGTAAGAAAAAAATTTATCTCCTCCTCCAGGATAATAATCGGGGGAACCTTGCCAGCAATAAATGCTGCCCGCGGCATAACCGATACGGGAGCCGTTGAAGCTGCCGACGGGATAGGGCAGGTCGTCCAATTTTTCCCAAAGGTCGGTTGATATGGTATAACGGAAAAAACCGTATCCGGGGTCTTCCCAACAACTGTTGCCGCCCAGGGCATAAATAAAATCGCTTTGCCCCGGTTCCCAATTTCCGATATAAAGCAAGGACCCGCCGTCTCCGACTCCACTGGCTTCAGGAATTTTATTAAGGGAACTCCAGGTATCCGACTGCATGTCGTATCGCCAGAAATCACGGAGAGGCAGAGTTTCATAGTTTTCGCCTCTTAAGCAGTATAAATAACGGCCGCCGGTCCAGGCGAGAGAGCAACCGTCGTCAGTAATTGCCGGCGGGTCTGAAAACAGGGTCCAGGAGTCGGTTTCAGGATCATAGGCGCCGAAAGCGGTTTCATGGACGCTGGAACCCATTACCGCATATAGCCGGTCGTTATATCCCGACCATATCAGGGCGTCTCCCGCACCCTGATCGTAAGGCGTATCGGCAAGGGGCGTCCAGCTATCGTCAGAGATGGAATAACAATAAAATTCGCGACGATTAAAGTCGCTGTATCGGGCCCCGGCCATACAATAAAGCCTGTCGTTGCTGTCCCAGGCCAATGTCGTTCCGTTCCGGAAAGCGCCGGAATACAAATTAGAAGCGTTCATCGTTTCCCAGGCATCCCCATAGGGATCATAACGCCATAGTTTCGGAGTGGAATATGAATAAGCGCATTTGACCGCGTAAATGTAATCGCCCGTGCCCGCAAGCGCTTCTCCGAATCCCCCATACTCGGGCGTAGAGCATCGATTTTCCCATCCCTTTTCCGGTTGCCCTGAAGTCACCTCCTCTTCACTCGAATTCATCCAAAAACCATAGCCTGTGCCTTGTACGAAAACCGCGACCACGGCTAATGGAATAAAAATCTTTAATAAAGTTGAATATATTTTTTTATCGCCATGATTTTTCATGATGCCCGCCTTGCTTTCAAATAAAATTTCAAGAATATCAATCGCATTTTTTTCGCGTTTTTGCTCATTTTAATGAATAAATAACCCCCTTGACTGAATTTAAAAATTCTGTCATTCCGTCCAACCCTCCACCGGATATTATAAATCAGATTGGATACGGAAATCCAGCGGTTTGAGCGGTGAAAAGGGTCATTTCGTTTGAAAAATCCAGTATTCAGGATTCAAATGAAACAAATGAAAGGTACAGAAAAAAAGCCGGCGTAACCGGCTTTCCTTTATGCCGAAGGGGGGACTCGAACCCCCACGGGTGAATACCCACCACCCCCTCAAGATGGCGTGTCTGCCAGTTCCACCACTTCGGCTGTATCGCAGTAAAACGTTTCTTTCATATCATTATCGCGTTTGATCGTTCACAGGTCATTCAGTCGGCATTTATTCAGTCGTATCGGATTCTTCCGCCACGTCGCCCATGTCGCCGCCGGCATCAGCATCGGGGATTGCGCCCTGATCCATTGAGTCCATAGGAACGACCTGGTCGGGCGCCACATCTTCTCCGAAATCTTCTTCTCCGGGCACAGTGCCGGGTTCTCCTTCCATGGGCATTTCGCCCCCGGGCAGCGTTTCTTCAGGACCGAAATCGGCAGACTCTTCCATGATAGAATCGGATTCGTCGATAATCGAACCCGATCTGGAAGATACGACGGCCAGAGAGGTAGCTGAAACCATGAACAGGATGGCCGCCCATGTCGTTATTTTACTGAGCATGGATGCAGACCCTGCGCTTCCGAAAACGGTTTGAGAACCGCCTCCGCCGAAAGCCGATGCCATATCGCTGCCTTTGCCTGTTTGAAGCAGAACGATAAGGATCAAAGTTAATGAAAATACAATGTGAATTAAGCTTAACAAAATAACTAACATCGAAAGCCTCCGCTTCGAAAAACCGAATCAATTAAAAAGATTTTTTCCTTGGATGTCAAGCGTTTTTTCTGAAATAATGCTTCCCGGTCCGGAACAATTGTGAAAATTCAACTGACGATCAGTCGTACCGAATTATTTGAAGAAAAGATACCGTTTCGAGAGAAGCCCCGCCGATCAGTCCGCCGTCAATATCAGGTTGTTCCATGAGTTCCTTGATATTGCGAGGTTTAATGCTTCCTCCATATAATATTCTGGTTTCTTTCGACGTATTCTGATCGAACAATTCCGAGAGATTTCGTCTTATGTAGGCGTGCATCTCCTGAGCCTGCGCCGGCGTCGCCGTTTTTCCTGTCCCAATAGCCCAAACCGGTTCATACGCGATAATGACTTTTTTCATCATTTGTGAATTCAGGCCGGAAAGTCCTTTTTCGATTTGTTTTTTGACCACGTGAAATGCCGCGTCGTTTTCCCGTTCCTCCAGTTTTTCACCCACGCAAAGAATGGGGGAGATATTTTTTTCAAGGGCTTTTTTCATTTTTTTATTGATGAAATCATCTGATTCGTGAAATACGTGCCGCCGTTCGGAATGCCCCAATATGACATAATGACAGCCGCAGGATTTCAACATGTCTGCGGATATTTCACCGGTAAAGGCGCCGGAGTCTTCAAAATGCATATTCTGTGCGCCAAGCTGAACAGGGGAATTTTTGATTAATTCAGCTACCGTCGCCAGCGCTGTAAAAGGGGGACAGATAAGGATGTCTTTGTTTTTGACGGTTCCGAGATTATTCAAAAATTCTTTAAAGAAATGCTCTGTTTCCGGCAGAGTTTTATTCATTTTCCAGTTAGCGGCGAGAAGCGGTATGCGCATAAGTCATCCTCCTTTTTGGCGAAATTTTCAATATAAAATCAAGGGACTCGACGAATTGGGATTTCCGGAAGACAATTAGAGTCGGGACCCGTTGATCGTTCGACGTCCCAATGAATGGATTCTCCGGAAATCACAGCCGAATAATCGTAACTATAAAAATCATTCAGCGAGACTCACGGAGAATAGGAGATCAGACGATTATTCCGAAAGAGAATTATTCATCATCTGAGGATTTTCAGAAGGTACTTCCGGCAATTATATTCCTCTTTTCATCATATAAAGAGCCAGGTCTCTGGTTCTGCAACTGTAGCCGTATTCATTATCGTACCAGGCGAGGACTTTTATGAGTTTATCATTAAGAACCATTGTGGAAGGAGCGTCGAATATTGATGAGGCGGGATGTCCGATATAGTCACAGGAAACGAGAGGGATTTCCGTATATTCCAGGATACCTTTTAACTCATTCTCAGCGGCTTTTTTTACGGCGTTGTTAATTTGTTCGACAGAAGCCGGCCGTTCGACGGCAGCAGTAAAGTCGACGAGGGAGACATTGGGAGTGGGAACGCGAATGGCCATTCCGTTCATTTTTCCGGCCAGATCGGGAATAACTTTGGTCACGGCAGTGGCTGCGCCCGTAGTCGTGGGGATCATGGAAACCGCTGCAGCTCTGGCCCGTCTGAGGTCCTTATGAGGCGCATCGAGAATCCTCTGGTCATTGGTATAAGAGTGAATAGTCGTCATAAGGCCGCTCTGAATTCTAAAATTATCATGTAAGACTTTAACGACGGGCGCCAGGCAGTTTGTGGTGCAGGAGGCGTTGGATACGATTTTATCATCATGGGGATCGTAGTCTGATTCATTAACGCCCATAACGAGCATTTTGACGGGTTTGCTTCCTTTTGCAGGAGCCGTGATGACGACCCTTTTCGCTCCGGCGGCCAGGTGTTTCTCACATTCTTCCTTTTTCCTGAATATGCCCGTGGCTTCAAACACGATATCGACTTCATGTTCTTTCCAGGGCAGGTCTTCCGGGTTTTTGACCGCGAAGACGGGTATAGAGCGTCCATTGACCATGAGTTTATCGCCTTCGGTTCTTATGTCGGCATCGTCAGTACCGTGAACCGAGTCGTATTTCAGCAAATGAGCGAGAGTTTGAGCATCGGTAATATCATTAATAGCGACGAATTCAATGTCGTCTACACCTTCGGCGCATCGAAGAATGAGTCTTCCGATTCTTCCGAATCCGTTGATAGCTGCTTTGATTCCCATTGGCAACTCCTTTCGTTCTTGATCGTTTTTGCAGTGTTATCGAAAATATTGTCATATCGAAATCTTGTTTTATCGGCATCCCATTTCAATTGAATATAAGGCGGGAGAGCCTTCATTTCTCAGAAGTCGGGAAGGGCTCCTGAAAACAAGGAATTTTAGAATAACCATTGTGACATGTCAAACGCAAAGTTTTGAATCCCGGAGAAAGAAGAGATTAGGCAAGGAGAGGAACATCACTTTTCAGCCACTCCTGGAAGGCGTTGAGGGCAAGTTTTCCTTTTTCAATTCTGCGCATTTTTTTTGATTTTTTGGGGCGGCTGTAGGGAGGATTCGGCAAAAGCCCGATATTAACGTTCATGGGTTGGAAATTTCTGATGAAGGGATCGGTTATATGGGCGATCAATGCGCCGATCATTGAATTCGCCGGAGGACTGACGGCGGGACTTGCATGAGCCCGGTTCAGTGCGTTGATGCCTGCGATGGCTCCGGAAGCTGCAGATTCCAGATAACCTTCCACGCCGGTGATTTGTCCTGCGGCGAATATATTTTCATTTTTTCGGAAAGCCAGGGAGGCGTTCAAAAGAGCCGGCGAATTAATGAACAGATTGGCGTGGACTTTTCCCAATCGGGCGAATACGGCTTTTTCCAGGCCGGGTATTTGTCGAAAGATGCGTTTCTGGTCGGCATAGGAGAGTTTAGTCTGGAATCCGACCAGGTTGAAGAGTCGACCTTCCCGGTCTTCTCTTCTGAGTTGGACGACAGCGAAAGGTTCTTTGCCGGTTTTGGGGTCAATGAGTCCTTTCGGCTTCATAGGGCCGAAAGCCGGCGTCATTTTTCCTCGAGAGGCCAGAACTTCGATAGGAACGCATCCTTCAAAAAAGGGTATCTTTTGATTGTCGGAAAGCGAAGGATTCTCGAAGGGTTTGAAGGGCAGCGAATCAGCGGAACGAAGCAATTCGACGAATTTATAATACTGGGTTTCGTCGAATGGGAGATTGACGTAATCGCCTGATTCGGTCATTCCGGCATCGTATCTAGAGGCTGTAAAAGCTTTGTTGAAATCGATGCTGTCCGCATGAACAACAGGGCTCACGGCGTCAAAGAACGAAAGATATTTTTCCCCGACGAAACGCTCGATATGAGCCGCCAGAGTCGGCGCAGTTAAGGGTCCTGTCGCCAGAATCACCGGACCGTTTTCAGCGTCTGGAATTTCCGTAATTTCCTTAGGAATGATTTTAATATTGGTTATTTCTTGCAGTTTTCGAGTAATTTTTTCAGCGAACAGACGACGGTCTACGGCCAATGCTTTGCCTGCAGGTATTCGAGCAGCATCTGCCATTGAAATTATCAGCGAACCGGCTGCTCTCAGTTCCCTGACAAGTATACCCTTGGCGTTCGAGGGGTTGTCTGCGCCCAGGGAGTTTGAGCAGACGAGTTCGCAAAGATTGTCATCCTGGTGGGCCGGGCTTTTTTTGTGAGGTTTCATATCGTACAGGACAACGGGGCAGTCGTTGCAACGGGAAGCGATCTGCCAGGCGGCTTCACAACCGGCCAGTCCGCCTCCTACAATTGTTATGGGAGGGAGGTTCATTTATCAGGAGAACTCAGGAATGCGCTGAGTGGGAGGAATTTTTTTCGTGCATGAGTCGCTCATAGACGCCGGCGAAATATTTTTTTCTTACTTTAGTAACTTCGTGAAGCATGTTCCAGGCTTCTTTGGCAAAGTTGGTTTGTTTGCCTTCGGTAGTTTTATGCTGCCATTGAACTTGCACTTCTTTAATTTTGTAACCGCGCAACCGGGCGACGAAAAGCGTTTCAACATCGAAAGCAGTAACTCGCCAGCCTGTGACGTTCCTGGTGTTAAAGTCGAGGAGCTTAAAAAGATCATGAGCGGCATCAGAAGTAAAGCACTTGAAACCGCATTGAGTGTCCAGGATATCGCGTAGCAGGAGAGACCGGCGAATCAGCAGAAAGCCGCGGGCCATCATCAAGCGGTACCATGGGGCGTCGGCGCGTTCTGTTCCTCTTGATCCTATGGCGATATCATAGCCTTCCTGGAGGCATGGAAGGAGTTTTTCACATTCGCTCAACGGAGTGGACTGATCGAAATCAGTCACTAAAACGAATCGGCCTTCGGATTCTAAAACGCCTGATTTTACTGCAGAGGCTTTTCCGGCATGCTGATTTTTCATTAAACTGAAAAACGGCTTATCTGCTATGAAAGCCTCGATTAATTCCCGGCTGGAATCGGAACTCCCGTCGTCTGATATTATGACTTCAAATTCGTAGGATTGCTGAGTCAAGTAGGAGTTTACCTCCGCTAAAACGCCGAGTTCGATATTTTTTTGTTCGTTATAACAAGGAATTACGACAGAGAGGAAAGGTCGGGGCATGCTGAGTTTTCCTTTCGCGAGAATCAATCATTATGCTTTTTAATGACAGAAGGTCCATTATGCTTCAGGCTTCATTAAGGGAAAAGTTACTATTTCCCTGATGGAAGAGGCGTTGGATAAGATATAGAAGAACCTGTCGATGCCGACGCCGAATCCGCCTGTAGGAGGCATGCCGAATTCGAGCGCTTCGACGAAATCCCTGTCGAACATCTGGGCTTCCTCGTCGCCTTTCTCACGAAGTTCCGCCTGGAGTTTAAATCTATCAGCCTGGTCCAGCGGATCGTTCAGTTCGCTGAAACCGTTGCCAACTTCCGAGCCTGCGAAGAGGACCTGAAAACGTTGAACGTAATCAGGCTTCGAGGGTATTTTTTTGGCCAGGGGAGATAAGTCCAGGGGATGATCGATAAGAAATAAGGGTTGTATGAGGTGAGGTCTGACCTGTTTTTTATAAAGCTGGTCGATTAATCTTCCGCGTCCCAGGCGTTCGTCAGGTTGTATGCCGAAATTTGGAAGTTCGGCTGCAAGCGCATCGGCATCAGGATACTCGTCCAGATCAATGCCGGTTTTTTCCAAAATAAGTTCACGGTATTTAATTTTAGGCCAGGGGGGCGTGAAATCGATAACGTGATCCTGAAACTCTATTTTCAGCGTTCCGAAAACTGCAGAGATCAGTTCGACGTACATATTTTCGACGAAATCCATCAGTTGTTCGTAATCTACGTACGCCCAGTAAAATTCCATAAGCATGAACTCCTGAAGATGTTCGGCGCTCATCCCTTCATTTCTCCATACCATGCCCATTTCATATACTTTTTCGAAACCGCCGACGATTAAACGTTTCAAAGGCAGTTCCAGCGAGATTCTAAGGTAAAGCTCCAGGTCCAGGGCATGATGATGAGTGATGAACGGCTTTGCATCAGCGCCTCCGGGCAGCAGTTCGAGAGTGGGCGTATCTATTTCCGTAAAATCATTTTTTTCCATGAAGCGGCGGACGGCTTTTACGAAATCCGATTTTTTGCGAAGCAAGACCCTCACTTCTGAATTCATTATCATATCAAGATAACGGCGCCTGTAACGCGTTTCCGTATCTCTCAATCCATGCCATTTTTCAGGCAGAGGACGAAGAGATTTCGACAGTAACGTTATGTCGGATGCCGCCAGACTCATTTCCCCGCGCCTGGTCCTGATCGGATTCCCTTTGACTCCGATAAAGTCACCGATATCAAGATAATCCAGTTTCTTGAAATTTTCTTCGCCCACCCTGTCATAAGCGGCCAGTATCTGGATTTTTCCTGTCCGGTCATAAATATCTACAAACGCTAATTTCCCGCTTTTCCGGTATGCCATGATTCTGCCTGCCGCCTGCTGGACCTCATCCCTGAGTTCCTCGCCGGCTTCTAATGATTTATATTTTTCAATAATTTCGCTGTTGGCTCCCGTTCGATCGAACCGGGAAGGATAAGCATCGCCGAATTCGTTTCGCCACTCCGAAAGTTTTCTTATTCTTGTTTCTCTCTGATCGTTAACTTCGCTCATAAAATACCCCTGAAGAAAAATATTAAGATGATGCCTTTGAACGAACGACTGCGTTCTGAAAGAGTATAGGGAGTTAGGCGCTTCCAGTCAACGATTGATAAAACTCATTTTTTATTTTAAATTTTCAGCGACGGCGGACGCCGGAATTATTTTTTTCTTTGAATTGTTCCAGGAGAGAGCTTCTTGATAATTTTTGCCGCAGCAACATTAATGATACTGGCGCTGGTTTTGATTTACGGCGTGATGATAGAACCTTTCAGGATAAAAACCGTGTTTCGAAGCTTTGAATCGGAATATCTTCATGACGATATAACTGTTCTTCACCTCTCTGATTTTCATTTCAGAAAAGGAAGCGGAAGAAAAGTAAAAAAGCTTAAGCAAGCGTTAGAGAAATTGCCTCCGTATGATTTCGTGATGTTTTCAGGAGATTTTCTGGAAAGGCAGGACGGACTGGAATGGGTCCGGGAACTACTGAAGAATCTTGCGCCCCGCTACGGCATGTTTTCGGTGCGCGGAAACCACGAGCACTATGAATATACATTTTATCATCTGTTCGCGCCCAACGTGTACGAGGGAAAGAAAAAAGACACATCGGCCCTGGAAAAGCTGCTGAAGGAATTCGGCGTTAAAATGCTGGAGAATGAAAATCAGACGGTTGAAACCGAACGTGATCAAATAGTCGTTACAGGAGTAGGCGATTATTACACGAGAAATGCTGATCTGAAAAAAGCGCTGCAGGGAATTCCGGACAAAGGATACCGGATCATGCTGACCCATTCGCCGGAAATCATTAAAGAATTACCGGAGACAAGAGTGGACCTTTTTCTGGCCGGACATACTCATGGCGGACAAATACGCCTGCCATTCTACGGCGGCATCGCCTCCCGGTCCTCATTGCCGCGGAAAATGATCAACGGTTATTACAGATGGAAAGGAATGCCTGCCCTGGTCTCAAATGGAATAGGCGAAGGATTCTTCGTAAGAATGCGGTTTCTGAGTCCTCCGGAAATTCTGCTGATAAAGATAGAACCAAAGAAAAAAGATTCGCCGACAGCGAATAAGAAATGGAATAAGGATTCGGATAAAGGGCATTGATCAAAAATGCATCTTTTGAGGTTACAATTCTGCGGAATATCCCATCATTTCGATTTGGATTTCGATCCCGATACCGACCCCGATTACAGAAACAAACTGTCAAAAAGTTTGAAAGAATTGTCACCCCGGTATGATCAGTTCTGGATAAAAATACAGTTGGAAAGCGGAAGGAATAAGGCCGGGCGCTGCCCTTTTTTATTCTTGATGTGCTTAGACTGCTTTATTATCCTGTTTCAGGGCAAGACTCTTATCCTGACCAGTATGTAGGTTGTGCCTGCCTCGATTTTGCAATCGATGTCCACCCCGACTTTTTCGTAAAAATTCGGATGCTGGGCGTCGGTTTTGACTTCACTTATGCGTTCTTCATCGCTGTTGATTATCTGTCCGGCGTCTTCCCAATGAGCTGAGCAGCGTACGTCACATGTATCCTGTTTGGAAGATTCCTGGGCTTTGACTTTCAATTTGAGAGGTTCGATCGTCAGATTGCATTTAGCGATATTCAATTTTTCGATGATCAATATGAGCGATTTGCCCGATTCACTGAAATCTAATCTCAGTTCTTTACCCTCGCTTAAATTATAATATTCTTTCTCAACGACTTGCGGCATTTCCATTGCCTCCTTTCAGGAGTTGAAGGATTGAAATAACCAAAGAGAAAAAAAGAAGATCAAATCAGAACGCCGTAATTCTTTATTTATACGGGACCTTTCGCATTGGTCTGAGTAGAAAATGTTTTTCTGATGCGTTATTCATCCTCTGCTGTCGTTGCCTGTTCCGGCAATATGCGGATTCTAACGATTATGTAGGTGGTTCCTTTGGGTTTTTCGGCTTTTACGGTTATTTTAACGCCGAGATTTCGAAAGCGCGAGCGATTGGAAGCCATTACGGGAACGGATTGAATTCGGTCGCCTATGGAATTCAGGTTTAACCCGTTGCTGCCGAGGTAGGCGAAACATATGACGTCACAGGCGTTGAGCTGACTATCGAGTTCAATTCTCGATATTAATCGGAGATTGCTGGGATTAAGATTCTTTTCGTCTAAAACGATGTCTTCAACGATCAGTTTAATAAATTGTTCCTTCGTTTTATTCAAGCTTACGAAGAGCTCCTTACCTATTTTCAGTTCGTCGAATTCATGAATTACAACGTCTGACATGATAAAACCTCCTTTCACCGAATACTATACGGCTTGTGCTTCAAGAATATCAGCCGCCAATTTATACGACAAGATTAATTCCCTGGATGCGGCCAGTTTTTTGAATATCTTGATCGCTCTATTCACATTGTCGTAAGCTGCATCCGGCTTTTCCTTCAAATGTTGTATCTCGGCCAACCCTCTCCAGGCAAGTCCCATTCTGTATTTTGATCTGAGCTCCTGGGATAATCCTTGTAATTTCAGATAGGTTGCTTCCGCCGCCTTCAATTCATTCTGCTTTTTCAGCAATTCCGCCTGATAAAAATAAGACTCCATTAATCCTTCCGGGTTCGATACGATGGAAAATATTTCCTGAGCCTTGTCGATGAGTTCTTCAGCTTTTCGGTAACGGCCATATTCCGTATGAACAGCGGCCATATGAACATCGGCGAAGGCCAGGTATGATTCGTCGCCCACCTGATCCGCCGTCTCTTTTGCGGAATTCAAATACTTTTCCGCCTGCTCCAGGTTTCGATTTTTAAGGGCTAAACTGCCGAGATTGTCGTAGAAAAGAAAAATTAATTTATCGTTTGACACTTGCCGGGCTTTTTTTAGACCAATTTTTAAGAAATTTTCCGCCTCTTTGAAATTGCCGAGATAGGAATAAGTCAATCCAAGATCATTATAGCATTTTATTATTATTTCTTCCTCATTGCATTTTTTCGATATCTCGATGCAGGAAGTGAGAAGTTCTTCCGCTTCCTTGTATTCGCCTAATTTCAGTTCCTGAAAGCCCAAATTGGATTTGATCTGTAACGCGGCCGACAGGCAGTGATTTTCCTCCGCAAGCGCCAGACCTTCTCTCAGGGCTTTCGTCGCTTCATCATGTCTTTTCAAATTCCAATGAATGAAAAAGAGGGCATTGTACATCCACAGCAGCTCATAGATGTATTTTTTCTTTTTGGCTGTGTGGAAACCTTTCATGATAAGTTTTTCCGCCTCATTCAACTGTCCCAGGGAGCCAAGGTTGCATCCGAGAAGAACGCGAAATCCGCTGAGCAGTTTATGATGTTTTGATTTTTGAAGCATGGACAGTCCTTGTCTGCAGAGTTCGACGGATTTTTTCAGTTCTCCGTGTTCAGAATGAAATTCAGCCAGGTTAAAGATGATTTCTCCTTTAATTTTTTTATTCATTTGATGTTTTTCTGCTGAATTTTGCGCTTGAACAAGATGGCGGAGAGCCTGATTTTTTTCCAGGCGCTGCTGATGGATTCGCGCCAGGCCAAGCAGGGCCTTGATTTTATGTGAAGGTTTTCGCGTAATGGAGAGGACTTTCCGAAAGTGAGATTCCGAGCTTTCGGTCATATTCATCAACCATTCCTGCATGGCCATATCCAGGTATATTTGCGTGCGCTTTTGGGAACTCAATTCTTTGCCGAACAATGACAATATCTGATCATAGAAATAGACCGCGCGTTCCGGCGCATTATGAAGGGCCGCCTCCTTTGCGGCTCTTAATGAATGCATAACGGCACAACGAGCATGCTCGGCGTTCAGGTAGTGCTCGGCCAGTATTTCTTCGGGAATTTCATATTTATTATTTTTATTTAGTGCGTTGAGAGAATCGGCTATCTTGCGGTGATATTCCCGTTTTTCTGAAGCGGAAAGACGTGAGTAAACAACTTCACGGAATTTTTCGTGATAGAACTGGAAAGCGTATCCGGCTTCGTTCGAAGTGGACTCTTCAATGATATATTTTCTTATCAGGCTGTCCAGGGCGCTTAATATTTCGGTCTCGGAAAACTCCAGGCAGTTTTGAAGGGCTTCGAAGAGAAAATACTTTCCGGCTGCAGCTCCCGCATTCAGTATTTTTTTCTCCAAAGCATTCAATTTATTGAATCTATTAAGGACGATCTGCTGAATGGTGAAGGGTATTTTTTCCGTTAAGCTTTTTCCGTTGCGCGGCCCAGGTCCTTTAATCCGCCAACTGCTTCCGATTTTATAAAGTATTCCTTCTTCGATCATCGTCTGAACGATTTCTTCGATAAACAACGGGTTACCCTGGCTTTCCCTGTGTATTTCCTCGGCCAGTTTTAAAGGCGGGTAGCTCATACCGAGAATAGAACGAAGAAACATCCCCACTTCCGCCTTCGATAGCCTTTTCAGATCGATTAATTCCGTTTTCTCCGCTTCCTCGTATGTATGAAGCAGATTTCTTAAATGCTGGTTGTCGTGCAGATTCTCTCTGCTGTAACTGCAGAGAATGACAATATCCTCATGTCCTTCGTCCGTAATTCTTTTCATGAAATAATCAAGCAGTTCCAGACTGTTTCTGTCGAATAAATGTATGTCATCCAGGCAGATGAGGAATGGTGAGCATTTCGATAATTCGATCAGGAGGGTTGAGACCATATCGCATAACCGGAGTTGTTCATCCCTGGGTTTCAGGGGGAGGTATTTTTCATCCGATACCGGGATTATCGCTGAAGAAAAATTCGGAAAATAGTGTTTCATGACGACAGGGTTTACTTCATCAAAAATTTTTGTCCTTCTGTTCCCTGGAAGTTTCCGAATAAGGGGCAGGACTGAATCGATCAGCATGCTGAAGGGGTAATGAGGAACTGTGTTATCCTCAATGCCTTCTGCAAAAAGGGTTTTAGGTTTTTCAAACAGGAAGGAATGAGACAGTTCTTTCATAAGGCGGGTTTTTCCTATGCCTGATTCGCCCTGAATGAAAATGACTTTTTTCGAGGTTTGGCTTCTTTGTGAAACGATATGAGTTAATTTATCGATTATATTATCGCCGCTGATGAAGCGGGGATGGAAAATCTGAGGAAATTTTTCGAGAGTAATGTCCCGAGACGGCGAGGGTATTGCCGGTCCTGGAGCGTATTTCCCGTTGAAAGCCGGTAAACAGGTCTTTAACGCAGATAATACCTCTTCTGAGCTTTGAAATCGTTCTCCAGGGTCCTTTTCCAATAATCTCAATATAATATTGTTCAGTATTGGGGGGATTTCCGGGTTCAGCGAGTCAGGAGACGGCGGTTCATCTTCAATATGAGCCTGCAGGACATGGATCGGTTTGTCTGATTCAAAAGGAAACTTTCCCGTAAACATCTCAAAAAGAACGACGCCGAAAGAATAAAGGTCAGAACGATAATCGACTCTTTTATTGATGATTTGTTCGGGGGATATGTAAATGGGTGTACCGACTATTTCATTGGATTGAGAGCTGGTGAGGCTGAGGTCCAGGGGTTTGACCAGGCCGAAATCCAGGAGTTTCGTATTACCGAATTCATCCAGAACGAATATATTGCCCGGCTTAAGGTCGCGGTGCACGATCCGGTGGTAGTGAATGAATCCCAGCGCGGTTAAGGTGTTGCGAGCGATATTGGCGATTTTCTTTTGAGAGGACGAACTGTTGATCATTTTTAAGGGCTCGTCGTTATTTTTGAGTTCAGCCAGGTAACTCTTCAGATTGCACCCTTCCAGATACTCCATGGTGAAGAATGGAGGCGTTTCGATGAAATCGTAAACCTCTATGATCTGAGGATGATTAATTTTCTTTATGTAATTGAATTCCCTTTGGAATTTTCTTTTTATCGACGCGCTCAGGTCCTCCTCCGCCGTATGGAGAAATTTAACCGCTATGATTCTCGACGTCGCTTTTTCTCGACACCTGAAAACTATGCCCATCGACCCTTTGCCTTTATATTGAAAGGAGTCATATTCCTGCATGAACCAGTGATCGGCAGGCAGGGGAGGTCGATATTTCAGGTATTTTTCCATCTATTAACTCCGTTTCATCCGGTTTCTCCATCGTCAAAGTTTTCAGCGCAAGTAGAATTTATATATTTCGGTCGAATCGAAACGAACACCACCCAAGGGCCGGCGCCGATTAAACGATGTGCACGGAACCCATTACGAAAGTATTATATTAAACGGATTTCTCAAAGGCAAACAGAAAGGCAAACAGAAAAAAGGATTACTGCAACGGCAGGTTATTGGCTGCAGGTTCAGAAAGCATTGGGAGCATGGTTGAGCGTAAGGAGGAGATGACCGGCTTCGTGCAGGAGAAAACAGGGAAATCCGGGGCTGTTGAAATAAAGGCGGAATAGGGATAACATTCAGGCGAAAGGGGAAATCAAGGGGGAAGGAGACCGGCATGAGGTTAAAGAAGTATTTTGAGGAAATGCGGAAGCGGAACGCTTCTGATTTATTTTTGAAGGTAAATTTCAGGGCGGCGTACAGGATTGACGGCCGAGTTGAAATTATCGGCGAGCATGCAGTGACTTCAGGGGAGATGGAGGAGTTGTATCTGGAGTTGTTGAATGATCGTCAGAGGATGTTGTTGAAGGAGAATCCCGATCTGGATATTGCGCGATATGTGGAAGGGATAGGGCGGTTCAGGATAAATTTTTTACGGCAACTGGGCGAGCCTGCTTTAATCGTTCGACTGGTTCATGACAAGGATATCACTTTTGATGGTTTGAATTTACCGGAAACATTAAACGAGATGATAGAGATGCCGAGGGGACTGATATTGGTGACGGGACCTGCGGGCAGCGGCAAATCAACGACAGTGGCGGCCATGATTGAGACGTTGAATCGAAGGAAGCCGTACCACATTGTAACGATAGAGGACCCGGTAGAATATGTGTACAGGGACGATAAATCATTCATCAATCAGCGTCAGGTGGGTGATGACACATTATCTTTCGAAAAGGCGCTGAGACATGTCATCCGGCAGAGTCCTGACGTAATAGTAATCGGCGAGATGCGGGACCGTGAGACGATAATGACGGCGATATCGGCGGCGGAGACGGGTCATCTGGTGATAAGCACTCTGCATACGAGGGACGTGCTGCAGTCTCTGAACAGGATCGTCAATTATTACCCGGATTATTTAAGGTTCCAGGTCAGGGTGGAATTATCCTTGTGTCTGATCGGGATAGTTTCACAGCGGTTGATACCGCGTTCCGACGGACCGGGGAGAATACCCGCTGTGGAGATACTGCGAAGCACGCCGGTGGTAAGGAAGCTGCTGATTGAAGGTCAGTTTCAGGATATACTGGATGAGATGAAGAAGCCGAATGAGGAGGGGATGCGTGCATTCAACCAGTCTTTGACAGGATTGGTGCGCAGCGGTTGCATCTCACGTAAAGCCGGGTTATTATTTTCCGATGCGCCTGATGAATTGAAGCTGCGGCTTGACGGAATGTCCACGGGGACTGATACTATCTGAAGAGGGAAGAATTTGAGATGAGCGAATATAATATCAGATATTTATTTGAACGGGTTATTGAAAACGAGGCTTCAGACCTGCTGTTGACGGTAGGAATTCCGCCGTTGATGAGAGTGGATGAGGATTTGCGGGAACTGGGCGACGAACAGCTCACGGGCGAGGACACCCGGAGGCTGATTTACGGTTTGTTGAACGAGAAGCAGCGCGAGCGATTCGGATTAAACAAGGAGCTTGATTTGAGCGTTTCGACGGGAACGGGTTATCGATTCCGGGTCAATGTATACATGCAGAAAGGAAATATTGCCGCTGCTTTTCGAGTGGTGCCGCATCGCATACCGACTTTGGATGAGCTGGGGGCCCCTGCGGTAGTGAAGAAGCTGGCTCTGAGGCGCCAGGGATTGATATTGGTGACGGGAGCGACCGGGCAGGGCAAGAGTACGACTCAGGCGGCGATGCTGGATTTGATCAATTCGACGAGGCGTTGTCACATTGTAACGATAGAGGACCCGATAGAGTTTATTCATGAGCACAAGTTGAGCGCCATAGACCAGCGGGAGGTCGGAGCGGACACGAAGGATTTCAAAACGGCTTTGAGAAACGCCTTGCGTCAGGACCCCGACGTATTATTCGTAGGCGAGATGCGCGATCTGGAAACGATATCCACGACCTTGACCGCGGCAGAAACGGGTCACCTGGTCATAACGACTTTACATACGAACGATGCTGTGCAGAGCATCGACCGTATCGTGGACGTCTATCCGTCGCATCAGCAGAAACAGATAAGAACACAACTGGCTTTTTCATTGCTGGGTATAGTGGCGCAGCAACTGATTCCCCGGAGCGACGGCAAAGGACGCGTGCTTGCCGCCGAAACGCTCCTCAACAACGTCGCCATAGCCAACGTCATCAGGGAGGGAAAGACTCATACGGCCGATACCATCATGCAAACGCACAGGGCGGTCGGAATGATGACCATGGATGAGTCGATCGTGCGGTTGTATAAAGCAGGGCTCATAACGCTGGAGGAAGCCAAAAGGAGAGTGAAACATCCCAGTTCATTGTCGTCCAAGCGCAATGAAGAGGGTTACAGTTTTTCGGATTCCGAGGAATACTAAGTTTTCCTGGTTCGTTGATTCTCGTTGGGCGGGAATTAATCCTGCCGCTTCACGGGCGGCCGTTAAATTTTTTAATCTGAATCATCGGCAGCGACGAACCGAAAGGAACGAAAGGGATGCATAAGGATATGAAAAGACAGGCAAAAGAATGAGCGTTATATTGAATCAATTTCAAGAAAGGAAACGTTATGCTTCTGAAAGGACTTAAAGAGTATTACAAAGTGAGTGATTTAAAGGAGGCGTTGGCTTTGCTTCGCCGGGAAGAGGGAAGCCTCATTCCCCTGGCCGGCGCGACTTCACGGCTGATTCGCACGCAGCGAAAGATTGACGGAGCGATGGATTTGACATTTTTGCCTTTGAAATACGTCCAGGAGGCGGATGATTATCTCGAAACAGGCGCCCTGACGACGATAACCGAACTGATGGAGAGTCCTCTCGCCGGAGAATGGACTGACGGAATGCTGAGGAAAGCCTGTTCCTCGCTCGCTTCCACGCCGCTTCGAAACGTGATTACGATAGGAGGCAACACCGCGGGCTTGTTTCGATGGAGCGACACGCCTGCAGCCTTGCTGGTTATGGATGCCGAATTTCAAATTGACGGGGAAGGAAGCCGATGGATTAAGGCTGTGGATTGGTTTTCCGAGCATCCCCGCAAAAGATTGGGGCATGAGCATCTTCTGACCAGGATAAGGTTCCCGAAAAACAGAAAAAAATGTAAAGGCGCTTTCGTCAAATACGCCAGAAGCACATTTGACTATAACTTTTTCGATATTGCCGCAGCCATGAACCTGGATGACGGTAATTGCCGGGATGTGCGTATCGCTGTCAGCGGCATTTCCGCCTTGCCGGAACGTTTGACGGAGACGGAAAAGATGCTGGAAGGAAAAAAGCTCACTGAAACACTGATTGACGAAGCTGCAGCGAAAGGTCTTGAAACGGTTAAACCCATTGCCGATATCAGGGTTTCAAAAGAATGGAAATTGGAAGCATCAGAAGCGATTTTAAAACGAGTATTACAGGAAAAATTTTACAATGAACCGGAGAAATCGGGGGAATGAAATGCAGATAGAGATGGTTATTAACGGAAAAACAAAAAATACGGAGATAGAACCCGGTGAGAGTCTGCTGGAAGTTTTAAGGCGTCTCGGATACTACGGCGTGAAGCAGGGATGCAAGGAAGGCGATTGCGGCGCCTGCGTCGTCGTAATGAACGATCGTGCCGTCAATTCATGCCTGGTTCCCGCAGCCAGGGCCGACGGAAAGAAAATAACCACCATAGAAGGAATAGGAACGCCGGAAGCTCCCCATCCTCTGCAGAGGGCTTTTGCCGAGGAAGGAGCGGTACAATGCGGTTATTCGACGCCCGGATCGATCATGTCGGTTTACGCCTTATTGCTGAAGAATATGGACCCGACGGACGAACAGATAAAAAAGGCGCTGGACGGCAATCTTTGTCGCTGCACCGGATACGTTAAAAAAATGAATGCGGTCAGAAAAGCGCTGCAAGTTATGAAGAAGGAGGGCCGAACGCATGTCGAATAAATTTCATCAAGTAGGCAAATCGGTTTTAAAAGTGGATTCGTTGGGCCTGGCTTGCGGCAGAAGCGAATTTACCGATGACCTGTATATGCATAATATGCTCCACGGGAAAATATTGAAAAGTCCGCACGCTCATGCAAGGATTAAAAATATAGACGTTTCGAAAGCTGAAGAATTAGAAGGCGTGGCATGCGTCTTAACCCACAAGAATGTGCCCAGGGTTTTGCATACCACTGCCGGACAGGGCTTTCCCGAACCATCTCCTTATGATTGCGCTGTTCTGGACGACAAGGTGAGATTCGTCGGCGACAGGGTGGCCGTCGTGGCTGCTGAAACTGAAGAAGCAGCAGAGGAAGCGTTGGGACTGATAGAAGTCGATTATGAGATGCTTCCGGCGGTATTCGATTCTGAAGAAGCTTTGAAACCGGGCGCTCCGATTATTCATGACGAGGAAGATGCCCGCGCGGTTATTCCCGTGCCGTATGAACCGAAAAAGAACCTGGCAGCGGAAGTGGAAATAACCGTAGGCCAGGGCGCTGAAGCTTTCAAGGAATGCGATCATGTGCTGGAGAGGGTCTTTGAGTCGCATCAGTCTTCTCATTGCATGATGGAGCCGCCGATTGCCATATCCTGGATAGATGCGCAGAATCGTATCGTAATTAGAACGAGCACGCAGGTGCCTTTTCACGTAAGGAGGATAGTGGCGCAGTGTCTGCAGGTCCCCGTGAAGAAGATAAGGGTGATCAAGCCGAGGATAGGCGGCGGATTCGGAGGAAAGCAGGAGATACTGGTGGAAGATGTGTGTGCGTTTCTGACGTTGCGGACCGGAAGACCGGTAAGGCTGGCGTACGACAGGGAAGAGGTGTTTATTGCGGGAAGAACCCGACATGCGGAAAAGATATGGTTGAAAACGGGTTACAATAAAGACGGCGAGTTCAAGTGCATAGATTTGAATGTATTGATGGACAGCGGCGCTTACGGTTCGCATGCGCTGACGGTCCTGTGCAATTCAGGCAGCAAAACCCTGCCCATGTTCAACAAGGTCCCGCATGTTCATTTCAAGGGCCGTACGGCGTACACGAACAAGCCTGTCGGCGGCGCTTACCGGGGTTACGGAGCGACCCAGGCCGCTTTCGCCGTAGGCGTTATGATGGATGAACTGGCGGAAAAAATGGGTATGGACCCCATTGAATTTTATAAAAAACATGCGATTAAACCGGGTGAAACCTCCCCTATTTTCGCGGAACTGGGCGAAGGCAAGGAAGGCATCGAAATGACGATTGATTCCTGCGAGCTGGAGAGATGCCTGGATGAAGGCGCCGAAGCCATCTGGTGGCAGGAAAAACGGAGAAAGAATACAAGGAAGGGCTCCTGGGTGCACGGAGTCGGCATGACATGCCTGATGCAGGGTTCCAGTATCCCGGAAATCGACATGGCTTCCGCAACGATAAAAATCAACGATGACGGTTCTTTTAATTTACTGGTAGGAGCCACAGACCTGGGAACGGGAAGCGATACCATACTGGCTCAGATAGCAGCGGAAACATTGACGGTAAATACTGACGATATACTGGTGTATTCGTCAGACACGGACCTGACCCCGTTCGACGTGGGCGCTTACGCTTCATCCACCACCTACCTTTCAGGCAATGCAGTACGAAAAGCCGCTGAAAAAATTGCCGCCGTGATAAAAGAAACCGCTGCCCGTATGCTGAAAATGCCGGAGAACAGTCTGGAAATTAAAGATAAAAAGGTCGTAAGCAAAAATGATCCGGGCAAGTCCGTAGGTTTCGATAAAATAGCCCAGTACGCTCTTTACGAGCAGGACCAGTTTCAGATCATGGCGCAGGCTTCCGATGTCTCCCATAAATCGCCCCCGCCTTTCGCCGCTCATTTCGCGGAAGTGGCCGTGGATGAAAAAACCGGGCAGATAAAAGTCCTGCAATACGTGGCGGCCGTGGATTGCGGGACCGCTATTAATCCCAAGCTGGCCGAAGGACAGACTGAAGGCGCCGTAGTGAACGGACTGGGGTTCGCCCTGACCGAAGAATATCTTTATGATGAAAAAGGCAAAATGATGAACGCCAACCTGGGCGATTATAAAATACCGAACATCACGGACCTGCCGGAACTGAAAGTTATCCTGATTCCGAGTTACGAGCCCACTGGACCATACGGAGCCAAAAGCGTTTCGGAAATAAGCATAAACGGAGCGCTGCCGGTGATATCCAACGCCGTATACAATGCCGTCGGCGTCCGGCTGACTAAATCCCCGTTTACTCCGGAAAGAGTGCTTCAGGCCATTAAAGAAAAAGAAAAAAAAGAGTAAATTCACCATAAAATTCAAAACAGGCGCCGTGAATGAAAAAAGGTCACGGCGCTTTTTTTTGTTTTGGACTTTATTAAGCGGACGATGCGGACCTGGCGGACAGTGCGGACATAAGAAGGGAGAAGCGGGGAGTTTGTCGACGTAACCGATGACATAATTTCATGGAATATCCTGAATGAATGAAAATTCAGGGACTGATCAAACCGGGGTTACATTTTTTTCAAAACTTTCGACAGTTTGTTTCAGTAATCGGGGTCGGGGTCGGTATCGCAATCGCAATCGAAACTAAAGGGAGAAATTCGGGATAATTGTAACCTCAAAAGACCCATTTTTGATCAATGCCAAAATTCATAATTTTCCGGTTCGGAAAAAACAGGGACCGCAATTTGAATTTCAAGTTGTTTTCATTAACATGATGATTGCTTACCGGCAGGGGAGTTAAGTCTTGAACCGGGGAAGCGCAGCCGGTTAATCAGAAATGAAGCCAAATAGGAAAACAAGGGAGTCAAGGAATGAAATTCAAAATATTGTCGTCGGGGTTGAGGGCGTTAAGGAAATCGAATGAGTCGGTCCGGGAGGGAGTAAAATTCGGCATAATAGCGGGAATGCTGGCGTTTTTCATTGCAGCAGGAACCCATGCGGCTTTTGTGGAAGGGCATGCATACAAGCACGGCGCTTCCGATCATGCGGGAATAACCGTTGAACTGGAGCCCTTACCGCCTGTGCCTGCAGCCGGCGCCGCAGGCTTGTTTTTACTTTTGGCGGGATGGGGATTCTACTTTTTCAGAAAGCGAAATCAAAAGGCGATGATTATGGCGGTAATGTTTTTCGGTTGCGGAGCGGGAGCCATAGTTTATGCCGTGACGACTCATACGGCGATCACCAACAGTCTGGGTGAGTATGAATTCGACGGAGTGGAACCGGGAAATTACAGCCTGGATGCTTCGGCAGCGGGGTATTATCCTGAGCATATTGCCTCGGTGAGCATACAAGATGGAGTAAACGCTCTGACCGACATAACGTTATATCCCATAGAGACGCCCACGCCCACATTAACCGCTACGATGGAACCGACGGAAACGCCGACATCGGCTCCAACGGAAACGCCGACCGTGACTCCTACCGACAGCCCCACGGCGACGCCCTGCCTGAGCTGCCTGGAGTATAAACTGAACGATCCGGGCGCAGGAGACGGCATTTACTTAATCGACCCTGACGGACCGTTCGGGAATCCGCCGATTGAGGTTTACTGCGAAATGACTTTTGAGGGCGGAGGATGGCTGGCGGTATATAATATTACGCAGAGCGAACTGCCGGAGAATGACGAAGGCGCGGCGCGCATGCATTCTTCATTAATAGTAAATGAAAATATGGAAGCCCCGGTGATGCCGGGCGACGACTGCACAGCAATTCATACGTTGAATATTCCGTTGAATAATTACCATGAGGTGATTTACGGGTGGGCGCCGGCGGAAGAGTCCGACGTGACCCGCTGGGGAGAATATGACCAGCCGACAGGATTAACCGGCGAATGTTACATTGACGGATATTGCGGAGCCAATGAATTAATAGCGAACATGCATCTGCAGCCGCAGGACACCGACCTGGACGTATACACCGGCAATAATCCGAGTTATCCCCACGTGGGGATAGGATGGACAGGACAACAGATTCTATGGGGATACGACAGAAACAACACCATTTACGGACATTACTGCAACTGGAATAAAACGACATGCTGCCTCGCAGGCAATACCCCCGAAATACAAAACCCGGGATGGCGATACGTGATCTATATCCGGTAGGCCAGAAAATAAAAAATAAATTCCCGGGGACTGATCAAACAGGGGTTACACTTTTTTCAAGTCTTTTGACAGTTTGTTCAAGTAATCTGGATCGGTATCGGTATAGAAATTGAAACAAAAAGGGCGTTGATCAAAAACGGCCATGTCAGGGATACAATTTCCAGGTTTGAATCCTTCGTGCTCGTGCTCAGTGCAGCGGTAATCGTAATCGAAACATTCGTCTGATCTGGACAGTCGTTTGAAAGCAAAGCAGGGCAATCAGTCGAATCGATCGTCGATTACGATTACGAGCACGATTGATCAGTCCCGTAAGGACCCTTTCGGAGTCAACATTATTGTGTCAACAGCGTGTAATAGTCAGCTTTGATTAAAGGGGATTTCATATGCCGATTTTTTGAGTCAAATGTAATCTGAGTCCAATCAGTCACAAAATTCAGTTTCTTTTCGAGAGGGTTAATTTTCAGATGAAGGTTTTGTTACTAAAAACGATATTAAAATCCAGGCGTCCCTTATGTCCCTTAGGTCCCTTAGGTCCCTTTGGTCCCTTCGTCCCTTTGTCCCTTCGCATCAAGGACCCAACACGAATTCAATCACAGCGTAATCGACCCGATATCGTTCACTTCTTCGTTCAGCACGGCGCCCCGGAATTTCATTTCCTGGATTTCATTTTGGCCAGTATCGGGCCAGGTGAAGCTTGTTATGGCGGGCAATTCGTTCATGTTCTCGTGCGCGTAATCGTAATCGAGGCATTGATCAAAAGCGCACATTTCGAGGTGACGATCCAGCGCCGAACTGATTCGGATTATTTCCGAAAAGCTTTGCATCCCCTTACTTTATTATAGCCGCCTGGGCGGGAATTTACTGCGCTCCTTCAGAGCTTTCATTTTTTCTTGTCTGACCCAGGGTTGCGCTCCGCTTCGCTTCGCTTAACCCTGGGCTTTCGTACACCGCTCCTTCGGAGCTTAAGAGATTTTTGGATCGATACAAATCGTGGTTACACTTCTTTCAAAACCTTTGACAGTTTTTTTTAGTAATCGGTATCGGGGTCGGTATCGGAATCGGTATCGGGGTCGGGTTCGCAATCGGGAGCAAAATCGAAATAAAATGATGCAGGGTTCTGTAGAATTGTAACCTCAAAAGCCGATTTTTTGATCAATGACGACGATTTTTTTCCGGCACATATTCTAAAACCTCATTTGATCGTCCACTCTTCCCAGTTGGGTCGTCGTTTTGAATGGCCAAAAAGCAAAGGTTTCCCAGGCAATATTAGAGTCACAATCCCCTTCCGATCGGGGCGGTCGTTGTTACCAGAAAGCCCTAAACCCGAAGCCATGGTACGAGCACTGTCGCAATCCCCTTCCGATCGGGGCGGTCGTTGTTACTTGAGGTGATGTGCAAGGGCGAAGGAGCCCAAGCACTGTCGCAATCCCCTTCCGATCGGGGCGGTCGTTGTTACTTGAGGTGATGTGCAAGGGCGAAGGAGCCCAAGGACTGTCGCAATCCCCTTCCGATCGGGGCGGTCGTTGTTACCCTGTGCCTAGGAGCTTACAGCGTCCCCTCGAGAACGTCGCAATCCCCTTCCGATCGGGGCGGTCGTTGTTACTCATTTTCGTCACCCAAACAGAGCATGCCCAGATGAGTCGCAATCCCCTTCCGATCGGGGCGGTCGTTGTTACTCATTCCCATATAAAGTTTTAGCGGGCAGGGAAGAGTCGCAATCCCCTTCCGATCGGGGCGGTCGTTGTTACCTTGGCTACCTGTCTGACCCGACCCGAAGGAGTAGTGTCGCAATCCCCTTCCGATCGGGGCGGTCGTTGTTACCTTCTTCACGACTCAGTCTCAGACCCAGGTGTCGGGTCGCAATCCCCTTCCGATCGGGGCGGTCGTTGTTACTGACCGTGGCTCATCTGATGAAGATCAATGGGCTGAGTCGCAATCCCCTTCCGATCGGGGCGGTCGTTGTTACATGGCAAGTCGTGGGCGGATACCATCACCGTGAAGAGTCGCAATCCCCTTCCGATCGGGGCGGTCGTTGTTACAAGAGATTGTATACAGGTTGATTTTTATTTTGTCAATGATTTTTCTGTGGGTTGGGTGTTTTTTATCGTTTTCACTATGCTTCGGCCAAAAATTCCGTGTGTATGGCCGATTTCGCGGCAATTTACGCGAATGAGTCCGGAAAAGCTATCTGAGCGCGCGAAAAATCGGTCTTTTTTATGGCGGCTCCGGCGTAAAAATCATTTTAAAATAATGGTATTTAATCATTAGCGAGGAATGACAGTGAATTTCGAATTACGCCGGTTTTGGAGAAATTTTTATTTCTGTTGCCGGGTTATGTTCTTTTTTTGTATACTTGAGGTCAGACAAAATCTTTTTCATGGAGAAACATGATTATGGACGATCATATTGAAGAACTTGACAAAATTGTTCTGCCGGGGCTCAAGGAATGCCTTAACGGTTCGACTTACCGTCGACTTTTCCAGGTAATGCGCGTACAGGGATTTTCGCCATCGACACGGTGGCGGAAGAAACTGATCGTTGATTTTCTTTACGTCCGTATGAAGGAGAAGGATTTCATCGTGCCGGTTCTTGACGATCTGGAACAAGCTGAGAAGGATTGTCTTAAATTCCTGGCGGATTCGGGAGGCGGTGTTTTTCGTGAACTTTTCGAGAAGGAATTCGGTTCGATACCCCGCGATCTGGAGGTTCCCGAACAGGCGGATGTGCGCAGTCCGCGTCTCAGCGTTACGGCAAAATTGTGGTTCCGGGGACTGATATTCAATTATCCGCGTGAGGATTTTCCGTATCGTGAATGGGTGCTTGTCCCTGATGCTGTTTATTCGATTGTAAAGAAGCTTCTGGCGGTACAGAAGCAGGAGGAAGCCGGCATAATAGAGATTAAACCGTGGGACTTTCTGCATCATATCGCGCTTTTTATGGCCTGTATCGCACACCGGCCGGTCAAGGTCAGGAGCGGCCGGTGGATGACGGCAGCGTCTATCAGAGAATATCTTTCGCGTCTTGACGGGATGCCCTCGGCCGGTTTTTCGCGCCGGGGGATAATGTGGGATGAGATAACCGTCCGTTCTGAAAAGCAGTTTGCATATCTGATGTTTATTCATTATCTGGCGGAGTATGCCGGACTGATCGGCGCGGCATGCGGCCGGTTGATCATCACCAATACGGGATATCAATGGTTGAGTATGCCTGTGCTCGACCGTTATGCGTTTATAATGGATTCCTGGCTGGGGAGCTCTCTTGCTGACGGGGAATTTCACGTTCCTGAGACGGCTGAGACCATAAAAAGAAGGGAGGCGGCTGAAAGGGCTTTCAAGCAGCCTTTTCGTTATGACAGGCCGTATTATGCAGAGAAGCGTATGCTGGAACTTGCGTCAGGTTTGCCGACGCGGCGATGGCGGCCTTATCCGCGCTTTTTACGCCAGGCGTCGCTGGATTTGAGGAACAAAACGTGGATGAAAAATTACCGCGTGTTTCACAAGGTTCACCGGTTTATCACGGGGCCTTTGTTCTGGAGCGGATTGATAAAACTTGGTCGATTGCGGGATGAGCATCGCACTCTGGGTATAAAGCTGTCGACGGCAGGACGCTGGTACCTTGACAGGAAAAATGAAAAACCTCCGGCGCTGCCGAAACATAAACCGGTCCGCATGGGCAAAGGGCATACTTTAATATTCCCCCGGTCATCGATTCCTTTGCATCTCGTTAAAACAGTTTCCATAGCCCGCTGGACAAAACGGGACGGACGAACGGGGAATGAAAGAACCGAGCTGACTAAGGAGAGTCTGACGGAAGCTGCGGCCCGCGGAATGAGCCTCAACGAGATTACGGCTGTCATTGAAGAGGCGACGGAAAAAGCCGTCAGCCGGCGCGTCGCCGCCATGATCAGAGCCGGCGTAAAGGCGGGCAGTAAGTTCAAAGTAACGTTGAAGACGCTCATTGAAACCGATAATCCGAAAACAATGCGGCGGTTGAGAAACAACAGGGTCCTGGGCAAATACATCGTCAAACAGTATTCTCGAACGGTCGGCGAGCTCGATTCAAACCGGATAGAGTCTTTCAGGATGGCGGCAGCGAAGCAGAGGTTCCATCCCCGTTTCGACATGCCTGAAGAAAAAATAAAACCGGATGCAGCTATGCCCGATCCGTCCGGTTTATTGACCGCTGCGCTGGTTTGCCGTGAGTTGCAGATATCATTAAAATTACGCCGCGTATCCAGATCGAGACGATCTATGATCTGGAGTCCAGGTTGTCGAGGCTGGAGGCAGAACAGGCGATACGCAGCTCCGGGCAGATTATGGAGGCGTTAAAGGATGAACTGGACGGCTGGACAGCCTTTACCTATTACGGACCGAAGGAAAACAAGGAAAAGGTGAGACGGCTCATAGACAATGCCGTCAAGGACAGGTTCGACGTGACTATAACCTATTATACGGCCGGAAGAAACCAGGTCACCAAAAGAAGGATCACTCCCTATGTCGTAAAAAAAAGAAAAGGCGTGGATTACGTCAGGGCCATGTGCCGGGAACGCATGTCGGAGAGACTGTTCAGGCTGGACAGGATAATAGGAATCGAAAAATCTTCGGAAAAAGATGATGCCGGATCGAAGGATGAAGATTTCTGGGATGGACGTCCGGGCGGAACCATAACCGTTTAGAAGGCAATTCCCGGTTTGATCAGCGCCGAAAAATTCAAGAAAATAAAGTCCCCCCGCTCGCGGGGGGATTTAGGGGGGGCTAAAAACCGCGCAATTTTTATACCCAGACGCAGTGTTAAAAAAATGGCGCTGATCAGAAACGGCCATGTCAGGTTTACAATTTCTCAGTTTGATTCATTCGTGCTTGTGCTCAGTGCTGCGGTAATCGTAATCGAACCATCGGTATGATCTGTACAGCCGTTTGAAAGCAAAGTTGGGCAATCATTTGAATCGATCGATTGCGATTACGAGCGCGAGCGCCGCTCCGCTGAGCACGAAAGTTCTTGTTGAGTATCGAGATCACAATTTGTAATCCCTGTTTGATCAGTCCCTATAATCCCGGTAATTAGCCTTATTCTGTCTTTATCGGCCTATCCCACATTTTTATAAAGGCTCTTGCATAAAGTTCACATTTTAGCTGTCGTTGGCCTGACTGGATAAGGGCCAATCCAAAGACGGAGGGGCATGACGATTTGCATCCCATAAAAAAGTGCCTTCTTAAGCGCCGAAGGCGCGAAATGTGAAAGCCTGGGGTTAAGCGAGCCTGCGAGCGCAACCCCAGGTGGAATGGACAGAATGGAGAGCTCTGAAAGAGCGTAATGAGGCCCCGTCCAAACGGCAAAGCATTCAAAATTTTTGATCCGTTTCGATTGATGACGATTTTACAGAAATCCGTCAACGGAAATAGGAAAAACAGACGACATTGCCGTTGTCCGGGGACAACCCTGATTCGTTATTGCAGTCATATTGGATTTGAACTCCATTGGAAAAACCGGCGTTTTGTTTTGTTTGATCGGCGAGGGTATAAGAAACGGGGCATGATTTCGCTCTTTCAGAGCTTTTTATTTTGCGGTTGCTGACCTGGGGTTGCGCTTCGCTTAACCCCAGGCTTTCACATACCGCGCCTTCGGCGCTAAAGAGGATCGTGGCGCATTGATATATCGCATCCGGTTTATTTTCGATAAGTCCTTCTTGCAATGAAATATTTTGGAGGTAGAAAAATCCTTCAGGATCATTTATGCCGGCAGGTTATAATCCGGCGCTGATCAGAAACTGCCATGTCAGGTTTACAATTTCTCAGTTTGATTCCTTCGTGCTTGTGCTCAGTGCAGCGGTAATCGTAATCGAACCATCGGTATGATCTGTACAGCCGTTTGAAAGCAAAGTTGGGCAATCATTTGAATCGATCGATTACGATTACGAGCGCGAGCGCCGCTCCGCTGAGCACGATAGTTCTTGTTGAGTATCGAGATCACAATTTGTAATCCCTGTTTGATCAGTCCCGAAAATTTCTATTCACTATATAATTCACCATTGAATAAAATTTCAAGAAATCAACTGATGTCCGCTAATTGATGAAACAAAGTTTATTTCATATCAGACCAATCCAAGGTTATGCCAGAATAAATCACCAAAACCAAAAAAATTTTGACTTTTTTGATGGTCCGATTTATAATTATCAAGGGTGATGCTAATGGTGGATTAGTTATGTTGAAAGGGTGGTGCCTATGAGATGAAAAAAAACAATTGAAAGTTGCTTTTGGTTCAGGGAAAGGAAGAAGCGATAACCTTCTTGTGAAGGCAGTTTAAATGCAAAATTTAATCAAAAAAAGTTTTGTATAAAGCCTTCCTTTAAGATAATCAAAAACAAATTCATAAATATCATTTAAAGAAAAGGGAAGTTTATGAAAGATACTGTTTGTTTGAAGAGAAGGAAGGAAAAGAAGAATGAAAAATTTAATTCTGCAAAAGAATTAGTTTTTAAAGAGTCATTTGCTAAGAATCGAGCTCATACGTCCATTGACGCTTCGGAAGAAGTTTCAAGAAAAAAGTCAATATTCTTTTTGATCGAACGTATTGTTGGGTGGATTTTTCTGATAATTCTCGCCTTAAATCTGATAGAAGTCCAGATTGAATATAACTATTCCTTGACTTGGGAGCGTCATGAAATTTCAATCAGTGAAGAATATTACTACTCCAACAAAATTAGTGAAGGAAACTTTACTATAAAAGGTAGCCTTGATGGAGAGTGGGAAGCAATAACTCCGGGAAAGGAGATTACGACGAACGAGATTTTTGATCCAATTTCGCATTAAAACTGAAGTACGTGTATACCCCGCTGGAAAGGGGACAAGACACTTTTGGAATAAAATTATTCTTCGGGGTCGGTGAGAAATTGAAAAGGGGAGAAATTTCAATCCAAAAATCCAACAATTACATTTTTTCCTTGAGATGCCCAATCTTTTTTGGTATAAGAAACGGGAAATAAGGTCGAAAGATGATTGGCGGAGTTAAATTTCTTATTCTTTGGGGACATTGATGAGCAAGTTAAAGATGAGTGAAGAGACGGCGGCTGGATTTGGTTCATTTCGTTATATGCGTTTGAAGTTTTATGCATTGGCAGAGGAGGCTATTGATTTGCCTACATTTGCAGGTCCTGTTATTCGGGGCGGATTGGGTTATAAGATACGGGGTTTGGTCTGTATTCATGGTGATACGGAGTGTTCCGAATGTATTTTACGGACAAACTGCGTGTATGCTTCGGCATTTCGTTCGCCTCAGCCTGATTCCGGTTCGGCGATTAAACGAGCCCGTGATCTTCCTCCTCCTTTTATCATTGAATCTTTGTCCTCTTCGACGCCTCATATTGCGGCGGGGTCTCGTTTTACCTTCGGCATAGCGCTTTTCGGCCATGGTTTGCGGAGTTTGCCTTATGTACTGATTGCATTCGAGCGTCTGGGTCGTTCTGGATTGGGACCTGTTCGGGGACGGTTTCGGATATTGCGTGGTTCTGCCGTTGACGAGGAGGGCAGAGAAATCGATTTATATACGGAAGAGGGGGGTTATGCGGACCTGGGTTTGGCGCCTGTATCTGACGGGCGATGGGCTTTGAACGGTCATGAGGATTACGATGCGGATTCGCATTGTACGGAACTGGAATTTCTTACGCCTTTGCAGTTGAAATCGAAGTTTTACCGGAATTACGGTGCGCCGTCGCTTGATGTGCTGATTCGACCTTTGCTTCGACGACTTTCATTGATGTCCCGTTTTCATTGCAACAGGGAGATAGAGAGTCCCTACCGGGAGTTGTTCCGGCTGGCTGAGTCGTCTGCGATTGCATACGATAAGACCAGGCGGCGAATATTCTGGCGATATTCGAGTCGTCAGAACAGGGAGATACGGTTTTCCGGGTCGATAGGCCGTATAGGATACAGGAACGTGCATGCGGCATTGATTCCTTACTTGAAGCTGGGCCAGGCCGTGCACCTGGGCAAGAACGCTTCTTTCGGCATGGGAAAATATAGGTTACGGATATTAAAAACGATTTCCTCGCAGGAGAATGTTAACGTTGAATGAAAAATTCATAAGCGATAAAGATTTCATTAAGGCGGCCCTTTTTCATGATATCGGGAAACTCGTGTGGAGGGCGGTCCGCAAAGGCGGGCGTCATGAGAAACTTTCAGCCGATTTTATCGACGCTCATCCCGAACTGTTTGAGCAGCCTGAGCGGGTGCGATACGTTGCCGCCAGTCACCATCATCGGGGCGAATTCAGAATCCGCAAGAGCGACCCGGGTAATGAACTCGCAGATTTGATTCGCCTGGCCGACAGACTTTCCTCCGGCGAACGGCGTCATTTTGATGTGGAAGAGGAGGGCGAGAAGGAGGAATTGAAGCCCGATCACTGGGGTACCAAAACGCCATTTTACAGCGTGTTTCCTTTGATGAAACTCCAGTCGGAAAGCGGCGACACGGATGAATCAGTTAAAAATTATGCTTATCATGACAGCGCTTCATTGGAGGAACTGATAGAAAAAAGTGAACATCATTTTCCCTTCAAACTGGAGAAGAGGGAGCTCAATAAAGAGTCCTCATCGCCGGTTTCTGAAGACGAGATGACTTTAACTCGTGATACGTCGGAGAATCAGCGGGATAATTATATTGAGCTTTATAAGGAATTAGACGAGCAGATCAGATGTTTTACGAAAGAAGACGACATCGGTTCCTTGCTGGATTTTCTTCATCGCATGCTGTGGGCCGTTCCATCTTCCACCTGCTTTTATCTGCCTTGGATAAAGAGTCTCAGGATACCTTACCGGGGAGACGTTTCGCTGTACGATCATATGAAAACAACGGCCGCCATTGCGCTTTGTTTACGAAGTCATAATGAACTGCTTGAAAATGCCGAATACAGGGATGATCTGCGGGCAGGTCTTTACCATTACGGAACAGATCAGGATAAAATAAAGGATCAACAATGGACTCAGCTTGATGAAAAGAGATTCCGGCTTATCGGCGGGGACATGAACGGAATACAGAAATACATTTACGGGATAGCCCAGCCGGCTTCAGTGAAAGGAGTCGCTAAAAGACTGCGGGGACGTTCTTTTTACGTCAGCGCGCTTCTCGACCGGCTGGCGCATCGCATTATTGAAGGATTGAGTCTGAGTCCCGTGAACCTGCTTTATTGTTCGGGCGGCCGTTTTTATGTTCTTGCGCCTAATGTCGAGAAAGAGCCTGGAATGCTGGATGGGATCATAGAGAAGGTGGAAAAGGGATTCAAAGAGGCTTATTACGGTGAACTGGGATTGACGACGGCATACATTGACCTGTCGCCGAGGGAACTGGTTAATTATAATGACTGTCTGGACAGGTTGAACAAAGAAATAAACGTTGCAAAATCACAGAAATTCATAAGAGCCATGACTGACGGCGACTCTGATTGGCGTGATTTTACTCAGAAATTCAACAGGAGCATTTACGGAGAAGATGATGATAGGGATGATCCGGGACGGGCCAGGTTGAAGCCTTGTTCATCCTGCGGACTGCATACCGCTTCCAGTAGGCCGCGAGAGGACCCGGATGATGCCGGAATATGCGATGAGTGTTTCAAGCAGAAGCAAATGGGCGGTTTGCTGGTCAAGTCTGATATCCTGGTTCATGTAAGGTACGGCAAGCGTAACAATAAAGCTGCTCCAGTCTCTTCTGTGGAAGAAAAAGAATCATTCCCCTATCCTCAATCTTTGCCAATAAATGAGAAACTCTGGTTGATGCCTGGAAATCAGCAAAGTGAAGCCGCCGGCATTGATGAAGCTAAAGCGTTGCTGCTAGAAAAATGGAAAGAAGGGGATATCCAAAAATTGGAAGCGCGTCTGATGAACGATCCGGCGCGATACCTGAAGCTGCTCGGCGGTACCGGTGAAAAACGGATCGCAGCGCGATACGGATTTCTGTCGCATGTTGTTCCTGCAGCGACCGAAGAGATGCCGGAAGATAAAACTGCAGGCAAGGAAAAATTGAAGCCCGGCGATGTGGTTGATTTCAGTCGTATTGCTGATTTGAGCGAGGGGGATAAACTGCTGGGCATTCTGCGCATGGACGTGGACCTTCTGGGACTCGCTTTTTCTCTGGGGCTCGACCGGGAGAACCCTCATCAGAAGAGCGACAAGAGCATATCGCGACTCAGCACGATGAGCCGCATGCTGGAGCTGTTTTTCGGGGCCATCGTCGATAATATCTGCCTGGATTTATCGGAGAAATACCGTGACGGCATCAGTTCAGACGACAGTCGTTACAGTCTTATAAACGGCATCAGGGGGTCGATATTTTACGTGGCTTATTCCGGCGGCGACGATCTGTTCATTATCGGACCGGCTTCGGAGATTCCCGGACTGGCGTATGAAATACATCGAAAGTTTACTCAGTTCACCGCGCAGAATCCCGACTGGACCATTTCTGCCGGTATATCATTCTGTAAGCCCAAGTACCCCGTCAAACGGTTCGCTCATGAAACGGGCGAACTCCTGGACCGGGCCAAAAGCGCCGGAAGAAACAGGGTCGCTATTCTTGACCGGGTGGTGCGGTGGAAGGAATACGATGATGTTCCGGGTTTGAAAGAGCTGATGGAATTCGGGGAAAAAATGAAGGAATTCATCGATGATGGAAAGATGCCCAGGAACCTGGCGCATCAGCTTCTGCGCCTGACCAGAGTGCACGCGCTGCCTGGAGGGGAAGACTACAGCCCCAGGATTATTCCGGCGATTATTTACAGGATAAGGCGTAACGTAGGAGACCTGTCGGTTCGCAATGAACTGCTGGAAAATCTTGTTACGGGAAAAAACAGCATAGGCCGGCAAAAATATATGACGGTTCCTTGCAATTTAGCGCTTATGCGGACTCGTCGCGTATAGTTTTGTAAGAAAGGAGCGTTTCATGGGTAAAAGATACAATAATATTTCCGATGTTATGGATCATATCAGGGGATTTCGCCAGTTAAGCGAATTCGAACCGCTTGATTTTGCTCCGGAGAAGGGAGCGGCGGACGTTGTAGCGGACGACATAGGGCGGCAATTGAAGATAACGCAGCTTCGGAAGTTATTCAACAAGATCAAGACTGTGGAGAAGAAGCTGAAAGGTAAGCCGGCCGGC
>CAZUFC010000010.1:0-6266 GCA_964619725.1 uncultured bacterium | reverse complement strand
GCCGATTGCGACCGAGGTGCGCAATGACATCGTATTGATCATACCTGAGCTGGCTTATGCCGCCGGCCGCCGGCTGGTGCCCAGGAATTTTTATAATTTGATGCAGGTATGTCTTGATGAGTCCCGTTTAAGGGAAGTAAAGGATTTTCGGCGATTTGTGGAATTTTTGTCTGCGGTGGTGGCTTATCATAAATTCAGAACAAGCTGAAAAGAGGGAGAGGCGATATGAATAAATTTGGACTTCAATTCGAAGGAAAGCTGATAATACAGGGAAAGATAACATGCATAACGGGATTGCACATAGGAGCGAGCGATCAGCCTTATGAGATCGGTGGTATGGACAATCCTGTGATCCGTGATCCGTTGACGGACATGCCTTACATACCGGGGTCTTCATTGAAGGGCAAGATACGGAGTTTGCTGGAGTGGTCTCACAAGCATGAGGACGGACAGACGTGCGTGGACTGGAGTTTGAAGGAGGGCAAGGGTCAGAAGTGCGAGCCCTGCAAATGCGGCGAATGCGACGTATGCATAGTATTCGGGACTTCTGTGGACCGTGAAGCGGGGAAGAGTTCGGAACCTGAGAAGGGGAAAGAGGGATTCAACGGGCCGACGCGATTGACGGTACGTGATGCGTTTTTACCGGAGGATTTGCGGGAAGGCGATATTGAGGTTGAGGAAGTGGAAAAGATGATTGAGGTGAAGGCGGAGAATGCGATAGACCGTTTGACCTCTGCGGCGAACCCGCGAACCATGGAGCGAGTGTCTGCGGGGACGGAATTCGTTTTCGACATGATATTCGATATTTATCATGAAGAGGACAAGCAGGAGCGGATCGGTCTTCTGTTCAACGGATTGCGGTTGCTGGAGGATTCGAGCCTGGGCGGCGGCGGAACGCGCGGTTCAGGTCATGTGAAACTGGGCATCACCAGCATAGTGTATCGCGATTGGAATTATTACATGAAGAATGGCCAGGAAAAACATGTTGTTGATGCGCTCAGAAGCATAGATGATGTACTGAAGTTAGACTGGACGAAAGAATTAGGCGGTGCGGAAGCTCCTGTTCAGAGCGCCGGTACGGGTTATCATGAAAACATTTAGGATCATCCTGGAACCGCGGGGCAGCGTGCGGCATCCGCCGGCGTCGAATACTCTATTCGGAGCCCTGTGCTGGTCTTTCCTCGAACTGCAGGGGCGCAATGATCCTCAATGGATCAGGGAGTATCTTTCCGGTCTGGAGGAGCAGAAGAATCAGCTTCTGATATCATCTTCATTTCCCTGTTTTGTATCCGCTGATTCGCTTATGCCTTTCTATCCCATGCCCATGAATCCGGTTAGCGGCGACGTCGGCAGGAAGAATAATGCAGGAAAACAGGAGCGTTTACAGGAGGCTTTAAAGCGGAAGAAACTGGGTCGCGCTGCCTGGATATCGGAGTCGACGCTTAGAGAGATGAGCGGCGGTTTTTCTGTTTCTGAAGTATACGAACATCTGATTCGTTCAATGGATGCGGAAGAAAAAGGAGGAACTCCGGCCGAACATGTCATGAGACAGGGAATGGTTTTTACGCGGGATGAATGGAAAAGCATTGCGCCGCAGAACAGTCGCCGTTATATTCCACCTTTCTCGACGGTCCGGACTCGCGCCAGAAACCGCCTGAACCGGTTGAATTTCTGCACGGGCGAGGGTGAATTGTTTTTTACTCCGGAAACATTTTTAAATCAGAATTCTTTCAACGGGTATCAGATGGCTTTCCATTTTCTGTTGCGCTCCGATATGGATGAGTCCGCTTTACGCGGCGCTTTCCGTTGGTTGGAGGACAGCGGGATAGGCGGAGACCGATCGGTGGGAACGGGTCATTACCGGATAAAAATGATGACGGTCAGCGATTCGCTGTTTGAAAACGCTTCCGGGAAGGTGTTCATGACTTTGGCCAGGTATTTGCCCCATGATGAGGACGGCATAGTTAAGCCGTTGTCTTACGAACTGCTGTCTTACCGCGGTTCGGCCGAATCAAAGCGGCTGGGCGACCGTACCTGGAAAGAGAGGGTGCTTTACTTCAGGGAAGGTTCTGTTTTTGAGGTGGAGGCGGGGAAAGCCCGGTACGGCAGGCTGGCGAAGGTACTTAAGATATCCGGTCAGGATGTCGTCCGGCAGTACGGGTTCGCTTTTCCCGTGTTCGGCGCTTTCGGAGGGTGAGAATCATGAAACTGCTTATAGAAACATTGGCGCCTTTGCATATTGGAAACGGTGAGGAGATAAGCGCCCTGGATGCCGTTATCAGCCGCGGCAAATTGCTCGTGATTGACCGCGATAAGTTCTCCCGGATAATGACCAGAGATGAAATCCAGTCGTTCGGAAGCTGGATTGCCGATGAGATGAGCCGTCATGGCCGGGACCGCCGTTTTCAACCCCGGATAGAGAATTTTATAGGCAAAAACATAAGATTGCAGGACAGTATTCATGAAACCGCTGATTACAGCATCGATGCGCCTGAACACTTAAAACTGGAAAAAGGCATTGCGAGTTTCATCAAGTCGGGAAACAGGGCTTATATTCCCGGAAGCGAGATCAAGGGAGCGTTAAGGACGGCCGCTTTGTTCGTGATGTGCGATCCGGTATTTCATGAAAAACTGGAGACGGGTTTCCGGGATGAAGCGCAGAATAATCTCCGTTGGTTGAGGAAAAAACTGATAGAATTCGACAGGCGCAATTCCAGGGATATCCATTTCGTAAAGGATAAGAAGAGTCGAGGAAAAATCGGATACGTAAAGAAGAATTTGACGAAATTCATGGGGCGCACGGAAAAGAAATTGCAAAACAGGATGCTCTGCCGGCAGAGCGACCCTTCACCTCACGGCGATATTTTCAAACACGTCATGATAGGCGATGCTGCACCGCAGGAATGTAGCCGGTGTCTTTATGCAGCAGGAGTGGAAATTATCGGTACGAGGCCCTTGAATTTGGCGCATGAGATGTGCAAAACAGGGACTGAATGGAATGTCGGGACCTTTAACCACAGGCATGCTTACAGCGCCGGCATTATGGTTAATGAAAGATCGGGGTATTCGGACATGCAGGGGTGGTTGCTGGAGGAAACGGATGGAATACCGAACCTTTTCATGGCAGCGCAATGGTTTTCCAGTCGGCTTTTGAACGCTGAAATAAATTTTTATGAAAAATTTCAAAATTTGCAAGAGAAAGACGATATAGCGGGAAAACTGAGGGATATTAAGGAGAAAAACAGGCCGGAAGCGCCGGCGCTGAGGATAGGGAAAAACCAGGGGTACCTGTCCATGACGATGGGGATGCTGGTGCGGGAGATGCCGGAAGGACTGTATGAAAGGTCGTTCGTTCACGCGACGCGCGGGACGAGTTATTCCCGGTTGTTTCCCAAATCCAGGAAATTGACCGTTGACCATTACGGCGACGGAAGACCGGCAGTTATGGGTTGGATTTCGGTTGGGGCTGACTGAGAAACGGACAGGGCGCTGATAAGATGTTAAAAACTTATCAATAAATGGTTGAAAAAGGGCGGATCATTCGCATAACTGCCGCTACAGCGGTTGAGACTACGAGAGCAGGTTTTCAGCTTTTAATTCAGTATGTCCGGCGACAGCATCAAAATGGGCGTCGGTATGGTACAGAACGGCTTTTGCGTTTATGGCTGATGCGGATATGACAAGATCAGTCGGCGGAATGGTTATTCCTTTCCTCCGTAATGTGTTGCCCAGTTCAGCAGCCAGGTCGAATTCTTTATGCGTGAGGTTTAACCAGTGAAAAGCTTTGAAATCGATTCTCAGTTTTTCGTATTCAGCAACAGTCGCTGCAAAAGCGACAATTTCCACTTGTATTATACCGTTTACCGCTACAATATCCTTTTGAATAACTTCCAACACCGCGTTCTGTAATTCAGGATTGCCCGATGGACGATAATACTCGATAAAAGCAGAGCTGTCGACTACGATCATTTTTTATTCCGTAAAGTTTTCAGCTTATCCTGATCAACGTCTAAATCAATGCTTCCTTTGTGTTTAGAAGCTTCTTCCAACCTTTTACGCCGAAGAAGTTCCTTCAACGCCGTTCGAATCGCTTCTGATTTTGTGGAAACGCCCAGCGCTCTGCGGGTCTCTTCAACCAGATCATCGTCGATTGTAATCGTCATCCTGCCCATGGAACACCTCCTGCAAGCGCCTTCATTATACACCATTTTGATGTGAGATTCCAAAATTTAATACCGGACAGCCACTTAGGTTTTTGATCCATGAACGGGCGAAGTGACTTTTAAATTCAGTTTCGCCTGAAAGGTCGTCAAGTTTGAATTCGCCAACGACAACGATCACGACAACGAATCCATTTTTAATGGTTTTTGCTTTAAAAACAATGATTTTTTCCTATTAACTTAATGCCAAAGCCGCCGGCGGGGAGATTTCGGGAGTGACCGAACGTCGACGAAGGAAAATTGTTTTTAAATAATCCAGCCAGGCCCAATGCTGCAGTCCAGGAGTATCCGACGGCGAGTATCTTGACCCCATTTTTTATTTTTCAGTGATGATTGAATCATCAGCGTCATAGAGCGTTCCATCTATGATTAAGGGGGAATGTTTATCCTGGAGGAGGAATGTTCCTTCGACATTTTCGTAACCGTTGCGGAAAGATGTCCCCGGTGCCGAAATTGAAGTAGGCCCAGTGAGACGGCCGGCGCCAGTCGTTGCGCATGATCAGTTGGCCTCCCCAGGGAAACATCTTTGAAGGAAGCGGATGCTATGCATCGACGGGGGTTTCAGCTTTACCGAGCATATACGGCCAGTCTTTTCTTTCATAATATTGCGCCGCCTCCGTCAATACGGGCCGGACGAATTCCATATCGCCGTCGATGTTGTTGATGATGAAGCAGGAGTTTTTCATCTGTTCTTTGATAATTCTTTGTCGACGTTTCACCATTCAAGGCATTCGCTGTTATCGTAATCGATGAAAAGCCTTTTGACAAAGGTTGGAAGAAAAGTATAATTTATTAAGGCTTGAGAGGCATTAAATCGTTTTATACGATTAACAGAGTCCATAGAGTTTTTTTAAAATCATAGAGGAGGAGGAATAATGCATTTGGCCAAGTGCAACTGGATGGAAGTGGAAGAATACCTGAAGCGCAAGAAGACGATCATCCTGCCGGTAGGAAGTTCTGAGCAGCATGGTCCGAACGGACTGATCTGCACGGATTATCTCATTGCTGAAAGACTGGCGGAGGCGGCCGGCGACATAACGGGAATGATGACTGCGCCGACGTTGAATTTCGGGATGAGTACGCATCATCTGGGATTTCCCGGCACGATAGCTTTACGACCTTCGGTATACATCCAGGTTTTGACGGATATATTCAGGAGTCTGGCCCGTCACGGATTCGAGAAGTTTTTCATCATCAACGGTCATGGCGGGAATACTCCGTCCATTCACGCGGCCATGGCGGAGGTGATGCTGGATTTGAATATAAAAATAGAGGTTCTTACGTGGTGGCATGAACCGGAGATCGAGAAGATGACCCAGGAATTTTTCGGAGATAAAAACGGTTTTCATGGTTCGGCGGCAGAGGTATCCATGACGAAATATTTTTTGCCTAATACCGTAAAAACGATACCTTCGCCCTGGAAGGAGGCATATCCCGAAGGAGGATGGTCCTATAATCCTCAGGCATTTCGCAGCCGGCATCAGGACGGACTGATCAAAGCCGATCCTTCATTGGCGGATGCGACAAAAGGCAAAGAACTGTTCCGTAAAATAGTCGATATTTACGTTAAGAAACTTAAGGCTTTTGATCAAAAAGGTTTCATTGAGTCTCGCTGAGGCGAAGAGTGGAAGATTGGGAGACTGTGAGATTGAGAGCTTGTTGGGTTTGGGCAATCGGTTTTTTTTCGGGTGTTGCCGCCATTTGTTTTGGTACAATCTTTAGATGATTTGAATGATTTTTGAGAGCCTTGACGATTTTTAGGGACTGATCAAACCGGGGTTACACTTCTTTCAAAACTTTCGACAGTATGTTTCAGTGATCGTTAACGGGGTCGGTATCGGTATCGGGTTCGCAATCGCAATCGGATACTCTGCACAGAGAGCGTTCTCTGCTGAAGGCCTGCGTTAAGTTTGTATATGAGTGAGTTTTCTGAGGGTGATTTTCAAGGAGACAAACGGTTTGAAAGAGTGTTGCGTTCATATGATCAGTATTAAATAGTGCCTGTCCATAAACTCGATTGTCGATTCAAAATTTAATGCTGGACAG